>JBMNTT010000011.1:0-60000 GCA_050945875.1 Christensenellales bacterium
TTCTTCAGAATCTCATAGACCTGCTCATAGAGCCTCTCGCCACCCGGCATCCGGCCACCCCCTTCCCCCCTATTATACAGGCTCCCCGTCCGACGCGCCATGATCGGAGGGGAAAAACCGCGCCGAAGGGCGAAGCATTTTCCCCATCGGTAGACATCTTGGTACCTATACAGTATAATGGAGATGCTACAAAATTGATCGTTGTGGAGGGTGCATGTGATGAAGCGCTTGTTTTGGCGAAAAACCCTGGCTGCCCTGCTGGCCGCCGGACTTCTGCTGGCCGCGGGAGGCGGCCTGAGCGCGGCGCGGGCCGAGGGCGCGCCCCCGAGCCAGGGCGAGCGCGTGGGGGAAGGAGCCGAAGCGGAGCCCAGCGCCTCGGTCGAGCCCAGCGCTTCAGCCGGACCCGCCGTTTCAGTCGAGCCCAGCGCTACCGCTGAGCCCACCGCCTCGGTCGAGCCCAGCGCTACCGCTGAGCCCAGCGCCTCGGCCGAGCCCAGCCCCTCGGTCGAGCCCAGCGCTTCGGTCGAGTCCACCGCCTCGGCTGAGCCCAGCGCCTCAGCCGAGCCCGCAGCCGCGTCGGCGGCCGACTCGCTGCCCGGGCAGACCACCATCCTGGTGGAGGGCGCGGCGGTGAGCAGGACCGGCATCCAGCCCGCCATCGACGCGGCCTTAGCCGACTACGGCGCGGATCGGCCCGCCGGGGACGTCACCCTGGTGCTCAACCCGGCCGACAAGACGGTGAGGATCTCCAACATGGCGGCCAAGGCCCCCTACACCTACATCAACGTGCCCACCGACAAGGGCATCACCTCCTTCACCATCACCACCACCCTCGAGGGCGCCACCATGGACAGCCCGGTTTTCCTGCTCTCGGAGATGGGTTCCGAGGCCTCCAACATCTTTGCCAACGGTATTCCCCTGGCGGTCAGCGGGCCGATCAGCGTGGGCGGATTCCTCTACGGCGGCAGCGACGGCGCGGACACCGGCGGCACCCATGTCGCCTACGGCGGGGCCACCGGCGTGGACAACCGCACGGTGATCTATGGCGGGGGCTACAACGGGTCGGTGCACGGCTCCACCCAGGTCACGGTGACCTCCTCCCACGCGGCCTACAGCAAGTACACCATCTTCTCGGTCTACGGCGGGGGCTACGCCGAGGGCGACGGCGCCGCCCAGGGCAGCCCCGCCGCCAACGTCTCCGGCGACACGCGGGTGGATCTCTACGCCCCGGTGGTCAACGTCTACGGCGGCGGGGAGGCCTACTACGGCGCGACGGCCAACGTGGGCGGGGACGCCCATGTGCGCTTCCACCCGGGCTCGGATCTGAAGCGCAAGGCCTACGGCGGCGGCTACGCCTACAATTCCTATAGCTACGCGGGCGCCACTTCCACGGCCAACGTGGCGGGCGTCTGTCACCTGCAGATCGACGCGGCCCTGACCCAGACCCAGTACGACGGGGACTTCGTCGTCGGCGGGGGGTACGCCGCGATCAGCGCCAGCAGCACCTCCTCCCTGGCCGCGTCCTCCGCCCTGGCCAGCGTGGGCGGCGTATCCATCCAGATCAACGGGAACATCACCACCAACAGCGAGCCGAACACCGACTGGTGCGTGGTGGGCGGCGGCGACACCGACGGGCGCTCCCACGCCAACCCCGACGCGGCCGAGGGCATGGACCTCTGCCGGGCCGACGTGAACGGGTCGGTGGACATCCGCGTGGGCGCGGGCGTCGCCCTCAGCCGGGCGATCGTGGGCGGCGGCGCGCCCACCAGCGGCGGCAGCGCCGAGGTGTCCGGCCAGGTGCGCATCCAGGTGGGCGACGGGGCCGCGCTGGGCGGGATCACCGGCGGCGGCCTGAACAACTGCGGGATATACCGCGCGGTCGGGGCGGACGTGGGCGGCGTGTCCATCACCCTGGGCGACGGCGTCAATATCCAGGGCGACCTTGTCGGCGGCGGCCGAAACGAGTACGATTTTGGCCGCGGCACGCCCCAGGGCACCCACGCCGACGTGCTGGGCGATGTGAAGATCACCATCGGGCAGGACTTGACCTGCACCGGGTGGTTCTACGGCGGCGGCCTGGCCAACGCCCGGGGCACGCAGACCCAGGTGACCGGCGGCGTCACCACCGCCATCGGCGCCAACGCCAAGATCAGCGGGCAGTTCGTCGGCGGGGGCGGCTCCCAGCGGACCGACGCGGTCGCCCGCGTGGGCGGACCCATCCGCAACAGCGTGGGCGGGGGCTTCTCCTGCACCGCCTTCACCGGCGCGGGGCGCGCCCAGGGCGGAACCGGCAGCCTGGCCGCCACGGGCGCGGCCGCCTCGACCTACGGGCTTGAGCAAACCGCGCCCACGGTGTCCTCCACCTTCGCCGGCGGCAGCGTGGGCACCTCGGATTACGTCTTCGGCGCGGGGCGCGCCTACAACACCGGCTCGGACGCGACGGTCTACGGCGACACGGCCCTGCGCCTGGAGCGGGCCGCCCCCAGCCAGAACGTCTACGCCGGCGGCCTGGGCAGCCAGGGCGTCGCCAACGTCGTGGGCAGCGCCACGCTGATCGTCCAGGACGCGAGCATCGACAAAAAGCTCTACGACGGCGGCTATGAGGCCAGCGGCGGCCAGGCCCAGGTGCAAAGCGCCCAGGCGCGCCTGCTGGGGGAGGTGTCCCTGACCGGCGGCGTGTGGACCGAGAAGGCCGCAACCGACGGGCTGACCGTGTACGTGGGCGACGGGAGCACCCCCACCGACGCCAGCGTCGCGCTGATCTACGACGACCGGACCAACCTGGTGGTCACCGACAAAGCGACCCTGCGCCACTGGGCCAACAACAACGCCCTGCTGTGGAACGCCCAGGATATCCAGCTCGACCCGGGCGGCTGCCTGCAGCTGGGCGAGCACGACGAGTCCATCGCCGGGGATTTTATCGGCGGCGGCTGCCTGCAGCTGGAGGCCGGGCACCAACTGAGCATCGGCGGGGCGGTGTCGGGCACCACCGAGGTGGCCATCCACGGCCAACCCGCCCTGGGCGAGGTCTATATCCAGGCCAACGCCGGCCACGGCGACGGGGTCTTTTACATGCAGGACGGGCTGAAGCTGGCCCAGGAGGACGGGAAGCCGGTCTGGAAGATCATGGGCATGACGCCCCCCGCGATCACCACCGCCGCCCTGCCCGGCGGCCAGGCGGGCCGCCCCTATAGCCAAACCCTCGCCGCCGACGGCGACGGCCAGATGACCTGGACCCTGCTGGCCGGGCAGCTGCCCCCCGGCCTGAGCCTGGAGGCCGACGCCGGGGTCATCAGCGGCGTCCCCACCGCCGAGGGGACCTACGCCTTCACCGTGTCCGCCAGCAACGGCGCGGACCCGGACAGCCGGGCGGAGCTGTCCATCGCCATCGCCCCGGCGGCCTGGGCGGTGCGCGTTGAGGTGTACAAGGACGGCGCGCCCTGGCCGGATCACGGCATGGCGCTCTCCCTGGCCCCGGAGACCGGCGCGCCCCTGACCGATCTGGACGCCGCGCCCGAGGGGACCTACCGGCTGCTGGCCGACGGGGCGGACACCGGCGTGCGCCTGAATGTGACCGGGCCGACCGAGACCGCGCTGAACTGCTACACCGTGTCCTTCGCCGCCCAGGACGCGGGCGCCGCCCGGGGCAGCGAGGTCATGGCCCAGTGCAGCGGACGGCGGATCGAAAGCGGCCAGGCCTTGCCCGCGGGCAGCGCCCTGACCCTGACCGCCCGGGGACGGGGCGCGCAATCCTACGCCTACCGCTGGAGCGACGGCCTTTCCGGGGCCGAGCGCACCCTCCCGCCGCTGGCGGGCCCGGTGTCCCTGAGCTGCACGGTGACCGGCGAGGGGGCGGGTTCCGCCGCGCCCAGCGCCACGGCCGCGCCCAGCGCCCCGCCCTCGATCGACCCGGTTGCCAGCGCCGCGCCCAGCCCAACCGCCCAGCCGGCGGGCCCGGCCACCGGGGACGCGGACCTGCCCGCGCTGGCGCTGATCTTGGCGCTGCTGTCGGGCTGCGGCCTGCTGCGGCTCTGCCGCGCGCGCCGACGGGCATAAAACAAAAGCCGCGGGGAATCCTCCCCGCGGCTTTTTCGTTTTCGCGCTAAAACCGCGGCACGACCACCGGCTCGCCGTCGGCCATGGCGGATTGGTGGGCGCAGACGCCCGCGGCGGTGATGTTGGCCCCGAGGGTGTGATCGATCCAGGGCGCGCGGTCCTCGACGACGCTGCGCACGAACTCGTTCACCAGGTGGGGATGGGAGCCGTGGTGCCCCGCCCCGGCCCCGGCCTTGAGGGACTCCTGGGGGTTGAGGGGGTCGTAGCGCTCGCCCACGGTGAAGCGGCGGATGGGCTCGGGCAGGCCGTCGCAGCAATTGGGCATGGGCGTGGGGGCGACGCGGCAGGTGCCGCCCCGCTTGCCCGGGGCGGGCGGGTCCAGCTCGGTGACGATGGGATCGTCCCCGTCGGCAAAGCCCCACTCGAAGCTGGCCCGGCTGCCGTAGACGAACAGGCCCTCCTGGTACTGCCGGGCGGTCTCAAAGAGCGAGCGGGTGGCCTCGGCCTTCAGGCCGTTCTCAAAGCGCAGCAGGGCGCTCTCCACCGGGTAGGGGTTGCCGTAGCGCGCGGCCAGGGCGGGGGCCATCGTCCCGCTGCCAAAGCACACCACCCGCTCCACCCGCGAGCCCGACAGCGCCACCAGCGGCCCGATGGCGTGGGTGGCGTAGTGCATCGGCGGCAGGCCCATCCAGTAGTCCGGCCAGGCCTGCATGTCCTGATAGTGGCTGCCCCGCAGGAACTGGATCCGCCCCAGCCGGCCCGAGGCGATCATCTGGCGCACGTAGAAAAACTGGTAGGTGTACAGGGTGGTCTCCATCATCATGTAGCGCTTGCCGCTCTCGCGCTGGGCCTGGCAGATGCGCCCGAGCCCCTCAAGGGAGGTGGCCATGGGCACGGTGCAGGCGCAGTGCTTGCCCGCGCGCAGCGCCGCCACGGTCTGCTCCTCATGCAGGGGGATGGGCGTGACCAGGTGCACCGCGTCGATGGTGGGATCGGCCAGCAGCGCCTCGAAGGAGGCGTAGCGCCCGGCGGGGATGCCGCAGCGCTCGCCCACCCGGCGCTCCACCTCCCGGTCCGCATCGAAGAGCGCCACCTCGGAGACGTTGGGGTGGCATTTGTAGATTTCGGCGAAGGACGCGCCGAAGGCCAGGCCCACCAGGGCGACTTTGATCCGTTTTTCCACGGTGTGTTCCCTCCTCGTTATCGGGATTCCCCTGTCTCTATCATGGCGCGGGCGCGGGCCGTTAGCCATTGACAAAGCGGCGGAAAAACCTGTATAATCCGGCAAAAGCGAGGTGATCGACCCATGGGCAGCTACCGATTGGACGCGCCCCGGCGCGTGGAAAGCGCCAACGCCAACCACTACCGCGCCCCGACCCTGCACCCCAGCCGGGTCATGGCCGAGCATGACCTGGTCTACCTGCTGCGCGGCGGCTGGCCCATCGAGCAGGGCGGCGTGGTCCACCCGGTCGGGCCGGACCAGGTCATTCTGCTGCACGCCGGGCAGCGCCACGGCGGGTCCATCCCCTGCCAGCCGGGCACCCGCACCCTGTATCTGCACATCAGCGCCGACCCGGGGGACGCCTTCGGCCCCGGCGGGCGGGGCGCGGCCATCCCCACGGTGGTCTCCTGCCGCGACGGCGGCCGGGTGCGCGCCCTGTTCGAGCAGGCGGTGCGGGCCTTCCTCTCCGGCGGCCCGGCGCGGGAGGCCCGGCTCTCGGCCCTGAGCCAGCTGATCCTGTGCGAGCTGCACGAGCAGGGCGCGCCCGCCCCGACGGGGGACGCCGGCGCGGTGGAGGCCGCCGTTGCCTACCTGCACGCCCACCCCCACCGCAACGTGCCCGCCGCCGAGCTGGCCCAGGCCGCCTTCGTCTCCGAGCGCACCCTGCGCGAGCAGTTCCGCCGCCGCCTGGGCGTTACCCCCCATCAGTACCAGATCGACCTGAAAATCCGACTGGTCCAGGTGATGCTGCGGGATTTTCCCGAGCTGCCCCTGCGCGAGGTGGCCCACAGCTTCGGCTTCTGCGACGAGTTCCACCTCAGCCGGGTGTTCAAGCGCCAGGTGGGCGTGCCGCCCTCGGCCGCGCGGATCCCCAGCCCGGCCCGGCGCTAGAGGTGTGCGCCGCTCTCGCCGCTTCGCCCCGGCGCTAGGGTGCGCGCCGCTCGCCGCCTTACCCCGGCGCTAGGGCGTGCGCCGCTCTCGCCGCTTCGCCCCGGCGCTAGAGGCGCGCCCCCGGTCAACAAAAGGCCCCCTCCGCTTGGAGGGGGCCTTGGCGTTTGATCAGGCCTGGGTCTGGCGCTTGCGCCGCTTGATCAGCAGCAGCGCGATCACCGCGATGGCCGCCGCGGCGATGACGCCGCCGCTGATCGCCCACCACACGGCGGCGTTTGCCCCGTCCTGGGCCGCGGCCAGGGGCACCGGCTCGTCGGGGATATCGGTGGCCTGGGGCGCGCCCGAGGCGTTGGGGCCCAGGGGCACCTGCTCATCCTCGATCACCACCGGGGTGGGGCTGACCTCGGGGCTTTCGCTGGCCTCGGGGCTCCCGCTGACCTCGGGCTCGGCGGTCGGGCCGGGGGTGGGCTCGGGCTGGGGCGCGACCACCGGCGGCTCGGGCTCGGTGGGCGGGGTCTCGGGCTCGGCCGGGCCGGCGAGCTTGTAGAACACGTTGTACACCCGGCGGCTGTCGGAGAAGGCGTGCTCGATGACGGCGCTCTGGCCGGCGGCCAGGGTGTAGACGTTGCCGCCGTAGACGAACTCGGTGGGCACCTGCTGGTAGACCGCGTGCTGGATGGGCACGTTCACCGTGGCGCTGTAGAGGGTCTGGTTGGTATCGTTGGCGGTGTAGCGGATGGTGATGGCGTAGGGCTCCACGGGCTGGGCCCCGGCCTGGTTGTAGTAGAGGGTGTAGCGGCGGGCGCTGTCGGCGAAGGCGTGGACGATGTTGCGGCTCTGGCCGGCGGCCAGGGTGTACGCGTCGCCGCCCACGGACAGGGTGGCCGGGGCCTGGAAGGACACCGTGCCGTTCATCTCCACGGTGCGCGTGGCGCTGCCGAGGATCTGGCCGGTCAGGGCGTTGGCGTAGCGGATGGTGATGGTATAAGGCGCGGTGGCCGTGCCCAGGGACTTGTAGGCGACCGTGTAGGCGCGGGCCGGGTTGTTGGCCGCGTGGACGATCTTTTGGGGCTCGCCGGGGGCGCGCTCATACTCCGCGCCGTCGCCGGTGGTGTAGGTCGCGGGCACCGGGAAGTCGACCGTGCCGCCCACGGGCACCGTCAGGTTCTTGGAGGCCAGGATCGCGCCGGTGTCCGCGTCCTTGAACTTGATGTTGATGCTGTAGGCCTTGTCGGGGGCCTTGGGCACAAAGCGGTAGGCGAACTCGTAGGTGGTGCGGCTGTCGCCGTAGGCGTGGGTGTAGCCGCCCTGCCCGGCGGCCAGGGCGTAATCCTTGCCGCCGGCGGACAGGGTGGCCGGGGCCGAGACCGCCACCGACCCGTCCACGGGCACGTTGATGCTCTCGCCGCCCAGGGTCTCGCCGGTGTCCGCGTCGGTGTAGACCGTGCGGATGGTGTAGGGCTCGGGCAGGATCTCCTCGTAGATAAAGGTCAAGGTGCGCTGGCTCAGGGAGGCCCCGGGGGTGAACACATGGCCCTGGGTGGACTTGCCGCTCAGGCGGTAGCCCTCGTAGGTGGCCGGCGCGCTCACCGACACCGAGCCGCGGCTCTTCTCGACGGTGACCGTCTTGGTGTACAGGGTGGCCCCATCGACGGTCTCATAGCGCACGTAGACGTAGTAGCTGCTCAGGCCGCGCTTGGTGACCATCTCCCCGTCGTTGTAGGCGACAAAGAGGGTCTTGCCGGCGTATTCGGGATCGGACAGGGTGACGGTGCGGCTGGCGCCCGCCCCCAGGGTCAGGGCGTTGGCCCCGCCGTCCTCGATGGAGCCCCAGGTCACATCCATCGCCTCGCCGTTGGGGTTGGTGATGACGAAGACCTGCTTGCCCATGTTCCGGTCGTCCGAGGGGAGATATTGGATCGTCGGGGCGGCCAGCGCGCCCTCGGCCTTGGCCGTGCCCACGCCCATCGCCAGCAGCACGGCCGCCATGGCCAGGCTGAAAAGCGCCTTGATCGCTTGTTTCATCTTCTCTGCCTCCTATCGGTTTGCTCAGGACCAATCCTGCCCGCTGACCGCGCCGTCCATCAGCTTGATCAGCTCCAGCGCGCTGCGGAAGGGCTTTTCCTCGTCGCCCTCCAGCCAGCGGATGGTGCCCTGCCAGGAGGCGTTCTGCCGGTACTGCACCTTGACCATGAAGGTGGGCTGCTGATTCCGGGGGAGCTTGTCGGCGCTCTGAGCCATCTCAATCATCCTTTTCTGCGGCGCGCGGGGGGTGAACCGGCGCAGTTGATGGGTGGGCTGGGGGTAATTCTCCTGGTCGAAGAGCGCCTCGTACAGGCGCATCAGGCCGACCGTGTCCTCAAAGCGCCAGAGGCGACCCGTGCTGGGCTGCTGGAGATACCCGCGCATCTCCAGGTCGTCGCGGTGCAGATAAACCCAGGTGGCCATATAATCGTTGGCCAAGCGGCTTTGCTCGGCTAGCATGGGCCGTCACCTCGCTGCGTTCTTTCCTGTTGACAGGGCCAGTATACCCGCGCCGGCTGCCAGCTGGATTTTATCCCGATGTCAGTTCAATCACAGATGGGGAAAATTGGATGCCGGCGGGGGCGGGAGCTGTGATTGGCGGGGTCGGCGGCGCGCAAAAAAGCCGCCAGCGGGGGCTGGCGGCGGGAAAAATCGGCTGCGGCGCGATTGGCGCGCGGCGAATCGGCGTGGGGAAAATCGGCGGCGGTGCGATCGGCGTGCGGACACGGGCCGTCAGGGCGTGCGGACACGGGCCGTCAGGGCGCGCGGACGCGGGCCGTCAGGGCGTGCGGACACGGGCCGTCAGGGCGCGCGGACGCGGGCCGCGTGCGGACGGGGGCCGTCAGGGCCATGCGCTCAAACTGCGCCGCCGGCATGGGCCGGGCGCACACATAGCCCTGCACCAGGTCGCAGTCGGTCTGGCGCAGGAAGGCGCGCTGGCGCTCGGTCTCCACGCCCTCGGCCAGGGCGGCCATGTTGAGCTTCTTGGCCAGCTCCACCACGGTCTGCACCACGTTGCGCTCGCGCGGGTCGTCCATCCCCGGGGAGGCGAAGAAGGCGCGGTCGATCTTCAGGGTGTCCACGTCCAGGCCCTTGAGCACGTTGAGCGAGGAGTACCCGCTGCCGAAATCGTCCATCGAGCAGGCGAAGCCCCGCTCATGGATGCGCGCGACGATCCGGGCGAAGGCCTCGGGGTCCTCGTAGACGATGGTCTCGGTGACCTCGATCTCGATGAGCGCCGGGGGCACGGCGTAGCGCGCGCAGATGTCGGCGTACCGGTCGACAAAGTCCGGCTGGGCGAAGTGCGCTCGGGAGACGTTGACCGAGATGGGCACGGGCGTCAGCCCCCGGTCGATCCAGCCGCGCAGCAGCCGGCAGACCGACTCAAAGACGTACGCGTCGAGCTGGATGACAAAGCCGTTCTTCTCAAACACCGGGATGAACGCCCCCGGCTGGATCAGGCCCCGCTCGGGGTCGCGCCAGCGGGCCAGGGCCTCGGCCCCGACCACCGCGTCGTCGCGCAGGGAGACCTTGGGCTGCAGAAAGACCTCGAACTGCCCCTCGGTCAGGGCGGCGCGCATCTTGTTCTCGATCTGCTTTTCGGCCAAGAGCTGCTGGCGCTCGCGCTCGCTGTAGAAATGGCAGGCGCAGTACTCCCCGCCGGCGCGCCGGGCGGCCTGCTGGCGGGCGGTGTTGGCGCGGTCCTCGATGCGGGTGATCTGCTGGTCGGGCTCGTCGATGCGGTAGACGCCCGCCGTGAAGGTCATCAGGTACGAAACCGACCGGCCGCGGTTGAAACGGTTGACAGCGCGGGTCATCGCCTCCAGGCGGCGGGCCAGGGCCTCGTCGGGCGCGTCGCGCAGCAGCAGGGCGTAGTTGTCCGCGGCGATGCGGGCGACGGCCTCCCCCTCCCCCAGCCCCTGGCGCAGGGTGTCGTGGATATACCGCAGGGTGCGGTTGCCCGCCTGCTCGCCGTTCATGTCGTTGATGAGCTTGAACTTGTCCAGGTTGAGCCACACCAGGGCGTAGCTGCCCGGCGGCGAGGCCTGGACGGCCTTTTTGGCCACCAGGTCAAAGCGGGTGCGGTTCATGCCCTCGGTCACCGGGTCGCAGAAGGCCAGCCGCTCCAGCTCGGCGTTCTGCCGCTTCAGCAGGGCCTGCTGCTCGGTCAGGGTGGTCACGTCGTCGTACACCAGCAGGTAGATCGGGTCCTCGCCCTCCTTGTCCACGCAGGTGCCCGTCACCCGCATGTGCAGACGCCGCCCGCGGGCCACCGGCGAGAGGGTGAAGCACACCGGCAGCCCCCGGCGCGCCTGCCCGTGCAGGCCGACCAGGCTCTTCAGGCCGCTCTGCTCGGTCAGGCTGTCCAGGGGAAAATCCCGCCGGCCCTCGAACACCTCGTAGTAGCGGGGGTTGGCCCCCATCAGGGTGAACCCCTCCGGCAGCACCCGCACCTTGGCGATCAGCCCGGGGATGCTCGCGTAGGTGACCGACTGCTCCTGCTGGATGAGCATCTGCTCGGTGATGTCCATCATCACCGAGTAGGAGACCTGGCAGCCGTCCACCCACTCGTCGGTGATATTGCCCACCAGCTTGATCCACAGCTTGCGGCCGCTGCGGTGGCGCATCCGGCAGACCGTCTCATAGCGCCGCTCCCCGCTGGCGACCTTGGCGGCGACCAGGTCGGTCAGGGCCTGCCAGTCCTCGGGGTCGTCGCGGTAGTAGCGGTCGCACTGGTTGTGGAAGATGTCCTCGTACTCCCGCCGATTGTAGCCGAACATGTCGTAGTACCGGTCGTTGGCCCAGACCACGGTAAAATGCGCGTCGAGCAGATGCTTGCTGACGCTGACGTTCATGGAGTTCATCAGCAGGCTGTATTCCAGATCGGTCGTGCGCACCATCAACGCGTCCCCCCTCTCGATTTTCTCCTCCGGCCCGAGGGCGGTCCTCTGCAAAATTCTGGAAGGTCCTCGGCTCAGTAAACACCCCGTTTACAGAATATTCAACCAAGATGGGCCGGACAAAAACCGGCGGGGCGGCTGTTAAGCCGCCCCGCCGGGGTTCAGGGTTGGGTTACGCCGGGCGCTTGCGCCGCCAGGACAGGCGCAGCAGCGCGCCCAGGGCCGTGACCATCACCGCCAGCGCCAGCGCCGCGGCGAAGTCGTCGCCGGTGGCCGGGCCGCCGGAGCCCGCGTCGCCCCGCTCGTCGTCCTGGCCGGGGGTTCCGGGGTAGAGGCCCGCGTCCCAGGTCAGGTCCACGGTGTCGGCCTGCAGGTAGATGGCGCGGGTCAGATACCAGCCGTTCTGGTTGATGCGGATGGCGTCCGAGTCGATGGCGTAGCCGTCCATGCCCGCGTTCTCCAGCTTGGTAGGCACATAGCCCTCGGGCAGCTGGAACTTGACCCGGTAGTAGCCCTCCTTCAGGTCGTCGAAGCGGTAGTACCCGGCCTCGTTGGTGGCGGTGCGGGCGATCTCGATCCAGGCGTCGGCCTGGTCGAGCTGGCCGGCGGGGTTGTATTCCAGGGCGACGATCACCCCGGGCGCGCCCTGCTCGTCGGGTCCCTGCACGCCGTCGCGGTCCAGGTCATACCACACATAGTCGCCCAGGGCGCTGACCACGTCCACCACGCCCGCGTCCCAGGTCAGGTCGGTCTGCCCGTAGCCCAGCAGGATGGCGCGGGTGGGATAGCCCAGGCCCTGGATATACACGGCCATGGCGTCCGAGTCGCGCGCCGCGTCCTCCCCCGCCCTCGGCAGGGTCAGGGTGCGGTCGGCGTCGAAGATCACGCGGTACTGCACGTCGGCGTCCAGCCCGCCCTTGAGCGCGTCAAAGCGGTAGTAGCCGCGCGCGTCGGTGGCGGTTTCCTCGTAGAAGGTCCAGGGTCCGTCGTTGCCCTGGCGGCTCTGCAGGGTGACGCGCACGCCCGCCACGCCGGGCTCGCCCTCGTCCTGCAGGCCGTCGCGGTTGCGGTCGAACCACACATAGTCGCCGATGCCGCCCAGCAGGTACGCGCCCGCGTCCCAGGTGGTGTCCACGCTGTCATAGCCCAGGCGGATCACCCGGGTGTAGCCGCGGTTGAGGTCGTCGCTGAGCTCCTTCTCCACGTTGGAGTCCAGGGTGGGATCGCCGCCCGCCAGGGGGGCCACGGCGCGGTAGCCGTCCGGGAAGTCGAAGTGCACCATGTAATCGCCCTCGATCAGCCCGTCAAAGTAGTACCGCCCGTCCGCGCCCACGGTCTGGCTGGGCCTGAAGGGCGCCTGCTCGCGCGCGCCGTCGATCACCCGGTAGAGGGTGACCACCGTGCCGGGCAGGGCCACGCCCACATCCTGCACGTCGGAGTAGTTCACGTCGTCGAAACAGTAGCCGCCCAGGGCGCTGTAGACCATCAGGCCCGCGTCCCAGGAGCGGTCGTCCGCCCCCGGGGCCAGGTCGATGACCTCGGTGCGGCGGATGCGGTCATCCACGTCCACGCCGGTGAGCGCGTCGGAGTCGTCCACGTCGCTGACCCCGGCCCCGGCCTGGGTGAAGGCGTAGCGGTAGGTCGCCCCGTCGTCCTTGCGCAAACCGCTGATGTCAAACTCCACCACATAGCGCCCGGGCACCAGGTTGTCGAACAGGTAGCACCCGGCCTGGCCGTTCTCCGGGGCGGTCGTCGTGGTGGCGATGGGGGCCTCGGGCAGGGAGCCGTCGGGGTTGACACGGTAGAGGTTGACCACCGCGCCGTCCACCCCGGGCTCGTCGGGGCCCTGGATGCCGTCGCGGTCCACGTCGATCCACACGCGGTCGCCCAGCCTGGCCGGCTGGACGAAGCCCGCGTCGATGGACAGGTCCTCCCCGCCGGTCAGGGTTCCGTCCGCCCCGACGCGCACGCTCAGGGTGATGTTGTCCACCGCGCGGTTCGCGTCGATGTCGCTGTCGCGCTCGCGGTCGTCCCCGGCGTAGCGCAGGGTGGGGGCGAAGCCCTCGCCCGGGTCGCCGAAGAGCACGCGGTAGACCGTGTAAACCCCGCCGACATAGTCGCTCGGGTCGGTGGAGCCGGGCTGCGCGCCCTCGCGCAGCAGGTTGCAGGGCAGGCCGTCGAAGAGGTAGCGGCCGTCCACATCGGTGGTTGTGCGGGCGGTGTAGGTGTCATGGGTGCCGTCGGCGCGGTAGTCGTACCGGTAGAGGGTGACCGGCAGGCCCGAGATGGGCCGGTCCGGGTCGCTCTGCAGGCCGTCGTTGTCCACGTCGGAGAAGACATAGTCGCCGATGCGGCCGGTGGGCAGGCGCATATAGCTCAAAACCTGGTTGTTCTCCACGCGCCAGCCCGGGTCGGTCTGGCCCTCGGCGGTGATGGCCGCGGCGGCGGAGTTGGCGATGATCTTGTCATAGTAGGCGTCGATCTCATCGGCGGTGAAGCCCGGCATCTGCATCGTCAGCTCCATGGCGTAGCGCTCGCCGGGCTGCAGGTAGCCGCCCTCGGGGAAGCTCACGTCCACGGCGATGGCCGTGACGGCGCTCATATCCGCCGGGGGCGCGGCGCTCCAGCCGGCGAAGGAGGCCAAGTCGCCCTGGTAGAGCATGGGCAGCTCGGCGGCCATGTCGCCGGAGCGGTTGGCCCAGCGCGCGTCGGTGCAGTAGTACACCGTCGCCCCCGGGGCGCTGACCGAGAGGAGGGTCGGCCGCTCGGGCAGCTCGGTGGAGCGGCTGGTGGCCGCGCCGGTGGTTTCGTTGCGGATGACATAGCTATCCCCGGCGAAGGGCAGGATGTCCACGATGCGCACATTTTGGGCCGCGGCGCTCAGGTTGTTGTACAGGGTCAGGCGGTAGTCCACCCGGCCCTCGGGGAAGGTGTAGGCGCGCTCGCCCGCGCCGAGGTAATCGTCGTCCAGGGGGCCCTTGACCTGCTTGACGATGGACACGCCGTTGTCGTCGATGACGGTGAGGGTCTCGTTGGCGTTGATGTAGCGGTTCGCGCCCAACTCGCCGGAGACCACGGTATCCACCAGCTCATCCAGGCCGGGCACCTCGACCAGGCCGCCGGCCTGGGCGTTGTTGTCGAAGCTCAGGCCCAGGGGGTTCTCGGCCGAGACCGGCAGGCGGTAGGCGCTCGACAGGTAGGCCGGGCTGCACAGGGTGGTGACCTGGCGGGGCTTGTCGGCGTTGATCAGGGTCTCATAGGTGATCTGGATGGACGCGCCGGGCTGCAGGGTGTACCCCTCGAAGGCGAACACCAGCCGCCGGGTCATGACCGGGTTGCCCGCCGGGTCGTACAGGGGAACCAGCTGGCCCGAGGCGTCGGGCGCGGTGGCCTGCACCTGCTCATAGCCGACGGCCGAGGGGGTGATCTGCGCGCCGGTACCATCCCGGATGACGAAGCGCGCCCCGCCCATGCCCTGCTCGTTGAAGGTGGTGTAGGCCGCCACGTCCACGGAGATGATGGGGTCCCGGAAGGGGACCTGGTCGCTGTGGTTGGTGGCGGTCAGGTCGAAGCGGGCGGCCTTGCCCGCCACGAACGCGCCGGTGGCGGAGGGCTGGACCTTGTTGGTCAGGGAGACCTCGGTCTTGGCGACCTCCAGCTGGGGCAGCTGCTCGGCGACCCGCTCGCTGTCGCGGTGCACCGGGTAGGGGCTGCCCGCGCCGGTGTGGTCGTACAGGGTGTAGGTGAAGTCCACGCCGGCCCGGTTCTCCACGAGGCGCACCTCATGGGAATCGACGCCCTCGGGCCGCTGGGCGAAGGAAACCTCGATCTCCAGCCCGTCGGCGGCGAACTGCTTGCCCAGCGATCCGCCGGCGCCCTGGTAGATCACCCGCACGCCCATCACGGGCCGGTCGCTCACCCCGGCCAGGGAGACCGTGGCGTAGGCCCCGTCGGCCAGGTTCTGCAGGTTCTCGGCCCGGTAGGAGGCGGGCAGGCTGGTCCACGCGTCGGTGCCCAGCTGGTCAAAGGTCTGGATCTGCACGGCGGCGCTGATCGCCCCGCCCGAGGCGTCCCGCGCGCCGTAGACGCGCACGCGGGAGATGGCGTAGGCCCCGTCGGTCAGGGGCAGCGCCACCGGGTCGGCCGGGTCGCCGTTGCGGTAGTAGGACAGGGACAGGTCGTTGTCCGTGACGGTGAAGTTCTCCACGGGCAGGGGGTTGCGCCCGTCGGCGTAGCCGCTCAGGCGGTAGGTGGCGTCGAAATCCTGCAGCATCAGGCTGACGGGCTCGGAGGTGGTTTTGGTCTGTTTGTGGATGCTGGCGGTGATGGCCTCCAGGTCGCCCTGGGTGAGGTTGACCAGGGAGGTGAAGTTGGTCGCCGCGTCGATCCGGGGGGCGTGGATGGGTTTGACCAGCACGGTCCGCTCGATCGGGGAGAGGCGGTCGTCGAGCATGTAGCCCGCCGGGGCCCGCACCTCGCGCACGATATAGGTCGTCCCCCCGGGGGCGGCGGGCAGCAGGTCGGACAGGGCCAGGCCGTCGCCCCCGTCGGTCAGGCCGCGCTGGACCAGCCGGTCCGGCTCGCCCAGGGCGTTGACAGAATAAATGTCGTACACCGCGCCGGAGATCAGCGCGCCCTGGCTGTCGCGCTTGGCGACCAGGATGCGGCCCATGTCCGCCGGGTCGGCCGCGGCGACCGGGTAATCCACCGCCACGCCCAGCGGCGCCACGGTGATCGGGCCGACGTCGGCCACGGGGGCGTAACCCGCCGGGGCGCTCACCTCGCGCAGATAGTAGGTCCCCGCGTCCAGACCCGAGAAGGTGATCGTCCCGTCGTGGCCGGTGGTTTGGGCCGGGCCGACCGGGCGGTTGTCGGCCACCGGGCCGAGGTAGAGCTGGAAAACCGCGCCGGGCAGGGGGACCGAGCCGTTGAGGCTGTCGGTGGTCTTGGTCAGGGTGATGGACCCCTGGGCCAGGTTGGCCACCGGCACGTCCACCGTCGCCCCCTTGGTCACGGCGAAGAAATGGGGCGTATCGTCCAGGGTGTAGCCCGCCGGGGCCTGGGTCTCGACGATCATGTAGCGCCCCTCGGGCACATAGCCCGACTCGTACAGCCCGCCCTCGACGGTGAAGGTGGGGGTATCCGGGTTGTAGAGGGTATACTGGGCCGGGTCGTCGTCCGGGCCGGTGCCGGTCTTGGCGTACAGGGCGAAGGCCGCGCCGGACAGGGTCGCGCTCTCGTCGCCCAGGGCGAACTTGCGCACCTGGAAACGGCCCTTCTGGGGCTGATTCTCGATGGGCGCGTCCACATAGACCCGGTTATCCTGGCCGGGCTGGACAGAAACCGGGAAGCGGTTCTCCCCCGCGACGGTGAAATCCCCGCCCGCGATGGGCCGCTCCACCAGCACATAGTCCCCGGGGTCGAGCTTTTCGCTCTGGCCGACGCCCAGATCGTTGGTGGTGATCTCGGCCAGGCTGTCCCCGGTGGGCTGGCCCGCGCCGCCGTCCGCGTACACGTCGAAGGTCACGCCGCCCAGCAGCAGCTGCTGCGCGCCGTCCACCCCGGCCCAGGAGGCGACCTTCTTCAGGAAGATGCGGCCCTGGGGGATGTTCTCAAGGTCGAGCGCGGTTGCGCCGGAGCTGCCGGTCGTCACCTGCGTGACCCGATCCGTCGCGGCCACATAGCCCTCGGGCGCGGCCAGCTCCCGCACATAGTAGGCGGTGTTGGGCTGCAGGTTGGCAAAGGGCAGCTCGCCGGAGGCGTTGGTCTCGCCCCGGGCGATGGCGTTCTGATCCGCCCGCGCGTCCTGTTCGCTGGGGTACAGGCCAAAGCGCACGCCCGGCATGGGGGCGTAGGTGACGCTATCGGTCTTCTTGAGGGTGACGGTCTGCTTGCGCACGTTGGTCAGGGCGATGGGGTCGGCCTGATAATCGTTGGCCCGAACGGTGTAGGGGCCGCAGACGCCCGCCGCGCCCGCGGGCAGGAAGTAGCCGCTCGGCGCGGCGGTCTCCTTGAGGTAGTAGGTCCCGGGGGGCAGCAGGCCGCTCTCGCCCGCGCCGTCGGCCCCGGTGGTGATGGCGCCGACGGGCTCGCCCGCGCAGTCGGCGTTGTCATAGATCGCGAACACCGCGCCGGAGAGCTTCGCGTCAGGATCGTTGGCGTCGGTCTTTTGAAGGCGCAGCTTGCCCCACACCGGGGCGTTGACCGCGCTGTAGCTCGCGTCCTGCTGGCCCGCGGCGATGGTGATTTTCTCCGGGGCGAGGTTGGCCGCGTAGCCGGGGTTGTCGCCCACGGCGGTCTCGGCCAGCCAGTAGGTCCCCGCGTCCACGGCGGGGAACACCGCCTGGCCGCCGGCGTTGGTGACGGCGGTGTAGACCGGCTGGGCCGCCAGGTCGGCGGTCGGGTCGCCGGTGTGGGCGTACAGGGCGAAGGTCACCCCGGCCATCGGGTCGCCGGGCGCGCCCATCCAGCTGCCGCGCTTGGAGACGGTCAGCTTGCCCTGCCGGTCGTTGGCCAGGCGCACGGGGTCGGCCTCGGTGCCGGTCAGCCGCCCGGCCTGGATGGTCAGGAGCTGCTCCAGCCCGCCGGTGTAGCCGCTGGGGGCCCCGGTCTCGACCAGCTTGTACTGGCCCGCGGGCAGGAAGGGCGACCGGTAGACCCCGTCGGCGGGGGTGGTGAAAGAAAGCGGCTGCTCCGCCGAGGGGTAGGGCGCGTAGGTCTGCCCATCCCACTTGTAGACGGTGAATTCGGCGGCCAGGCGGACGCTCGGATCGGCGCGGTCCACCTTCTCCAGGTAGAAGCGGCCGTACAGGGCGGTGTTGTTGACCGGCGCGTCGAAATAGGTCTGATCGATCTGGCCGCTGACGATGGCGACCAAGCGCTCGGTTTCGTCGAGCGCAAAACCCTCGGGGGCCTCGCGCTCCACCACCAGGTAGTTCCCCGGGGCCAGGAACATCGACAGGAAGGTCCCCTCGCCAACGTCCGGGTCGGTGCCGGTGGTGGCGCTGCCCACCTTGTCCCCCCGGGTGTAGCCGCCCTGCCCGTCGGGCATGGCGACGTAGATGTCAAAGGCCACGCCGTTGAGGGGGTAGGTCACGCCGTCCAGGGTGGTCTGCTTCTTCAGGCGGAACTGGCCGTAGCGCACGTCCGTGACGGTGAGCGGCGAGACGAAGCCCGTGCCGTCGGCGGTCACCGTCGCCTCGGTCACGCCGTCAAAGCGGCCGTAGCCCGCCGGGGCGACCAGCTCGACCACGTGGTAGGTCGCCCCGGGCATCAGCCCGGTGAAGGCAAAATGCCCCGTCGCGTCGGACGCCGCCACCTGGACGACGCCGTAGTCCGCTTTGAAATCCTCGGTGATCTCGGCCGGGGTCAGGCTGTGGGTTTGCAAATAGGCGTTGAGGGCCCGGGCCTGGTCGCCGTCGGTCAGCAGGGCCAGGTACGCCCCCGCCACGGCCCCGCCCGCGTCGTCGCGCTTGAGGCCGCCCAGGGCGACGGGCTTGTAGTTGTCCACCGTCGCCTCGGCGATAGCCGGCGCGGTGACCTCGATCGGCCCGGTCCACTCGCTGACCATCTCATAGCCGTCCTGGGTGATCAGCGGCGAATCCGCCAGCTCCCGCAGATAGTAGGTTCCGGGCTCCAGGGCGATGGACAGGGCGGTGCCCTGCCGGTCGGTCTCGGTGCCGGTCTGAAGGGTGGTCTGGTCGGCCACCAGGGTCAGCTTGCGCCCATCCGGGGCTTCCACGGTTCCGTTCTCATCCGCGCGGTAGAGCTGGAAATTGGCCCTGTCCAGCGGCGCGCCGGTGACCATATCCTGCTTGTGGACCCGGATGCGGCCGGTCTCGGGGGTGTTGGACCAGTTGAGGGTCAGCTCCGCCTCGGCCGGCAGCTCCACCGCCCGCCAGGCGGGCTCGGGAATCGCGTAGCCCTCGGGCGCGGCGGTCTCGAGCACCCAGTACGCCCCGGGGGCGAGCGGCTCGCTCTGGGCCAGGCCGTCGGCCCCGGTGGTCAGGGTTTGCTCGGTCCCGGCGCTCTGGGCGGCGGCGCGGTCGGCCTGCATCTGCGCTTGGGTCTCCTGCCCCTCGGTCTTGGGGAAGATGGCAAACTGCGCGCCCGCCAGGGCGAGGGTGACGCTGTCGTCCGCGCTGCCGCCCAGCCAAGTGGCGGTCTTGTTCAGGGTGATGCGGCGCATCGGGGTGTTGGCGAAGGTCAGGGGCGCGCCGGTTTCGTCGGCGCGGGCGGTCTTCCCGGCCTCAACGAGGACGGTCTTGCTCGGCGCGTCCATGACGTACGCGCCGGCGACGCTCTCCTCCCGCAGCTCATAGGTCCCCGCGTCCAGCCAGCCCGACAGGCCGTCGCCGTCGGGGCCGGTGGCGATCTGGCCGACCCGCTCGCCGCCCCGGTACACGCCGAAGACGGCCTGCACCGGGTCGCCGGAGACCGCGTCCTGCTTGTGGATGGCGACGCGGCCCTGGGCCGGGTTGTTGCTCACCTGAAGCAGCTGGGTCCCGTAGGCCGCGCCGGTGTTGGTCCCCGAGGTCAGGGTGACGGTCTGCGCGCCGCCGCTGAGCTCGTAGCCCGCGGGCGCTTGGGTCTCCACCACCCAGTAGGTCGTCGGGGCCAGGCCGGCGACCGTGGCGTAGCCGTCCGTCCCGGTGGTGGCGGTGCGGATATCGGCGGGCGCGGCCTGAGCGCGGTCGGCCTGGGCGTCGTCGGTGCGCTTGGGATAGACCTCAAAGACCGCGCCGGACAGGGGACCGTCCGCGCCGTCGAAGCTTCCGTGTTTATACAGGCGCAGGGCGGCCTCGTGGGCGTTCTCGCGCGGATGTACCCCCACCGGGTCCTGGTCGTTGGTCGGGGCGGTGAGGGCGAAGAGCTCGCCGTCGGCGATGTAGCCCGCGGGCGCTTGGGTCTCCCGGAAGTAGTAGGTCGCCCCGGGGGTCAGCCCGGTGAAGGCGGCCAGGCCGTCGGCCCCGGTGGTCGCGGTGGCCAGCGGGTCGCCCGCGCCGTCCGGGTTGTCATACAGGGCGAAGGTCGCCCCGGCCACGTCGATGACCTGGCCGTTCTGGTCCTTCACCGCGTCGATCTTGTGGATCTTTATGGATACGGTGGGGTCGTTGAGGGCGACCACCCGGGTCTCGCCCCCGGCGGAAAGGGTCAGGCCGTCCCCGGCCAGGCCGATATCGTCCGCGCCGACGGCCCCGATGATCGCCACCCGGGCGACATACCCGTTGGGCGCGCCGCGCTCCTTGACGAAGTAGGCCTTGCCCGTCACGGGCAGCAGGCGGCTGAGGGCCTCGCCCTCGACCAGGCCCAGGCCCGCGTCGGTCTTGTCGCTGGTGGTGACGCTGTCCACGGGCTCGCCGGAACAGGCCGCGTTGTCATAGATGTCGAAGGTCACGCCGCCCATGGGGTCGCCGGTGCGGCCGTCCCGCTTGACGACGCGGACGCGGCCCCAGTCCGCCGCGTTGACGACCTTCTCCACATGGGTCTGCCCGGCGGTCAGGGTGACGGCGACGCGGTCGGGGTTGGGCTTATAGCCCTCGGGCACGGAGTCGGCGACCTCCTGGAGGTAGTAGGTCCCCGCCTCCAAGCGGACCGCCCCCGCGCCCAGGGTGTAGGTGGGCTTGCCCGTGGCGTCCACCTGGGAGGTCAAGGTGGCGATCGCCTCGCCGCCGGTCGGCTGGGCGTAGACCTCGAACCGCACGCCGGCCAGGCCGGTGTAGCGGTCGTTGCCCAGCCACGCGCCGTACTTCTCCACGGCCAGCAGGGCCTGGGGCTGGTTGGGGTAGGTCAGCGCCACCGTGGCGTTGGCCGCGACCGTCACCTCATGCCAGCTCTCGTCGAGCACATAGCCCTCGGGGGCCCTGGACTCCTTGAGATAATAGACGCCCGGGGTCAGCGGGTCGGAGACGTACCCCGCCGCGCCGACGGTCAGGGTGTCCAGAAGGGTGGCCTTGTCGGCGGCGTAGAGGGCAAACTCCGCCCCGGCGACGCCCTGCCCGGTCAGCGCGTCGGTCTTGCGCAGGGAGAAGCGGCCCTTGGGCGAGGTGTTGACCACCTCGCCGCCGCCGACCTGGTTGACCGCGCCGCCCACCACGGTCACCTCGATGGGCTGCGCCAGCAGGGCATACTCCCCCTGGAGGGCCTCGGGCAGGGAGGTCTCCACCAGGGTGTACGCCCCGGCGGGCACCGCGTCAAAGCGCAGCGCCCCATCCGGCCCGGTCACGCCGCGCTTGACCACGGTCTCCCCCTGGCGCAGCTCAAAGCCCACCCCCGCCAGGGCGACCGTGTCGCCCCCGGCGGACAGGCCTTTCTTGACAAAGGTGAGCGCGCCCATGCCGTCCGCCCCGGCCAGGTCGGTCACGACGACCTGGCTCTGGCCGGTCAGGCCGCCGTAGGATACCTGGCCCGCCTCGTCGATCGTGACCTCCAGGGGGTTGGGGTCCATGGCCTCAAAGCCCTGCGGCGCGGTGGTCTCCTTCAGGTAATAGGTGCCGTGGCGCAGGTCGGCGAAGCGCGCCTGGCCGTTGGCGTCGGTGAGCTGGTTGGCGGGGATGGTGGCGTTGTAGATGTTCTTGGCGGGGATGGTGCAGGCCGCGTCCTTGTAGAGGGTGAAGCCCGCCTGGGCATAGCCCTTGTCCAGGGCGGCCTGGTTGAGGGGGAAGGTCTCCCCGCCCAGGGAGAGCTGCTTTTGCACCGTCAGGGACACCGGGGTGGTGTCGTTCTCATACCAGCCCAGGGTGACGGTGGCCTGGTCCTGATCCTGCCGGGGCTGCCCGGATAGCAGGGTGTAATCCAAGGTGGCGGTGTTGGTCAGGGGGTACTCGACCACGTCCCCGTCGGAGGCCGAGGCGTAGGGGGCCTTGGGGTACTTGACGGTGACCAGGTAATCGGTGGCGATGCTCGCGCCGGCGGGCACGTTGCTGCCCGCCTGGTCCAGGGTGCGGTAGCGGTCAAAGACGATGGCCTTGAGGGTGCCGTCGCCGTTCTTCTCCAGGGTGTAGCCGTTGCCCTCCCCAAAGTCCGCGACGCCGGCGGCCTCGGCCGAGACGAACAGCGCCCCGCCGCCCGCGGGCACGTCCTGGGGCAGGGCGTCGGTCAGGCGGTACTGGTCTAGCTCCAGGCGGCCCTGGCGGTCGTAGAGCGCGCCGTCGGCCAGGGCGGCGCTGATCTTGTAGCGCACGTAATAGTAGTCCGCCTCGGTCCAGGCGGTGCTCTGCACCGACTTGGTCACCTCCCAGGTATCCTGGGCCTGGCAGGAGACGGAGACCGCGTTGGCGGCGGCCTTGAAATCCTCGTACGCGCCCGCCTCGCCCGCGGCGTACTGGCCGTCCATGTAGATGTTCTTAAAGGTCGCGGTGGCGCCGTCGGGGGTGGTCATGTTGGGGAAATACCCCGTGACCGAGACCTCCTTGGACTGCCCGGGCTCCACGTCGTCGATGAGCTTGAACACCGCGTAGCGCGTCGGCCCGATGGTGGTGATGAACGACTCGAGCACCTCGGCGTTGGCCGCGTGCAGGTCGTTCTCGGTGATGACCACGCCCTCGGGCAGGGGCACGTAGATGGTCGGCACCCTGTAGGTGTCGCTGGCCTGGTTGGGGTAGAAGGTGTAGGTGACGATCAGCCGGAACTCCTGCCCGGCCAGCACCGTGTCGCCCGAGCCCTCGCCCGCGGCCATCTTGGCCGACAGGGCGACGTTGGCCCCCGCGGCCGAGACCGGCAGGGTCCCAATGGGCAACAGCTGCAGCGTCAACAGCAGCGCCAGCAGGCAGCTGAGCCCCCGCTTGAACATGGTGTGCGCAGTTTTTTTCATCCCCAACAACCGCCTTTCCGAGCGTAGAAATCCGTTGTATCCCACGATCGACTGTATTATAATCATGGTGAATCACAGCTCAATTCCGCAACCTCAGAAAGGGGGCCCCCCATGCCGGAGAACCCGGTGCTGCGCATCCAAACCCTGGGCGGTTTTTCGGTCAGCGTCGACGGCGTCACCCTGTCGGATAACTCCGCCCGGGCCGGTCAGGTCTGGAAGCTGTTTAAGTTCATCATCACCAACCGGGCCAACCCCATCCCCACCGACAAGATCATCGACGCGCTCTGGGGGGAGGACGAGGCCTGCGACAACCCCATCAAGGCGCTCTACTCGCTGATGTACCGCCTGCGGGCCCTGCTCAACAAGCCCTTCGCCCAGAAGCAGGCCTTCATCCTCTTCCAGCACAACTGCTATATCTGGAACGCGCGCGCCCCCTTCTGGCTGGACGCGGACCAGTTTGAGGCGCTGTGCCGCCGGGCCGGGGACGTCGCCCTGCCCGAGCCGGAGCGCATCGCCCTCTACCGCCAGGCCTTCGACCTCTACCATGGGGACTACCTGGCCGAGTCCAGCCAGGAGATCTGGGCCCTGCCGCCGGTGAACTACTACAAGCGGCTCTACACCCAGGTGGTGCACGAGCTCTCGGCCCTGTGCGAGGCCGCCGGGGACTGGGCCAGCGTAGTGCATATCTGCGAGCGGGCCATCGAGCTGGACCCCTACGAGGAGACCCACCACATCGCCTTGATCCGCGCGCTGATCCAGCTCGGTCAGCTCTCCCAGGCCCTGGCCCACTACGACTATATCACCTCGGTGCTCTACAAGGAGCTGGGCGTCTCCCCCTCGGACCGGCTGCAGGAGCTCTACAAGCAGATTCGCAGCCACAGCGAGGACGTGCTCTACGACATCAACACCATCGAGGCCACCCTGGATGAGACCGAGGGCAGCCCGGGCGGGGCCTTCTTCTGCGAGGCCGAGACCTTCCGGCGCATCTACCAGCTGGAGAAGCGCGCCATGGCCCGCTCGGGCCTGTCGGCCTACCTGTGCAGCCTGTCGCTGACCACGCCCCAGCACCGCGTGCCCCCGGCGGACGTGCTGGGCGATTGCCTGCCCCGGCTCAAGGACGTGGTGGTCTCGGGCCTCCGCCGGGGCGACGTGGTCACCCAGTACTCCAAGAGCCAGCTGCTGCTCATCCTGTCCTCCACCAGCTTTGAGGACTGCGAGCGGGTGCTCCAGCGCCTGCAGGCCGCCTTTTGCCGGGGCTACAAGGGCCCGCCCGTGGCCATCCAGCCCAGCATCAAGCTGATGCGGCCGACCGGCTGACGGACAACACCCCCCGAGCGCTCGGGGGGTGTTTTTTGCGCGCCTGCGGCGGGCGTAACGCGTGCGGGGAGTTGCGCGCGGCCACCGCCTGCCGCCGGGCCGGGGCGCGCTTGCGGCGGGCATATCGCGTGCAGGGAATTGCGCGGGGGCAAAGCCGCGTGGGGCGCAGCCCTGGAGCCCGAGGACACGCGCAGCGTCCGCAGGGCGGAACCCCCGCCCCTTGCGACAGGGACGGGGGCAAAGCCACGTGGGGCGCAGCCCTGGAGCCCGAGGACACGCGCAGCGTCCGCAGGGCGGAACCCCCGCTTGCGCGCAGCGCAGTAGCGGGGGCAAAGCCCTCAGGGCAGCTCCAGCGTCTGCTGAAATCCGGCGCCCAGCCGCAGGGCCAGCAGGTCCGGCCGATCCAGCAGGCCGAGCCCGTCGCCCCGGCCGCCGCAGCAGAGAAAGTATCGGCAGCGGCCCAGGGGCAGGCCCAGGGCCCGCAGGCCGGCCCAGCTCAGCGGCGCCAGACGCCGGGCCCGCAGGATGCGCCGCGCCCAGGTCGGCCCGACGCCCGGCACCCGCAGCAGGGTCTCATAGTCCGCCCGGTTGACCTCCACCGGGAAGCGCTCCGGGTGGCGCAGGGCCCAGGCGGTCTTGGGGTCCAGGGCCGGGTCCAGGTTGGGCGCGCCCTCGGGGGCCAGCTCGTCGGCGGTGAAGCCGTACAGCTGCATCAGCCGATCGGCCTGGTAGAGCCGACCCACCCGCCAGGCCGGGGTGCTGACCTCGGGCAGGTCGTACCCCGCCACCCTGTGGCGGTACTGAAAGGCCGTGTAGTACACCCGCTTGAGGGCGTAGCGCCGGTAGAGCGCGCCGGAGAGCGTCAAAATCGCCCGGTCGTCTTCCCCCAGGCTGCCGGCCATCAGCTGGGTGCTCTGGCTGGCGGCGAAGGGCCGGCGCTCCGCCCGGGCGGCGACGATCTGCCGGTGGATCGCCTCCATGGGGCCCAGGATGGTCCCCCGGCTCTTCTGCCTGGCCAGGCGGGCGTACCCCGCGCTGTTGGCCACCTCGATGTTGACGCTCATGCGGTCGGCGTACCGCCCGGTCAGCGCGATCAGCCCCGGGTCCGCCCCGGGCATGACCTTGGCGTGCACATAGCCGCGGTAGCCCAGCTCCTCCCGCAGCGCCCGCAGCGCCGCCACGATGCGCTCCTGAGTCTCGTCGGGCGAGCGGTACACCGCCGAGGTGACAAACACCCCCCGGCCGTTGGCCCGCCCGGCCTGGGCCGCCAGGCGCGCCAGGGCCCGCGGCTCGTGGCAGTAGCGGCCCACGTCCCGCGTGGCGCGGCAGGTGCAGTAGGCGCAGTTGAACCGGCAGTCGTTGCTCATGAACAGCTTGGGCACCGAGGCGGTGGGAAAGCCCGCGGCCTCCCCGTCGGTGGCCACCTCGAAGCGCGCCTCGAGCGCCATGGCCTTGAGGGTCCCCTCGGCCGAGGCCGCCGGATGGATGATGGCGTGCATGCGACCCCCTCCTCTCGCCCCCAGTATACCCCTTTCCCAACCCAAAAGCAAACATATGTTCCTTGAATTTTGGGATCGACTTCCCCCGCCAAATGTGGTACAATACGGCCAAAAGTGGACAGAACCAGACCGCCCCGGGGCGCGGACTCCGGGCGCGCAGAGGAGGAAGCCGCCGATGAAAAAGATGATCCTGGTCACCTCGCCGCCGGCCTGCGGCAAGACCTATATCTCCAAAAAACTGGCCGAGAACCTGGCCCACGTGGTCTACCTGGACAAGGACACCCTGATCCCCCTGTCCAAGCAGATTTTCAAGGTGGCGGGGCAGCCCTACAACCGCTCCTCGGACTTCTTCAACGCCGAGATCCGCGACTATGAGTACGAGGTCACCATGGACCTGGCCTTCGAGGCCCTGGCCTACGCCGACACCGTGCTGATCAACGCGCCCTTCACCCAGGAGATTCGCTCCGAGGCATACGTGGCGGCGCTGAAGGCCAAGCTGGCCGACATGGGCGCGCGCCTGGTGGTCATCTGGGTGGTGACCGATCCGGAGGTCTGCCACCAGCGCATGCTCGCGCGCAACTCCGACCGCGACCGCTGGAAGATCGACCACTGGCCCGAGTATATCAAGACCATCGATTTCTCCATCCCCCAGCCCCTGACCAGCCCCGTGGGCAAGGACTGCCTGATGCTGTTTCACAACTCCAACCAGCAGGAGTATCAGGCCAGCATGGCCCGGGCGCTAGCCCAGCTGAGCTGAACAATGACAAAGCGGCATGACCATCGGTCATGCCGCTTTTTTAGTTCTCGGCGCGCTCCGCCAGGGAGGTTTTCTTGTCCCGGGCGAGGTTTTGCAGGATCTCGCTCATGTCCAGGCCGGCGGCGCCCTTCCCGGTCCCGTCGGCGGTCATCGACGTGAGCCCGCCTCCCCGCTGATCACCCGCCTGCGCTGCGACGGACCCATGGCCTTAGCGGGCGCGCCGGGCAGGACAGAGCGCCTAGAACCCCTGGTCGGTGCGGACGAAC
Organism: Christensenellales bacterium; assembly: GCA_050945875.1. Lineage (GTDB taxonomy): Bacteria > Bacillota > Clostridia > Christensenellales > JBMNTT01 > JBMNTT01. The sequence continues at coordinate 26,746 of JBMNTT010000011.1, forward strand.
CGGGCGCGGCTGACGCGCCAGGCCGCCCAGGTGGCGGCGGCGTAGAGGAGCGCGCCGGCCAGGAGGACCGCCAGTTTTTCGGGCAGGTGCGCCGGGTCGGGGGTGTCGAGCACGTCGCGGGCGAAGGGCAGGGCGAAGACCGCGGCCATGTCCGCCGACATGCCGGCGAACATCGCCAGGCAGCCGTAGAGGAAGGGGCGGCCGACCTTGTCGGGGTTGCGGTAGTAAGCCGGGAAGAAGGCCAGGTTGAACAGGCCGAAGAGCGCCAGGCCCAGGCCGAACAGGGCGACGCCCGCGTCCAGCCCGGCCAGGTTTCGCCCGCCCATCAGCGCGTAGCGCAGGGCGACGCAGGGGATCAGGGCGGCCAGCTGGGCCAGCTGCAGGCAGACCGTCAGGGCGATCCGGCCGGTGACGATCGCGCCCTTGGGGATGGGCAGCAGCAGCGAGTAGGCGACGTCGCGGTTCTCCCGGCCGGTCAGGCAGATGAAGAACACCCCCAGGCACAGGTAGAAGAAAATGACCTCGTAGGGATAGTTGGGGATCAGCACCATCGCCGCCAGGGCGACAAACAGCGGCGCGGTGGGGTGCAGCGCCAGGCGCAGCTCCTTTCGCAGCAGGGTTCTCATGCGTCCGCCTCCTTTTCCAGGTGCACCATGATGCGCTCCAGGTCGGCCCGCTGCGCCGGGAAGGGGCACCGGGCCTCGTCCTCCCGGCGGATCAGGGCGGACAAGCCCTGGCGGTCGGGCCGGGGGCCGATCAGCCGCACCGGGCAGGAGGCGGCCTGCTCGGCGCTCAGGCGCACCCGGCGGTAGCGCTCGGCAAACAGGTCCAGCGGCTCGGCGGCGGCGATGCGCCCGGCCTGGATGTAGAGGATGTCGTCGGCGCACTTGTCCAGGTCCGAGGTGATGTGGGTGGAGAAGAGCACCCCCACCCCCTCCCGGCGCGCCAGGGTCAGCAGCAGCTCGAGCAGCTCCTCCCGGGAGACCGGGTCCAGCCCGCTGGTGGGCTCGTCGAGGATGAGCAGCTCCGCCCGGTGGCTCAGCGCCAAGGTCAGCGCGTACTTGACCCGCATGCCCGCCGAGAGCTGGCTGGGGGTCTTGCGCGCGTCCAGGTCAAAGCGCGCCATCAGGCGGGCGTAGGTCCCCTCGTCCCAGTTGGGGTAGAAGGGCCGCGTCGCCTCGGTGATGCGCTGGATGCGGATCTTGGTGTAGAAGTCCACGCCCCCGGCCACAAAGCCCACCCGCGCCTTGACCGCCCCCTCCCGCCCGGCAAGGGGCGCGCCGAAGAACGCCACCTGGCCGCCCTCGGGCCGCGCAAAGCCCATCACGCACTTGAGGGTCGTGCTCTTGCCCGCGCCGTTGCGCCCGATGAACCCCACGATGCGCCCGGGCGCCACCTGCAGGTCCACCCCCGCCAGGGCGAAGCCCGGGTAGCTCTTGCGCAGGCCCGACACGCTCAACAGCGCGCTCATGGCGTCCGCCCCTTCTGCGCGTCGAAGATGGCCTGGGCGAACTGCACATACGCGTCGTTGGGCACGATGGCGATGCCCTGCTTCTCATCGGCCAGCAGCAGCAGGGTGTCCCCGGGCTGGATGCCGAACAGGTCGCGCGCGCCCTTGGGGATGACGATCTGTCCCTTGTCGCCCACCTTGACGGTGGCGATGAACTTGCCCTCGGGGGGTCGGTTGGCCATGGTGATTCCTCCCACTTTTCTTACTTTTCTCACTTATCATACACCCCGCCCGGGAAAAAAGCAAGCAAAAGGACCCGCTCCCGCGGGTCCCGTTGTCTGAGGGGTTTACCGATCCTCCAGGGCCTGGGCCATGCGCTCCAGGGCGGCCATGACCTGGCTGCGGGGGCAGGCGACGTTGATGCGGATGAACCCGTCGCCCTCCTGGCCGTAGTCCTTGCCCTTGCCGATGAACACCCCGGCCTTGCGGCCGAAGAAGGCCTCGGCGTCCTCGCCTTCCATGCCGTAGCCCCGCAGGTCGACCCACAGCAGGTAGGTGGCCTCGGGGTGGCGGCAGCGGGCCTTGGGCATGCGCCGGGCCATGAAGTCGATCGCCGCGGCGCAGTTGTCGTCCAGGTAGACCCGCAGCGCGTCCAGCCAGGGCGCGCCTTGCGTGTAGGCGGCGTAGCGGGCGGCCTCGGCCATCAGGTTGTTCTGCATCACGCCCGAGGCGTCGCGCTGATGCCGGAAGGCGGCGCGCAGCTCGGGATCGGGGATGATGGCGCTGGACAGCTGCAGGCCGGCCAGGTTGAAGGTTTTGGTGGTGGAGGTCAGGGTGACGGTTTTCTCCCAGCCCTCGCCGTAGCCCTTGGGCGCGGGGATGTGGGCGTGGCCGGGCAGGATCAGGTCGGAGTGGATCTCGTCGGAGATGAGCAGCACCCCGTAGCGGCGGCAGAGGGCGCCCAGCCGGGCCAGCTCCTCGGCGGTCCACACCCGGCCCACGGGGTTGTGGGGCGAGCAGAGGATCATGGCCTTGGCCCCGGCGGCCATGGCGGCCTCGATGCCGGCGAAGTCCATCTCATAGAATCCGTCGGTCGCCCGCAGGGGCACCTCCACCAGGGTGCGGCCGGCCTCGCGCACGCTGCTGAAGAAGGGGCCGTACACCGGGGGGTTGATGATGATCCCGTCCCCGGGGGGGTCAGGGCGTTGATGGCGATGCGGATCGAGCCGACCACGCCGGGGGAGTCCAGGATCCAGTCGGGCTCGACGGCCCAGCCGTTGCGGGCGCGCTGCCAGTCCACCTGGGCCTGCGCGCAGGCCTTGGGCGGGTGGATGTAGCCGTAGGCCCCCTGGGCGGCCCGGGCCATCAGGGCCTCCCGGACCGGCTCGGGGGAGGCGAAATCCATGTCCGCGATCCACATGGGGATGACGTCGTCCCGGCCGAAATCCGTGGGCATGTCCCACTTGGTGCACCAGGTGTTCTTGCGCACAATGGGGGTGTCAAAGTCGAATTGCATGGCTCCATACCTCATCTGTATATTTTTTAGTCCGCCAGGGGCACGGCCGTCATGAAGGCCATGCGCTCCTGGGTGGTGTCGCACCGGCTATATTGTACCGCCACGGGGACCGAGCTGTCCACCACCAGGGCGTAGGGCACGCCCCGGGGGATGCCGCCCAGCTTGTCCAGGCGCACATGGTGGGTGCGCCGGGCGGGGCAGATCGCCTCCGGCCCGGCCATGGGCTCCCGGTCCTCAAAGTAGAGGGTGAAGGACAGGCGCGCGTCCACCTCGCCGAGGTTGAGCACGCACACCGCCTCGTGGGAGACGTAGGGACCCTCGGTTCCCCCGTCGGGGTAGTAGCAGTCCGGGATGAGAAAGCGGGTGTTCATGGGTTCACCTCCCCCAGGGCGATCTCCAGCACGCTGCCCTCGGCCATCGCGGCGCTCAGGCAGGCCGCGCCCTCCCGCCAGGAGACGGACAGGGGCTTGCCGTCCAGGCTGGCGGCCAGGGCGATCCGGCCCCGGGGCAGGCCGACGCGCTTGAGGCTCAGGCGGCCGCCGTCCAGGGTCAGGCGCAGGGCGGTCGGGGTGATCTCCACCTGACCCCAGCCCTCCCCCACGCTGAAGATGCAGGCGAAGTCCCCCTCCCGCCCGGGCACGGGCCGGGGATCAAAGCCCAGGTACCCCTGCGTCAGGTCGTAGGTCATGCCCGACAGGGCGATCAGCAGGGCGTAGCTGGCCATGGAGCGGGCGTAGTTGCTGCCGCACTCGAACTCGTTCCAGGGATTGCGCACGCTGCCGTCGAACCGGTCGCGCACCGCGGCCACCAGCTCCAGCCCCTCGGCCACCATGCCCTCGGCGATCATGTGGCAGGCGGCCTGATACTCAAAGCCGATCATGCACTCCTCGGCGTAGGGCACCGGCACCACGGGCTTGTCGCCCCGGGGCCACTGGCAGATGGTGGTGCCGGCCTCGTCGTCCATCACATACAGGCGGCAGGGGTTGAAGAAATCCCGGAAGGAGCGGTGGAAATTGTGGGTGTAGATGCTCCGAAGGGCGCTCTTGACGTGCTCCGGGTCGAGGATGTCGCCCAGGCCGACCATGCGCGCGTGCCACTGGCCGAGCACCTGGTCGATGGCGCAGCCCGCGCCGATCTGGTACTTGATCTGCCCGGCCTCGTCGTTCCAGTAGGCCGAGAGGGTGTCGTCCCCGGTCAGGGAGGAGTCGTCCCCGGCGTAGCGCTCCAGGATGGACTTGTCGGTCAGGTCGATGTTCTGCTGGTAGTAGGACCCGTTGAACAGCTCGCGGTCGATCTTCTCCCGGCCCGAGGCCAGCAGCGCCCGGTAGTCCGCGGCCAGGTCGGGCTCGCCCATGGCCTCGGCCATCTCGGCCCCGGCGGCCAGGGCCGCCAGGTACAGGCTGGTCAGCCAGCTGTTGGGGCCGAAGAGCTCCATGTCCAGGGTGTGGTGCTGCCGGCCCTCGAGCACGCCGTCGCGGTCGCGGTCCCAGCCGTCGGGGTTTTTCTCGCTCCAGGCGTAGGCCAGGTTGGCCTTGATGGCCTGCCAGTGCCCGGCCAGCCAGGCGGTGTCCCCCGAGATCTTCCACTCGCGATAGGCCTTGACGACCCCGCCGAACTGGCCGTCGGCGCAGGGGCGGAAGGCCCAGCGCGGCGCGCCCAGGGGCAGCTGCAGGCGGAAGGTCATGTCCCCGTCCGGCCCGAGGTTGTAGGCCCAGTCCAAGTCGCGCATGCTGCGCTCCAGCTTGGGGAAGAGAAACGGCAGCGCGTAGGCGTAGTTCCACACATGGGCGCAGCTGCCCTCGCAGGAGCCGGTCTCGTAGTTGAGCCCCTCCCAGCCATAGAAGGACCCGTTCTCCAGGCGCAGCACCGTCGGGGATTTGAGGATCGACAGGTTGGCCGACACCGCGTCGATCACCGCCTCGGGCAGGGTGGCGTGAAAGAGCCGGTCGTGGAAGCGGCGGGTGGCGCTGTAGAGCCGGTCCCAGTGGGCGATGGCGTAGCTGGCGGCCTCGGGCGCGCCGGCGAACACGGTGGCGTAGTAGTGCCGCCAGGTCACCCGGCCGTGGGTCTCGTCGGTCCAGTAGTTGCGCATCAGCGGGAAATACCAGGCCAGCGCCAGGCGCACCGCCCGCCGCTCCCCCGGGGCCAGGGTGAAGGTGGCCGCCACCGAGCCGGGGTCGGCCTCGGCGGGGCTGGGGGTGTCGTAGCGCCGCTCGGCCAGGGGCCCGGGCCGGGTGGTGAAGTCCCGCCAGAAGATGCCCAGCGCGTCGAACCAGCGGCCCCGGTACCAGGCGCACTGGGTGGACAGGGTCAGCCCCGGGGCCTTGGCGATGGCCAGGGCCACCTCCCCCTGCTCCATGGGCTCGATATCCTCGGCCTCGCTGGCGAAGCGGACGCCCGCGCAGCCCTCGTCGGAGAAGGCCAGGTTAACGGTTTTGCGGCCCTTGGGCAGCGACCCGGTGGCGCACAGGGTGTAGGTCAACGCGTCGGCGGTGTCGTTTTGCACCGTCACCTCCAAAAACGCCGCGGGGATGGTGGAGTCCTTGTCGTTGTGGGGGATGAAGGGGTTGAAGGCGCTCAGCGACACCTTGCCCGGGAAGGCCGAGCCCAGAAAGTCCACCGTCGCCAGGGGGAACTCCCCGGTGAAGACCGTCTCGGGGAAATGGGGCGCGCCGGCCAGGCTGCTGCGGTTGGGCCCGTGGCCGAAGGTGGTGACGCTCGCAGGACCCAGCTCGCCGGTGCGCGGCCCGGGCAGGTCGCCCTGGAGCACCCGGGCGTCCACCAGGCGGCCGTCCCGCTCGGCCTTGAGGGCCAGGTGGGTGTAGCCGTTGCGGGTGCCCTTGGCCGGCCGCCCCATCCACTCGAAGTCCACCAGCTGGCCGTTGCCCGCCAGGCCCACCGATCCGGTGCCGATGCCCCCCAGGGGGAAGGAGATGCAGGCCGTCCGCCCGCCCCGGTATACGCGATGCATGGCGTATCCTCCTCGTCCGGCACGCATGGGGCGCGCCTTTTCTCCATCATAGAAGGATACAACCTATTTGTCAACAGACCCGGGTGATCCACACCGCGCACACCACCGCCGCCGCGAAGCTGACCAGCGCCACCGGCAGGGTCCAGCGCCCCTTCTTGACCCCGGCCACGCCGAAATACAGCGGGATCAGGTAGAAGATGGTCTCCGAGGCCCCCACCAGGGCCGAGGCCGCCCGGGCCAGGTAGCTGTCCGGCCCGGCCTGGGCGTACAGGTCGGTGAGCATGCCCGTGGCCGCCGAGCCGGAGAACAGCTTGACCACCGCCAGGGGGGCCAGCTCCCCGGGCACCCCCACCGCCCCCAGCGGCCCGGCCAGCAGCTCTGCCAGGGCCTCGAGCGCCCCCGAGGCCCGCAGCATCCCCACCGCCACCAGCATCGCCACCAGGGTGGGCGCCATGTCCACCGCCACGGCCAGGCCCTCCTTGGCCCCCTTGACAAAGGTCTCCAGCAGCGGCACCTTGCGCGCCGCCCCCAGGATCAGCACCAGCCCCACAAACGCCGGCAGGATCCACGCCGAGACCTGCCCCACCCAGCTCACGGCGACACCCTGAGCATCAGCCTGCCCATAATCACCGCCGCGGCGGTGGAGGCCGCGCTGGTCAGGATCGCGGGCAGCAGGATGTCCCCGGGGTTGGCGCTGCCCGCCGCCCCCCGCAGCATCAGGATCGTCGCCGGGATGAGCTGCACGCTGGAGGCGTTGATGACCAGCAGCATGCACATCGCCCCGCTGGCCCGGCCGGGCGTGGGGTTGAGGGCCTTGAGCCCGGCCATGGCCTTGAGCCCGTAGGGCGTGGCCGCGTTGCCCATGCCCAGGAAATTGGCCGTCAGGTTCATGGAGATGTCCTCCAGGGTGTCCCGGTCGCGCACCCCGGGGAAGAGCCAGCCCAGCACCGGCCGCAGCGCCCGGCTGATCCGCCCGACCAGCCCGGCCTCCCGGGCGATGGCCAGCAGGCCCATCCACAGCGCGTATCCCCCCGCCAGGTTGAGGCTGAGCAGCACCGCCTCGCGCGCCTGGGTCAGCAGCGCCTGGCCCACCGCGTCCCCCCGGCCGGTGACCGCGCCCATCGCCAGCGCCGCCAGGATCATCCCCATCCACAGCCATCCGCTCATTCCCGGACCTCCTCATATGATACTTTCGTACTATATGGCTTACCATTTTGCTTGACATATTTCCAGTTAATTGGTAATCTAAACTCATCATTGGGAAAACCATTCGACATTTGTCAAGGAGTGCTGCACATGAAATCCACTGGCATGGTCCGCCGCGTTGACGACCTGGGCCGCATCGTCCTCCCGATGGAGCTGCGCCGCACACTGGGCATCCATCTGCATGACGCTATGGAAATCTATGTCATGGGCGAGCAAATCTTGCTCACGAAGCTCCAGGATCGCTGCGTCTTCTGTCAAGGGGCGGACCAGCTGCAAGACTTTCGGGGCAAGAAGGTCTGCGCCCAATGCCTGGACAGCCTGCAGCGCCAGCAGGACGACCCCGACTGACCCGATCCTCCCCCCAAAAAAACAACCCGGCGAAGCGATGGCTTCGCCGGGTTGTTTGGTTTTTAGCGTCCCTGGTAGATGGCCGCGACCTCGGGGGTGTAGGCCCCGTCGGGCCCGTACAGCGCCAGGGTGGGCATCCAGTCCAGGGTGGGGCGCGCGCCCTTGACCGCCTCGATCAGCACGATGTAGGGGGCGCGGTCGGCCGCGGGGGCGACCATGCGCGCCCGCTTGGGCTCCAGGCCCACCGCCCGCAGCCCAACCATCAGGTCGGCCATGCGGCTGGGCTGGTGCACCAGGGCCAGCCGCCCGCCCCCGCGCAGCAGATCGGCGGCCGCGGCCAGGGCGTCCGCCAGGGTGCAGCAAACCTCCTGCCGGGCGATGCGCCGGCTCTCCCGCTCCCCCGGGGCGGCGGCGGTCACGGGCTGATAGGGCGGGTTGCACACCGCCAGGTCGAAGCCGCCCTTGCCCAGGCGCTGGGCAGCCTGGCGCAGGTCCAGGGTGTGGATGGCGATGCGGTCGGTCAGGCCGTTGTGGGCCACCGAGCGGCGGGCCCGGTCGGCCAGGTGGGGCTGGATCTCCAGGCCCACGAAGGTGGCGTCCGCCCGGCGCGCGCTCATCAGCAGCGGCAGGATGCCCCCGCCGCAGCCCAGGTCCACCACCCGCTCGCCCCTGCGCAGCGCCGGGAAATGGGCCAGCAGCACCGCGTCGGTGCCGAAGCAGAAATCCTCCGGGTCCTGATAGATGCTTAGGCCCCGGTTTTGCAGATCGTCCAGGCGTTCGGCCATGGCGGCGCTCCTTTCGCGGGCGTTAGGTTTTGGGCGTGGCGGGTCACGCGGATGACGGGCGGCCCGGCGAATGGCTTACGCGTTCGGGCGGGCGGCTCACGGCGCGGGCGGCTCACGGCGTGGCGCGCGTGGCGGCTCACAGCGTGGCGAGGCGGGCGGGCAGGCGCTTGGCGGGCAGCCCACGGCTCGGCAGGTCGCGCATGGCGGCCCACGGTCCACGCGCGCGGGCAGGCGGATCGCGGCCCACGCGCGCGGGCTCACAGCTGCGCTCGCGGCCCGGCGGGCGGTCTGGTCCGCGGCGGGGCGCGCCCTCCCCCTGTCCGGGCATCAAAAAGCGGCAGCCGATTGGCTGCCGCTCGCGGTTGAGAGATTACAGAACCCGGCGGGCCCAGGAGAAGTTGCGCAGGTAGTAGCCCGAGGTCATGTTGGTGATCTCCACGCTCTTGCCCGGCTTGGGGGAGTGGATGAACTGGCCGCCGCCGATGTAGATGCCCACATGGTCGCTCAGGTCATTGTCGGACACGGTGTTGAAGCAGACGATGTCGCCCTTCTGCAGGTTGCTCATGCTGCTGACCTTGCTGCCAGCGTTGTAGCCCTGCGCCTGAGCGCTGCGGGGCAGGCTGACGCCGAACTGGCGGAACACATAGCTGGTCAGGCCGGAGCAGTCGAAGGAGTTGGGGCCGTTGCCGCCGTAGACGTAGGGCACGCCCAGGAACTGCTTGGCATAGTCCACCACCTGCTGACCCAGGCTGGCGTTGGCATCCGGCGCGCGGTCCGAGGTGTCGGAGGAGCCGCCGGAGGAAGCGTTGGCGTTGGAGGTGTTGGTCGAGGCGGTGGTCTTGCCGTCATACTTGGGGGCGGAACCGCTCTCGATGGCGTCGCGGGTCATGCGACCGGCGCAGCCAGTCACCGACAGGCCCGCCTGCTTCTGGAACTTCTTGGTGGCCTCCAGGGTGGCGGGGCCGAAGTAGCCGGTGGCCTCGGTCTTCAGGTAACCCAGGTCGATCAGGCGCTGCTGGAAGCTCTTCACCGCGTCGCTGCGATCGCCGGGGATCAGGGAGCTCTCGGCGTAGACCACGCCGTTGTAGGTGCGCAGGCCGTTCTCATCGGTGGTGGCGGCGGGATTCTCATCGGAGGAGGAATCGCTCACCTTGCCCAGGGCCTCCTTGGTGGCCGGACCGATGACGCCCAGGGTCTGGATGCCCTTATCCTTCTGGAAGTCCTTGACGGCCTCCAGGGTCGCGTCGCCGAAGTAGCCGGTGGCGTTGGCGCTCAGGTAGCCAGCCTTCTTGAGCTGCTGCTGCGCCTGCTTGACCGCGTCGCTGGTGTCGCCGTAGACCAGGGTGCTCGCCGAGTAGGTCTTGCCGTCGAACTGCTTGCGATCCGAATCGGACGAAGAGGAAGTGTCAGCCTCCGGGGTGGAGTCGCCCTCGTCGCCGGAAACCTTCCCGTCCAGGTCCAGCAGGTCGGCGGTCTTCATGCCGACGTACCCCACCTGCTCCAGATCATTGTACTTCTGGAAGTTGGTGACCGCGCGCTCGGTCGCCTCCCCGTAATATCCCGTGATATCCGCGAAGAAATATCCATGATCCCGCAGGGCGATCTGCAGCTCCTTGACAGCCTCGCCGCTGTCCCCCCGCTGAATCAGATTATACGCGTGACCGGTGGTGGGCAGCGCCGTCAGGCACAGACCCAGCGCCATAGACGAGGCGACAACCTTCCATAACGATGCCTTCTTCATATGTGGCTGAACCTTCCTTTCGTCGTTATTGTTGATTGCAGTGTCATTATACCTTAATACATTTCTCAATTGCAACCCCTTTTCGGGTCTTTTTTGGTCTAAATTTAAGATTTTGAGCCAAATATTACGTTTCTGTTACAAGTGTTTTGCTATTTAGCCTGGATTGCGGCCATTTGCTCCCAAATGCGGCAGGGCCTGGGGAAAAAGTTTTACGATTTTGCGCCGACTGGGCCGGGCGGCCCCGCCGAACAGGCGCGGGGCCGCAAACCGTGGGGGGATGCGCTCAGGCCCTCGCCAGCGGGAAACCCCGCGCCCGGGGGGCGGCTCGGCGGCACCCAGGCGGCGGGCGTACCCGGGCGGCGGGCGACACGGCCGGGCGTACCCGGGCGGCGGGCGGCCCGCCCCAAAAACAGCAGGACGGCCGCGAGGCCGCCCTGTCGTTTCTATAATAAGAGATTACTTGACGTAGGTCTTGGAGACGTAGCCGGTGCTGCCGCCGTAGCTGACCTGATACCAGTCGCCCGAGCTGCCCAGGATGGTCACCGTCGCGCCCCGGGGGATGGTGCGGATGACGCCGTAGCCCGTGCCCGCGCCCTTGCGCAGGTTGAGGGCCGAGGCCGTCACCGTGCCCGTGCCGCCGCCCGAGCCGGAGACCTCCAGGTACTCGGCCGAGACGTAGCCCGTGCTGCCGCCGTAGCTGATCTGAACCCAGTCGCCGCTCTTGCCCAGCACCGTCACCGTGGTGCCCCGGGGCAGGGTGCGCAGCGTGGCGTAGCCCGTGCCCGGGCCGGAGCGCACCCGCAGGCTCGAGGCCGTCACCGTGCCCGTGCCGGTGGCCGGGTCGGTCGTCGACCCGCCGGAGGAGCCGCCCGAGCCGTCCACGGAGATGTAGGTGGCGCTGACATAGCCCTTGACGCGGTTGTACTGGACGAGATACCAGTCGCCACTCTTATCCAGCAGGGTGACCTTGACCCCCCGGGTCAGGCCGCCCACCACGCCGTAGCCCGTGCCCGGGCCGGAGCGCACGTTCAGGCTTGAGGCCGTCACCGTGCCGGTGCCCATGGGATCGGGATCGGGGTCCGGGGTCGGGATGGACCCGCCGGAGACCTCCAGGTACTCGGCCGAGACATAGCCCGTGCTGCCGCCGTAGCTGATCTGATACCAGTCGCCGCTCTTGCCCAGCACGGACACCGTGGTGCCCTTGGGCAGGGTGCGCAGCGTGGCGTAGCCCGTGCCCGGGCCGGAGCGCACCCGCAGGCTCGAGGCCGTCACCGTGCCCGTGCCGGTCGTCGGGTCGGGCGCGGAGCCGCCGGACACATCCAGGTACGTGGCCGAGACATAGCCCTTCTGGCCGTTATAATCGATATAGTACCACTCGCCCTGCTGGGAGAGCACCGTCACCGTCGCGCCCCGGGACAGGGTGCGCAGCACCTTGTAGCCCGTGCCCGCGCCGGCGCGCATGTTCAGCGCCGAGGCCGTCACCGTGCCCGTGCCCACGGGGTCCGGGGTGGGCGTGGCCGGCGTCGGGGTGGGCGTGGCTGGCGTCGGGGTGGGGGTCGGGGCCGGGGTCTCGTCCAGGGTGACCTTCAGGTACTCGTTGGAGGCCCAGCCGGTCATGCCGCCGTCGGTGCGCACCTTGGTGAAGGCGCTGCCCTGCTCGAGCACGTCCACGGTCTGCCCGCGGTTGAGCTTGCCGATGACCGCGTAGCTGGTCCCCGGGCCGGAGCGCAGGTTGAGCGACAGGCTCTGCGTGGTGACCACCGCCGTGCCGATGCGCGGATCGGGGTCGCTCGGGTCGGGCAGGTTGCCGCTGGTGCCGGGCTTGACGTCCAGAGCGGGCTCGTTCATGCTGACCGAGGTGGTTTTCACCCCGGGATAGTAGAAGTCGAGCATCCAGGCGTAGCTCTTGCCGTCCTTGCCCATCTGCCGCAGGCCCATCTGGCTGATGCCCACGCCGTGGCCGCCCCGGCGGCCGTAAACCGTGAAGGCGCTGTCGGACTGCTCGACGGTGTAGAGCTTAAACTTGTTGCTGAACACCGCCTGGAAGCTGGTGGAGCTGTAGGTGCCGCGCTTGTTGTAGTTGCAGCAAAGCTGCGCGGTGACCTGGGTGGTGCCGCCGATGGGCATGACCCCCTGGTTATCCTGCATGAGCGCCTGATCGGCCTCGGGGGACGCGCTCGGGCTGGCCGAGGGCTCCCCGCTCGCGCTGGGCGAGGCGCTCGGGCTGGCCGTGGGCTCCCCGCTCGCGCTGGGCGAGGCGCTCGGGCTGGGCGAAACGCTCGGGCTGGCCGTGGGCTCCCCGCTCGCGCTGGGCGAGGCGCTCGGGCTGGCCGTGGGCTCCCCGCTCGCGCTGGGCGAGGCGCTCGGGCTGGCCGTGGGCTCCCCGCTCGGCTCGGCCCCCTCGTCGGGGTCCGAGGGCGCGGGGGCCATCAGGGCGTTGACCGCGGTCTTGCTGCGCAGGGTCAAGGTGACCATGACGAACTCCTTGACCGGGCTGCCGGTGCCGGGGTAGGCGTCGCTGGTGGTCTGCACATCGTCCACCGAGAGGATGTCGTAATCGTCCAGGTTGATTCCCTTGCTCTTCAGATCCGAGGCGATCATGCCCCGCAGGCGGCTGTCCATGGGGCTGGCCTGCTGGTCCTTGGCGAAGACATGGGTGGCCTCGTAGCCCTTGTTGCCGCGGGTGGCCGCCAGGTCGTAGGGGTCCTCTTTGACGACGAAGTAGGGCGCGCCGCTGGCCGAACCGCCCCACACGTTCTTGGGCAGCTCGGTGTAGCCGCCGTTGCTGGAGGAGTAGTTCAGCTCGATGACCGAGCCGTTGTAGCTGGCCACCTGGCCCTTGGTCGCGTCCACCGCGGCGATGATGTTGCCCCAGGCCGCGTTGTAGCCCAGGTACACCTGGTCGCTGTCGGTGTCCACCAGGTCATAGACGCCCGCCCCCGCCCGGGAGCGGATCTTGTTGACGACAAAGGAGCGCGCGGCCACGGCCATGGTCTTGGTGGCCTCCAGGCCCCAGGAGTTGCCGATCTCCCCGGCCAGCACGCCGTAGAGGTAGTGCTCGGTGTAGACATGGTTGACCACCTGGATGCCGCTGCCGCTGGCGTGGAACACCATGTCCCCCAGGTAGCGATACCCGTTGGCGTTCAGCTGCAGGTAGTTGGCGCTGCTGTCGCTCCTGTAGCGCTTGAGGGTGACCTTCGCGCCCACGGGGTACTCCTTGCCCCCCTGGACCACGTACAGCGTGCCCCCCTTGTTGGCGATGGACATGTCGCTGCCCCGGGGCACGTCCAGGGCGGTCAGCTCGGGGATGTTGTACTCCCCCAGCACCTTGAAGCCCACGCTCGAGGGCGTGCCCAGGGTCTGGAGCATCACCCGGGTGACGCTGGTATCCGCCGCGGCGAAGCCCATGTAGGGCACCGCCAGCGACAGCAGCATCACCGCGCACAGCGCGATGCCCAGCACCCGCTTTGTCATCTGTTTTCGCATTTTCCAATCCTCCTGCTCCTGCGGACCTCGCGCATCGGCGCGCTTGCCTCTTCGTTAGTAATAGAATTGTAACATTTCCGCCCGGCGGATGCAAGGGCTCGAAAAAAATGTCATAATTGCGGGCGCCAAAAAAAGCGACAGGCCGTTGTCACACGGCCTGTCCGCTCGGCGGGGGCGCTCAGTCCTCGGCGGGAGCGTCCACGGGGCACACACCAGCGCAAGCGCCGCAGCTGATGCAGGTCTCCGGATCGATCTCGAACTTGCCATCGCCCTCGGAGATGGCGTTGACGGGGCACTCCGCCTCGCAGGCGCCGCAGCTGATGCACGCATCGGAAATCTTATAAGCCATTGGGAAACACCTCCAATTTCATAGGATCGCTTTTACGCGCCCTTATTCTAACAGATTTGACGGCGTTTGCCTAGTCATTTCTTTCGGGGCAGGCGCATCCCTGGGCGCAATTTTCGCAGGGCGCGGGGGACGGGGCGGCGGGCTTGCCCGGCCAGGACACCTCCGAGAGGGGATACTCGCGGATGTCCAGGGTTTTGTCCGGCAGGGTGACGCGCACCTTGACGCACTCGCGCAGCGGCACGGTCTCGGTGACGACGCCGTTGCCGTCGGGGGTGGCGACCTCCTTGCCCTGCTTGGGCATGCGCTTGACCACCTGCTCATAGCAGGCCTGCTCGTACTTCAGGCAGCACATCAGCCGGCCGCACAGCCCGGAGATCTTGGTGGGGTTGAGCGACAGGCTCTGCTCCTTGGCCATCTTGATGGACACCGGGTGGAACTCGGCCATGAAGGCCCGGCAGCACACCGGCCGGCCGCAGATGCCCAGCCCGCCGAGCATCTTGGCCTCGTCGCGCACGCCGATCTGCCGCAGCTCGATGCGCGTGCGGAACACCCCGGCCAGGTCCTTGACCAGCTCGCGGAAGTCCACCCGCCCGTCGGCCGTGAAGTAGAAGACGATCTTGCTGTTGTCGAAGGTGTACTCCACGTCCACCAGCTTCATCTCCAGCTGGTGGGCGGCCACCCGCTCCTGGCAGATGCGCAGCGCGTCGCCCTCCCGGGCGATGTTGCGCTCCATGCGGGCGGTGTCCTCGGCCGTGGCCTTGCGCACCACCTTCTTCAGCGGGGAGACCAGGGAGTCCTCGGGCACCTCCCGAGGGGCGATGGACACCTCGCCGTACTCCAGGCCCCGGGCGGTCTCCACGATGACCGCGTCGTCCAGCCCCAGCTCGATGCCGCAGGGATCGAAATAATACACTTTGCCCGCCTTGCGGAAGCGGACGCCGATTACCATAGCCATGTCTGTTGTTCCTCCATTATGTCAAGCAGCAGCTCGTCCAGGGCCAAGGCCCCCTGGGCGTTGCCCGCGACGGACTGCGCGGTTTGTCGGGTTTTCTCCAGGATGCGCGCCAGGCTGGCCCCCCCCGCCCGCTCGGCCGCGCGGGAGAGGTCCTCGGCGGCGTCCAGGTTGACGATGCGCCGCGCGCCCTCGCACAGCGCCAGCGCGTCGCGCCACAGGCTGACCCAGGTGGACAGCATCGCCGTCAGCTCCGCCCGGTCCTGCTTGGACCAGAGGGTCACCTGCTCGAGCAGCGCTTGGGCCTCCGGCCGGTCCGCCGCCGCGCGCCATTTCGCCATCGCCGCCGCCCGGCGCTTCTGGGCGGCCTCATCCTCGGCCAGGGCCTGGGCCGCGCCCAGCCACCCCCCCGCCAGCCGCAGGCACAGCGCCGCCCGCTCGGCCGGGACGCCCCGGGCGATCAGGGCGGCCTGGCCCGCCTCGTCGGGCACGGGCCGCAGCTGGATCAGCTGGCAGCGCGAGCGCACCGTGGGCAGCAGCTGGGCCGCGCTGGCGCTCAGCAGCAGCAACACCACGCCCTCGGGGGGCTCCTCCAGGGTCTTGAGCAGGGCGTTCTGGGCCTGGGGGGTCATGCGGTGGGCCTGGTCGAGGATCACCACCCGCCGCCCGCCCAGGTAGGCCTGCACGGCCATCTCCTCCTGCAGGGCACGAATGGCCTCCACCGGCAGGCTGTTGCCCTCGGGGGCGAGGCGGATCAGGTCCGGGTGGTTGCCCGAGGCGGCCATGCGGCAGTTGTGGCACGCGCCGCAGGGCTCCCCCTGCCGGGGGTCCTGGCAGAGCAGGGCCTGGGCCAAGAGGTCGGCCAGCAGGCTCTTGCCCCCGCCCGCGGGCGCGCAGATCAGATAAGCGTGAACAATCCGCCCGGCGGCAAGGGCGCTGCGCAAGCGCCCCGTCCAGGCGGATTGTCCAATCAGGTCGCCGAATTTCATGCCGGGGGCCCTCCTTCAGACAGGGGGAGACCCCCTTCGGCCAAGGGTTACATCTTCTGGAACTTCTCCACGTTGAGCACGAACACCGTCGCCCCGCCCACCATGACCTCGATGGGGTAGGGCACGTAGACGCCCGTGGTCCCCGCCACCGGGGAGGGCGAGGTGGCGATCTGCTTGCGGGACTTGCAGATCTTCTCCACAACCGCCAGCGCCGGATCGAGCTTGTCGTCGTCCACACCGATCATCAGGGTGGTGTTGCCCGCCCGCAGGAATCCACCGGTGGTGGCCAGCTTGGTCACGCCGAACCCGGCGTTCATCAGGTTGGATACCAAACGGCCCGCGTCCTCATCTTGCACGATGGCAATGATCAGCTTCATACAGGCACCTCCTTATGTGAAGGCTCGCGCCTTCTCTGTTTGACTTTATTATACCCGAAAGCCCGATTGGATGCAAACATTTTGCGCCTGCGGCGGGCCGATACGCGTTCCGGGCGCGCCGGGCGGCCGATCCACCCCGCCGGGCCGGGGCCATCGCCGGCCCGCCCAGCCCTCCCGTTCATCGCGCGCCCTTCCAGTCCCTCACAGCAGCCCCAGCCCCTCCAGCTGCGCCCGCAGCCCGTCCACGCCCACCGCCCGGCGGGCCAGCATCCCCGCCCACGCCCCGGCGGCCACGTTGGCGGGGTTGTCGTCAAAATAGGCGATCTGGTCGGGCGGGCAGCCCAGCGCGTCGATCACCGCGCGGTACGCGGCCGGATCGGGCTTGGTATGCCCGATGCGCCAGGAGAGAAAATGCGCCTGGAAATACCCGTCGACGCCGGTGCGCCGGCACAGGCTGTCCCACTGGACGGGGTTGGTGTCGGTCAGACAGGCCAGGGGATGCGGCCCCCGGCCCAGCTCCTCCAGCAGCGCCCGCGCCCCAGGGTACAGCCCGGTCAGAAAGCCCGCGAAGGCCGCCAAAAAATCCTCCGGCGACACCGACAGGCCCAGCTCGGCCACCACCGCCCGGGCGAAAGCCTCCGGCGCGCAGGCCCCCCGCTCGAAGGCTGCCAGGGCCGGGGACCGGGCCCACAGCGCCGCCGCCCGGGCCTCGTCCAGGGTCCCGCCGCTGAGCTGGCTGATCCGCCGGGCCGACGCCACCTCCACCAGCACGCCGCCCAGGTCCATCAGCACAATCACGGCAGCACCTGCAGCACCGCCGCGAGGATGCGCCGGTGGATCGCCTCGACGGGGTCGTCCGCCTGCAGGGTCAGGGCCCGGGGGTGACCCAGCAGCACCGCGTCATACCCCTGGCGCACCCGGCGGTGGAAGTCCGCCCGCTCCCGCTCGATGCGGTCCAGGGGCGCGTCGGCCCGCTTGCGCGCCAGGCCCACCCCCTCGGGCAGGCGGAAGTAGAGGATCAGATCGGGCTCCAGGCCGTCGAGCGCCGGGGCGTTGACCGCGCGCACCTGCTCCTCCCCCAGGCCCCGGCCATAGCCCTGGTAGGCCAGGGAAGAGTGCAAAAACCGGTCGCACACCACGATGCGCCCGGCGTCAAGCGCCGGGCGGATGACCTGGCGCACGTGCTGGGCCCGGGCCGCGGCGTAGAGCAGCATCTCGGTCTGCGGGGCCATGTCCGCGTTCTTCGGGTCCAGCAGCAGATCGCGCACCGCCTCGGCGATGGGGCAGCCCCCGGGCTCCCGGGTGAAGAGCGGGTCGTACCCCCGCTGGGTCAGGGCCTCGCCCAGCAGCCGCAGCTGAGTGGATTTGCCCGCGCCGTCGGGCCCTTCCAGGGTGATCAACATGCCCTACCGCCTCCCCATGATCCAGTCGGCCGCGGCCGCCGGGCTGTCCACGATGGCCCGGGGGCCGCAGGCATTGAGCTCCTCCAGGCTGCCGTAGCCGTAGGACACCCCCAGGGCGGCCACGCCGTTGGCCGACGCGGCCTCCACGTCAAAGCGCCGGTCCCCCACCATCAGGCAGCGCTCGGGCGCGTCCGCCTGGCCCGAGGCGATCATGTGGGCCATCAGCTCGCTCTTCTGGTCGTGGGTGCCGTCGAGCTGGGGGCCGCCCACCGCGTCAAAGAATCCGTCCAGGCCGAAATGCGTCAGGATGCGCCGGGCGTAGAGCTCGGGCTTGGTGGTGCACAGCGCCAGGCGCAGCCCCGCGCCCTTGAGCCGGCCCAGCATCTCGGGCACGCCGGGGTACACCCGGTTCTCATACAGCCCGGTTTGGCCAAAGTACACCCGGTAGTGGGCCAGGGCGGCCTCGGCCTGCTCGCCGGTCATGCCGTAGCGGGCCATGAAGGAGTCCCGCAGGGGCGGGCCGATCATCTCGGCCAGCTCCCGCCGGTCGGCCACCGCCACGCCCATGCGCTCCAGGGCGTACTGGATGGATTTGGTGATCCCCTCGTAGGGATCGGTCAGGGTGCCGTCCAGGTCGAAGAGCACGCAGGACAACGCCATGGAAAATCTCCCCTTTTCTTCTATTTATAATGCCACCACCGGCACGCGGCCGTCGTCCAGCCCGGACACCTGGCCGCCCATGGCCAGCACCCGCGCCAGGTACTTTGCCCCCGCCCGGGTGATACGCTCGCCCGGGCAGTACAGCGGCACCCCCGGGGGATACGGCCCGACGGCCGCCCCGGCGATCCGCCCGGCCGCCCGCTCAAGGGGCGCCGTCTCCAGGGGGGCAAAGGCCGCCTCCCGCAGGGACAGAACCGGCGAGCCCAGCTCCGGCAGGGGCGGAAACGCCGCCCGCCGGTCCTGTCCGCTCAGCCCCGCCAGCCCCGCCAGCAGCCGCCCATCCCAGGCCGGGTCGTCCTGGGGGGTCAGGATCAGCACCAGGCTGTCCCAGTCCGCCATCTCTACATACACCCCCGCCCCCTCCAGGGCCGCCGCGGCCGCGCGCCCGGTCAACCCCCGGCCGGTCACGTCGATCACCAGGCGGGTGGGGTCCCAGCCCGCCCCGGTCGGGCAGGCGTACCCCCCCAGGGCTATGACCTGCGCCCGCAGCGCCCCCGCCCGGGCGGCGCAGGCCGTCCAGCCCGCTTGGCAGGCGGCGGCCCGGGCCTCGTCCAGGGAGGCCATCAGCAGGTAGGAGGGGCTGCTGCTCTGGCACCAGGCCAGCGCCCGGGCGATTCGCCCGGCCATGGGCAGCAGCCCCTCGCCCAGGTGCAGCAGGCCGCTCTGGGTCAGCGCGCCCAGGGTCTTGTGCGCCCCGTGCACCCAGGCGTCGGCCCCCAGGGCCCCGCAGGAGGGGGGCAATGCCGGGCTGAAGGGGAAATGCGCGCCGTGGGCCTCGTCCACCAGCAGCAGCTTGCCCACGCCGTGGACGATCCCGGCGATGGCGGCGATATCCGCTGTGGCCCCGTGGTAGCGCGGCGAGCCCAGGATGACCGCCCGGGCCTCGGGGTGCGCGGCCAGGGCCCGGGCCACGGCCCCCGCGCCCACGGGCTGGGGCCGGTTGCCGGCCACCTCGGGCATCAGGTACACCGGCCTCAAGTCGGCCAGCAACAGCCCGTGCATGACGCTCTGGTGCATCATGCGGTCCACCAGCACCGTCTCCCCCGGGCGGAACAGCCCCAGCAGCAGGCCCAGCAGCCCCGCCGTCGCCCCGCCCACCAGGAAAAAGCTGCGCGCCGCGCCGAAGGCCTCGGCCGCCAGGGCCTGGGCTTGGCGGATCGGGCCCTCGGGGCTGTGCAGGTTGTCGGTGCCGCTCAGCTCGGTCACGTCGAAGGCCAGGGGCAGGTCCGGCCCCCGGCCCTTGTGCCCGGGCATGTGGTAGCGGGCCGGATCGGCGGCGGCGTAGGCGGCGAGCATGTCCCGCATCGGCCGGGCGCGCTGGTCAAGCATCCCGCGCCTCCGGGGACGCGTCGCCCGCCGGATCCGCCCCGCGCTGGGCGTCGGCCGCCCGCTCAGCGTCGCGCCCATCCCCGGCCCCCGCCGCGTCGCGCCCAGCCCCCTCCCGGCGGTGCAGCCGGTCGAGCTTGCGGCCCATGCGCTCGACCAGGCGGGCGCTGGGGCTGAAGATCACGCGCTCCACCGCCCCGTCCTTGGCGCGGTAGAGCAGCTCGTAGTTGTTGGGGTCCCGGCGGCGGTAGGTCATCTTGCGGCTTTTTTTGACCTCGCCGTGGCTCACCCCCGGGGTCAGGGAGATCACGCGGTCCAGGGGGATGGTCAGCACGGTCTTCTCCTTGCTGCCCAGCACCCGGTCCACCAGCAGCCGATCCTCCCCCAGCAGATACTGGAACTCCGTGATGCGCCGGTTGACCAGCAGCCCCCCGATGACCACCACGATGGCGATGGTGGCCCAGTTGCCGTAGAGGAACCAGCCGTAGTAGCGCAGCATGTTGCTCACCGCGCTCAGGGCCAGGATCAGCGCCACCAGCCCGATCACCAGAAAAAAGTCCCGCCCCGCCGTCGCCCAGGGCCGCTTGTACCGCTCCTTAAACATCGCCATGCCTCCTGTTCAATCCCTCCCATCATAGCATATCGGGGCCCACAAAAAAAGGGCCCCCGCGCCTGCGGCGGGCAGAGCGCGTGCCGGGAATGCGGGCGGCCGTATCCTCCCGCCGGGCCCGCGCCTGCGGCGGGCGCAACGGCGACAAGAAAAGGACCCCCGCCCCCTGCGACAGGGGCGGGGGCAAAGCTCACAGGCGGTAAATCCGCGCGGCGTTGTCGTGCAGGATGGCGCGGATGTAGTCCAGCGCGTAGGCCTGATCCATCAGCCCGTCCTCGATGCAGCCGGCGAACACCTCGGCGAGCACCTTGCGCCCGGCCAGCAGCGCGCCGTAGCTCTCCACGCTGTTCCAGGTGTCGCAGCCCCAGGTGATCCGATCCATGGCCCCCACCTCGATCAGCTCGCGCAGGAAGCGCTCCGCCGCGCTGGTGGAGATGATCGGCAGCCAGCACAGGTCGGCGTAGACGTTCGAGTGGGCGTGCACCAGGCCCAGTACGTCCTGCGTCCAGGGATAGCTGCCGTGCATCAGGCCGAACTGGGTGCGCGGGTGGGCGCGGATGACCTTCTCCATCTGCATGGCGTTGGTCTTGTCCATGCCGCCCAGGCCGGTGTGGCAGAGCACCGGAACAGAAAGCTCCGCCGCCAGGTCGCACAGGTGGGCGAAGACAAAGTCCTCAAAGCGCTTCTTGTCCACCTCGTCCGCCCGGGGGTTGAAGTAGGCCTGCTTGGCCTGCTCAAAGGTGCACGGCTCAAAGTCCAGCCCCCGGTCGTAGGCCAGGGCGTTCTTCAGCGCCACGCACCCCCCGGCCACATGGGCGCGCACGGCCTCGTCCACCATGGCCAGGTAGGCCGTGAAATTGGGCGGAACCCGCCAGCCGTAGGTGGCGAAGGGGTTGTTGCGGTTGTGGTCCCGGGTCTGGGCGTCGTAGCCGAAGCAGAATATGTTGATCCGGTAGACCGGGGTGTTGAACCCGGGCAGCCCCTCGTCGGAGCCGGGGTTCCAGTAGGCGTCCAGCAGGGTGTGCTCGTAGTGGCAGCGGTCCTTCAGGATGGTCAGGTGCGCCTCAGGGTCGGCGAAGAGCGCCCGGGCGGCCTGGGCGAAGGCGTCCCAGCTGTCGGCGCAAAGGGGCTGGTCAACGCCGGTCAAAGCCCGCAGCGCCCGCTCGAACCATACGAAGTAGGTGTTGGCCCTCAGCCGCCGCACATAGGCCGCTCGGCTTTCGCGGTCGGGCGCGGGCGGCTCCTCGCACCAGCCCACATAGCTCTGCTCCAGCAGGTTTTCCAGGGTCAGGTCCCGCTGCTCGGCGGCGGGGGCGTGGTGGGAGTGGGTGTTGATCACGGGCATGCCGTCCATGGCGGCATAGAGCGCTTGCTTCATGGGATCACACCATCCTTTCTTGTCCCCATCATAGCACAGCGCCGCGCCCGCCGCCAGGGGGAAAGCCGTGGGATTGCCCGGGCCCGCGCGTTCATTTTTTGTGTCGTTTTTGTGAATTAATAACGTATTTCTTGACTTTTGGCCGCGTCTGGCGTATCATGTCGCCCATAAAGGTTGTTATCTTGAACAATCGAGGAGGGATTTCATGCAGATCGCCCGCAACATTTTGCTCAACCCCGGCCCGGCGACCACCACCGACACGGTCAAGCTGGCCCAGGTGGTGCCCGACATCTGCCCCCGGGAGCGTGACTTTGGCGCGCTGATGGATCAGATGCGCCGGGACCTGGTCTCCATCGTCCACGGCGACCCCGCGGTGTACACCGCGGTGCTCTTCTGCGGCTCGGGCACGCTGAACATGGACGTGTGCCTCAACTCCCTGCTGCCCGCGGGGGGCGCGGCGCTGATCGTCAACAACGGCTCCTACTCCGCCCGGGCGGTGGAGATCTGCCAGGGCTACGGCCTTCCCTATCTGGAGCTGACCGCCCCCTTCGATCAGCAGCCCGACCTGAAGGCGCTTGAGGCGATGCTGTCCGCCCACCCGGAGGTCGCCCTGGTCTACGCCACCCACCACGAGACCGGCACGGGCCTGATCAACCCCATCGCCGATATCGGCCGGATCGCCCACGCCCACGGCGCGCTGTTCGTCGTGGACACCACCAGCACCTACGCCCTGCGGCCCATCGACCTGGCCCGGGACGAGATCGATTTCTGCATGGCCTCGGCCCAGAAGGGGCTGCAGGCCATGGCCGGGCTGAGCTTCATCGTCGGCCGGCGCGACGCCATCGAGGCCTCGGCCGCCTACCCCCGCCGCAGCTACTACTGCAACCTCTACAACCAGTACGCCTATTTTGAGAAGACCGGGCAGATGCATTTCACCCCGCCGGTGCAGACCCTCTGCGCCGCGGCCCAGGCCATCCGGGAGTATTTCGCCGAGGGGGAGGCCGCCAAATGGGCGCGGCATCAGCGGGTGAGCGCGGCCATCCACGCCGGGCTGGAGCGTTTGGGCTTCGCCGAGGTCATCCCCCGGCCTCTGCAGAGCGGCCTGGTGGCGGCGGCGCGCTACCCCGACGACCCCCGCTGGGACTTCGACGCGATCCACGATTTCTGTTACGCCCGGGGCTTTGTCATCTACCCCGGCAAGATCGAGCGGGCGGGCACCTTCCGCCTGTGCGCCCTGGGGGCCATCGACGAGGGGGACATCGCCGCCTTCTTCGAGGTGTTCGAGGCCGGGCTGCGCCAGATGGGCGTGGCTCTGCCAGTGGTCTACGAGGGGGGACGGGCATGAGGGCAAGCTTTCTGATCGACGCGATCCAGGCCCAGGGCGCGGGCTTCTTCGCCGGGGTGCCCGACTCGCTGCTCGCCCCCTTCTGCGGGGAGCTGCTCGCCCGCCTGCCCATCGGGCCGAACCACCGGGTGGCGGCCAACGAGGGGGCCTGCGCCGCCCTGGCCGCCGGGGAGTACCTGGCCACCGGCCGCCCGGCCTGCGTCTACCTGCAGAACAGCGGCCTGGGCAACCTGGTCAACCCCGTCTGCTCCCTGACCCACCCCGAGGTCTACGCCATCCCGATGATCCTGGTGGTGGGCTGGCGGGGGCAGCCCGGCCTGCCCGACGAGCCCCAGCACCGCTTCCAGGGCCGGATTACCCTGGACACCCTGCGGCTGCTTGAGATTCCCTCCCTGGTGGTGGACGCGGACCTGTCCGAGGCCGACTTCGCCCCCCGCTTCGCCGACCTGTGCGCCGCCCTGAAGGCGGGCCGCGCCGTGGCCGTGGTGGTGAAAAAGGGCGCGCTGACCGGCCCGGGCCTGCGCCCGGCGGATAACGGGCGCGCCCTGTCCCGGGAGGAGGCGATCGGCCGCGTCGCCGCCGCCCTGCCCGGCAACGCCCGGGTCGTCGCCTCCACGGGCAAGATCTCCCGGGAGCTCTTCGAGGCCCGGGAGCGCCTGGGCCAGGGCCACGGCCGGGATTTTCTGACCGTGGGGTCCATGGGCCACAGCGTGTCCATCGCCCTGCAGATCGCCCTGCGCCGCCCCGAGCGGCCCATCGTCTGCCTGGACGGCGACGGGGCCTGCCTGATGCACCTGGGGGCCCTGTCGCTGGTGGGGGCCTCGGCCGCGCCCCTGGTCCACATCGTGCTGGACAACGGGGCCCACGAGAGCGTCGGCGGCATGCCCACGGTGTCCGAGCGGATGGACCTGTGCGCCGTCGCCCGGGGCCTGGGCTACGCCGCGGCCTTCGACGTGGACGGCGCCCAGGCCCTGTCGCTCGCCCTGGAGCGGGCCCTGGCCGGCCCGCGGCCGGCCTTCATCCGGGCGCGGGTGGCCCTGGGCAGCCGGGCCGACCTGGGCCGCCCCACCCGCGCCCCCATCGAGAACCGGAACGATTTTATGCACGGATTGGAGGCCGACCGATGAAGAAGGTCTATATCAGCTTTGCCAGCGACATCATCCACAGCGGGCACATCGCCATCCTGGAGCGCGCCGCCTCCCTGGGGGAGGTCACCGCCGGGGTGATGACCAACGAGGTGGTCTCCTCCTTCGACCGCTACCCCATCACCTCCCTGGAGGAGCGCATCAAGGTGCTGCGCGGCCTGCGCACCGTGGCCCATGTGGCCGTGCAGGACAGCCTGGACGGGGCGGACCTGCTCACCCAGCTGCGGCCGGACTATGTGGTCCACGGGGACAACTGGCGCGAGGGGCCCCTGGCCCCCCTGCGGGCGCGCACCCTGGCGCTGCTGGAGGGCTGGGGCGGGGAGCTGGTGGAGTTCCCCTACACCCACAGCGACACCCTGACCGAGCTGGAGCGCAGCATGCAGGACAACCTCGGCCTGCCCGACGTGCGCCGGCCTCGGCTGCGGCGCATCCTGGCCGAGGATCGGCCGGTCCGCATCCTGGAGGCCCACAGCGGCCTGAGCGCCCTGATCGTCGAGCACACCAAGCTCGAGCGCGACGGCCAGGTCCGCCAGTTCGACGGGATGTGGCTCTCCAGCCTGTGCGACTCGACCATCAAGGGCAAGCCCGACATCGAGCTGGTGGACATGACCAGCCGCCTGAAGACCGTGGACGAGATCCTCGAGGTCTCCACCAAGCCCATCATCTTTGACGGGGACACCGGCGGGCTGACCGAGCACTTTGTCTACAACGTGCGCACCCTGGAGCGGGTGGGCGTGTCGGCCATCATCATCGAGGACAAGATCGGCCTGAAGAAGAACTCCCTCTTCGGCGCGGACGCGGGCCAGCAGCAGGACAGCATCGAGGGCTTCTCCCAGAAGATCGCCGCCGCCAAGGCCGCCCAGAAAACCCCGGATTTCATGGTCATCGCCCGCATCGAGAGCCTGATCCTCGAGCGGGGGCTCGACGACGCCCTGGCCCGGGCCGGGGCCTACGTCGCCGCCGGGGCCGACGGCGTCATGATCCACTCCCGCCGCAAGGACCCCGCGGAAATCTTCGCCTTCTGCGAGGCCTTCCGCCGGGTTGACCCCAGGACCCCCCTGGTGGTGGTGCCCACCGCCTTCAACGCCGTCACCGAGGACGAGTTCTACGCCCGGGGCGTTAACATTGTCATCTACGCCAACCACCTGATCCGCAGCGCCTTCCCCGCCATGCAGGCCGCCGCCCAAACCATCCTGGAGCACGGCCGCTGCCTGGAGGCCGACCCGCTGTGCATGTCCATCAAGGACATCATCACCCTGATCCCCGAGCGGTGAGGGCGCGCCCCGCGCCAGGGCCAGCACGCCGCACCCCCACGCCGCGCCAGGCCGCCCGCGCCAGGCCCCCACGCCGCGCCAGGCCGCCACGCGAGGCCCCCACGCCCCTGGCCGCACCGCCCCGCCCCTGTGGCCGCCGCCCACGCGAAAAGCCGGAGCAACCGCTCCGGCTTTTGCTCATCCGAGCAGGGCTTGCGCCGCCGCCGCCAGCTCCCCGGGATTAAAGGTCTTGATCATAAACCGCCCTTGAAGCGCACATACTCAAAGCGATGCGGCGCGCACAGTTGCGGCGCCAACTGATCAAAGCGCGGGATCGGTCCCTGCAGAATCTGCGGGAAGAAGGAGACAAACAGCGCGTACTTGGCCAGATTGCGCTCCGGCGCGGTCCGCCCGCGGTACACGTCCACCAGATAGCCGACAATCTGCAGGGTGTAGAAGGAGATGCCAATCGGCACGATCAGCTCCAAACCGTAGAGGTGCATCGGGATGCCCAGCCGCTGAGCCAGCAGGTTGAGCAGGGAGACGGAATAGTTGAAATACTTCAGGAACACCAGCAGGCCGACGTTGAGCCCGATCGCGCCCCACAGCGCGGCGCGCCTGCGCCCCGGGGCCGCCTGCCCGGCCATATACCGGGCCGCCCCATAGCTGGTGAGCACGCTCAGCGCCAGAAACGCCACATACCGCACATCAAAGCACAGGTAGAAAAAGAGACTGGCTGCCAGCAACCAGCCCCACTGCATACGTTTTGGCAGCAAATAATACACCATTAGCGCGAAAAATAGAAACGCTAAAAAGGTCAGTGATATGAAGTTCATGCGGTCTCTCCCTTTTGTTTGTCTGATGCCGCTCAATGGCGGTACCGCACGACGCTATGCTGATGGGCCACCCGCTGATCCTCCGGGGGCAGCTGCCGCCAGTGACCATAGACCCGGGCCAAATATGCTTCCGGTTGTTCCGGGGCCAAGAAATCCCGTCCCTCAAAACGCATGTCGCGAGGCGCGCCAAAGGTGTCGCGCGGCATCAGTTCATTGAGCCTTCCCTCATGATACCCAACAAATTTACTCCGGTCAATCGGAAATTTTCGACAAATTTTCTCGATGTGGGCATAGATGCGATCCTGGCTCAGCCAACGTTTGACAAAGCGGACAATGGGCCGTTTCCAGGCGCTGCGGGGCTTATCCGGATCGGCGAAATACATCGACAGCAGCTCCTGCCAAAAGCGTACATGGTACAGATGTACCCTGCGGCCCAGGCCCGTGCGTGGACATCCGTCCAGGGGGAAGATGTCGATGTAAACGCCGCTGTCAATGCCCAGATAGCGGTAAGTGTCCTCGATCAGCAGCGTGCGGCCGTCCTCCACCTTGCCAAAATCATAGATGTAGGGATGGGTATTGCCGCAATACTTGAAGTGCAGATGCCCAGGGAGTTTGGAGGCGACCTGGATGAACCGATCATAATCCTCCCGAGGCATGAGGATATCCACATCGTCATCCCAGGGGATGAACCCGCCATGGCGCACCGCGCCAAGCAACGTGCCGAAAGCGAGATAGTAGGCGATCCCCTCCTCGCGGCACAGACGGTCCACCGCCGTGAGGATCTCCAGCTCGATCTCTTTCATCTGGTCGAGGGTCAGGTTCACGTCGATTCCTCCTTTTTAGGGGATAACCGGGCGCGCACGGCATGGAGGGCCTGGGCGATGACCTTGCGCACGGCGAACAGGCCGCCCGCGCCCAGCAGCAGTAGCCAGAGCAGGTTCACCAGCCGCCCTTGGCTCAGATAGACGGCCGTGCCCGCGGCAAACAGCAGCAGAAAACCGCCCATGAAGAGGGCGCCCACTTTGACCCGCACATGCCGGCGCAGAAAGAGCTTGTTCATCACCAGGGTGACAGCCTGGGCGCAAATGATGGCCACAGGGGACGCATACAACCCGATGCTCCCTACCAGGGCCAGGATGACCGCTAGATTGACCACGCCGCCGATGATCTTGACATACAGCAGGCTGCGGGTATCGTGGACGGCGGAGTAGACCACGTCGATGAAGGAGTTGATCGACGTCAGGAACACCATGAAATACATCGGGGGAACCAGCCCGAAAGCCTCCTCATACTCTCCTCCAATGAGCAGATTGAAGAAGATGCGCGTGAAAGGCAGCAGCGCCAGCACCCCCAGCGCCAGGAGGAACTTGATGTTCTTAAACTCCTGATCATAGATATCTTGGATCTCGTTGCGCTCCTTGTAGTCCAGCTTAAACACCGTCTCCTGCCAGGACAACATGAAGATCCCCACCAGCGCTGTGACGATGTTGCCCAGCTTGTTGGCCACCGAGTAGACGCCGTTGGCGCTGTAGCCCAGATAGGAAACGATGATGACCCGGTTGACGCTGTTGAGCAGCCAGTAGAACGCGCTGTTGATGCTCAGCGGGATGCAGAACCGCAGCAGCCGCTTGAGCTGCCGGCGATCAATCAGGCGAAAATTGACATAGCGGTACAGCTTGACCCGCAGGATGACGAACACACCCTGAACGACGAAGGAAGCGATGTTGGAGATGAACAGGGTTTCGATGCCCCAGCCCAGCACAAACACGCCCAGCAGGGAGATGCCCGTGACCACGGCCACGCCGATCACACCGCTGAGGGCGTAGCAGAGATTATCCTGCAAACCGCGGCAGGCGGCCATGGCCATCAGCTGAAACATCCAGGCGATGGCATAGGCGTACACATACACCGCGTAATCGATCTTCATCCATCCAGCGGCGATCCAATAGACCAGGGTAAACAGGCCCAGGCCCAACAGGGCGACAAAGGTGCTGTTGGTGATGACCCGTCCCTTGTCCTCAGGCCGCTCCTCCTCCAGGGAAAAACGCAGCAGCGCGCTCCACACCTCCAGAAAGAGAAATGGCACCGCCACGCTCAGGTAGGTCTGCACGATATCGAAATAGCCGTAGGCCTCGGTCGCGATGTGATAGGTGTATAACGGCAGCAGCAAGATGGACAGCACCCGCGTGCTCATCTGGCCGATAAAATAGATAGCCGTCGTCTTGAGCATCCGCTTTTTATATCCACTCATGCGCGCTGACTCTCCTTAAGCTGCTCATGGCGCTGGGCGAGTACGGCCAGCAGCGAGCGCACCTCCGGCTGCCGGGCCGCGCGCCGGTACAGGTTGCGCCGCTCTAGGGGGTCGCGCGTCAGGTCAAAGACTTGCACCAATTCCCCCTGGTCAAACGGCTGATCCAGCCGCGCCTGGTATACGACATTCCACCGATCGTTGCGGATGGCGTAGCGGATGGGGCGGCGTTTGGAATCCGGACAGCCGCCGCCCATGTACTCCGCCGTCACATAGTCGCGCGCCGGTCCAAACAGGCTCTTTCCCGCCATGGTCTCCGGCTGTGCCAGCTCGGCCTGCTGCAGCAGGGTCGCCGGGATATCCAGGGTCTGCCGGTATCCGGCAATCCGCTGCGCGCCCCGCTTTTCATCCACCAGGATACAGGGCACATGGTAGCTCTCCCGGTAAAAATTGTTGGGCGCGGTCTCGCGCAAAGGCGCGTCGTAGAAACTAAATCCATGATCCGCGGTGATGCACAGCACGGCGTCTTGTAGCAGGCCGCGCTGCGTGAGCTGGGCTACGAATTTTTCCAGCTCCCGATCCATGTAGCGCAGGGCCAGATCGTAGGTGATCGAGCCGCGATAATCCCGCGGCAGTTGTTGCAGATAAGCGTCCACCCGCTCAAACTGTTCGGCCAAAGTATCCCGGTCCCGGCTGTCGTAGCTGAAAAACACCTCGGGGTTGTGGATGTCATCCACATGGATGTAGGCCAAGTAAGGCTTTTGGGGATTGTGCGCCCGCTCAAGCCAATGGAAAAACAGCTCGAAGTGTTTGCCCATGGAGGGGGCGGCCTTGTACGCGTCATAATCGGCTGCGATGCGCTCCATAACCGGCGCGCCGCCGCGGCGCTGGCGATAGTAGCGCAGCAGCCGCAGGGGGTCCTTGGCCGTCTGCGCCGACGGATGCCTTAAAAATCCGCTTGCGCTGGCGCGCAGCGTGGCGAGGACCTCCGCGCTCTTGGGCCCATGGGCGGCCTGAGCCTGTCGCACGCGCTCCATCAAAGGGGTATAGGTGGCGCGCACCCAGTCGCGCAGGGCGTCGTCGTGAAGTTTGTCCACCTGGTTGAGCGTCGGGATTTTGAAGAGCGGATGCGCTTGCCGCTGCCGCAGCAGGGTCTTCAGATAGCCCTCAGGATCGGCCTCAAACTGCGCGCGCTCGGCGTTCACCTGCCTGAGGATCTCCGGCGCGTCATACTCGCGGATGTTGTCGGCAATCAGCCGCACCCGCTCATCCCCATGACACACCCGCTGGAGAAAGAGCGTCCACCCCCGAAAATTATCGCTCAGCAGGTCGATCAGCTCGGAAACGTCCTGCGGCGTCAGCGCGCCCCGGTCGAACAGATCGGCGAAATATTGCAGGCGGTAGGCCCACAGGGCGGCGAAGTCGAAACAAACGTTATAGTAGCTGAAGGGCAGATTGCGCTCCAGGCTGGTCGGGTAAATGTGCGGCTGCAGAAATTGCAGGACGTCATAGCCCGCTTTGGCGAAGGTCTCCAAAAAGGTCTCCGGCACATCCCGATAGCGCATCATGTAGCCGCCCCGGGTCATGGTCTGCGCGCCGCACACCAATCCCATCAGAGCGGCCTCGGTAAACGGCGCCTGGGCGTACATGCGCTCACAGCTCGTGTGTTCACGCATCAATTTGCACAGAAAGGGCGTCGTGCGCTCGCTCTGAACGCGCTCGTAGCTCAAGCTATCGATGACGACAAAAATGATGTTTTTCATGGCCCCCTCCTTCAAAACAACCGTTGGTCGCTAAAAAACTTCGCGTGGACGCGCCGCTGTTGCTCCGGCGGTAGCTGCATATAGTCGCCAAAGAGTTTGCGCAACACGGCCTGAGGGTCATGGGGCGCGCAAAAGCGTTCTCCCTCAAAGGACACCTCGGTCGTCGGAAACAGCTCCGCCTCCTCGAACACCTGCTCCCAAGGCAGCTCAAACCCGTAGGTATACCGCCCGCAGGATGGTTTTTCTCGGTTTTGCGACTTTACGCGCTCGATGTAGTTCACGATCGCCCGGTTGGGGATCAAACGGCCGCACAGCTGCAAGGCGGTGCGCGCGAGAAACCTCTGCCAGGGGATTCCCCGCTTGCGCAGGGGGCCCTTCGCCACATCCAGCAGGTGGATCCATCGCTTTTGTCGCATCTCCCGGCGTTGATCCGTGCTCAGCGCGTCAAAGGGAAAGACGTCCACGTAAACCCCTTGGTGGTAGCGCTGTCCATAATCCTCCACCAGCGTGGAGTGATTGTCCCGCACTTTCAGCGGGATGTAGTAGAGCTTATAGTTCGGATCGGTCTGCGGGGTCTGCACAAAATAGTCCCCCCCCAGCTCCCGCTGAGCGATCGCGGCAAAAGTCTCAAAATCCTGGCGCGGCATCGCGATGTCCACATCGTCGTCCCAGGGGATGAACCCGCCGTGGCGAATCGCGCCCAGCAACGTTCCGTCGATCAGGAAGTACGTCAGATGGTGTTTGCGGCAAACCTGGTCCACGGCCTTGAGGGTGGACAGCATGATGGCGTGTAGGCGCTCCAGCGAGCACTGCGCACGGGCGTCGAGTTGGTTTTTTTTCAACGGTCAAGCCCCCTTCCTGCGGGCGACAAAGCCCGCAGCGTGTCGTTTCGCCCAGCGCAGCGCGCGGAAAAAGGCCAGAGCCGTCCGACTCTGGCGTCGACGAATCCAGCCGGCCAACATCCGGTGAAAGCGGCCCGTCGGCTGGCCCAACGCGGCATCCTGGGCCTCAGGCGAGGCGAGGATGGCCCGCACGCGGCGCAGCTGCGCTGCCAAACCGGCCTGGGGGTCGGCCAGTTCATTTTGGATCGCCGCGGAAACCCGGCCGAGGAAGAAATTGCGCAGCGCCAGCTCGTTTTCGGGATGGAACGCGCCCCACTTTTTGAGCAAAGAAACCTGCTGTCCGCGAATCTGGCAGACGTTTTCATAGTATCCCGGGAAAAAAACGCTGCTCACCGAGCCGCCACCTGCCACATGGACATAGTGATACAGGCTGCGTGGCAGCACAAAGGTCCGCTGTGCATGGGGAAAATAGGCCAGGTTGAACGAGATATCCTCGCCCATGGTCAGCGCGGGGTTGAACCGCAGGTCCTGCCGCTGAAGAATCGCCCGCCGATACACTTTGGTGCATTGGGAGTACAGCAGGTTGTGGGTTAACAGCGCATGGAAATCCATCAGGAGGCTTTGGGGATCGCCATAGGCCCGCGCGTCGAGCTTCCAAGCCGTCGAGGCCGCCAAGCGCCCATCCTGATACACGTCGTCATAAACGCCAAAGATCAGCAAATCCGCCGGAAGCGCCGCCTCAATGACCGCCAACGTGTCCGGCTCGATCCAGTCGTCCGCATCACAGAACAGCACATAGGCGCCCTGAGCCGCGTCCAGGCCCAAATTGCGCGCCGCGGATGGGCCGGCGTTGGTCTGGTGCAGGGCGCGCACGCGAGGATCCCGCTGGGCATAGGCGTCGCACATCCGGCCTGAGGCGTCGGGCGAGCCATCGTCCACCAGCAAAATTTCGTAGTCTGCGCAGCCCTGCTGGCCCAGGAGGCTGTCCATCAGGCGATCGAGTGTATGTTGGGCATTGTACACCGGCACAATGATCGAAAACTTCATGCTTTCGTGTTCTCCTTTTCGCGGGAGTCCATAGCGATCCAGTTGAGCAGGAAGCCCAGGGTCACGAAGAAACACATGGAGTAGGCGTTTGTGGAAAACAGCATGACGCTCTCGCTGAGATTCATCACCGCGAAAGCCGCCGCGCCCGCTCCCAACAGCCAGCCTCTGTGGCTGATGCGGTCGCGCAGGTTTTTCGAGCGGGCCAAATATCGCACACAAGCAGCGGCAGCCATCGCCAACCAAATCATGAAGGGAATAAAGCCAACCGCACCGCTGGTGGAGAGCAACTCCAGATACATATTGTGCAGGCCGCCCGCCTCAATCTCCGGGCGTGGATTGTCCACATAAGTCTGCACCGCTCCCCACAGGTTCCGCGGGCCGCACCCGAAGAGGGGATGGTGGCGCAGAACAATCAGCCCTTCGCGCCAGATCTCTAGGCGGTTGTTGTCCAGTTGCACGTTATCCTCGGACCGATCAAAGTTCTCCTTCTCGAGGACGGGCTTTGCGGGCTTCGTCTGCGGGTTGGCCGTACCCTCGCCAGGTTGTTCGGGTTCTGGCAAGGCGATCTCGCTGCGCACATAGCGCACGACTCCCGGAACATAGGAGGCGGCGGTCTGAACCCCGACGAAAAGCAAATATGCCGCAACGCAACCTACCGCCGCAAAGCCCACGCCTGTCAACAGCCGCGGAAAAAACCGCTTGATCTTGGGCATCGAAAAAGGCAGGAAAAACGCGTACACACCGATGGCGGCCATCAGCATGACTTTGCCCATGTTGGAGTTCGCCACGGTATAGAGAACCAGGCAAAAAACGGTGTTGAGGATGTGCAGGGCTCGGTACAGCTTAGGATGCCATGTCGGAGGATCCGTCAAAGCGACCAGCGACGCGACCATCCCCCAAAAACACATGACCGAGGCCATATTGGGGTTTGAAAAGACGCCGCTAAAACGATATGAATACAGGTACAGAGGCTTGTCCAGCGCATAGAGAATCATCCCGATTGCCGAAGCGATGAACATCGCCAGCGCCAAACCGTTGACAAATAGGCGCAAATCCCTGCGCAACTGTTCCCGGTCGTCCCGATAAGCCGGCAGCAGTACCATCAGCTGGATCACCAACATGACGTATCCCTCGACATTGTCGAGCAGGTTCACCCGATTCACCACGAT
>JBMNTT010000012.1:0-59435 GCA_050945875.1 Christensenellales bacterium
CGCGCTCTGGTACACGGTGGCGCTCTTGATCAAGCCGCAGACCCTGATGTTCGGCCCCCTGGTGCTGATCGCCATCGTGCGCGCGGGCCGGGAGAAGGGGGCCAAGTGGACCCTGAGCAAGCTGGGTTTGAGCATCGTGGGGGCGCTGGCGCTGTTTTTCGCGGTGCACCTGCCCTTCTGGGGGGATCAGCCGCCGCTGTGGTTCCTGTCCAAATACTTTGGCACCATGGGCTCCTACCCCTACGCCTCTCTCAACGCCTACAACCTGTTCACCCTCTTCGGCAAGAACTGGGCGTCGGTGCAGGAGACCTTCCTGGGGCTGAGCTACCAGGTGTGGGGCACGCTGCTGATGGCCCTGGTGGTACTCTACGCGCTGATCATCGGCACGGCCAAGGATAAGGGCAAGGGCAATCCCCTGTTCCTGTGCGGGGCGATCCTTGCGGCCGGGCTGTTTACCTTCGGGGTGATGATGCACGAGCGGTATCTCTACCCTGTGATCGGCATGCTGCTGTGCGCCTATGTGGTGCACCGGGATAAGCGGCTGATGGGGCTGTTCGGCCTGTACTCGGTGACGGCCTTCATGGATGTGCTCTATACGCTGTTCAACACCACCATCCCGGCCTTTGAGCCAGCGATGCTGCTGATCAGCGCGGCGCATGTAGCCGCGACGATCTACCTGTTCTACGTGGCCTTCGACATCGCGGTGCGCGGCCATGTCCGGCCCTTTGGGGAGATTTCCCCCTCGGCCCAGGCGGTGCGGCGCGGGCAGTTCTTCCAGACCGACCCGGAGGCCAAGCGCTTTCTCACCCGGTGCGACGGCTGGATGATCCTGGGGATTACCGCGGTGTACAGCGTGCTGGCCCTGGTCAACCTGGGCAGCCTATCCGCCCCGGAGCAGCGCTTCGCGGCCAAGAGCGCCGGGGACGGCGCGGTCATCGATCTGGGGGCCGATAGCCCGGTCGGCGGCTTTGCCTACTACGGCGGCATCGGCAAGGGCACCTTCACCGTCGAGACCTCGACCGATGGGGAGACCTACCACCAGGTGGCCCAGGTGTCCTACGAGGACAACATGATGTTCAAGTGGTACGAGCAGGACCTCAACACCTCGGCCCGATACATCCGCGTCACCGCCTACAACGCCGGCCTGACCCTCAACGAGATGACCTTCTACAACGCCGCGGGGGATCAGCTGCCCATCGCCGGCGTCACCGAGCTGATGGATCACGCAGAGGCGGGCTACGGGGCCAAGCACCTGGTGGACGAGCAGGAGCTGGTGCCCGAGCAGTTCAGCTATCTCAACAGCATGTACTTCGATGAAATCTACCACGCCCGCACGGCGCTGGAGCACATCGAGCACATCGAGCCCTATGAAAACACCCACCCGCCCCTGGGCAAGATCATGATCCAGCTGGGCATCCTGATCTTCGGCATGAATCCCTTCGGCTGGCGCATCATGGGCGCGCTGATGGGGATTCTGATGGTGCCGGCGATGTACCTGCTGGGCAAGCGCCTGTTTAAGAGCAGCCTGTTCGCCGCGCTGACCTGCCTGCTGATGACCTTCGACTTCATGCACTTCGCCCAGACCCGCATCGCCACCATCGATTCTTACGCGGTGCTGCTGATCATACTGATGTATTATTTCATGTACCGCTACATGTGCCAGGATTTCTTCCGGCAGAAGCTGCGGCGCACCCTGGTGCCCCTGGGCCTGTCGGGCCTGTTCTTCGGCCTGGGCGTGGCCAGCAAGTGGATCTGCCTGTACGCGGGCGCGGGGTTGGCGGCGCTGTTCTTCATCACGCTGTACCGGCGGTATGTGGAGCACAAGGCGC
The DNA here is from genome assembly GCA_050945875.1 of Christensenellales bacterium. Lineage (GTDB taxonomy): Bacteria > Bacillota > Clostridia > Christensenellales > JBMNTT01 > JBMNTT01. Next base: position 1,830 of record JBMNTT010000012.1, read on the forward strand.
ACCCCAACCAGGCGGCCTACGCCGTCTACTGGCGTCGGACGCTGACCACCTGCGCCTGGTGCGTGCTGTTCTTCATCGCCGTGCCCGCGGGCATCTACCTGGCCAGCTACATCCCCTTCATGCAGGTGCCCGGCCCGGGACATGGCATCAAGGAGGTTTTCTCCTATCAGATGCACATGTACAACTACCACTCCAAGCTCACCGCCACCCATCCCTATCAGTCGGCCTGGTGGCAGTGGCCGGTGGACGCGCGGCCGATCTGGTTCTACGTGGGCACCATGGCCAACGGCTATAAGGGCAGTATCTCCTCCTTCGGCAACCCCCTGGTGTGGTGGGGCGGCCTGGTCGGCACGGTGTGGAGCCTGTATATGCTCATCCGCGGCCGCATCGAGAAGGCCCAGGATCGCACGCTGCTGTCCTTCCTGCTCATCGGGCTGGGCAGCCAGTTCCTGCCCTGGGTGCTGGTCACCCGGTGCACCTTTATCTACCACTACTTCGCCTCGGTGCCCTTCATCATCTGCCTGCTGGTGTATATGCTGCGCTACTATTACCTGCGCGATCCCAAGCGGGGCAAGGTGATGCTCGGGGTGTTCGCGGGCGCGGTGATCCTGCTGTTTATCGTGTTCTACCCGGCGATCTCCGGCATGCCGGTGCCCGAGGGCTATCTGCGTTTCCTGGAGTGGTTCCCCAGCTGGAACTTCATCTGATGAGCGGAAAGGGGGTGAGGGCATGCTGGCCCGGGTCAATAGCATCGGCCTGATGGGCACCGAGGGACTGCCGGTGTCCGTGGAGGTGGACGCGGCCAACGGCCTGCCGGGCTTTGAGCTGGTGGGTCTGCCCGACGCCGCCGTCAAGGAGGCCAAGGACCGGGTGCGCGCCGCGGTGCGCAACAGCGGCGTCACCCTGCCCCCCAAGAAGATCACCGCCAACCTGGCCCCCGGGGATATCCGCAAAACCGGCACCCATTACGACCTGGCGATCGCCCTGGGCCTGCTGGCCGCCGACGGACTGCTGCCCCCGGTGCCCGAGGACATGGCCGTGGTGGGGGAGCTGGCCCTGGACGGCGCGCTGCGCCCGGTCAAGGGCGTCACCGCTCTGGTCATCGCCGCCATCGGCCTGGGCTACCGCTCGGTGCTGCTGCCCCGGGCCAACCTGCCCGGCGCGGACTTTATCGAGGGGGTCGCCCTGTATCCGATGGATACCCTGGCCCAGGCCATCGCGGCCCTGGGCGGCTCACAGCCCCTGACGCCCGCGACCCCAAAACCTTGGCGTGGCGGGGACTTGGGCCGGGCGGATGTCTGCGACATGGCCCTGATCAAAGGCCAGTTTCTGGCCAAGCGCGCCGCGGAGATCGCCGCCGCCGGCGGGCACAACCTGCTGATGGTCGGCCCGCCGGGCGCGGGCAAGACCATGCTCGCCCGGGCCATCCCGGGCATCCTGCCCGAGCTGACTTTCCAGGAGGCGCTGGAGATCACCCAGCTGCACTCCCTGACCGGGGAGACCGTGTCGGGCTTGGCAGCGCAGCGCCCCTTCCGCGCGCCGCACCACTCCAGCTCCATGGTCGCCCTGACCGGCGGCGGGGCCCAGATGCGCCCCGGGGAGATCAGCCTGGCCCACCGGGGGGTGCTCTTTCTCGACGAGCTGCCCGAGTTTCCCCGCAACGCCCTGGAGGCCCTGCGTCAGCCCCTGGAGGACGGCGCGATCACCATCGCCCGGGCGGCCTACCATGTGCGCTTTCCCGCCAAGATCATGCTGGTGGCCTCCATGAACCCCTGCCCCTGCGGCTACCACGGCAGCCGCCAGCGCGCGTGTCGCTGCACGCCGCTGCAGATTCGCCGGTACATGCGCCGCGTGTCCGGTCCGCTGATGGACCGCATCGATCTGCAGGTGGAGGTGGACGCCGTGGACTATCAGGATTTGATGCTCGGCGCGGCCCAGGAGTCCTCCGCCGAGATCCGCGCGCGGGTCAATCGCGCCCGGCGCATCCAGCTGGAGCGCTATCGGGGGGAGGCCTACCTGTGCAACGCCGACCTGGATAGCCAGGGGCGCGAGCGCTACTGCGCCCTGGACGCCGCCGGGCACGCGCTGCTCTCGCAGGTGGCCGAGCGCATGCAGTTCTCCGCTCGTACGCTCACCCGCTTGGTCAAGCTGGCGCGCACCATCGCCGACCTGTCGGAGAGCGAGGCCATCGCCGTGGACCACCTGGCCGAGGCCGTGCAATACCGCAGCCTGGATCGCAAGCTGTGGACATAAAAAGGAGCGATTCTCATGAGTATCACCCATATGGTTCTGTTTACCCTCAAGCACGCCCCGGACAGCGCTGAGGAGGCGGCCTTCCTCGCCGACGGCCAGCGCATCCTCTCGGCCCTGCCCATGGTGCGGGATTTCCAGGCGCGCCGACAAGTCGGCAAAAAGAACGCGTATCGCCACTGCTTCTCCATGGTCTTTGACAACGAGCGGGACTATGCCGCCTACAATGGCCATCCGAACCACTGCGCCTTTGTCCGGGATCGGTGGGATACTGAGGTGATCGACTTCTTGGAGATGGACCTGGTTTGAGCGAAAGCCCTCGCAGGCGGATTTCGCGCTGTCGCCCCGGGAACCGCGGTTTCATATCCTGATCATAGGGAGGGCAGAGCCTTCCTGTATGGAAAGGAGAACCGCTGTGAACGAGTTTGATGCATGCGGACGGCCCTGCTGTCCGCAGGTTTGCTGGTGTTACTGCCCGGTACCCGGTCCGACGGGCGCAACTGGATCGATGGGTCAGGTTGGTCCGACGGGCGCAACGGGGATGATGGGCCTGCAAGGTCCCAAGGGCGATCCGGGGACTCCTGGCGCGGTCGGTCCCACGGGCCCGGCCAGCGAGACCATCACCATCCGCAATACCACCACCGCTGAACCCGGCGTTCCGGCCTCGGTGGTCGATGCGGGCGGTAGCCCGGATCATATATTGGATTTCGTCATCCCCCGGGGCGCGACGGGCGCCGATGGGGTTGACGGCGAGGATGGCGAGACCGGCCCCACCGGCGCGACGGGAGCAACGGGAGCGACGGGTGCGACCGGAGCAACGGGTGCGACCGGGGCAACGGGAGCAACTGGCGCAACGGGACCGACCGGGGCCGACGGCGAGGCCGGGGCTACTGGGCCGACGGGCGCTACTGGCGCGACGGGAGAAGCTGGTCCCGCCGGTGCAACCGGCGCAACCGGACCGGCCGGCGCAACGGGACCGACCGGGGCCGATGGCGAGGCCGGGGCCACTGGACCGACGGGAGCGACGGGAGAAGTCGGCCCCACGGGCGCGACGGGCGAAACGGGTCCCATAGGCCCCACCGGCGCGACGGGAGCCACCGGTGAAATCGGACCCACTGGGCCGACGGGCGCTACCGGAGCTGAAGGCGGCGGCGGAGCCACCGGGCCGACGGGCGAGACCGGCCCCGAAGGTCCCACCGGGCCGACCGGTCCCGAGGGCCCTGAAGGTCCCATTGGCCCGATGGGCGAGACCGGCCCTGAGGGTCCGATGGGCGAGACTGGCCCTGAAGGCCCGACCGGCCCGGCCGCGACGATCCAGATTGGCAGCGTCACCACCGGAGACCCCGGCACCGAGGCGCAGGTGACCAATTCTGGAGACGAGAACAACGCGATTTTCGACTTTGTCATCCCTCGGGGTGAGCCCGGCGGTGGGGGCGGAATCCCCGAGGTGCTGGCCACCGTGGACCAGTCGCCCCAACCCAGCAACGCTGGCGGCGCGCTGATCTTCAACGAGAACCCGCTGATCTCGGGAACCGCTATTACCCACACGCCCGGCGCGCCGAATGTTCAGATCACCCAGCCCGGCATCTACCAGGTGACCTTTAACGGCAGCGTCCGGGTGGATGCGGGCACCGCCATCCCGGCCTCGGTGCAGGTGCGCCTGACCAACAACGGCGTGGATGTGCCCGGCGCGGTCGCCAAGGAAACCTTTGGCGCTTCCAACGAGGAGGCCAATATCACCTTCAGCGCGCCCATCCGGGTGGATAGCGTGCCGGCTAACCTGGAGGCCATCGTCAACGCCGCCGGATACACCTTCGAGGAGCTGGCGCTCAACGTCTACCGCTTGGGGGACGCAACCTGATCCAGTCTGACTCCCCCTTTTTCCCCGTCCGCAGCGATGCGGGCGGGGATTTTTGCGGCTTGACGCATATTTCAGGACAAAATGTCCGCAAATATCATCAGGACATATTGTACTTTCTACAATTGGGCTGGTGATAGAGATGAATTTGCGGATACGAGACCTGCGGGAAGACGCGGATCTGAAGCAGTGGCAGGTGGCGAAATACCTCATGTGCGATCCGTCGCTCTACGGCAAGTACGAGCGCGGCGTGCGCGATTTACCCCTGCATCTGGCCGTCAAGCTGGCGGATTTCTATGGCGTGACGCTGGATTACCTCGTGGGGCGCACCCGCGAGGGCGGACCGTCGCGACCCGGCGACAAACGAACTTAATCTTGGGGATCATCACCCGGTGATGGTCCCTTTTGTGTGCAAAGGAGGGAGCGCCATGAGTTCGCGCGCGTACACCCGGGAGCAGGCCTGCCGCATCTATCTGGCCGGCGCGCCGGGCATGACCCCGCGCATCTACTACATCCTACTGTCGGCCTATGGCACCGGCGAGGCGGCCTTTGACGCACTGCGCCGGGAGGGACGCATCCCCGGGCTGACGGCGGAGTTCTGCCGCAAGATGCGCGAGCGCTGCCGGCAGGAGCGGATGGACGCCTGGATGGAAGCCCTGGAGCAGAGTGGGATTGCCTGCGTCTGCCGGGGCGACGCGGATTATCCCACCCTGCTGGAGGAGATTTTCGATCCCCCGGCGGTGCTCTACTGCCTGGGCGAGGGTCCCCTGGAGCTGCCCCGCTCGGTGGCGGTGGTGGGCACCCGCCGGGGCACGCAGCACGGCGAGCAGTCCGCGCGCATGATCGCCCGGGACCTGGCGGCCGGGGGCGTGGCGGTGGTCTCGGGCATGGCCCGGGGCATCGACGGGCAGGCCCACGAGGGCGCGCTGGAGCGCGGCGGGGTGACGGTAGCGGTGCTGGGCAGCGGGGTGGACGTGCCCTACCCGCCCGAGCATACCGGGCTGTATCACCGCATCCTGGACCACGGCGGCCGGATTATCAGCGAGTTTCCGCCGGGCACGCCGCCCTACCGGAATAATTTTCCCCAGCGCAACCGCATCATCAGCGGCCTGTGTCCGGCGACCCTGGTGGTGGAGGCCGGCAGCCGCAGCGGCGCGCTGATCACCGCCAACAGCGCGGCGGACCAGGGGCGGGAGGTTTTCGCCCTGCCCGGGTCCATCGCCAACCCCGCCGCCGCGGGCAGCAACGAGCTGATCGCCTCGGGGGCGACGCTGGTTTTCTCCGCCCAGGACATCCTCGACGAGATGGGGTGGGAGGGCGATTTGGCCCGGGCGGACATGATCCAGACGCCCGAACCGCCCGCCCTGTCGCCCGATGAGCAGCGGCTGTGCCAATGCCTTGAGAACCAGCCCGTCGGCCTGGTGGAGCTGGCGCTGCGCACCAACCTGCCCGTGCCCCGGCTCAATTCGCTCTTGACAAGCCTGGAATTAAAGGGAATAATAAAACAATTGCCGGGTAATCTGTTCTGCAAGGAAATATAATGGAAGCAAAATTCGCTGGAGGAAGATAGATGGCAGGGGTATTATTGATCGTGGAGTCGCCTTCCAAGGCCAAAACCATCGGCAAATTCCTGGGCCGAAATTATAAAGTCGAGCCGTCCAACGGGCACGTGCGCGATCTGCCCAAGAGCCAGATGGGGGTGGACGTGGAGGCGGATTTCGAGCCCAAGTACATCACCATCCGCGGCCGCGGCGACATCGTCGACCGCATCCGCAAGGAGGCCAAGGGCGCCAAGCGCATCCTGCTGGCCACCGACCCGGATCGCGAGGGGGAGGCTATCGCCTGGCATCTGGCCAACATCCTGAAGATGGACCAGAACCAGCCCTGCCGCGTGGAGTTCAACGAGATCACCGCGCCGGCCATCAAGGCCGCGGTCAAAAAACCCCGGCCCATCAATCAGGATTTGGTGGACGCCCAGCAGGCCCGCCGGGTGCTCGACCGCTTGGTGGGTTACAAGATCAGCCCGCTGCTGTGGAGCAAGGTGCGCAAGGGCCTGTCCGCCGGGCGGGTGCAGTCCGTCGCCACCCGCATGATCTGCCAGCGGGAGGAGGAAATTCGCGCCTTCAAGCCCCAAGAGTACTGGACCATCGCCGTCAGCCTGACCTGCGGCGGCAAGAAGTTCATCGCCAAGTACTACGGCATCGGCGAGGAGAAGGCCGCCATCGACAACCAGCGGCAGGCCGAGGCCATCGCCGAGCAGCTGCGCCAGGCCGCCTACGAGGTTCTCTCGGTCAAGGTCGGCGAGAAAAAGCGCAACCCGCCCCCGCCGTTCACCACCTCCAGCCTGCAGCAGGAGGCCGTCAAAAAGCTCAACTTCACCACCAAGCGCACCCAGATGATCGCCCAGCAGCTCTACGAGGGCGTGGACATCAAGGGCGAGGGCACGGTGGGTCTGATCAGCTACATCCGTACCGATTCGGTCCGCGTGAGCGAGGAGGCCCAGCAGGCCGCCCTGAAGCACATCGCCGAGCAGTACGGCCCGGAGTACGCCCCGGAGAAGGCCAACCAGTACAAGGGCCGCAAGGGCGCGCAGGACGCCCACGAGGCCATTCGCCCCACCTCGGTGGAGCGTCTGCCCAGCAAGATCAAGGAGTCCCTGTCCGCCGAGCAGTTCAAGCTCTACCGGTTGATCTACGAGCGGTTCATGGCCAGCCAGATGACCCCGGCCCGCTTCGAGACCCGCCAGGTGGTCATCGCCTGCGGGGAGCACCGCCTGCGCGCCAACGGCAGCCGGATGATCTTTGCGGGCTACACCGCCTGCTATCAGGAGAGCCGGGAGGACAACGAGGAGAAGGAGGTCGCCCTGCCCGCTATCGAGATGGGGTCCAAGCTCACCTTCAAGGAGGTGCTGCCCGAGCAGCACTTCACCCAGCCGCCCGCCCGCTACACCGAGGCCACCCTGGTGCGCGCCCTGGAGGAGAACGGCATCGGCCGCCCCAGCACCTACGCGCCGACCATCTCCACGATCCTGGACCGGGGCTATGTCTCCCGGGAGAGCAAGGCCCTGGCGCCGACCGAGCTGGGCGAGGTGGTCACCGGGCTGATGGAGCAGTATTTCGAGCCCATCGTGGATGTGGATTTCACCGCCCAGATGGAGGCCAACCTGGACAACGTCGAGGAGGGCAAGGAGCCCTGGAAGCAGGTCATCCGGGATTTCTACCCCGGCTTTGACAAGATGCTCCAGGTCGCCGAGGAGCAGATCAGCAAGATGCCCGTGGAGGACGTGGTCAGCGACGTGCCCTGCGAGAAGTGCGGCGCGATGATGGTCTACAAGATGGGCCGCTTTGGCAAGTTCCTGGCCTGCCCCAATTTCCCCGAGTGCCGCAACACCAAGCCCATCGTTCAAACCCTGGACGTGCCCTGCCCGGTCTGCGGCGGGGATCTGGTGGTCAAGCGCTCCAAGAAGGCCCGCCGCCCCTTCTACGGCTGCAGCAACTATCCCGAGTGCCAGTTTGTCTCCTGGGATATGCCCGTGGCCGAGAAGTGCCCGGTTTGCGGCGGCTACATGGTGCAAAAGCGCGACCGCAAGGGCAACACCCTGCATGTCTGCGCCAACGAGCAGTGTAAGCACACCATCGTGCTGGAGAACACCGATGACGAGGAAAACTGATGCGGTCGTCCAGGTGATCGGCGCGGGCCTGGCCGGGACCGAGGCCGCCTGGCAGCTGGCCCAGCGCGGCGTGCCGGTCCGCCTGCATGAGATGCGGCCCATCCGGCTCACGCCCGCCCATCACTCGGGCTATATGGGGGAGCTGGTGTGCTCCAACAGCCTGCGCAGCGACCGGCTGGAGAACGCCGTCGGCCTGCTCAAGGAGGAGATGCGCCGGCTGGACTCGGTGGTCATCGCCGCGGCGGACGCCCATCGGGTGCCCGCGGGCGGAGCCCTGGCCGTGGATCGGGAGGGCTATGCCCGGGCGCTGACCGAGCGGGTGGCCGCCCATCCGCTCATCGAGGTGGTCTACGGCGAGGCGACCCGCATCCCCCGGGATCAGCCGGCGATCGTCGCGGCCGGTCCCCTGTGCCAGGGGGCCCTGGCCGAGGACATCGCCCGCCTGGTGGACCAGGACAGCCTGTACTTTTTCGACGCCGCCGCGCCCATCGTCACCCTGGAGTCCTTGGATATGGATAAGGTCTTCCGCCAGGGGCGCTACGGCCGGGGGGACGATTACCTCAACTGCCCCATGGACCGGGAGCAGTACACCGCCTTCTATCAGGCGCTCATCAGCGCCGAGACCGCGCCGGTTCATGGCTTTGAGGGCACGGTGTTCGAGGGCTGCATGCCCGTGGAGGAGATGGCCAAGCGGGGCGAGCGCACGCTGCTGTTCGGCCCGCTCAAGCCCAAGGGCCTGACCGACCCGCGCACCGGCCGCCGCCCCTTCGCGGTGGTGCAGCTGCGCCAGGACGACCAGGCCGGTAGGCTGTACAACCTGGTGGGTTTCCAGACCCGGCTCAAATGGCCCGAGCAGCGCCGGGTGTTCGGCATGATCCCCGGGCTGGAGCGGGCCGAGTTCTCGCGCTACGGCGTGATGCACCGCAACACCTTCCTGCGCTCGCCGGGCAAGCTGGATCGGCATTACGGCCTGATCGGCCATGAACAATTGCACTTCGCCGGGCAGATCACCGGGGTGGAGGGGTATGTGGAATCCGCCGCCAGCGGCATGACCGCCGGCATCGCCCTGGCCCACAAGATTCTGGGGCAGCAGCCCCCGGCCTTCCCCGAGACCACGGCCCTCTTCGCCCTGGGCAACCATGTGGCCAACAGCCCCAGCAAGGACTTCCAGCCCATGAACATCATCTACGGCATCATCCCGCCCCTGCCCACCCGCATCCGGGGCAAGCAGGAGCGCAACCGCGCCCTGGCCCTGCGCGCCCTGGCGGACCTGGACGCCGCCATCGCCGCCGGGCGGATCGGCTGAGCGGCTGATGGGCGCGCGGGCTGCGCGTCGCCGTGTTTGCCACCGGCAAGCGCGCGCCGCTCGAGTCCTCCCCATGGCTACGGCCGCCGTTGTTTAGCGCGCGAGGGGTATTCGCCCTGGGCCCGCGCGGTTCCGCTGTCAGTTCCAGCAGCCCCTCGGGGCTGCTTTTGCGTCACGAGAGGGGTCCAATCAAAAAAATACACAAATTTCCAACCCTGAACAGCCGGAGAGGCTTGTTATTTGTATGCGTTTGTGGTAAAATTCTGTCTATTCAGATAGAGGAGCACAAGAGGAGGTCTTGTCGTCTTGAAAATTATGGGAACCACCATCTGCGCCGTTCGTCGGGCCGGGGTGTGCGCCATCGCCGGCGATGGGCAGGTCACCGCGGGGGAGACCACGGTGATGAAGCGCTCGGCCCGCAAGGTGCGCCGCCTGTACCATGGCAAGGTGGTCATCGGTTTTGCCGGCTCGGTGGCGGATGCCTTCGCCCTGTCCGACCGGTTTGAGGCCATGCTCGAGCAGTACGGCGGCAATCTCTACCGCGCGGCGGTGGAGCTGGCCATGCAGTGGCGCGCGGACAAGGCCATGCGCCAGCTGGAGGCTATGCTGATCGCCTGCGACGGGGAGAACATGCTGGTCATCACCGGCACCGGCGAGGTCATCGACCCGGACGACGACGTGGCGGCCATCGGCTCGGGCGGCAACTACGCCCTGGCGGCGGCCACGGCCTTGCTGCAGAACACCGATCTGCCCGCCGAGCAGATCGCCCGCAAGGCCCTTCAGATCGCCGCGGGCATCTGCGTGTACACCAACACCAACATCACCGTTGAGGTGATCGACAAGAAGCCGGCCCTGCCCGAGGGGCAGGAGCCCAAGGCGCTGGGGGAGGGATCGACATGCCCGATTTGACGCCCCGCCAGACCGTGGCCCAGCTGGACCGCTATATCATCGGCCAGGATGAGGCCAAGCGCGCGGTGGCCATCGCCCTGCGCAACCGCGTGCGCCGCCGTCAGCTATCCCCGGAGCTCCAGGAGGAGATCGTGCCCAAGAACATCATCCTCATGGGCCCCACCGGCGTGGGCAAGACCGAGATCGCCCGCCGCCTGGCCAAGCTGGCCAACGCGCCCTTTGTCAAGGTCGAGGCCACCAAGTTCACCGAGGTGGGCTATGTGGGCCGGGACGTGGAGAGCATGGTGCGCGACCTGGTGGAGGCCGCCATCCGCATGGTCAAAGCCGAGCGCATGGACTTGGTGGCCGACATGGCCGCCCGCAACGCCGAGCAGCGCCTGGTGGAGGCCCTGGTGCCCGCGCGCAAGCACAAGCCCAGCCAAAACGGCGGGCTGAACAACATCTTCCAGCAGATGCTCAACCCCGCGCCCAGCGAGCCCGAGCTGTCCCACGAGGAGCGCGAGCGCATCGGCTCCAAGCGGGACTCGGTGCTCTTCGACCTGCGCGAGGGCAAGCTGGAGGAGGTCTATGTGGAGATCGAGGTGGAGCCCCAGGGGCCCCAGATCGATTTCATCCCCGGGGCGGGGGTGGAGGCCAACATCCAGGATATGATGGAGGGCATCATGCCCAAGAAGGTCAAGACCCGTCGCCTGCCGGTGCGCGAGGCCCGCAAAATCCTGCACCAGCAGGAGGCGGCCAAGCTCATCGATATGGACGATGTGACCAGCGCCGCGGTCTCCCGCGCCGAGCAGGACGGCATCATCTTCCTCGACGAGATCGACAAGATCGCCGAGCGAGGCGGCAAGGGCGGCGGGCCCGACGTCTCCCGGGAGGGCGTGCAGCGGGATATTCTGCCCATCGTCGAGGGCTCGACGGTCAACACCAAGTACGGCCCGGTCAAGACCGATCACATGCTCTTTGTGGCCGCCGGGGCCTTCCATGTGGCCAAGGTGACCGACCTGATCCCCGAGCTACAGGGCCGTTTTCCGATCCAGGTGGCCCTCAAGTCCCTGACCGAGGAGGACTACCGCAGCATCCTGACCCAGCCGGAGAACGCCCTGATCCGCCAGGTGACGGCGCTGCTGGCGGTGGATCACGTCAACCTGACCTTCACCGAGGAGGCGCTGGCCGCCATCGCCCATGTGGCCTACCTGGCCAACGAGGGCAGCGAGAACATCGGCGCGCGCCGGCTGCACGCGGTGGTGGAGCAGCTGGTGGAGGACCTGTCCTTCAACGCCGGCGGGGATCACCCCGACATGGACGTGGTGATCGACGCGGACTATGTGACGCGCACCCTGGGAGAGACCCTCAGCGAGCAGGACGTGCGCCGCTATATTCTCTAATGGCTTGATGGGGTGGAGGAGACGATTCGATGAAGAACCTTTGGAATAAAATGCGTCAGCTCAGCCAGATGCTCTTGGCGGGCACGCCCGACGGCCTGCCGGATTATGGCAAGATGGCGCGGATGCTCTCCGAGCAGTTGGAGGCCAACGTCTACATGCTCGACGGCAAGGGCGACGTGCTGGGCTACGGCCTGGGCCACGACGATCCCTGTCTGCACCATGATCAGGACATGCGCTCTTTGCAGTGCATCAGCCCGGCCAGCCTGCGCAAGCTCTCGGCCCTCAAGCAGAGCGCCATGAACCTGGAGCTGGGGGAGGACTGCGCCATCTCCGCGGGGGAGATCTGCCCCAACCACACCCACATCTCGGTCACTCCGATCTTCGGCGCGGGCGAGCGGCTGGGCACCCTGCTGTTCTGCCGGCCCAAGAGCGCCTTCACCGACGCGGACATGGTGCTGGCCGAGTACAGCGCAACCGTGGTGGGCATGGAGCTGATGAGCCTGCGCAGCCAGCGCCGGGAGGAGGATATCCGCCTGCAGGCCCTCTCCCAGATGGCGGTGCAGTCCCTGTCCTACTCGGAGGTCAAGGCGGTGGAGCTGGTCATCGGCGCGCTCAAGGAGGACAAGGGCGTGCTGGTCACCAGCCGCATCGCCGACAAGGCGGGCATCACCCGCTCGGTGGTGGTCAACGCCATGCGCAAGCTCGAGAGCGCCGGCGTCATCCAGACCCGGTCCCTGGGTATGAAGGGCACCCACATCCAGGTGTGCAGCCCGTATCTGTCCGAGGCGCTCAAGCAGCGCAGCCTGTAAATCCGCCCGATCGGGCGCAGCCGGGCCCGGAGGCCCCTTGGCGCGGTCCCCCCATTTGGGTGGGGCCGCGCGCCGCTTTGGGGGCCGAAATGGGCGCAAAGTGGCGCATACTTGCACAACTTGCCCGTTTTCCACTATAATAAGGGTATTGTGTAGAAGATTTTCCTGTAAGGGGGTTGCGATACGTGCGGTGTGCCAAGTGCGGCGAGCAGTGCCCGCCGGGGGAGGTCTACTGTCCCAACTGTGGGGCGGCGTTGCTGCGCCCCTCCCGCAGGCGGAGGCGGTTCTCCAAGAAGCGGCTGATCCGGGCGGCGGTCCTGCTGCTGCTGTGCGTCGGGCTGATCGTGGGCGCCATCGTCGGCGTGGTCAAGCTGATCCAGGGGCTCTCGGGCGGCGGCGGTTCGCTCAAGGACACCTACCCGCTGGTCTACCTCAAGGACAACGAGGTGTTCTTGAAGGATGGCGAGGCCGACAAGCGCAACATCTCCCCGCAGCTCTCCCAGGCGGTGGCGGATATCTGGAAAAGCGACGCCAAGCAGCTCTCGGCCCTGAGCCGGGACGGCACCGCCCTGTACTACCTGGATGGCTACGATCCCGACCTGCGCCAGGGCGTGCTGTACGTCAAGCAGCGCGACGCCGAGCGCGCCAAGATCGCCGACGGGGCGTTCGAGTACTTCGTGGTCAGCCAGGACGGCGGCCGGGTGCTCTACCTGACCGGATACGACAGCGCCACCCAGACCGGGGAGCTCTACCTCTACACCCGAAAAGACGGATCTTCCCGCAAGCTGGCCGCCTCGGTGGTGCCGGGCTTCTACTGTTTCTCCCCGAACGGGGAGCGGGTGGCCTACGCCAAACAGACCTCCCTGGAGCAGCACGAGGCCGACATCTACCTGGACGCGGGGGGCGAGCAGCCCGAGCTGATCGACGAGCGGGCCTACATGCCCCTGATGGTCACCGACAAGGGCGCGGTCTATTACGCCAAGAACCCCGAGCTGGAGAACAAGCAGACCTTCAGCCTCTATCTGAAAGACGGGCGCAAGGATACCGAGCGCTTGGCCAACGACGTGCGCTATATCTGGACCAACCCCACCGGCGGCGAGCTGCTGTTCCTGGCCAATTACACCGGCCAGGTGGGCGACCTGTACTACCAGAAGGCCGGGCAGGACCGGGAGAAGGTGGACGGCAACGTCACCGACCTGCTCTTCGGCCAGGGCACGGTGCTGACCCGGGCCAACCGGCTGATCCCCGTGGGCGTGGCCGACCGGGAGAGCCTGAGCGAGGCCATCGCCTACTGGAAGAAGGACGCCTCGGGCGTCACCCTGGCGGCGCGCTACAAGGGTGGCGAGGTGCTCGAGGTGGTGCAGGCGGCCTCGACCCCGGTCTGCCTGGCCAGCCGGGACCTGACGCGCTTTTTCTTCGTCAAGGAGGGGGTGCTCTCCGCCCGCGGCTACGATCGCAAGAGCGCCGCCTTGACCGAGGAGATGGTGCTGACCCAGGCGGTGGTATCCGTGGGCGTCTCCCAGGACGGCAAGACGGTCTACGCCCTGAAGGGCGAGGCCGCCTCCAGCGCCCTGGTGCGCATCGGCGAGGATGGGCAGGAGCAGACCCTGGCCGAGGGCGTGCACGCCTTTCAGGTCAGCGCCTCGGGCAAGAGCGTGCTGTACCTGGCCAATTTCGACAGCGCGGCCCGCAGCGGCGAGCTCTACCTCAACACCCAGGGTCAGCCGCAAACGCGCATCGCCAGCTCCGTGGCCGAGTATATTGTCCAGCAGGACCCCAGCAACGGCGAGATGAAGCGCATCTATCTGCTCAGCGACTATGATACGGCCAAGCAGGTCGGCCTGCTCTACCTGTACGACGGCGGCGAGCTGCCCGTCAAGCTCGACAGCGACGTGCAGAAGGTCCTGCGCTACTGACCCCGAGCAGCGGCCCCGCCGCTGCTCTTTTTACAAGGAGAGGGACATGGATTTTTCTCAGGCGATCGTCGACCGGCTTTCGACCGTGCCCGCTGGGTATGTGGTCAGCTACGGCCAGTTGGCTGCGGCCTGCGGCAGGCCCCGGGCGGCGCGGCTGGTGGCCGGGGCCTTGAACCGGCGGGGACAGCGCGCGCCCTGCCACCGGGTGATCCGCGCCGACGGCAGCCTGCCGCCGGAGAGCGTGTTCGGCGCGGGGGTGCAGCGGGGGCTGCTGATCAGCGAGGGCGTGGCCTTTTTGCCCGACGGACGGGTGGATATGGCCCGCTGCCGCTGGCCCCTGAACGCGCAGCCGTGAGCGGGACGGCGCGCATCGCGGGCTTCGGCCCCGTGGCGGACGGCGGGTGCCGCGCGCTGGTGCTGGGCACCATGCCCTCGGTGAAATCCCTGCAGCGGGGGCAATACTATGGCAACCCCCAAAACGCCTTTTGGCCGATCCTGTTCGCCCTGTGGGGGCGACAGGCCCCGGCGGCGTATGCCGACCGGACGGCTTTCGCCCTTGAGCGGGGCGTCGCCCTGTGGGACGTGGTGGATAGCTGTGTGCGCCCGGGCAGCGCCGACGCGGACATCCGATCCGAGACGCCCAACCCCATCGCGGGCTTCCTGGCCGAGCATCCGGCCATCACCCATGTGTTCACCAACGGCAAGGGGGCCTATCGGCTGCTGCAAAAACATCAGCCCGAGGTGTTCGCCGCATACCCGGTGGCGGCGCTGGCGGCCACGTCCCCGGCCTGGGCGCGGCCCTTTGCGGAGAAACTGGCCAGCTGGGCCGCCCTGCGCGCGGCCCTGGAGGAGGAAAAGCGATGAACATGGTGCCCCTGATCGAGCGCAAGCGCGACGGCGGCGCGCTGACCGACGGCGAGATCCGCGCCCTGATCGCCGACTATGTGGCCGGGGCGATCCCCGACTACCAGATGTCCGCGCTGCTGATGGCGATCTACTTTCGCGGCATGACCGACCGGGAGACGACCGCGCTGACCCTGGCCATGGCGGCCTCGGGCGGGCGGCTGGACCTGTCGGGCCTGGGCCGGGTGGCGGTGGACAAACACTCCACCGGCGGGGTGGGGGATACCACCACCCTGATCGCCGCGCCGCTGGCGGCGGCCTGCGGCCTGGCCGTGGCCAAGATGAGCGGGCGGGGCCTGGGCCACACCGGCGGCACCCTGGATAAGCTGGAGAGCATCCCGGGCTTTGACACCCACCTGAGCCGGGAGCGCTTCCTGGCGCTGGTGGCGGCCCACAATCTGGCGGTCACCGGCCAGGGGGAGGACCTGGTGCCCGCGGATCGGTTGCTCTACGCCCTGCGGGATGTGACCGGCACGGTGGAGAGCCTGCCGCTGATCGCCTCCTCGGTGATGAGCAAAAAGCTCGCCGCCGGTTGCCAGGGCATCGTGCTGGATGTAAAATGCGGGGAGGGCGCCTTTATGAAAGACCGGGCGCAGGCCCTGGCCCTGGGGCGGACCATGGTGCGCATCGGGCTGGACGCGGGCCGGCGCGCCGAGGCGGTCATCACCGCCATGGACGCGCCCCTGGGCGACGGCATCGGCAACAGCCTGGAGGTGCGCGACGCCATCGAGGTGCTGGGCGGCAAACCCTGCCCCCTGGCCGAGGTCAGCCTGCGCCTGACCGCCCACATGCTGCGCGTCGGCGGCCTGGTCGATTCCCTGGAGCAGGGCGAGGCCCTGGCCCGGCAAAAGCTCGACAGCGGCGAGGGGGCGGATAAGCTGCGGGAGATGATCGCAGCCCAGGGCGGCGACCCGCAGGTGGTGGCCCATCCCGATCGCCTGCCCGTGGGCGCGCTGACCCAGCCGGTGCGGGCGGCGGAAGCGGGCTTTGTCACCCGGGTGCACGCCCTGGCGGCGGGCCATACCAGCGGGGCCCTGGGCGCGGGGCGCGCCCGCAAGGAGGACGCGGTGGACCCCGGCGCGGGCCTGTGGATTCAGGCGCGCGAGGGGGACGCGGTGCAAGCCGGGCAGACCCTGGCGGTGCTCTACGCCAGCGACCCGGCGCGCCTGCGGGCGGGCCTGGACATGGCCCAGGGCATCTTTGAGATCGGCGGGCAGGCCCCCGCGCCCCGGGAGCTGATCCTGGGCGTGGTGGACGCGGCGAATGCTGACAGATGAGGAGAGGATCGGTATGCAATGGCAATTTCGTCCCCTGGATCAGGCCGCGATGGACGCGGCCCAGGCCCGGCTGGACGATCTGATCAAGCCCGTGGGCAGCCTGGGGCTGCTGGAGAAATGGGTGGTGCGCCTGGCGGGCATTCAGGGCACCGCGCGCCCGAAAATCGGCCGCAAGGCCCATCTGGTCTTCGCCGCGGACAACGGCATCTGGGACGAGGGCATCGGCACGGTGCCCTACCAGGTGACGGCCGCCCAGTGCGCCAACATGGTCAAAGGGCTGACCGCCATCAACGCGCTCTGCCGCCAGGTCGGGGCCCAGGTGCGGGTGATCGACGTGGGCGTCAAGGGGGATGTGCCCGGCGTGCGCGCCTGCAAGGTCCGCCCCGGCACGGATAACATGGCCCAGGGCCCGGCCATGACCCGTCAACAGGCCGAAGCCGCCCTGCAGGTCGGCTTTGACCAGGCGGTGGAGGCGGCGGGCGAGGGCGTGCAATTGCTGGGCGTGGGGGAGATGGGCATCTGCAACACCTCCACCTCCGCGGCGATGCTCTCGGTGTTCTCGGGAGAGCCGGTCGATCTGGCGACCGGCCGGGGCGTGGGCCTGGATGAGACCCTCTTCGCCCGCAAGAAAGCCGCCATCGCTCGGGCGATCCAGGTCAATCAGCCCGATCCCGAGGACCCGATGGATGTGCTGGCCAAGGTCGGCGGGTTGGACATCGCCGCCATGGCCGGGGCCTATCTGGGCGCGGCGGCCTGCGGCCTGCCGGTGATCGTGGACGGTTTTATCGCCATGGTGGCGGCCCTGACCGCCCAGCGCATCGCGCCGCAGGCGGCCCAGGCGCTCTTCCTCTCCCACGCCTCGGCCGAGCCGGGGGTGGCCCTGGCGGCGCGGATGCTGGGCCAGCCGCCCCTTAACCTGGGGATGCGCCTGGGGGAGGGCACGGGTTGCCCGCTGTTGATGGGCCTGATGGACGCGGCGCTGGCATGCTATGAGCAGATGGGCACCTTCTCCCAGGGCAACATCGACGCGCAGAACATCGTGGAATTTCGGGATGAACCGACGGAGGGGATTGGATGATCAAGGCGCTTATCGCCGTCGCGGCCCTGCTGGGGCTGGACCAACTGGTCAAGCTGTGGACGGTCAACGAGCTGGCGCGGATGCCGGGCGGGGAGATTCAGCTCTGGCCCGGGGTGTTCCATTTGACCTATGTGCAGAACCGGGGCGCGGCCTTTGGCATGCTGCAAAATCAGCTGTGGCTGTTTGCGTTGGCCACGGTGGTCCTGGTGGGCGGGCTGATCTACGTGCTCTGGCGGATGCGCCGCTCCGGCCCGGCGCTGCTAAGGGTCAGCCTGGTGCTGATCATCGCGGGGGGCATCGGCAATTTCATTGACCGGCTGGCCCGGGGTTTCGTGGTGGACATGTTCTATGTCAAGCTGATCGATTTCGCGGTGTTCAATGTGGCGGATATGTGCGTGGTCATTGGCGTGGCGCTGATGTGCTTCTACATCCTGTTCATGCACCGGGAGCCGGAGAAGGTCGCCGCCGCGGGAACCACGGCCGGAGAGGACGGCGCGCCGGGGAAGGCGCGGCTCGATTCGGATGCGCGGGCGCAGCTCGATTCAGCAGCGCCCGCGCAGACCGACCTGGCGGGGCCCGCTACGCCCGCGCAGCCAGGCTCCCCAGCCTCCGCCGCGATTGAACCGCCCGACCCGGCCCGGCCCGACGCCCATCGGGAGCCCCGGGCGTGAGTGCGCGGCGATACGTCTGCCCTGCCGAGGGGGCGGGGAGCCGACTGGACCGGTTTTTGGCCGAGCGCTGCGAAGAGCTGACCCGCTCGCGCCTGCAAAAGCTCATTGACCAGGGCCAGGTGCAGGTCAACGGGCGGGCGGCCAAGGCCTCCGAGAAGCTGCGGGCCGGGGACGCGGTGAGCCTGGTCCTGCCCGAGGCCGAGCCCGTGGCGCTGGTGGCCGAGGATATCCCCCTGCGGGTGTGCTATGAGGACGCGTTTTTGGCGGTCATCGATAAGCCAGCGGGTATGGTGGTCCACCCCGCGGCGGGCCACGCCCAGGGCACCTTAGTCAACGCGCTGCTGTTCGCCATGGACGACCTTTCGGGCATCAACGGCGAGAAGCGCCCGGGCATCGTCCACCGGCTGGACAAGGACACCACCGGGCTGATCGTCATCGCCAAGAATGACCGGGCGCACCAGGGCCTTGCCGCTCAGCTGGCCGACCACAGCATGCACCGGGTGTACCTGGCCCTGGCTGAGGGCCGCTTTAAGCAGGATCAGGGCACGGTGTCCACCTGCATCGGCCGGGACCCCCGGGACCGCAAGCGCATGGCCGTGCTGCCCCAGGGGCGGGAAGCCGTGACCGATTACGCGGTCGAGGAGGCCTTCGACCAGGCCAGCCTGGTGCGCCTGCGGCTGCACACCGGCCGCACCCACCAGATTCGGGTGCACATGGCCTATCTGCACCATCCGCTGCTGGGCGATCCGCTCTACGGACCCAAGAAGCCCCGTCTGGGCCTGGGCAGGCAGATGCTCCATGCCCACGAGATCCATTTTATCCATCCCGTCACCGGGGCGGCCATGGACTTTTCCGCGCCGCCCCCGGCGGACTTCATCAACACCCTGGAAAAACTCCGCCAGGCCCAAAAAGATGGGCGGCGGTTGTGGTAAGGAGGTTGCGCTCATGATCAAGGTGGGAATCGTCGGCGTGCGGGGCCTGAGCACGATGGCGGGCTTTGCGGGGGACCCGCGCAGCCAGGTGGTCGCCTTCTGCGACCTGGATGAGCAACTGCTCGAGCGGGAGGCGGCGCGCCACGGCGTGCCCAAGACCTACCGGGTGTTTGAGGACATGCTGGACGCGGACCTGGACGCCATCGTGGTGGCCACGCCCATGCAGCTGCACACCCAGCAGGTTATCGCCGCCCTGCAGGCCGGCAAGCATGTCCTGAGCGAAGTGCCCGCGGCGGTCAGCCTGGACGAGCTGTGGTGGCTGATCGAGGCGGTGGAGGGCAGCGGCCGGGTCTACATGATGGCCGAGAACTATCTCTACATCCCCCAGGTGCAGCAGATCGCCGCCATGGTGCGCGCCGGGCTCTTCGGCGAGGTCTACTACGGCGAGGGCGAGTACCTGCACAACCTCAACAGCATCGTCGACGCGGTGAGCTACAAAAACCTCTGGCGCAAACACTGGCAGCTGGGCCGCCGGGGTCTGTTCTACCCCACCCACAGCCTGGGGCCGGTGATGAAATGGTTCGTCGGCGACCGGGTGACCGAGGTGTGCTGCCTGGGCACCGGCAGCCACACCCGGCCCGAGTTCCGCCAGGACGACACCTCCATCACCCTGTGCCGCACGGCGGGGGAGCGGCTGATCAAGCTGCGGCTGGACTGCCTGTCCCAGCGGCCCCACAACCTGGCCTATTACGCCCTGCAGGGGACCGCGGGCTGCTATGAGGGGCCCCGGGGTCTGGGGGACGACCACAAGGTCTGGTTGGGTCAGGGTCAGCCCTACCGGGACGACGCGGCCTTCGCGCCGCTTGCGGACTGGGCGGGCTACCTGCCCGAGCGCTACCAAAACGCCACCGAGGAGCAGCGGAGGGCCGGGCACTGGGGCGGGGATTATTTCATCGTGCAGGATTTCCTCGACGCGGTGGCGGGCGTCGCGCCGCCGGCGGTGGATGTGTACGAGGCCTGCGAGTGGACCGCGGTGGGTCTGCTGGCGGAGCTATCCGCCCAAAACCACGGCCGGATGATGACCATGCCCCACTTCCGCAAGCACATGCCCCGGGAAGAGATGGGGCTGAAATTATGAGAAAAATTCCGTTCCCCGTCGATTTATGATGGACAGACCGGCCGCGCTGTGCTATAATACGTCCGATGAGGATGGGCGCGGCCCATTCCCAGCGACCTTTAAATCGGTCCCGAGAGACTGGTAAGGCGCAGCGCGGTTTGGAGAATCTCTATGCCTTGCCATGTCTGGCAAGGCATTTTTTTGTGCCCGTGTGGAGAGAGGATGGGGAGAATCGATGCGGATCAAGGCGGAACTGATGGACGATCAGGCCATGGAGCGCGCGCTCACGCGCATTGCCCATGAGATCGTGGAGAAGAACCGGGGCGTGGACAATGTGGTGCTCATGGGGGTGCAGCGCCGGGGGGTGCCCCTGGCCCAGCGCCTGGCGGACAAGCTGATGGCCATTGAGGGTCGGCAGGTGCCCCTGGGGGTGCTGGACATCACCTTTTACCGGGACGACCTGTCCCTGCTGAGCGAGCACCCGCAGCTCAACGGGACCGACGTGCCCTTCATGGTTTCGGATCGGAACGTGGTGGTGGTCGACGATGTGCTCTACACCGGGCGCACCGCCCGGGCCGCCATGGACGCTATCATGGATATGGGCCGGGCCCGCAGCATCCAGCTGGCGGTGCTGGTGGACCGGGGCCATCGCGAGCTGCCCATTCGGGCGGACTATGTGGGCAAGAACGTGCCCACCGCCCGCACCGAGATGATCGGCGTGATGGTCGAGCGCATCGATGGGGAGAACCGCGTGGTTCTCTACGATATGGACAAGGATTAAGGGGGAGAGAAAATGACGACCATTGACAAGAAGGACTCGGCGGGCAAGATGATCCTGCTGGGCATCCAGCACGTCTTCGCCATGTTCGGCTCAACCGTGCTGGTGCCGGCGCTGACTGGTCTGAACCCGGCCGTCGCCCTGCTGTGCGCGGGCGTCGGCACCTGGATTTTTCACCTGGTCACCGGGCGCAAGGTGCCCACCTTCCTGGGCAGCTCCTTCGCCTTTATCGGCGTGATCATCGCCGCGGCGGAGACCTGCTCCGGCGCGGCCCAGGGCACGGAAGGGTACCTGGCCGGCCTGCCCTACGCCACCGGCGGCATCATCGTCGCCGGCGCGGTCTACCTGCTGCTGGCTCTGGTGGTGCGCCTGGTGGGCGTGGAGCGGGTGCGCAGCTTCTTCCCCCCGATCGTCACCGGCCCGATGATCATCATCATCGGCCTGATGCTGGCCCCGACGGCGATCACCAACATCCTGACCCCCATCGGGACCAACCCCCTGTGGATCAACTGGGTGGTGGCGATCATCACGCTGCTGGTCATCATCGGGGTGACGCTGTTCGCCAAGGGCTTCTTCAAGCTGGTGCCCATCCTGATTGGCATTGTGGTGGGCTATATCGCCGCGATCTGCTTTGGCATCGTGGACTTCACCCCCATCGTCGAGGCCAACTGGATCGGCCTGCCCGCGCTGGTGCTGCCCAAGTTTGACGGCCGCGCCATCGCGCTGATCGCCCCGATCGCCATCGTCACCTTTGTCGAGCACATCGGCGACGTGGCCGCCTCCTCGGCGGTGGTGGGCAAGGACTTTATGAAGGATCCCGGCCTGGCCCGCACCCTGCTGGGCGACGGCCTGGCCACAATGGTGGCCGGCGTGCTGGGCGGCCCGGCCAACACCACCTACTCGGAGAACACCGGCGTCTTGGCCGCCACGAAGAACTACAACCCCGTCACGTTGGAGATCGCCGCGACGGTGGCCATCGCCCTGGCCTTCTTCGGCAAGGTGGGCGCGGTGCTGCAGACCCTGCCCGGCCCGGTGATGGGCGGCGTGTCCATCATCCTGTTCGGCATGATCGCCGCGGTCGGCCTGCGCACCCTGGTGGAGAACCAGGTGGACTTCAAGGAGAGCCGCAACCTGCTGATCGTGTCGGTGATGCTGGTGCTGGGCCTGGGCGCGGACAAGGCCATCGTCATTGGCAATGTGTCCATCAGCGGCGTGGCCCTGGCGGCGGTGCTGGGCATCGTGCTCAACAAGGTGCTGCCCCAGCATATCGACCGGGCCGAGAAGGGCAACTGATCCCAATGCAAACGGCGTAGGGGGGAACGGCGAGGAAAATTCGTCGGGCCCTCCTTTTTCAAAAACCGGGAAAGGAAGGGAACGCGCTTTGCTCAAACGGAAAGATTTGCTGGGCATGCGGGAGCTGTCCAAGGAGGAAATCCTCGAGATCCTCAAGACCGCGCAGACCATGCGCTATATCCTGGACCAGAACAACAAGAAGACCCCTCATCTGCAGGGGAAGAGCGTCGTCACCCTGTTCTATGAGAACAGCACCCGCACGCGGATGTCCTTCGAGCTGGCCAGCAAGTACATGTCCGCGGCGGCGGCCAACATCTCGGCCTCGGCCTCCAGCGTCGCCAAGGGCGAGACCCTCATCGACACCGGGGCGACCCTGGACCAGATGGGCACCGACGTGATCATTATTCGCCATCCCATGAGCGGCGCGCCCCACCTGCTGGCCCAGCACGTCAAGGCCAGCGTCATTAACGCCGGCGACGGCATGAACGAGCACCCCACCCAGTGCCTGCTGGACCTGTTCACCATCCAGCGCAAGCTGGGGGGCGTGGAGGGCCTGAAGGTCGCCATCGTCGGCGACGTGGCCCACAGCCGGGTCGCCCGCAGCAACCTGTGGGCCATGACCAAGCTGGGCGCCGAGGTGGTGCTCGCCGGGCCGCGCACCCTGGTGCCCCAGGAGCTGGCGGCCTCGGGCGCGCGCATCACCTACGACGTGGACGAGGCGGTGCGCGGCGCGGACGTGGTGATGGGCCTGCGCATCCAGCGCGAGCGGCAGCAGAGTGGGCTGTTCCCCTCGGTGCGGGAGTACGCCGCGCTGTTCGGCATCGACGAGCGGCGCATGGCCCTGGCCAAGCCCCACGCCATGATCATGCATCCCGGCCCGGTCAACCGGGGCGTGGAGATGACCAGCGCCATGGTCGACAGCGAGGACTCGGTCATCCGCGAGCAGGTGCGCAACGGCGTGGCCGTGCGCATGGCGCTGCTGTATATGCTCACCAGAGGAGGGGAGAAATGATGCAGATTCTCTTGAAAGGCGCGACCCTGGCCGACCCCATGGAGCGCTACAGCGGCCCCATGGACCTGCTGATCCAGGATGGGAAGATCGCCCGGATCGACCGGCAGATCGACGCGCCCGCCGACCAGGTGGTGGACCTCGGCGGCCAGGTGCTCTTCCCCGGATTGGTGGACATGCACTGCCACCTGCGCGAGCCGGGCTTTGAGTACAAGGAGGACATCACCACCGGCACCCAGGCCGCGGCCTGCGGCGGGTTCGCGGCGGTGGCCTGCATGGCCAACACCCAGCCCGTGGCTGACAACGAGGCGGTCGTCGCCTACATCAAGAACCGGGGTCTCCAGGAGGGCCGCACCCGGGTGTATCCCATCGGCGCGGTGACCAAGGGCCTGAAGGGGCGGGAGCTGGCCGAGATGGGCATGATGCGACGGGCCGGGGCGGTCGCCTTCTCCGACGACGGGATGCCCATCATGAGCGGCCGGGTGATGCGCCTGGCCCTGGAGTACGCCGCCAATTTCGACGCCTTGATCATCTGCCACGAGGAGGATCTGGACATCCTCGACGGCGGCGTGATGAACGAGGGCGTGGTCTCCGCCGAGCTGGGCCTGCCCGGGGCCAACCGGGCGGCCGAGGAGGCCATGATCGCCCGGGACGTGCTGCTGGCCGAGTCCCTGGGGGTCAAGGTGCACATCGCCCATGTCTCCACCGCCGGGGGCGTGGAGATCATCCGCCAGGCCAAGAACCGGGGCGTGGCGGTGACCAGCGAAACCTGCCCGCATTATTTCGCCCTGACCGACGAGCTGGTGCGCGGCTATGACGGCAACACCCGGGTCAACCCGCCGCTGCGCACCGCGGCGGACGTGGCGGCGATCATCGAGGGCCTCAAGGACGGCACCATCGACTGCATCGTCACCGACCATGCCCCCCATCATGTGGATGAGAAGCTGGCCGAGTTCCCCCTGGTCAAGAGCGGCATGATCGGCTTTGAGACCGCCCTGGCCCTGGGGTTTGAATACCTGGTAGAGCCCGGACACCTGAGCCTGGCCGAGCTGGCCGACAAGATGTCCGCCTCGCCCGCGCGCATTCTGGGCATCTCCTACGGCCGCATCGCCGTGGGCGCGCCCGCGACCCTGACGGCGGCGGACCCGCGGCTCACCTGGGTGCCCAGCCGCGAGAGCTTGCACTCCAAGAGCCTCAACACGCCCCTGCTGGGCAGGACCCTGACCGGAAAAACCACCCATCTGTGGATCGATGGGCAAGCCATTGTGCAGGAAGGACGGCTGATGAAATGATCGATCTGTTGATAGAGAAGATTGCCCAGAAGAAGAACCCCACCGTGCTGGGGGTGGACACCCGCCTGGAGTACCTGCCCGAGGACCTGCGCCGGGGCGTGGACAGCCTGGAGGGCGCGGCCGAGGCCATCTGGACCTTCAACCGCCGCCTGATCGACGCCCTGGCCCCCATCGTGCCGGCGGTCAAGGTGCAGGTGGCCTATTATGAGATGTACGGCGTGCCGGGCATGCGCATCTTCCGCGACACCCTGGCTTACGCTCAGCAGCAGGGCCTGGTGGCCATCGCCGACGTCAAGCGCAACGACATCGGCGCGACGGCCTCGGCGTACGCCCAGGCATATCTGGGCGCGGCGGACGTCAACGGCGCGCGGCTGCCGGCCTTCCCCTGCGACGGCGTGACGGTCAACGGCTACCTGGGCGTGGACGGGGTCAAGCCCTTTGTGGACCTGTGCGTCCCGGGCAAGGGTATCTTCGTGCTGGTCAAGACCTCCAACCCCTCCTCCGGCCAGCTGCAGGACCTGCCCCTGGAGCAGGGCGGAACGATCTATGAGAAGATGGGCCAGCTGGTGGAGCAGTGGGGCGCCGACCAGATGGGCGCGCACGGCTACAGCCGGGTGGGCGCCGTGGTGGGCGCGACCTACCCGGCCCAGGGGACGGCCCTGCGCGCGCAGATGCCTCACACCTTCTTCCTGGTGCCGGGCTACGGGGCCCAGGGCGCGACCGGCAAGGACTTGGCGGGCTGCTTTGACGCCCAGGGGCGCGGCGCGCTGGTCAACGCCTCGCGCAGCCTGCTGTGCGCCCATCAGAAGCGCCCCGAGCTGGGTTTCCCCGGCGCGGCGGTGGCCGAGGCCGAGCGCATGCGCGCGGACATCACCGCCGCGCTGACCGCGGCGGGCAAGGGGAACTGGTAAGGCGAAAGGAGAAGCGAGCACATGCCCAAACATACTGATATCCGGAAGGTCCTGGTCATCGGATCGGGCCCGATCATCATCGGCCAGGCGGCGGAGTTCGACTACGCGGGCACCCAGGCCTGCCGGGCCCTCAAGGAGGCCGGGGTGGAGGTGGTGCTGGTCAACTCCAACCCCGCCACCATCATGACCGACACCAGCATCGCCGACAAGGTCTACATCGAGCCCATGACCGCGGACACCATCCGCCGGGTCATCGAGCGCGAGCATCCCGACAGCATCCTGCCCACCCTGGGCGGGCAGACCGGCCTGAACCTGGCCATGGAGCTCAACGACCGGGGCGATTTGGCCGAGCTGGGGGTGCGCCTGCTGGGCACCACCTCGGAGACCATCTACAAGGCCGAGGATCGCGAGGCCTTCAAGACCACTATGGAGAAGATCGGCCAGCCAGTCATCGAGGGCGTTATCGTCACCGACGAGCAGGCCGCGGTGGACTTCGCCAACCGCATCGGCTACCCGGTGATCGTGCGTCCGGCCTACACCCTGGGCGGCACCGGCGGGGGCAGCGCCCACTCCGAGGGCGAGCTGCGCGCCATCGTGGAGGGCGGCCTGAAGGCCAGCCGGGTGCACCAGTGCCTGATCGAGCGCTCGGTGGCGGGCTGGAAGGAGATCGAGTACGAGGTCATCCGGGACAACGACGACAACTGCATCACCGTGTGCAACATGGAGAACCTTGACCCCGTGGGCATCCACACCGGGGATTCCATCGTCGTGGCCCCCTGCCAGACCGTCTCCGAGCACGACGACAACATGCTGCGCCAGGCCTGCTTCGCCATCCTGCGGGAGCTGGGCCTGCACGGGGCGTGCAACGTGCAGTTCGCCCTGGACCCCAATTCCAGCGCCTACTACCTGATCGAGGTCAACCCTCGCCTGTCGCGCTCCAGCGCCCTGGCCAGCAAGGCCACGGGTTATCCCATCGCCCGGGTGGCCACCAAGATCGCCATCGGCTACAATTTTGACGAGATCCCCAACTCGGTCACCGGCGCCACCTTCGCCGGCTATGAGCCCAACGTGGACTACGCGGTGATCAAGTTTCCGCGCTGGCCCTTTGACAAGTTCACCGCCGCGGACAAGAGCCTGGGCACCCGCATGAAGGCCACCGGCGAGGTCATGGCCATCGGCGAGAACTTCGAGGCGGCCTTCCTCAAGGCGGTGCGCTCCCTGGAGATGGGCATCGGCCTATTGCACCTGCCGGAGATGGACGCGCTGACCGATACCGACATCCGCGAGCGCCTCTTCGTGCAGGACGACAAGCGCATGTTCTACGTGATCGAGGCCCTGCGCCGGGGCATCCCCGCCAAGGACGTCTACGCCATCACCAAGGTGGACTGGTGGTTCCTGGCCAAGTTCCAGCACCTGGTGGACTTCGAGGGCCTGCTCGCCAGCCAGGGCCTCAACCCCGGCCTGATGCGCAAGGCCAAGATCCTGGGCTTCTCGGATAAGATGCTCGCCCTGCTGACCGGCCAGGACGCCGCCAGCGTGCGCCAGATGCGCGTGGACTGGGGCATCCTGCCCGCCTACCGGGTGGTGGACACCTGCACCAGCCAGCTCGGCGCGGTCAGCCCCTACTACTATTCCACCTACAATCGCCAAAACCAGGCGCATGAGTCGGCCGGCAAGTCGGTGGTGGTGCTGGGCAGCGGCCCGATCCGCATCGGCCAGGGCATCGAGTTCGACTACTGCTCGGTGCACTGCGTCTGGGCGCTCAAGCAGGCCGGGTATGAGACCATCATCATCAACAACAACCCCGAGACCGTGTCCACCGACTTTGACACCGCCGACAAGCTCTACTTCGAGCCCCTGACCGACGAGGACGTCTGGAACATCCTGGCGGTGGAGAAGCCCCTGGGCGTGGTGGTGGCCTTCGGCGGACAGACCGCCATCAAGCTGACCGCGGCGGTGGATCAGGCGGGCTACCGGGTGCTGGGCACCCAGCCCAAGTACATCGACATGGCCGAGGACCGCAAGGAGTTCGACGCCCTGCTGGAGCGGCTGGACATCAAACGCCCGGTGGGCACCACGGTCTTCACCGAGCGGGAGGCCCTGGACGCGGCCGAGCGCATCGGCTACCCGGTGCTGGTGCGGCCCAGCTACGTGCTCGGCGGCCAGGGCATGGTCATCGCCTACGAGCCCGACGCCATCGTCGAGTACATGAAGATCATCAACCTGAGCGCCCAGGAGCATCCCATCCTGATCGACAAGTACGTCGTCGGCCGGGAGGTGGAGGTGGATGCCCTGTGCGATGGGCGGGATATCCTGATCCCCGGCATCATGGAGCACATTGAGCGCACCGGCGTCCACTCGGGCGACTCGATCTCGGTCTACCCGGCCATGCACCTGAGCCAGGCCGTGCAGGACAAGCTCATCGAGCACACCCGCCTGCTGGCCCGGGGCCTGCAGGTGGTCGGCCTGGTCAATATCCAGTACATCGTGGCGGGCGAGGAGGTCTACATCATCGAGGTCAACCCCCGCTCCTCGCGCACCATCCCCTATATCAGCAAGGTCACGGGCATCCCCATGGTGGACCTGGCCACCCGGGTCATGCTGGGCGAGCGCTTGGCCGACCTGGGCTATGGCACCGGCCTGGCACCGGAGAGCGGGGTGTACGCCATCAAGGTGCCGGTGTTTTCCTTCGAGAAGCTGCCGGATGTGGAGGTCAGCCTGGGCCCTGAGATGAAGTCCACCGGCGAGGTGCTGGGCCTGTCCCGGGATTACCACCAGGCGGTCTTCAAGGGCATGGAGGCGGCGGGCATGCACGTGCCCCAGAAGGGCGGCGTGCTCATGACCGTGGCCGACGCGGACAAGCAGGAGCTGCTGCCCATCGCCGAGGGCTTCGAGAACCTGGGCTATGCCCTCTACGGCACCCAGGGCACCGCTCATGAGCTCAACTGCAACCACATCGCTACCAACGTGGTGCCCCCCATCGGCCAGGGCGATCCCGACATCCTCCAGCAGATGGACCAGGGCAAGTTCGACCTGGTGATCAACACCCCCACCCACGGCCGGCAGACCCAGCGCGACGGCTTCCGCATCCGCCGCAAGGCCGTGGAGCTGAAGATTCCCTGCCTGACCAGCCTGGACACCGCCGGCGCGCTGCTGACCGCCATGGAGCAGGGCCTGCAGCTGGGCGAGATGCCCCTGGTGGAGCTGGGCGAGATCGAGGGCAAGGAGGCGCGGGCATGAAGCAGCTGATGGGCACGCTGCTGGACAACCAGCGGCTCAACCGCGAGATGTTCCTGATGACCATCGGCCTGCCCGAGAGCGAGCTGGCCGCCTTCGAGCCCGGGCAGTTCGTGCACGTGGCCACTCCCGGGGAGGACCAGGTTTTGCGCCGGCCCATCTCGATCTACGACGTGACCGACAGCGCGCTGCTGCTGGCCGTGCAGATCAAGGGCGAGGGCACCCGCCGTCTGTCGGCCATGGCGCCGGGGGCGCCCGTGGACCTGTTGGCCCCCCTGGGCCATGGGTTCATCCTGCCCGAGGGCGCCAAGCGCATCTTCCTGGTGGGCGGCGGCGTGGGCTGCGCGCCGCTGCTGTACACCGCCAAGCGCTTCTCCAGCGCGTCCGCCTGCGCCTTTCTGGGCTACCGCAGCCGGGAGGTGGCCTATGGGCTGGAGGCCTTCCAGGCGCTGTGCGAGACCTGCGTGGTCTCCGACGACGGCAGCATCGGCCGCAAGGGCCTGGTGACCGAGCCGCTGATGGAGCGCCTGGCCGCCGGGGATACGCCCGATATGATCTACGCCTGTGGTCCCGCCCCCATGCTCCGGGCCCTGAAGGCCCAGCTGCCCGAGCGGGTGCCCTGCCAGGTGTCCCTGGAGGAGCGCATGGGCTGCGGCGTGGGCGGCTGCCTGGTGTGCGTGTGCAAGACCCAAAAGGGCTACAAGCGGGTCTGCCAGGACGGGCCGGTATTTGACATCCGGGAGGTGGACTTCGATGGCTGACCTGACCACCCGCCTGTGCGGCCTGACCCTCAAAAATCCGGTCATCGCCGCCTCGGGCACCTTTGGCTTCGGCCGGGAATACGACCAGTTCTATGACATCGGCCGGCTCGGCGGCGTCAGCGTCAAGGGGCTGACCCGCCTGCCCCGGCAGGGCAATCCGCCCTGCCGCATCGCCGAGACCCCCAGCGGCATGCTCAACGCCGTCGGCCTGCAAAACCCCGGGGTGGAGGCCTTCATCGCCGACGAGCTGCCCTGGCTGGCGGCCAAGGGCACCTGCGTGATCGCCAACGTCGCCGGGGCCTGCGAGGAGGACTATGTTTACATGGCCGAGCGCATCAGCCAGGCCCCGGTGGACATGGTGGAGCTCAACATCTCCTGCCCCAACGTCAAGCAGGGGGGCGTGGCCTTCGGTACCAAGCCCGAGATGGTGCTCAAGATCACCCAGCTGGCGCGCGCCGCCTGCCGCCATCCCCTGATGGTCAAGCTCTCGCCCAACACCGCCAGCATCCGGGAGACTGCCCTGGCCGCCCAGGAGGGCGGGGCCGACGCGATCAGCCTGATCAACACCCTGACGGGCATGGCCATCGACATCGAGCGCCGCCGTCCGGTCATCCACAACGTCACCGGCGGCCTGTCGGGCCCGGCGGTGCGGCCGGTGGCCCTGCGCATGGTCTACGAGGCGGCCCAGGCCGTGTCCATCCCGGTGGTGGGCATGGGCGGCATCCAGACGGGCGAGGACGCGGTGGCCTTCCTGCTGGCCGGGGCCTGCGCCGTGCAGGTGGGCACCGCTAACCTGTCCGATCCCATGGCCTGCCTGAAGGTCATCGAGGGGATCGACCGCTACTGCGACGATCACGGCTTTGCCGCAGCCGCCCAGCTGGTGGGCGCGCTGAACGTGTGAGGCGGCGATGCGCAAGATCAAGCTGGGCTGGCTGATGGTCGGCATGGGCGCGGGCATGGCCTGCCTGGCCGCCGCGGGCATCCTGGCGCTGGGCGGCAGGGGCGGGGGCCCGGTGGACGCGCCCGCCCTCTTGGCCAACGGCGGGGGCCCGGTGGACGCGTCGGCCCTCTTGGCCAACGGCGGAGCGCCGGCCTGGGCGCTGCTGGGCCTGATCATCCTGGCGCTGACGACCCTGGCGGTGGGGATCGTCTGCATCGCGCAAGGTTGCAGGGAACGAAAATATTATGATAAACGATAAATTTTAGTTGACATACAATCCCTCCTCTGCTATGATCAGGGCATAGAGGAGGTGTGCGGATGAAACAACGGGAGTATGTGCGCTGGCTGCGGGCGCTGGTCGTCCTGGCGGGGCTGGCGCTGCTGGCCCTGGTCGGCGCCCTGGTGCCCACCCTGGCGGGGGAGATCGCCCGGAGCAACCCGGAGCTGGCCTATCTGTATTGGCCAGGGGTGCTCTTTGTGTGGGCGACGGCCGCGCCGGTGTACGCGGCGCTGGCGCAGGCCTGGCTCGTCTGCGGCAGCATCGGCGCGGGGCAGGCCTTCTGCCAGCGCAACGTGGGTCGGCTCAAGACCATGGGCCTGTGCATGGTGATCGACGCGGTGCTCTACCTGTTGGCGATGGTGCTTCTCATCGCCATGAACCTGGGCCACCCGTCGATTTTGCTGGTGATCCTGGCGGTGGTCTTTGTGGGCGTGGCGCTGGCGGTGGTGTTCTTTACCCTGTCGCACCTGACCGATAAGGCCGCGGCCCTGCA
Source organism: Christensenellales bacterium (assembly GCA_050945875.1). Taxonomy (GTDB): domain Bacteria; phylum Bacillota; class Clostridia; order Christensenellales; family JBMNTT01; genus JBMNTT01. The sequence goes on from JBMNTT010000012.1 coordinate 32,902, forward strand.
GCGGGATCAGGACCTGACGATATAGGGGGTGGGGGCATGGGTATCGTGGTCAATCTGGATGTGATGCTGGCTAAGCGCAAGATGCGCGTGGGCGAGCTGGCCGATCAGGTCGGCATCTCTCTGGCCAACATCTCGATCCTGAAGAACGGCAAGGCCAAGGCCATCCGCTTTTCGACCCTGGAGCGCATCTGCCAGGCGCTTAATTGCCAGCCGGGGGATATCCTGGCCTACACCCCCGAGGAATCCTGACGCGCGCAGCCGAGCAAAAGGCCGCCCTCTATCAGAGGGCGGCCTTTGTGGCGCGAGGATTCACCGGGCGTGGCGCAGGATGTTCTCGCCCAACACGCGGGCCTGACGCAGCCGGCAGGGCTGGGCGCGGATGTCGCCGGGCTGGTCGGCCACGGCGGACACGCCGTTGAGCTCCCCGGGGACGCAGAGCATCCCGCAGGAGAGGTAAAAATTGTGAATGATGTTGAGCACGGTGGCCTGTCCCGCGCCCGAGCCCCGGCCCACGGCGATGGCCCCGCCCAGCTTGCCGCCCAGGCGCTCTTGGGCCTGGGTGCCGTAGGTGCGGTCGAACAGCGCCTTAAGCTGGGCGGGCACGTTGCGCCAGTAGACCGGCGAGGCGATGACCATCGCGTCGCAGCGGGCGTAGGCCTCGTAGACCGCGGCCATGTCGTCCCGCTGCACGCAGGCGTGGGCGCGCGCGCAGCGCTCGCAACCGGTGCAGGGCAGCACCCGGCGCTCGCTCATCAGGATGCGCTCGACCGCCCAGCCCGCCTCGGCGAAGGGTTCCAGCGCCGCCTCCAGCAGAACCTCCGAGTTGCCCCCCTTGCGGGGGGTGCCGCAGATGCCCAAGACCATCATATCGATCCCTCCTGTCACAGTTCGGCGGCCATGGCCTCAAGCGCCATCGTCAGCGCCTGGACGATGGTGTCCAGCGCCATGGACGGGGTGCCGGCCGCCTTGCCCACCGCCTGGCCGGGCAGGTAGGGCACATGGATGAAGCCGGTGTTCATGGCCGGGTGCTGGGTGGCCTGCAGGTGCAGCCCGCCGTAGAGCACATGGTTGCACAGGTAGCACCCCGCCGAGTAGGAGAAGCGCGCCGGGATGCCCGCGCCCTCGATGCGGCGCAGGATGTCGCGGTAGGGGAAGGTGGACAGGTAGGCCGCCGGTCCCCCGGGGACGACCGGCTCCCCGGTGAGCACCCGGCCTTTATTGTCGCCGATCTTGGCCTCGCACAGGTTGACGCCCACCCGCTCGATGCGCATATGGCTCTCGCCGCCGGCCTGGCCGCACAATAGCAGCGCCCGGGGCCGGTGGGTGTTGACCAGGTCCTCCAGCACGGTCAGCGCGTCGTACCAGACAACCGGCAGCCGGGCCTTGAGCACCAGGTGCCCGCTGACCGAATCGGGCAGCCGCTGCACCGCCTGCCACGAGGGGTTGACGGCCTCGCCGCCGAAGGGTTCAAAACCGGTTGCCAGGATCATGGGATGGCCTCCTTAAAATGCATTCTCTTCCAGCAGGTGCTCCAGCCGGTTGGCGTAGGCGATGCGCCGCCGGTGGGGCTCCACCACCCACAGGTGGATGCCCGTGTCCCCGGTGTGCACGGTCAGGTCGCTGTCCATGGGCAGGCGCAGGAAGGCGCGGTAGAGCTGGTTGATCGCCCCGCCGTGGGAGACGATGGCCACGGTGGCGGCGGGATCGTTCTGCGCCAACACCCGGGAGAGGGCGCGCTCGGCCCGCATGCGAAAGTGCAGCTGAGACTCCTGCCCGTACACCGCCTCGTGCAGGGGTAGGTCCCGCACCTCGGGGTAGCGCGCCGCAGCCTCCTGCCGGGGCAGGCCCGCCAAGACCCCGTTGTCAAACTCCATCAGGTCCTCGTCGTAGATCAGCTGGGTTTCCACATCCAGCTGGGCCGCCCGGGCCAGGTAGGCGGCGGTCTGCTGGGCCCGCAGCAGCGGGCTGGCATAGATGCGATCGATGCGCTCCTGGGCGCACAGATACCGGCTCATGCGCCGGGCCTGGTCCATGCCGCTGGGGGTCAGGGCGAAATCCGCCCGGCCCTCGTGCACGTCCATCAGGTCGGCCTCGCTCTGCCCATGACGGATGACGATGATGCGCATGCTGCTCCTCCTACTCCACCTGGCGGATGGCGCGCACCAGGCTGGCCTCGGGGGTGATCACGCCGGTGCGGTGCTTCTCATAGATGACAAAGCCGGGCTTGGCCCCGGCGGGCTTTTTGACCTGGCGGCGGGGGCAGTAGTCCACCGCCACGTTGGCCGAGCCCCGGGCCCGGGAGAACCACGCCGCCAGCAGCAGCGCCTGGCGCAGGCTGGCCTCGGGCACGGGCTGCCCGCCGCAGCGCACGATCACATGGCTGCCCGGGCTGTTCTTCACGTGCAGCCACAGGTCGTCGGGCGCGGCGGTGCGCAGGGTGAGCTGATCGTTCTGGGTGTTGTTCTTGCCCACCAGGATCTCCAGGCCGTCGTCGGAGACAAAGCGCATGGGCTTGGTGGGGGGCGCTTTGCGCGGCTCCTTCTTCAGGGCGACGCGCTTGACATAGCCCTGGGCCGCCAGCTCCCGGCGCATCTCCGACAGCTCGGCCTCGGTGGTGCACTTGTCCAGGTTGTCCAGCTGGCCCTCCAGGTAGGTCATCTCCTCGTGGGTCTTCTCCAGCTGCTGCTGGGCCATGCGCGCGGCGCTCTTGGCCTTGTTGTAGCGCTTGTAATAGCGCTGGGCGTTGTCCGAGGGGGAGAGCTGGGGGTCCAGGTCCACGGTGATTCGCCCGCCCTCGGGGTCGTAATAGTTATCCAGCTGGGCCTTCGTCAGGCCTTTTTGCAGGGCGTAGACGTGGGCGGTGATCAGCTCGCCCTTGAGGCGATACTCCTCGGCGCCCTGGGCGTCGAGCACCGCCTGCTGCTGCAGGGCCTCCTTGCGCTGGCAGCGCTCCAGGTTGTTGGTCAGCAGGTGCTTGAGGCTGGCGCTCTTCTGGCGCATGTGCTCCTGGCTGTCCCGGGCGTCGTAGTAGGCGTCCAGCGCCTGGCCCATGGTGTCCATGGGGGAGAGCCGCCCGGCGTCGTACAGGGCGTAGGGGAAGGGCAGCACGTCGCTGGCCCCGCCCTCCCCGTCGGTCACCAGCTGGGGCGCGAAAACCCCGGCGCGCACCGGCTCGAAGAAGGCGTACATCGCCCGGGCCGCGGCGATGCGCTCCGGGCCGGTCAGGTCGCTGGCCAGGCGCTGATAGTCGCCCAGGGCGCGCACGGCCATCTCCCGCGCCGACACCGGGGACACGCCGGTCAGGCTGTCGCAGAGGTATTTATCCAGCCGCAGGGCCGGAGCGCCCTGGAGCAGCTCGAGAAAATCCATCTCCCGCAGGGTCGAGCCGTCCCGCTTGTCCTGGGCGGGGGGCAGCTGGTAGGGCAGGCCGGGCAGCACCTCGCGCACCCGGCTGATCTGCTCGGGCACCCGCTTGAGCGAGTCGATGATCCGCCCGTTGGCGCAGACCACCACGTTGCTGTGCCGACCCATGATCTCCACCATGACGCTGCGCACCAGGGGATCGCCCATCTCGTCGAAACCGGAGATGTCGATCTTTAGCACGCGCTCCATGCCCAGCTGTTCGATCCGCTCGATGCGCCCGCCGGTCAGGTGCTTGCGCATGAGCATGCAGAACACCGGCGGCGCGGCGGGGTTGGGCTTGTTCTTCTGGGTGATATGCACCCGGGCGTGGTTGCTGCTGGCCGACAGCAGCAGGCGATAGCCGCCCTGCTGGCTCTTGATCTGCAACACCAGCTCGTCCCGCTCGGGCTGAAGCACCTTCTCGACCCGGCCGCCCAGGAGCAGATGGTTAAGCTCCGTGGCGATGGCGCGAAGGGCGATGCCGTCCAATGGCATGAGCGATTCCTCCTACGTATCCGCGTTCCTGCCCTCATTATAGCATGGCCGTCGGCTGGGGGAAACCGCGGCGGGGGCGGCTTTTCCCAAAAGTTCATCTGTGCTATACTAAAGGCGGCATCAACCTGTCCCAGGGCGCATAGGATAGCGCCAAAGGGGAGGGATCACGATGCGTAGGAGCAAATTGCTGTCCATGGGCCTGGCGGCCCTGTTGGTCATCGCCCTGGCGGGCTGCAGCAAGCAGGGACCGCCGCAGCTGGAGGAGCCGGTGGAGCACATCCCCACCGCCGCGGAGCTGGCGGACAGCCTGGCCACCGAGACGGCGGTGTACTACCGCACGGGCAACGGCCTGTTGGCCCCGGTGGCCCGGCAGATCTACGGCGGGGAGAACCTCGCCCAGGCCGCCCTGGATCAACTGGTCGCCGGCGAGATAACCTCCGCCCAGGTGCAGGAGCTGGGCTTGAACCCGACCATCCCCGAGGGCGTCGCGGTCACGGCCACCCAGGTGGGCTCCACCGTGGTGGTGGATTTTTCCGGCGAGCTGGCCCTGGAGGACGCGGCCCAGGAGAACGCCATGGTGCAGTCGGTGGCGGCGACGCTGCTGGCCCTGGAGGACGTGAGCAAGGTGCGCATGACCTTTGACGGGCAGAGCGGCGACAAGCTCGCCCACGGCACCGACGTGTCGGGTGAGTTTACCGCCGTCACCCTCAACCCCGAGCTGACCGCCGGGGTGGACGAGGAGGCGGCCCAGAGCGTCATGGTCTACTTTGAGGAGGACTCCCACCGGGCGCTGGTGCCGGTGACGCGCAAGGTCGGCGGCGCGGCGGACGTGCGCGAGGCGCTTGAGCAGCTGGTGGCCGGGCCCAACGAGGGCACCGGGCTGTCGCGCATCCTGCCCGAGGACACGGCGATCAACAGCTGCGCCTTGGAGGGCGGCAAGCTGACGGTCGACTTCACCGAGCCCTTCGCCAGCCTGACCCGCTATCCCATCACCGAACAGCAAGCCTTCAAGAGCCTGCTGCTGACCCTGAAGCAGTTTCCCGAGATCAAGCAGGTGGCCATCACCGTCGAGGGCGAGCCCTACCAGCCCGCAAGCGCCGACAGCCTGAGCGTGCCCACCTTTGCCAACGAGTACTGACCCGCGGCGAAACGCCGCCATCCCGGCGTCACCCGGCGGCCTGTGCCGCCGGGCGCGCCGCGTTCAAAGGAGAAAGCCATGCAGAGAATCGACCTTCGCCAAACCGACCAACTGCGGCCCTTCTCGGCCCAGACCGATTTCATCCCCAGCGCCGCCGGCTCGGTGCTGGTGGCCACGGGGGACACCCGGGTGCTGTGCACCTGCATGGTGGATGAATCCGTGCCCCCCTTCCGCAAGGACAGCGGCGCGGGCTGGATCACCGCCGAGTACGGCATGCTGCCCGCCTCCACCCTGACGCGCAAGAGCCGGGGGGAGCGCAAGGGCCACCTGGACGGGCGCACCGTGGAGATCCAGCGGCTGATCGGCCGCAGCCTGCGCTCGGTGTGCGACCTGACCGCCCTGGGCGAGCGCACCTTGTACCTGGACTGCGACGTGCTCCAGGCCGACGGGGGCACCCGCACGGCCTCGATCACCGGCAGTTTCATCGCCCTGGCCCTGGCGGTGGACAAGCTCATGGCCCAGGGGCTGCTGGCCAGCAGCCCCATCCGCGAGCAGGTGGCGGCGGTGTCGGTGGGCATCGTCGAGGACACCCCCTGCCTGGACTTATGCTACCAGGAGGACGCCCGGGCCCAGGTGGATATGAACGTGGTGATGACCGCCTTGGGCGCGCTGGTGGAGGTCCAGGGCACCGGGGAGGAGCGCCCCTTCTCCCGCGGCGAGCTGGACGCCCTGCTGGCCTTGGCCCAGGGCGGGATCGAGCGGCTGCTGGGATTTCAGCGAGAGGCCCTTCGCGGCGCGGCCCGGGTGATTGGAGGCAGAGCATGACCAAGCTGATCGTGGCGACCAATAACGCCCACAAGGTGCGGGAAATCTTTGAGATACTGGGGGATTTCTTCCCCGAGATGGTCTCGCTCAAGCAGGCGGGGCTGGATATCGACGTGGTCGAGGACGGTGAGACCTTTGCCCAGAACGCCGTCAAGAAGGCCGAGGAGGTCACCCGGCTGACCGGTCTGCCCGCCCTGGCGGACGACTCGGGCATCGAGGTGGAGGCCCTGGGCGGCGACCCGGGGGTGTACTCCGCCCGCTACGCCGGCCGCCATGGCAACGACGCGGGTAACAACCAGAAGCTGCTGGCCATGGCCGCGGGCCTGCCCTACCACAAGCGCAAGGCCGATTTCCGCGCGGCCATCGCCCTGTCCCGGCCGGGCAGGCCCACCCTGGTCACTGAGGGCGTGGTGTGGGGCCGGCTGGCCTGGGGTCCGCACGGGGACGGCGGGTTCGGCTACGACCCGCTGTTCATCCCCGAGGGCTACGAGAAGACCTTCGGCGAGCTGCCCGCCGAGGTCAAGCACGCCATGAGCCACCGGGGCAACGCCCTGCGGGCGATGGTCAAGCTGCTGGAGGCCGAGCGTGGGTGAGGCGATCACCCTGGCGGTGGTGGCCGACAGCCACGGCTCGGCGTGGGCGGTGCGCCGGGCCGCCGCCCGGGTGCCCGTGCCGGACTATTTCATCCACCTGGGGGACCACGGGCAGGAGCTCTTTGAGGCCGGGGTCAAGGCCAAGCGGGAGCTCATCGCGCTGCGGGGCAACTGCGACGCGATGTCCTTCTCCGTGCTGGAGCAGTATGTCGGCCAGATCGGGGGGCTGAAGGTGCTGGCCGCCCACGGCCACCGCTACCGGGTCAAGCAGGACCTGCTGAGCCTGTCGCTGTGGGGCCGCGCCGAGGGGGCGGACCTGGTGCTCTATGCCCACAGCCACCGGCGGGATATCACCCCCGATGGCAAGCGCATCCTGCTCAACCCGGGCAGCTGCGCCGTGCCCCGGGACGGTCGGCCGCCCTCCATGGCCTACATTGAGATCCTGGACGGGAAGATCCACCCGGTCATCCTGGACGTCTGACCCGCGTGAAAAAAACCTTGCGCCGCGGGCCGAAGTGTGCTACAATGCACCCAATCCGAGTAGGAGGAATGCTTGATGTTGTGTTCCCGTGAGTTTGCGTATCGCTACGGCTGCTACTTTATGTTTAGCGGCTTTTTTGGCTTTACGAAAAAACTTCGGAACGCGACGACGCAACCGTGACCGATCAGGTCCGGGACCTTGTGAAGGCAAGGGGCTGCGCTCGCGCGGCCCCTTTTCATTTTGTCAAATTTGCCTATTTTGAAGGAGGAATCCCCCATGATCGTCATTATGAAGCCCGACGCCACCTGCCGCCAGATCGACGCCGTCATGCAGGAGCTCAAGCAGCAGGACCTGAAGGTTCAGGTCAACTCCGGCACCCAGTGCACCGTGCTGGGCGTGCTGGGCGACACCACCCAGGTCGACCAGGAGCTGGTGGGCATGCTGCCCGGGGTGGACCGGGTGATGCAGGTACAGGAGCCCTACAAGAAGGCCAACCGCAAGTTCCACCCCGAGGACAGCGTCATCGACGTGTGCGGCGTGCCAGTGGGCGGACCGGCGCTGACGGTCATCGCCGGACCCTGCTCGGTGGAGAGCCGGGAGCAGATCATCGACGTGGCCCAGGCGGTCAAGGATTCCGGGGCCGGGCTGCTGCGCGGGGGCGCCTTCAAGCCGCGCACCTCGCCCTATGCCTTCCAGGGCATGGAGTGGGAGGGCCTGGAGCTGTTGAAGGCCGCCAAGGAGCGCACCGGCCTGCCCATCGTCAGCGAGATCATGAGCCCCCAGCACCTGGAGCTGTTCGAGCAGATGGTGGACGTGCTGCAGATCGGCGCGCGCAACATGCAGAACTTCGACTTGCTCAAGCAGGTGGGTCAGAGCCGCAAGCCCGTGCTATTAAAGCGCGGCCTGTCCGCCACCCTGACCGAGTGGCTGATGTCCGCCGAGTACATCATGGCCGCGGGCAACCCCAACGTCATCCTCTGCGAGCGGGGCATCCGCACCTTTGAGACCTACACCCGCAACACCCTGGACCTGTCGGCCATCCCGGCGATCAAGAAGCTCAGCCACCTGCCCATCATCGTCGATCCCTCCCACGCCTGCGGCATGAGCTGGATGGTCGAGCCCATGGCCATGGCCGCCATCGCCGCCGGGGCCGACGGGCTGATCATCGAGGTGCACAACAACCCCAAGAAGGCCCTGTGCGACGGCGCGCAGTCCATCACCCCCGACCAGTTCGACAGCCTGATGCGCAAGCTGACCACCGTCGCCCCCCTGACCGGGCGCACCCTGGAGGTGGCCTGACATGGCGCGGCTGACCGTGGCCACGCCCACGGGCGACTATGAGATCGTCGCCGAGCGCGGCCTGCTGGGCAACGCGGGGGCGTTCACCCAGGCGCTGGGCGGGGGCAGGGCGGCCATCCTGACCGATAGCAACGTCGCCCCCCTCTACGGGCAGCGCCTGCTGGACGCCCTGCGGGCGGCGGGCGTGGCCTGCACCCTGGTGGTCGTGCCCGCGGGCGAGGCCAGCAAGGACCTATCGGTGCTGCCCGGGCTCTACGGGCGGCTGATGGACTGGGGCATGACCCGGCAGGATGCGATCATCGCCCTGGGCGGCGGCGTGGTGGGGGACCTGGCGGGTTATGTGGCCGCCACCCTGCTGCGGGGCGTGGGCTTTATCCAGGCGCCCACCACCCTGCTGGCCCAGGTGGACTCCTCGGTGGGCGGCAAGGTGGCCGTCAACCTGCCCCAGGGCAAGAATTTGGTGGGCGCGTTTCACCAGCCGATGCGGGTGGTCATCGACCCGGACTGCCTGGCCACCCTGCCGACCCGGGAGATCCGCTGCGGCCTGGGGGAGATCATCAAGCACGCGGCCATCGCCGACGCGGCGCTCTGGCGGCAGCTTGAGCAGATGGACCCGGCGGAGCTGATCGCCCAGGCCGACGCGCTGGTGGTGCACAACTGCGCCATCAAGGCGGGCTATGTCGCTCGGGACCCCTACGACACCGGCGTGCGCATGACCCTGAACTTCGGCCACACCCTGGGCCATGTGCTGGAGAAGCGGGCTGGCTACGGCCACCTCTCCCACGGCGAGGCCGTGGCCATGGGCATGGTGGCCGCGTGCCGCTGGGGCGAGGCCTGGGGGGTCACCCAGGCGGGCACAACCGCGCGCATGCAGGCCATGCTCAAGCGGTGGGGCCTGGACAGCCGGGTGCCCGAGGGGGCCGAGCGCGCCCTGGCCGGCCAGCTGGGCCTGGACAAGAAGGCCACCTGCCGGGGCATCACCCTGGTGCTGCTCGAACACATCGGCCGGGCGGCGCTCCAGCCCATGGCGCGCGAGGACCTGCGGGCGCGATTGGAGGGGTGGTCATGCGGCGCGTAACGGTGCTGCCCGGGCGGCTCTCGGGCCGGGTGGCGGCGGTGCCCTCCAAGAGCGACGCCCACCGCGCCCTGATCGCCGCGGCCCTGGCGGATGGCGGCAGCGCGGTCGCCCCCCTGGGGGAGAGCGACGACGTGCGCCTGACCGCCCGAGCCCTGGAGCGGATGGGTCTGGGCCGGTACGAGGGCGGCCGCATGATCGGCGGCGGGGCGATGGCGGATTTCCCCACGGTGCCCTGCGGCCAGTCGGGCTCGACGCTGCGCTTTCTGATCCCCCTGGCGCTGGCCAAGGGGGAGGGGGCGCGCTTTACCGGCGAGGGGCGGCTGATGCGCCGGCCCCTGGCGGTGTATGAAAACCTTTGCGCCAGCCAGGGCGTCGCCTGGCAGCTCGCGGGCGACACCCTGACCGTGCGCGGGCGGCTGCGGCCCGGGGATTTCGTGTTGCCCGGGGATGTGTCTAGCCAGTTTGTCACCGGGCTGCTCTTCGCCCTGCCGCTGCTTTCGGGGGATTCCACGCTGCGCTTTGCCAGCCCTCTGCAGTCCATGCCCTATGTGCGCATGACCATCAGGACCCTGGCGGCCTTCGGCGTGACGGTCGCCGAGCGGCCCGGAGGCTTCGACATCCCCGGCGGGCAGCGCTATCATCCCTGCGATTACGCCGTGGAGGGCGACTGGTCCTACGCGGCGTTCCCCCTGGTGGCCGGGGCCCTGGGCGGGCCGGTGACCGTCGGCGGCCTGAATCGGCGCAGCCTGCAGGGCGACCGGGCGATCGAGGCGCTCCTGGGCCGCATGGGCGCGCGGCTGACCTGGGGACCCGACGGGCTGACGGCTCAGGCGGGCGGCCAGGGTCTGCGGCCCATCCAGGCCGACCTGTCGGACATCCCGGACCTGGGCCCCGCTCTGGCGGTGGTCGCCCTGGGCGCGCGCGGCGAGAGCCGCCTGACCGGGGCCCGACGCCTGGCCGCCAAGGAGTGCGACCGCCTGGCCGCCATCCTCGACCTGGCTCGGGACCTGGGGGGCGAGGCGATCGCGCCCGACCCGGACACCCTGGTCATCCGGGGGCGCGGGTCGCTCGCCGGCGGCGCGGGGCGGACCCGGCGCGACCACCGCATGGCCATGGCCCTGGCGGTCGCCGCGGGCCTGTGCCGCGGGCCGGTGACCCTGGACGACGCGGACTGCGTGGCCAAGTCCGCCCCGCCCTTCTGGGCGCATTTTGAACAACTGGGAGGCGCGTGCCGATGAGCAACGTATGGGGGAAAAACATTCAGCTGAGCATCTTCGGCGAGTCCCACGGCCCGGGCATCGGCGTGGTGCTGGGGCATCTGCCCGACGGCGAGGCCATCGACCTTCAAGAGGTGGCCCGGCAGATGGCTCGGCGCGCGCCGGGGGGCAAGGGCTGGTCCACTCCCCGCAGCGAGGGCGACCAGGTGGAGGTGCTCTCGGGCCTGTACCAGGGCGCGACCTCGGGCGCGCCCCTGTGCGGCCTGATCCGCAACGCCAACACCCGCAGCGGCGACTACGCCAACCTAAAGACCCATCCCCGGCCGGGGCATGCCGACTACGCCGGCCAGGTCCGCTACCACGGGCACAACGATCCCCGGGGCGGCGGCCATTTCTCCGGCCGGCTGACCGCGCCGCTGGTGTTCGCCGGGGCGGTGGCCCAGCAGATATTGGCCCGGCGGGGCGTGTATGTGGGCGCGCACGTTGCCCGCGCCGGCGAGATTCCCGACGCGCCCTTCGACCCGCTGGACCCCGATCCCGCTCCGCTTTTGGCCATGACCGGGCGCTTGTTCCCCGCCCAGGATGAGGCCGCCGCCCGGGAGATGATCGCGGCCATCGAGGCGGCCCGCATGGCCCAGGATTCCCTGGGCGGGCAGATCGAGGTCAAGGCCGTGGGCGTGCCCGCGGGCCTGGGCGATCCCTTCTTCCGCTCCTTTGAGTCGGTCTTCGCCAGCCTGGCCTACGCCATCCCGGCGGTCAAGGCCGTGGCCTTCGGCGCGGGGGAGGATTTTGCGCGGATGCGCGGCAGCGATGCCAACGACCCCTTCGCCCTACGCGAGGGCCGGGTGGTCACCCAGACCAACCACACCGGCGGGATCAACGGGGGCATCACCAACGGCATGCCGGTGCTGGCCCGGCTGACCTTCCGGCCCACCCCGTCCATCAGCCAGCCCCAGCGCACGGTGGACCTGGCATCGATGCGGGAGGACCCGCTGGTGGTCAAGGGGCGACACGACCCCTGCATCCTGCCCCGGGCGGTGCCGGTGGTTGAGGCGGCGATGGCGCTGACGATACTGGATTTCTTAGGGGAGGCGTGGTGACATGCGGGATTTGGATACCCTGCGCCGGGAGCTCAACGGTTTGGACCGGGAGCTGGTGGCGCTGTTTGAGAGACGGATGAACATCAGCGTGGAGGTGGGGGCCTACAAGGCCGCCCACGACATGCCCATCCTGCAGCCCGAGCGGGAGCGGGAGGTGCTCGCCAGCCGCGTGGCCCTGCTGGAGGAGCCCAAGTGGGCCCCGGCGGCGCGCAGGTTCTTCCAGCTGCTGATGGATGTGGGCAAGGACGCCCAGCTGGATGTGGTGGCCGACGTGCGCGCCCATCCGGTGGTGGCCTACCAGGGCGTGGCGGCGGGCTACGGCGAGCAGGCCGCCTCGGGCCATTTCCCCGAGGCCCAGCTGACGCCCTGCGCCACCTTTGACCAGGTGGTCGAGGCGGTGGAGCAGGGCAAGGCCGACTACGGCGTGCTGCCGCTGGAGAACAGCCTGACCGGCCCGGTCATCCAGCCCCTGGACCTGCTGGGGGCGACCGGGCTCTACCTGGTGGGGGAGCGCTCCCTGCCCATCGACCACTGCCTGATGATGCTGCCCGGCGGCCGGATCGAGGATGTTTGCCAGGTCTTCTCCCACGAGCAGGCCCTGGCCCAGTGCGCGCCCTATCTGCAGGCCCATCCCCGCTGGCGCGCGGTGCCCCAGCTCAACACCGCCCTGGCGGCCCAGCTGGTGGCCCGGAGCGGGGATACCACCCTGGCTGCCATCGCCTCGCGCCGGGCGGCCGAGGTGTACGGCCTGGAGATCGTGGCCGAGTCCATCCAGTCCGGCCCGGTCAACCGCACGCGCTTTGGCATCCTGGGCCGCAAGATGAACGACGCCGGCAGCAAGACCACGGTGTTCTTCATCCTGCGCAACGTCTCCGGCTCGCTGCAGCAGGCCCTCTCGGCCCTGTGCGCCCACGGCATCAACCTGATCGCCCTGCATCCCCGGCCGATGGCGGGCCAGCCCTTCTCCTACACCTTTCTGGCGGATTTCACCGGCGGGGTGGATCAGCTGCATGTGCAGCAGGCCCTGGCCGAGATGCAGCGCAACTGCGAGTTCTTCCGGGTGGTGGGCAGCTACCATCCCGACGCGATGGAGGGAGCGTCATGAGCAAATCACTCTACATCACCGGCTGCCCCGGCGCGGGCAAGAGCACCGTGGGCGCCCTGGCGGCGCGGCTGCTCAACCTGCCCTTCTTCGACCTGGACGAGATGATCGCCCAGATGGCGGGCCGTCCGATCCCGGAGATCTTCGCGGACCAGGGGGAGGCGGGCTTCCGCCGGGCGGAGCGGCGGGCGCTGGAGGCCTCCCTGACCCTGCCCCGGGCGGTGTTTGGCACCGGCGGGGGCGTCCTGACCCACCCGGGCAACTGGGAGCGGATGGACAAGGGCGGGGTGGTGGTCTTTCTGGACCGCCCCCTGGATCTGATCCTGGGGGATATCGATCCCTCGGGCCGGCCGATGCTCGCCCAGCGCTCTCTGGAGAGCCTCTACCGCCAGCGCATCGACGCCTACCGCGCCTGCTGCCACGCTGTCGCGCGCAACGATACCACCCTTGGGGAGGCGGCGGCGCGGGTGGCGGCGGCCTACCGGGGGGTGATTGCGTGAGCATGCCCGGCGTCAAGACCGCCCTGGGGCTGATCGGCGACCCGGTGGACCACAGCCTGTCCCCCCTGATCCACCACACCCTCTACGCCGCCGAGGGGCGCGAGGCGGTGTATCTGCCCATCCATGTGCGCCGGGGGGAGCTGCCGACCCTGCTGCGGGCGGCGGACATGCTTTCCCTGGCGGGGTTCAACGCGACCATGCCCCACAAGCGCGATATCCTGCCCCTGTTGGGCTCGCTGGATGAGAGCGCCGCGCGCTTTGAGTCGGCCAACACCATGCGCCGCATGCCCGACGGCACCTACCGGGGCTACACCACCGACGGGCCGGGCCTGTCCCGATCCCTGGCCGAGGCCGGCCTGGGCTTCCGGGGTCGGCGGGTGCTGATCCTGGGGGCGGGGGGCGTCAGCCCGACGGTGGCGCTGACCGCCTGCTTTGAGGGCGCGCGGGCCGTGGCGGTGCTCAACCGCACCCCCGAGCGCGCGGCTCATGTGGCCGCCCTGGCGGCGGCGCGGGGCGGGCTGGACTGCCCGCACGGCCCGCTGGATTTTGACGCGCTGCCCGGCCTCGCCCGGGGGTACGACCTGGTGGTCAACACCACGCCCCTGGGGATGCGGGGCTTTGCGGATATGCCCCGCTTCGACTTTCTCGACGCCCTGCCCCAGGGCGCGGCGGTGGTGGACCTGATCTACAACCCCGCCGAGACCAGCCTGCTGCGCCAGGCCCGGGCCCGGGGCATTCCAGCGGTGGGTGGGCTGGGCATGCTGGCCTGGCAGGGCTTCCTGGCCCATGAGATTTGGTTCGGCTCCCTGCCGGAGGAAGCGGCCCGCCGGGCGGTTTTCGAGGCCCTGGCGCAAGTTTGGAAGGAGGAACAACCATGAAAATCCTGGTCATCCACGGCCCCAACCTCAACCTGACCGGCCTGCGCGAGCCCGGGGTCTACGGCTCGCGCACCCTGGAGGATATCAACGCCGACATCCTCCGGGAGGGCCAGGCCCTGGGCGTCGAGGTGGTCTGCTATCAGAGCAACCACGAGGGCGACATCATCGACCGCATCCACCAGGCCCGGCTGGACTGCGACGGCATCGTCATCAACGCCGGGGCCTACACCCACTACAGCTACGCCATCCGCGACGCCCTGGCCGCGGTGCGGCTGCCCGCGGTGGAGGTGCACCTGTCCAACGTCTTCGCCCGGGAGGAGTTCCGCCACCACTCGACCCTGACCCCGGTGTGCTGCGGGATGATCTGCGGCCTGGGGGAGATGGGCTATCGGCTGGCCCTGCGCTACCTGGCGCAAAAGTAACGAACGAATTGTCGTTTTGCGCTTCCCCCGGTCGGGCGGCCGTGCTATAATGGGAAAAAGACAAAGGAGGGAGCCGAGATGCCCTATCGCACGCCGCCGGAGGTGGCCGAGCGCAAGCAGGCCAAGCGCCGCCTGATCCTGGATACCGCGGCCCAGGTGTTCTCCCAGAAGGGGTACTATGGCACCACCGTCAAGGACGTCGTCCAGGCGGCGGGGGTGTCCGTGGGCTCCTTTTACTTTTATTTTACGAGCAAGGAGGCGCTCTTCGACGCCCTGTACGACGAGATGGCCTCCCTGCTGATCAACCTGCTGGGCTACTCCCTGGAGGAAGGCGGTCAGGATCCTGCCTGCGACCTGGCCCGGGCGGTGACCATGGCGCTGTGGAGCTTTGCTCGCAACCAGCCCCTGAGCAAGCTGATGCTCATCGAGTCGGTGGGGCTGGACGACCAGGTTCAGGCCCATCAGCAGCGGGCCCAGGCCCTGCTGTGCCAGATGCTCGCCCGGGACATCGCCCGCATCTGCCGGGAGGGGCAGGCCAGCGTGCCCGATCCCGACTGCGCCGCCCTGTGCTTCTGGGGGGCGATCCAGGCGGTGGTCACGCGCTGGCTGCTGGACGGCTGCCAGGAGGACCTGCTCAAAAAGGCCTACCCGCTGTGCATGTTCCTGCTGGGCGCGCTGGGCATCCAGGCTGATCCACAGCGCATGGCGGCCTTCATCGACAGCCTGTGAGGGGGGAGGAGCATGGATAGCTGCGTGCACATCTACACCGGCGACGGCAAGGGCAAGACCACCGCGGCGGCGGGGCTGGCCCTGCGCGCCCTGGCCCACGGGATGCGGGTGGCCTGGTTCGGCTTCTACAAGGACGGCGCGTCCGGGGAGACCCGGGTTCTGGCTCAGCTGGGCGCCGAGACCCATTTTTCCTGGCCCGAGGGGGCGCTGCCCTGGGCCATGGACGCGCGGCAGGCCGCCCAGGCGGCCGAGAGCCAGCGGGCGCTGCTTCAGGCGGCGCGGTCGGCCCTGACCGACGGGGCCCATGACCTGGTGGTGCTCGACGAGGCCCTCAGCCTGGTGCACGGGGGCCTGATCCCGGCCGAGGCGCTGGCGGCGCTGCTGAGCGCGCGCGCCCCGGGCACCGAGACGGTGGTCACCGGCCGGGCCGCGCCCCAGGCGCTGTGCGACGCGGCGGACTACGTCTCGCGCATCGACGCGGTCAAGCACCCCATGGAGGCGGGCCTGCCCGCCCGGAAAGGCATCGAATACTGATCGGAGGCAAGCGCGATGGAATCGATCACCTTTGAGATGATCCAGCAGGCGCAGCAGCGGCTCAAATCCGTGGTGCGCCATACCGACGTGATCGTGTCGGATATCCTATCCGGCCCCGAGGTGGGCCAGGTCTACATCAAGACCGAGAATCTGCAGAAAACCGGCTCCTTCAAGGTGCGCGGGGCCTACAACCGCATCGCCATGATGGCCCCGGAGCAGCGCGCCCTGGGCGTCATCGCGGCGTCCGCGGGCAACCACGCCCAGGGCGTGGCCCTGGCGGCGCGCACCTTCGGCATCCCGGCCACCATCGTCATGCCCGCCGGCGCGCCCCTGGCCAAGGTGGCGGCCACCCGGGCGCTGGGGGCGGAGGTGGTGCTCTTCGGCGAGAGCTACGACGACGCCTGCGGCCATGCCTACGCCCTGCAGCAGCGCACCGGCGCCTGCTTCATCCATCCCTTTGACGACCCCGGGGTAATCGCCGGGCAGGGCACCATCGCCCTGGAGATTCTCGAGCAGCTGCCCGAGACCGATGTGATCATCGCGCCGGTGGGCGGGGGCGGCCTGCTCTCGGGCATCGCCCTGGCGGCCAAAACCCTCAAGCCCGAGATCGAGATCATCGGGGTGGAGCCCGCGGGGGCGGCCTCGATGCTGGCCTCGACCCGGGCGCGCCACCCGGTTACCTTGGCCGAGGTCAACACCATGGCCGACGGCATCGCCGTCAAGACCCCCGGGACGCTGACCTATGAGCTGTGCAGCCGCTACTGCGACAAAATGATCACCGTCGAGGAGGATGAGATCGCCAGCACCATCCTGCAGCTGTTGGAAAAGAGCAAGATCGTCTCCGAGGGGGCGGGGGCCTCGTCGGTGGCCGCGATCCTGGCGGGCAAGATTCGCCGGCCGGGCAAGAACATCGTCGCGGTGCTCTCGGGCGGCAATATCGATGTGACCATGCTCTCGCGCATCATCGAGAAGGGCCTGATCAAGGACGGCCGCAAGATCCGCATCCGCACCACCGTGCCCGACAAGCCCGGCCAGCTCAAGCGCCTGATGACCATCCTGGCGGACATGGGGGCCAACGTCTTCTCGGTCAGCCACGACCGCTTCCGGGATACCTACAATATCGGCATCACCTGGCTGATGCTGGAGCTGGAGACCCACGACCGGGAGCATGGCTACCGCATCCTGGCCCGCCTGGCCGAGGAGGGCTACAAGGTGGATCTGGAATAGAGCCGACAACGGCCCGGGCACTCCCGGACCGAAAACCAAGGAGGAGTTTTGCTATGCAGACCTGTATCCGAAACGGCCGCATCCACGATGCGGTGCACGAGACGCCCTATGTGGCTGACATCCTGATCCAGGACGGCAAGATCGCCGCCATCGGCGAGGGCCTTGCCTGCGATGGGGAGAGCATCGACGCGGCGGGGCTGGAGGTCTACCCCGGCTTCATCGACGCCCACACCCACATCGGCATGGACGGCTATGCCACCGGCCAGGTGGGCATGGACTACAACGAGATGAACGACATCTGCTGCCCCCAGCTGCGCGCCATCGACGGCATCAACCCCATGGATTACACCTTTGAGCTGGCCCGCAACGGCGGCGTGACCTGCGTGTGCACCGGCCCGGGCAGCGCCAACGTGCTCGGCGGCACCTTCACCGCCATGAAGACCGTGGGCAAGCGCATCGACGACATGCTGGTGAAAAAGGAGGTCGCCATGAAGTGCGCTTTCGGCGAGAACCCCAAGCGCTGCTACCGCGACAAGTGCGACTCCTCCCGCATGACCACCGCCGCCGTGCTGCGCAACGCCCTCATGCGGGCCAAGCGTTACCAGCAGCAGCTCGAGGCCGCCCAGGGCGACGTGAGCAAGTACCCGGCCTATGACATGAAGATGGAGGCCCTGCTGCCGGTGCTGCGGGGGGAGATGCCCCTGAAGGCCCACGCCCACCAGGCCAACGACATCTTCACCGCTATCCGCATCGCCGAGGAGTTCGGCGTGAAGATCACCCTGGAGCATGTGACCGAGGGGCATCTGATCGTCGACGAGCTGGCTCAGACCGGTCTGTGCATGGCCGTCGGCCCGACCATGAGCCACGCCACCAAGGTCGAGCTGCAGCACAAGAGCTGGACCACCCCGGGCGTGCTGGCCAAGGCGGGCTGCCATGTATCCATCATCACCGACAGCTCGGTTATCCAGCAGGAGAACCTGCCCCTATGCGCGGGCATGGCCGTCAAGGCGGGCATGGACCCCTTCCAGGCGCTCAAGGCCATCACCATCAACCCCGCCGAGCACATCGGCATCGCCGACCGGGTGGGCTCGATCGAGCCGGGCAAGGACGCCGACCTGGTGATCACCGACGGCTGCCCCTTCGAGATCCAGACCAAGGTGCGGCGCGTGCTCATCGACGGCAACACCGTCCACCAGCTGTAAACCGACGCGCAAAAGGCGCGGTCCGTCAGGACCGCGCCTTTTGCGCGCCGTCAAGGGGCGATGGTAAAGAGCTTGCACGGGATCGACAAGAAGACGTCCCCGTTGACCTGGAACCCCAGACCCTCATAGAAGCTCGCGCGCTCGGGCGTCGTCTGCACCAGCCATTCACTGGTCGGATAGTGGGCCATGCACCGGCGCGCCAGCTCTCGCCCGATCCCCCGGTGTTGGTAATCCGGGTCCACCAGCAGATCATAGATGATCGAGCGGAAGACCTGGTCGCTGAGCACCCGCACCGCGCCGATGAGGCGCTCGCCCTCCCAGGCGGAGACCACCAGGGTGGCGTGGATGAAGCCGATATTGAAGCGCTCCTGCTGCTGCGGGGTTTCCGATCCGTCGGACCAGCCCACCGCCATGAACAGGCGGCGCAGCTGATCCGCCGGCAGGGCCTTGACCGTGTCGAGATACTGTATTGCCATGCGTCCGATATCCCCCTTCACATGCGATTGAGCCGCTAAAACAGGGCGTATCCCGCCAGGCCCACCAGCCCTGCGCCCACCATCACCAGGATGGGGTTGGGCTTGAACAGGCGCAGGGCGGCCAGGCTCAGGCAGAACAGCGCCACCGACACCCACTCCACGTTGGCCAGGGCATAGCCCTGCCCGCCGAAGACGCACAGCAGCAGGATGCTCAGCCCGGCCGAGGCGATCATGGCCACCACCGCCGGCCGCAGCCCGCCCAGCACCCCCTGCATCAGGGTCAGGGAGCGGTATTTGTAGTAGAGCTTGGCCAGGCAGATGACAATCACGCAGGCCGGGGCGATGCAGCCCATCGTGGCGATGAGCGCGCCGGGCAGGCCGCAGACCTGGTTGCCCACAAAGGTGGCCGCGTTGATGGCGATGGGGCCGGGGGTCATCTCGGCGATGGTGACGATGTCGGCGAACTCGCCCATGGTCAGCCAGGCGTGCGCGTCCACCACCTGCTGCTGGATCAGCGGCATGGCGGCGTACCCGCCGCCGATGGAGAACAGGCCGATCTGGAAGAAGCTCCAGAAGAGTTGGATCAGCTGCATGCGGCTTTGCCCCCCTTGTCCTTGTGTTCCCGGTAGAGGGCCGAGGCCATGCCCAGAATGCCGCACACCAGGATGATGAAGATGACGTTGACCTTGAAGAACCAGGTGGCGATGAAGGCGCAGACCATGATGGCGATGGCCAGGATTTGTCTCTTTTTGAGGATATCCTTGCCCATAGTCAGCACCACGTCCAGGATGACCGCCGCCACGCCGCAGCGCATCCCCTTGAGCAGGGTGTTGAACAGCACGCTGTCGCGAAAGGCGGTGTAAAACATCGAGATCACCGTGATGATGATCAGCGGGGGCAGAATGGTGGCCAGGATGGTCACCGCCGAGCCCCGCAGCCCGGCCAGCCGGTAGCCCACCAGGATCGACGCGTTGACCGCGATGGCCCCGGGGGAGGACTGGGCGATGGCCGTCAGGTCGAGCATCTCCTGCTCCTCGATCCAGTGGTACTGCTCTACAAACTTGCGCCGCATCAGCGGAATGATCACAAACCCGCCCCCGAAGGTGAACGCGCTCAGGGTGAAGGTCGCCCGGAAGAGCTTCCAGTAGAAGCGCCAGTCTCTCTTTTCCATGGCTGCAACTCCTCTTTGTTTTGCTACTGACAGTATACACCCCTTGAAAGCATAAGTAATATACTATAATATTATGGATATCATAATAAAAACGATATGAGGTGGGTGGATGGACGACCGGCATATGACGATTTTTCTGGCGGTGTGCGATTGCGGCGGCGTAACCGGCGCGGCCAAGGCCCTGTATCTGGCCCAGCCCGCGGTCAGCCTGGCCATCAAGGAGCTGGAGGCCTACTACGGCGTCCGGCTGTTCGACCGGATCGGCCGGCGGCTGTCGATCACCCCGGCGGGGGAGCAGTTTTTGAGCTACGCCCGGCACATCACCGCCCTGTTCGACGAGGCCAAGGCCCGCATGCAGCGATGGGAGCAGAGCGGCGAGGTGCGCGTGGGCGCCAGCATCACCATCGGCACCTGCCGAATGCCCGGCTGGGTGGCGGCCTTCGCCCAGCGCTGCCCGGACACCCGGGTGCGGGTGACGGTGGACAACTCCGAGGTCATCGAGGGACTGATTCAGAAGAACCAGCTGGATCTGGCGGTCATCGAGGGGGTGGCGCATCAGCAGACCATCGCCGCGGAGCCCTTCGACCAGGACGAGTTGGCCCTGGTGTGCGGCGCGCGGCATCCCCTGGCGGGGGAGACGGTCATCTCCCCGCAGACGCTCGCGGCCCAACCGCTGCTCTTGCGCGAGCGGGGCAGCGGCACCCGGGAGCTGTTCGACAGCGCGCTGATGACCCAGGGCCTGCGGGTGACGCCTCTGTGGGAGAGCATCAGCACCGAGGCCATCCTCCAGGCGCTCAAGGCCAACCTGGGCCTGTCGGCCCTGCCCATGGCGCTGGTGGAGCGGGACCTGGCCGAGGGAACCCTCAAGCGCCTGCGGGTGGAGGGGATCAGCTTTGCCCGCAGCCTGTACATCATCCACCACCGCGAGAAATACCTGACCCAGGCGGCCCAGAATTTCATCGCCCTGTGCCGACAGTCCGCCTGAGGCCGGGGCTGGTCAAGCGCGCCTTTGTGCGGTACAATGAGGACAAAGCATGCGAGGAGGGAGCGGACATGGCCTTCACCGAAACCTATCGCCCGCAGTTTCACTTCACCCCGCCCCAGGGCTGGATGAACGATCCCAACGGGTTGGTCTACGCGGACGGCGTCTATCACCTGTTCTATCAGCACTATCCCCATGGCAAGGATTGGGGCCCCATGCACTGGGGCCATGCCACCAGCGGCGACATGATCCACTGGCAGCACCAGCCCATCGCCCTGTACCCCGACGACGAGCTGGGCATGATCTTCTCGGGCAGCGGGCTGTACCTGGAGCCCGGCCGCGCCCCGGCGCTGCTGCCCGAGGGCGGGCTGGCCTTCTTTTTCACCCACCACACGCCCGGGGGCGTCGAGCGTCAGAGCGTCGCCACCAGCGTTGACAACGGCGTCACCCTGACCAAGTTTGCCGGCAACCCCGTCATCGACAACGACCAGATCAAGGACTTCCGCGATCCCAAGGTGTTCTGGCACGCGGATAGCGGCAAGTGGGTCATGGCCGTGGGCGGCGGTCCCCTGTGCTTCTACAACTCGGACGATCTGGTCCACTGGCAGCTGGTCAGCAAGCGCCATGACATCCAGACCGAGTGCCCGGATATCTTTCCCCTGAGCCAAAACGGGCGCACCTGGTGGGTGCTCAGCTCCTGCGGCACCCACTACTACCTGGGCAATTTTGACGGCAGGAACTTCGACGTGGTCGAGGGTCCCATCCGCCTGGACGGCGGCGACAGTTTCTACGCGGTGCAGAGCTTCGATCATGTGCCCGACGGCCGACGGGTGTGGATCGGCTGGATGAACGGCGCGGCCAAGGGCCCCACCGATCCCTGGCGCTGCGCCATGGCGGTGCCCCGGGAGCTCTCCCTGGCCGAGACCCCCCTGGGTCTGCGGCTGATCCAGCGGCCGGTCGCGGAGCTGGAGGCCCTGCGCGGCGCGCCCGAGCGGCTGGAGATGACCCGCATCCACGGTCAGGACAACCTCTCTCTGGCGGTGGACAGCCACCAGTGCGACGTCAAGGTGCGCTTTGAGTGCGCGGGCAAGCCCCAGTGCGTGGGCGTCAAGGTGCTGCGCACCGAGACCTGCGAGACCCTGGTCGGGTACGACGGCATCCGCGGCGGCATCTTTGTGGACCGCACCTACTCGGGCGTGCAGGATTACCGGCCGGATTTCAAGCGCCGCCTGTTCGTGGCTTATCCCTGGCTGGGCGACACGCTCGAGCTGCGGGTGCTGGCGGATCAGTCCGCCCTGGAGGTCTACGGGCCCGATGGCGTCATGATCACCTGCGACGCGTACCCCACCGGCGAAAAGAAGCGGCCGGTGCAGGTCTTCTCGGCCACCGACGCGGTGGTCTGCTGCGAGGCTTATCCCATGGGGTCGATCTATCGCTGATAAAGGGGATGATTCGATGCTAGGCGCGGTGATCGGCGATATCGTCGGTTCACGGTTCGAGTGGCATAATCATCGGGACAAGCAGTTCGACTTCTTCTCGCCGGAGTGCTTCTTCACCGATGACAGCGTCATGACCCTCGCCATTGCCCAGGCGATCCTGGAGAGCGCGGGCAATTTCGAGTCTCTGGGCGAGGCGGCGGTGCGCTGCATGCGGCGCATCGGGCAGCCCTATCCGGACTGCGGCTATGGCGGCAACTTTCTGGATTGGATGTACGCGGACCACCCGCGGCCGTACAACAGTTATGGCAACGGCGCGGCGATGCGGGTGAGCGCCTGCGGCTGGGCGGCGGACTCTCTGGCGTGCGCGCGGTCCCTGTCACGCCGGGTGACCGCTGTCACCCACAACCACCCCGAGGGCGTCAAGGGCGCCGAGGCCACGGCGGTCGCCGTCTTTCTAGCTCGCCAGGGCGAGGGGATCGAAGCCATCCGCTCCGCCATCGAGGCGGCCTACTACCCGCTGGACTTCACCCTGGACGATATCCGCTGGATGTACACGTTCAATGAGACCTGCCAGGAGACCGTGCCCCAGGCGATTGAGGCTTTCCTGGAGTCCACGGATTTTGAGGACGCGATCCGAAACGCCGTCTCCATCGGCGGGGACAGCGACACCCTGGCGGCGATCACTGGCGGGATCGCCGAGGCCTACTATGGCATCCCGGACGACCTGCGGCAGCAAGCCCTGAACTACCTCGATCCTGGGCTGCGGCAGATCGTTGAGGACTTTGAACGCGCGTACGGACGTTAAAAAGGCATGGCTCACAAGAGCCATGCCTTTTTATTTTGTCAGCCCGGGAAGATCTCCGTCGCCCCATCGGGCAGCTGGGAGACCCGGCGCAGGTAGGAAAGCATCTGCTCGGCGTCCTGACGCTGGGGATCGAAGCCCAGCGCCGCGGCCACCGCCTCGGCGGCCTGGCGGAACAGCGCGCAGGCGGCGAACAGCGCGTGCCAGCAGTCGGCCCGGTCGGCGCCGGCATAGGTGGATAGATAGTCGGCGTACCGCTGCGGGGGCATGAACCGGGCGAAATACTTGCCCGCCTTGCCCACGCTCACCGGCTCGGCGTGCTCCTGGGCGATCTGCCAGGACAGCATGCGGTTCATATCGCCGCGCACGACGCCGTCGAACATCTCCTTGGCGTAGGGAATCTCATCCCGGGCCAGGCCCTTGGCCACGTTCTGCAGGCACCACCAGAAGTTGTTGACCGTGGCGAAGAAATGGATGGCCTGGGGCTGGCGGTTGACGCGGTAGTCCCGGTCCGAGGCGGGGGGAATGGGGGGCAGCAGGCCATCCTTGTCCAATAGCGGCAGGGTCAGCGAGTCGCCGGTGTAGGCCGCGTGCAGGTAGGGCAGGGCCAGCAGGGTCAGGTCGATGCGGTTGCCGTCGTTGAAGAGCATCTGATAGTTGCAGGACTCGTCCAGGTCGACTGGCTCGCCGCACTGGCTGTCCATCCAGTTGGGCTTTTGCAGCATCAGCCGGGGGCCGAACACGTCGATCCACGCGTCGCTGTCCTGGTAGGATCGGATATCCGTCACCGCGTAGACCACGTCGTAGTCCTGGAATAGGTCGCGGGGCGCGTTGGGGTTGGCGCGCGATCCGTTCATATATACGGCCCGAACCCGATCGTCTCCCTGAGCAACCCGGAGAATGAGATCAAGCATGTCCTTTTCGCTGCGCATGGGTTCACCTTCCTTTGGATCAGTATAGCAGAGGTCCCAATCGACGACAAGGACGCATTGACAGCGCTTACATCTCCTGCTACAATATGTGGAGGTCATATCAAATTGCGGATGGAGGCGTCCCCATGACGGATTGGGAGAACGGCGGCCTGTGGCGCGACACCTCGGGCGAGCTCATCCACGCCCACGGCGGCCACATGCTCTTTCACGAGGGCTGGTATTATTGGTATGGCGAGGACCGGCGGGAAAACGGATACGCCAGCGTCTATCGCTCCAAGGATCTGACGGGCTGGGAGTTTCGCAACCATATCCTCAGGACCGACTCGCCCACCGCGCCGGTGCGCCAGCGCACCTGCCTCCAGCTGACCCGGCCCGACGGCGGCAAGGTCAACCTGGAGCGGCCCAAGGTGCTCTACAACGCGCTTTTGGGCAAGTTCGTGCTCTGGGCGCACTATGAGAACGGGTTGGATTACCTGGCGGCGGGCTGCGCCGTGGCCACCTGCGACACGCCCGACGGGGACTTCGTCTACCACGGCTGGTTCAACCCCTACGGGTACATGAGCCGGGACTGCACCCTTTTTCAGGACGAGGACGGCACGGCCTATTTCATCTCCGCCGCCCGGGACAACGCGGATATGCACGTCTACCGGCTGAGCGCGGATTACCTCAACATCGACGCGCTGGTGGCCCGGCTGTGGCCCGGGGAGTACCGCGAAGCCCCGGCTGTGTTCCGCAAGGACGGGCTGTACTATATGCTCTCAAGTTACTGCACGGGCTGGGCGCCCAATCAAGGCCGGTACGCCAGCGCCCCGAGCATGGCCGGGCCCTGGACGATGCTGGAGAACTTCGGCGACGCGACCACCTACGACACCCAGCCCGCCTTCATCTTGCCCCTGGGCGAAGATTTCGTCTACGTGGCGGACCGGTGGGACGGGCAGGACTATTTCAACTCCCGCTATGTGTTCCTGCCCATCCAGGTGGAGGCGCCGGGCCGGCTGTCGGTGCCCAACGTGGCGCGCTTTGCCCTGGATGTGGGAGGAGAGGGCTATATCGCCCGGTAAAAGTCAGCTGTTCCCCTTGCCCTTTGGGCGCGGGGTCGCTATGATAAACACGATGGATGGCCCCGCAAGGGGCGCAAGGAGGCGCAAAGATGATTCGAGTTGCGATCTTGAGTTATTGGCATGTGCATGCCGAGGGGTACACCCAGGAGTTCATGAACACCCCGGGCTGCCAGGTGACCTGCCTGTGGGATGAGCTGCCCGAGCGGGGGCGGAAGATGGCCGAGAAGTTCGCCGTGCCCTACGAGCCCTGCCTGGACGCCCTGCTGGCCCGGGAGGATGTGGACGCGGTGTGCGTCAACGCCCCGACCAACATGCACCCCGAGGTGATGGTCAAGGCGGCCAACGCCGGCAAGCACATCTTCACCGAGAAGGTCCTGGCCCTGACCTGCGACGGAGCCCGGCAGATCATCGACGCCATCGAGAAAAACGGCGTCCAGTTCTGCATCTCCTTCCCGCATCGGACGATGCCCCGCAACCTCTACGCCAAGCAGGTGGTGGACTCGGGCAAGCTGGGCAAGATCACCCTGATGCGGGTACGCAACGCCCACGACGGCACCAGCGGCAATTGGCTGCCCCCGCATTTCTATGACGGGACCCAGTGCGGCGGCGGCGCGATGATCGACCTGGGCGCTCACCCCATGTACCTGTGCAACTACCTGATGGGTCGGCCCGCGGCGGTGACCAGCACCTTCACCGAGATGTACGGCAAGGGCGTGGAGGACAACGCCGTGAGCGTGCTGGAGTATCCCAACGGGGCCATCGCCATCTCTGAGACCGGCTTTGTCTCCTCGGCCAGCCCCTATCAGCTGGAGATCTACGGCACCGACGGCAGCCTGCTGATCTGCGAGGACGACGTGCAGCTGCGCCTGAAGGGTCAGGATGCGCAGACCATCCCCCTGGAGCAGATGCCCGCGCCCTTGCCCAGCGCCATCGCGCAGTTTGCCGCGGCCATCGCCGGCCAGGGCAAGCCCGCCTTCGGCACCCAGGACGCCTACGACCTGACCGAGCTGATGGAGAAGGCTTACCAGGCCCACAAGACCCACAGCCGGGTGACCTTTTGATCGCTGAGCGCAACGGGGCGGGGGCAACCCTGCCCCTTTTGTATGGAGGGATTGGATGACCTTTGACCAGATTTTGCTGCTGATCCTCTGCCCGCTGCTGGCTTTCCTGGCGGCCTTTGCGGGCGCGCGGCTGGCTCAGGGTGGCCGGGAGCGGGACGCGCGGGCGACGGATCAGCGCACCGGCGAGCAGCTGCGCAGCCTGGAGGAGCGCCTGCGGGCGGACGCCGCCCAGTCCCGCCAGGAGACCCAGCAGGCGCTGCTGGGCTTTCGGGATTCCATCGCCTCGGCGATGATGCGCATCTCCGAGCAGAACAGCCAGCAGATGCAGGGCGTGCTCAAGCAGCAGAACCTGGCCGCCGGGCAGATGGAGGAGCGCATGGAGCGCATG
>JBMNTT010000013.1:0-58686 GCA_050945875.1 Christensenellales bacterium
GACTACCCCAAACAGATCAAGGCCTTCTACATGCGCCTGAACGACGACGGCAAGACCGTCGCCGCCAGCGACCTGCTGGTGCCGGGCATCGGCGAGCTGGTGGGCGGCAGCCAGCGCGAGGAGCGATACGACGTGCTCCAGGCCCGCATCCGCGAGCTCGGCCTGGACGAGGAGGCCTACCGCTGGTATCTGGATCTGCGGCGCTTCGGCGGCGTGGCCCACGCGGGCTTTGGGGTGGGCTTTGAGCGGCTGGTGATGTACCTGACCGGCATGGGCAACATCCGCGACGTCATCCCCTACCCCCGCACGGTCAAGCAGGCCGAGTTCTGATCCGCGCGTTCGCTGCCGGGGCCTGGCCGCGCCGGAGCGGCGTTCGCTGCCGGGGCCTGGCCGCGCTGGAGCGGCGTTGGCTGTTGGGGCCTGGTCGCCCCGGCGCTCGGCGCGATCGCGCGCCCAAACGCCTTCTTCTGCAAACCCGGGCGCTGCCCGGGTTTTGCTTTTTCAGAAACATAACGAAAAACCGTTATAATTTTTGCGGAAAATATATCTTTTTTTTCGCAAAGGTCCTGGCCGAAAGGGCTTTGTAAGAGAAGGCGGGTCGCCCCTTTCTGAAAATATTTTCAGACCAATCTTCGCGCTTTTTGGCGATAGGTTTCGCGCGGGAAACCTCCCAAAACCGCATGCCAAAATTGGCGGAAACCGCCAAAGCACGCGGTTTGCGGGGATTTTGGCAGGGGGGATGCTGTCGCGCGGTCCGGCTTTTTTCGGTGGGAATCCTCGGAAGTTGTGTCTGATTTGAGGAAATAAACACTAGATATGGTATTTTGCCGGAATAGGGGTTGCAAAAAACCGTTACCCTGTGCTATGATGACAGCCGTGGAAAACATTTCATGAAATGGAAAATATAGGACAAATTTCGACGGAGTTTGACAGTGGCCGGTTGGGCTCCGGCGAGAATCGTTGAAGGAGAGAGGAACTCACATGATTCGACGGAGTTTGACAGTGGCCGGTTGGGCTCCGGCGAGAATCGTTGAAGGAGAGAGGAACTCACATGAAAAAGCGGGTCATGGTAGCAGACGACAATGAACAATTTCTCGAGCTGATGGACGCCTACTTCCGCCGCCAGGAAGACATGGAGTTGGTGTACAAAGCATCCAACGGCCTGGAGGCGATCGAGGCGCTCAAACAGCATGAGGTCGACGTGCTGATCCTGGACATCATCATGCCCGGCATGGATGGCCTGGAGGTACTCGAAGAGCTGGCGAAGGAACCCGTCAAACCCTATGTGATCATGCTCTCCGCCATCGGCCAGGACGATTTCGTGCGCCGGGCCATCAACATGGGCGCGCGCTATTACATGGTCAAGCCCATCAACTTCGACGTACTGCGCCGGCGCATCCTGGAGGTCAGCGGCAGCGCGACCTACGTGCCCTCGGCGGTGCCGGTGGGGACGGCCGCCCCGGCGCCCAGCGCCGCCCACAGCCTGGAGGAGCGCATCTCCACCATCTTTATCACCGTGGGCATCCCCGCGCACATCAAGGGCTATCAGTACCTGCGCGAGGCCATCCGCATGACCGTGGAGAACCCCGACCTGATCAACCGCATCACCAAGGAGCTCTATCCCTCGGTTGCGCGGCACTTCGCCACCACCCCCAGCAAGGTCGAGCGGGCCATCCGCCATGCCATCGAGGTGGCCTGGAGCCGGGGTAAGATTGAGAACATCAACCAGGTCTTTGGCCATGAAATCTACAACAGCAACGACAAGCCCACCAACGGCGAGTTCATCGCCCTGGTCGCCGACAAGCTCTCTATGGAGCGGGCTTGATGCGCGGGACCCCTCGTTGACGCCGCGGCGGAACAGCCGCGGCGTTTTTCTGTCCTGCAGTTGGCAGAAAATTGCGATGATGCCCGCGGGGCTCGCCCCGTCAATTTGTCAAAAATCCCGTCGCGGATTGGTCGAAAACGGGGGAAGTTGGTCATGATCTGGGAGGATGCGGCGAGGCGTGTCGACCAGAGCGGTGGAAAACCGGGCGGGGTTATCCACATTGAAAAAAGCACATAGACTGGGAGTTTGGGGATAACTCTGTGGATAAGGTGGATAACTTTTCCCCAGGGGTGTGGAAAAGAGGTGGATTTATCCGGCGCAACCATTGGCGGACTCTTTGCAGGAGCGCGCTTGAGGCTGCAAGGGAATTGGCTGGAGGGCGAATAGCTGCAGGATGGGGCACATAGGATGCAGTACAGGCGTCAAAGAGGCATTGACAGCAGGAGGCGAAGCATATGGCATTTCAGTGTGTGTGGCAGCAGATCCAGCCTGAGCAGCTGGTGGCCCAAGGCGGCACCCAGGCGGCGGTGGCGGGGACCATCGCCCTGGAGGGCAAGGTGGACCGGGTGCTGATGGTCACCGGCAAGGTGGAGGCGGGCGCCGCCCAGGCGGGCAAGGATGAGGTCACCCTGGAGGGATACGCGTTTTTCACGGCGATCTACGTGTGCGATGGGGAGATCAAGTCCGCCCGGTGGAGCAGCCGCTTCTCCCATCCCCAGCCGCTGCCCGGCGTGCGGCCGGACAACCGCGCCCAGGTGGAGATGGTCATGGAGCAGGTGGAGCCCGGGCAGGCCGAGAGCGGCCTGCTGCCCGTGGAGGGCATGATCCACATGAACACCACGGTCTGGGCGGATCACGAGGTGCAGGTGGTGGAGGCCCTCGACGGCCTGCCCGCCGCGGACCAGCGCGCCCAGACCCTGTCCTTCCGCCAGCTGGCGGCCAACCAGGAGCACCGCGAGATGATGCACCAGGAGGCGGAGCTGGAGGGCCGGCTGGCCCCGGTGGACCGCATCCTGGATCAGGACGCCTACATCCAGGTGCTCTCCGCCCAGGCCATGGAGGGGGCGATCAGCGCCCAGGCCCAGCTGCATGTGCACCTGATCTACATCTCCGACGAGGCCGAGCCCGCCCTGGAGCAGGCGCACCTGACCCTGCCGCTGGAGCTGGAGATGGAGGCCCCCGGGGCCGCCGAGGGCATGCAGGCCGAGCTGACCGCCTACGTAGGCGACCTGACGGTGGAGGTGCGGGAGAACGAGGCCGGGGAGCAGCGGGTGCTGCTGCTGGACATGATGGTGGGCACCCGGGGCATGGCCTGGGCCGCCAAGGAGCAGCGGGTGCTCACCGACGCGCTCTGCCCGGGCATGCGCCTGGTGATGGGCACCGCGGCGGTCACCCTGTGCCGCCGGGTGGACCAGGGCCAAGTGCAGCGGGTCCTCAAGGAGACCCTGCCCCTGCCCGAGAATCTGGCCGAGCTGCG
This sequence comes from Christensenellales bacterium, assembly GCA_050945875.1. GTDB lineage: Bacteria > Bacillota > Clostridia > Christensenellales > JBMNTT01 > JBMNTT01. The sequence goes on from JBMNTT010000013.1 coordinate 3,303, forward strand.
CAACGTCCTCTGGGTGGACGCCCAGGCCCTGATCACCGACTGCGCCAGCCAGGCCGGGTCGGTCAGCTGCGAGGGCGTGCTGCAGGCCACGGTGGTCGCCCTGCTCAACGAGGACCAGAGCCCGGTGGCCTTCCCCCTGGAGATGCCCCTGTCGCTGTCGGTGCCGGTGGCCGGGGCCAGCGAAGAGACCCGCTGCAGCTGGACCGTGCGGGTGGAGGAGGCCATGGTGCAGATGGCCGGGGCCGATCAGGTGGAGCTGCGCCTGGTGCTCAAGGCCGAGGCCGCGGTCTACGCCTGCGCCCAGGTCTCCCTGGTGGTGCAGGTGGCCGAGGGCGAGGCCGCGCCCCTGCCCCAGGGCATCCAGATCATCTTTGTGCGGCCCGGGCAAACCCTGTGGGACGTGGCCCGGGATACCGCCCAGTCCATCGACAGCATCCGGCGCTGCAACCCCGAGCTGGGGGAGGAGCTGACCGGAACGGAGCGATTGCTGCTGTTCGGGGGCTGATCGCTACCTATTATAAAGCCTGCCCGGCGGATCGATGGGTCCGCCGGGCTTTTTTTGCGGGGCGAGCCAAAAATGCGCGCCCATTTTTGGCGGGAACTGCCCTTGACAGCGTTTGCATAAACGGGGAGAATTAGATATCACCAAAAAAGGAGGCGCGAACCGTGAAGAAGAAATGGCTGGCACTGTGCTTAGCGGCGGCGCTGCTGCTGTTCGGCTGCGGCGCGCAGGATCCGCCCGAGGAGACCGACACCCGGGGGGTGGACGTGCTTAAGATCCTGACCGACTGCCGGGACAACCACGGCGTCGGCGGCGCGCAGGGGGAGTTCTCCTTCGTGCGCCTGCTTCAGGGGCCGACGACCCCCGCGCCCGGGGCGGACGGGCGGTATCCCCTGCCCTTTGAGCAGCTGATCCAGGTGTGGGAGCGGCCCGACGAGGTCGCCCAGTGCACCCTGGCGGTGTTCCGGGTGGAGGCGCTCAACATGACCCAGCAGGGCGGCGAGATAGCGGTGGGCGACGAGGTCGTCGTCAACCTGCACGTGCCCGAGCTGGCCGAGAAGGCCCAGCGGGCCGGGCGCGTGTCGGCGGTGCTCTGGCCCTACGGCGACAAGGACCACGACCGGGTTGCCGTGACGGCGGCCCGGGCCCAGTTGGCGCAAAACGGCCTGCCCGAGCAGCCGGTGTACTACGCGCCGCTGCGGCTGCTCTTCGCCGCCCGGGGGGACATGGCCTACCCCTTCTTCACCATCGAGGAGATCTTCGACACCTCCGCGCGGGGCGTCAACAACACCGATTTGACCTTTGTACCCGAGCAGGGACGCCCCCTGGCGGAGGTGGTGGAGTTCATCGCCTTCCGCTGGCGCTGGAGCATCGGCAACTGGTCGGTGGAAGAGGGCTGACCCCACGCCCCGACGGTGCGCCCGCGCCATGGCCCGATGGTGCGCTCGCGCCGCGACCGTGCGCCCGCGCCATGGCCCGACGGTGCGCCCGCGCCGCTCGATTGCCTCGCGGGCGCAAAAAAACCGCCCGCCGCGCATTGCGCGGAAATTGGTTTGGCTCTATAATGAAATCTGGGATAACAATTGAAGGGGGCATATTGATGGCTCTGTTACACGTGGACTTCTTCTCCGAGACCCTGGGCATGTCCAGCCAGATGGACGTGATCCTGCCCCAGCAGACCCAGGGGCAGATCGGCATGGAGGGCAAGGGCGCCTCGGGCAAGTTCCAAACCCTGTACCTGCTGCACGGCATGAGCGACGACCACACCACCTGGCAGCGGCGCACCAGCATCGAGCGGTACGTTGCGCCCCTGGGCATCGCCGTGGTCATGCCCACCACCCATCTGGGCTGGTACACCGACATGGCCTATGGCTTTGACTACTGGACCTATATGACCCAGGAGCTGCCCAAAATCTGTCAGGAGTTCTTCCCCCTGTCCGAGGCGCGGGAGGACAACTTCGTGGCCGGGCTGTCCATGGGCGGCTACGGCGCCTTCAAGATGGCCCTGGGCGCGCCGGACAAGTTCTGCGCCGGGGCCAGCCTGTCGGGCGGCCTGATCCCCTACCACTGCTACTCCGACGAGCCCGGCGCGGACAACTCCCTCTGGGAGGACATCTTCGGGCCCCGGGAGGGCGTCCCCGGCAGCGACAACGACCTGTTCACCCTGGTGGATCGCCTGGCGGCCTCGGGGCAGGAGAAGCCCATGCTCTACCAGTGGTGCGGCACCGAGGACTTCCTCTACCAGGACAACGTGCAGTTCCGGGATTTCATGGCCGGCAAGGGGTTCGACTACACCTACGAGCAGTCCCCCGGGGTGCACGCCTGGGAGTACTGGGATGAAAAGATCCAGACGGTGCTTTCCTGGCTGCCCATCAAGAAATAAAGGAGGCGCGTGAGATGGCCCTGATCCATATGAATTTCTTCTCCGACTGCCTGGGCATGTCGGTCCAGGCGGACGTCATCCTGCCCCAGCGCACCCAGCGCCAGATCGGCATGCAGGGCAAGGTGTCCGGCGGCAAGCACAAGGTGCTCTGGCTGCTGCACGGCGCCAGCGACGACCATACCATCTGGCAGCGGCGCACCAGCATTGAGCGCTATGTCGCGCCCCTGGGCATCGCCGTGGTGATGCCCAATGCCCATCTGTCCAGCTACACCAACATGGCCCACGGCGGCCGCTTCTTCGACTACATCGCCGACGAGCTGCCCCGCATCTGCCGCTCGTTCTTCCCCCTGTCCGAGGCGCGGGAGGACAACTTCATCGCCGGGCTGTCCATGGGCGGCTACGGCTGCATGAAGATCGGCCTGTCCCGGCCGGAGAACTACGCCGCCATCGGCTGCTTCTCGGCGGGCAACTTCATCCTGCGCGACACGAGCCAGATGAACGAGCGCATGCTCAAGCGCCAGCGCATGCTCTACGGCGACAAGCTGGATCAGCTGGTGGGCAGCGAGCACGACCTGCACCACCTGGCCGACGAGATTGTGCGCCAGGGCAGGCCCGCCCCGCGCATCTTCCACTGCATCGGCGACGACGACTTCTGCCTGGACAGCGCCACGGCCACCCGCCAGTATTTCCAGGGCCTTGCGGGCAACCCCTTCGACTACACCTACAAGCAGTACCCCGGGGTGCACGACTGGGATTTCTGGGACGCGCACATCCGCGAGGCGCTGGATTTCTTCGGCCTGAAGGCCGAGTAAAGGAGGCGCGCCCATGCCCAAGCAGGTGCTCTTTCTGATGACCGACACCCAGCGCTACGACATGATCGGCTGCGCCCGGGGGTACGATGTGCACACCCCCAACCTGGACGCCCTGGCCGGGGAGGGGCTGCGCTTTGAGGCGGCCTACACCTGCCAGCCGGTGTGCGGTCCGGCGCGGGCGGCGCTGTTCACGGGCGTCTATCCCCACTCCAACGGCTCCTGGACCAACAGCTACGCCATCGGCGACAACGTCAAGACCCTGGGCCAGCGCCTGACCGACCAGGGGGTGCACGCCGCCTACATCGGCAAGTACCACCTGGACGGGGGGGACTATTTCGGCCTGGGCCGCTGCCCCGAGGGGTGGGACGCGGACTATTGGTACGACATGCGCTGCTTCCTGGAGGAGCTGACCGAGGATGAGCGCCGAGCCTCGCGCAGGGGGGAGAACCTCTACCAGCCCGGGGGCTATCCGCGGCAGATGACCTTCGGCCACCGCTGCTCCAACCGGGCCATCGACTTTTTGGAAAAGCACGCCGGGCAGGACTACTGCCTGGTGGTCAGCTACGACGAGCCCCACGAGCCGCACATGTGCCCCGAGCCCTACGCGAGCCTGTTCCGGGAGCGCTGCCCGCTGCCGGACTTTGAGAACCTGGCCGACCCGCTGACCGACAAGCCCGAGCACCAGCGGGTGTGGGCGGGCAAGGCCCTGACCGAGGACCGGTCGGGCTACACCCTGGCCGGCCGCAGGGACGTGTCCGAGCTGTTGGGCGTCAACGCCTTCGTGGACGACGAGATCGGCCGGGTGCTGGCCGCGGCCCAGCGCTACGCCCCCGACGCCATGATCGTCTACACCTCGGACCACGGCACCATGCTAGGCAGCCACCGCATGACCGGCAAGGGCCCCAACGCCTATGAGGAGATCGCCCACATTCCCCTGATCGTCAAGGCCCCGGGGATCACCCCGGCCGGGGCGCTCGCCCGCCAGCCCGCCAGCCACATCGACCTGGCGCCCACCATCCTGGACTATTTTGGCCTGCCCACGCCCCCGCCGCTGGAGGGGCGGAGCCTGCTGCCCGAGCTGGCCCGGCCCGAGGCCGCGCCCAGCCGCCCGGTGTTTCTGGAGTTCGGCCGCTACGAGGTGGACCACGACGGGTTCGGCGGCTATCAGCCCCTGCGGGCGGTGTTTGACGGGCGCTACAAGCTGGTGATCAACCTGATGACCAGCGACGAGCTCTACGACCTGGCCGACGACCCGGGCGAGCTGAACAACCGCATCGACGACCCGGCCCTGGCGCGGGTGCGCGACGGGCTGCACGACGCGCTCTTGGCCTGGATGAACGACACCCGCGACCCCTTCCGGGGGTACTATTGGGAGCGGCGGCCCTGGCGGACCGACGCCCACCCCGCCACCTGGAGCTACACCGCCATGACCCGCCAGCGGGAGAACGAGACCTACGAGCCCCGCCAGCTGGATTATGACACCGGCATGCCCATGGAGCGGGCGGTGCGGCCCAAGGGCTCGCCCTACGAGGTGTGAGCCTGCGGGCGGCGGCCCCGGATGGCCTTGGCGACTCCGGCTGACCCTTGCGACGGCGGGCGACTCCGGCCATTCAGGGCGGCGGCCCCGGATGGCCCTGGCGGGCCGCGCCCAATCGAAGGGGCGGCGGCCCCAGGGTTGGCTTGTCCCGAGATTGTTCAGAGATTATTCACAAATGGCGCTTTATTTTGGGCAAAACCCATGCTATACTAGGTACATCAAGTTGGGCATAACCAGAAATCATGCCCGAAGAAGGATACTATTTTGAAGGAGGTCTCCACATCATGAAAAGGAATCGTATTCTCTTCCTGGTGGTGGCGGTCATGATGCTTGGCTCGATGTTGGTCGCCTGCGGCAACAACAACAACACCAAGCCCGTCGACGTGTCGATCGCTCCGAGCTCCACCACTGCGGCCAGCAAGGCCCCTAGCGGCAGCCCCACGGCCACGCCCGCGCCCACCCTGGGTTCCTCCGGCTCCACCGCCACCGATATGTCCGACGCCAAGGAGATCCCGAAAGAGCCCATCTCCGCTGAGATGGCCGCCGAGATTCCCGAGGGTATCCCCCAGGCTATCATCGATACCTTCATGGTCGACGTCTACAAGATCAAGAGCGCTGAGGCGTTCAGCACCGGCGAGATCAAGGTTTCCTTCTACACCAAGCAGGATTCCTACGACTACGCCTGCTACTACCGCACGACCCTGCCGAAGGTCGGCGACGAGAACAACGCCAAGTACAAGGAGCTCTCCTTCAACAAGACCAACGGCAACTACGCCGGCTACAACTGGATCGAGGGCAAGAAGTTCCTGGTCGGCGTGCAGCCCTACACCCGCACGGTTGACGGCGAGAAGGGCTTCACCCTGGTTGACCTGACCTACGGCATCGCCGCCGAGGCCGCGGGCTGATCGAAATTGACCCCAAAGAGCCGCCATTGCGCGGCTCTTTTGCTATCTGGGAGGAGGGATTTGAGATGCGCTTTGGAGCGCCGCTGTTCACCCCCGCTGCCGATCCGGAGACCTGGATCGCCGCGCTGCGGCGGAAGGGCTACCGCGCGGCCTACGCCCCGGTGGAGGAGCGCCCCGCCCCGGGGACCGTCGCCGCGTATGTGGCGGCCGCCCGCCGGGCGGATGTGGTCATCGCCGAGGTGGGGGCCTGGAGCAACCCCATGAGCCCGGACCCGGCCATCCGACGCGAGGCCATCGCCCTGTGCCAGCGGCGGCTGGCCCTGGCCGAGGAGCTGGGGGCCCGCTGCTGCGTCAACATCACCGGCGCGGTGGGTGAGCGATGGGACGGGCCCTACCCGGACAACTACGGGCCGGACGCCTTCGACCAGGTGGTGCAGACCACCCGGGAAATCATCGACGCGGTCAAGCCCACCCGCACGGTCTACGCCCTGGAGCCCATGCCCTGGATGCTGCCCAGCTCCATCGAGGAGTACCAGCGGCTGCTCTCGGCCATCGACCGGCCGGCCTTCGGCGTGCACATGGACCTGGTCAACCTGATCTGCTCGCCCCAGCGGTATTTCGGATTTGTGGCGTTTGCCCGGGAGTTTATCCGCACCCTGGGTGGAAGCATCGTCAGCTGCCACCTGAAGGACGTGCTGCTCATGCCGGAGCTGACGACCCATCTTCAGGAGCGCGCGCCCGGCCTGGGCGGGCTGGACCTGGGGGCGCTGCTGGGGATGATCCACAGCCAGCTGCCCGCCGACACCCCGGTGATGCTCGAGCACCTGCCCGACGAGGCGGCCTACGACGCGGCCGCCGCCCATGTGCGGGGCCTGGCCGAGACGGCCGGCATCCCCCTGTAAGCGCGCAAAAGCCGCCCGGCTCTTCTCGGGCGGCTTTTTGCCGGGCGCTTAAGGGTAGTAGCGCAGGTCGACCTTTTTCTTCTTCTCGCCGGGCACGATGGCCTCGATCTCCAGCCGGTCGTAGGGGAAGTGGTCGATGAAGTGCTCGGCCTTGAAGGTGGTGCGGTGGTACTTGAGCCAGTCGTTCTCATGCTTGCTCAGCCACATGGGCCGCTCGATGTCCATCTCGCGGCACAGCTCCCCCAGGGCTTCCTTGGCGTCGGCCAGGGTCAGCCCCGCCATGACGCGCACGCCGTCCTTCTCAATGTGTTGATGCCTGCGCACCACGGCCCACAGACGAATCGGTTCCATCGCGATGCCTCCTTTGCGGTTCGCCCTCCATCATATCACGCTCCGGGTCGGCCGGGCAAGGGGCGGCGCGGCGGATTGAGAGCGGGCGTGGCGTGCCGCGCGCCATACCGCCCGGCACGCGTTCTGCCGCGCGCCGTACTGCCCGGCACGCGTTCTGCCGCGTCTTCTCGCCCGGCGCGCGTTCTGCCGCGCGTCCTGTCGCCCGGCGCGCGTTCTGCCGCGCGTCCTGTCGCCCGGCGCGCGTTCTGCCGCGCGTCCTGTCGCCCGGCACGCGTTCTGCCGCGCGCCGTACAGATCGTCCGCGGCTGGCCGCCTCGCGCCTGCGCCGAACGTGCGCGCCCTCTCGCCCGCCGCGCCCGCCCTTGCTTTTTGCCCGGCGGACCTTTATACTGGATGTAACAATATTTGCCCATTTGAGGAGGTTTCTCTCATGAAAAAGTTTCCCATCGCCCTGCAGTTGTTCACGGTGCGCGACCACTTTGAGCGGGATGTCGCCGGCACCCTGGAGCAGGTGGCCCAGATGGGCTATGACGGGGTGGAGTTCGCGGGCTTCTTCGGGGTGCCCGCCGACGAGATGAAGGCCATGCTCGAGCGCGTCGGCCTGCGGGCGGTGTGCACCCACACCTCTCTGGAGCGCTTCCAGGCCGACCTGGAGGGCGAGCTGGACTATGCCGCCGCCCTGGGCATGCGCTATGTCGCCCTGCCCGCCATGCCCAAGGACATGCACCCCGGCCAGCCCCAGCAGCGGGAGGGGTGGGACTGGATCCGCAGGATCGGCCAGGCCGCCAAGGACAAGGGCCTCAAGCTGCTCTACCACAACCACAATTTTGAGTTCGTCCGGGAGGCGGATGGATCGTACGCCCTGGACGCCATGTACGCCGCCATCCCGGCGGACATCCTGGCCACCGAGCTGGACTGCTGCTGGATCAAGGTCGCGGGGGAGGACCCGGCCGCCTATGTGCGCAAGTACGCCGGCCGCTGCCCCATCGTGCACCTGAAGGACATCAAGAGCCTGGAGCCCTTCGCCTTCGCCGAGGTGGGCGGCGGCCTGCAGGATATCCCGTCCATCATCGCCGCGGCCGAGCAGAGCGGGGCCGAGTGGCTGGTGGTGGAGCAGGACCGCTGGGAGATGGACAGCCTGGACAGCGCCCGCATCAGCCGGGAGAACCTGCGCAAGCTGGGCCAGTGATCCAGCGCGGCCCCCGGCGGCGGCCGGGGGCCTTTTGCTTATCGGCGGGGCAGCAGGGCGGATAGCTCCCGGTGCTCGGCGGCGGCCCGGGCCAGGAAGGCCCGGCAGTCGTCCTGGGCCAGCAGCAGCCGCGCGGCCGATTGCGCCCGGCGGCGGAAGAGCAGCTGCAGCTGGTAGGGGGCCAGGCCCCGGACCAGCGGGCAGAGCGCGTAGCCCCGGGCGTCCATGGCCAAAGAGAAACCCCCGTCCCGGGGCAGGATGACCAGGGGAAACAGGCGGCAGGCCAGGGGCCGGACCCGCCGGTCGCACCGGCCCCGGCAGGCGAAGAGCAGGCCGCGGGCGGTGGGCTGCTTTTCGCCGGGCGGCAGGGGCAGGCGCTCCTCCCCGGGGAAGAGCAGCATCCCGGAATCCGGCCCGCCCTGGCAGCAGGCGCCCTGGCAGAGCGCGCCGCAGTCCCCGGGCAGGGGGGTGACGGCCGCGAGCAGGCGGCGGGCGCGGGCGACAGCATCCATGTTGACAACCATCCTTTGTCGATTATTGAAGGGGGAAACGCTATGGGCTGGCAGAACATCCGCATCACCCAGGAGCGCGTCGGCGACGGCGGCGCGGGGGTCTTCTACCTCGCGCAGGCCGCGCGCGCCCTGGAGCTGGCCTTCGCCGAAGGCATGGCGGGCAAGGTGCGCATGGTGTACCTGGACCCGCCCTTCTTCACGGGCCAGCGCTTCTACTACCGCCAGCGCGTGGGCATCCCGGGCTGGCAGGGGGAGGCGGCCTACACCCGCCCCATGCCCATCTACACCGACAAGTTCGCCGGCGGGCTGGCGGGCTATCTGGAGATGCTGCGGGCGGCCTTCATCGGCGCGCGGGAGCTGCTCATGCCCGGCGGGTGCATCTATGTGCACGTGGACTGGCGGGCCAGCGCCCATGTGCGCCTGCTGCTCGACGAGATCTTCGGAGCCAAGAACTTCCTCAACGAGATCATCTGGCAGTACAAGAGCGGGGGCCGGGCCCAAAACCATTTCTCCCGCAAGCACGACACCATCTTCTTCTATTGTAAGGATAAACCCTATTATTTCAACCCCCTGGCCGTGGCGGGCAAGCGCGGACCCCAGCGGCGCAACCACATGAAGCGCCAGGTGGACGCCGACGGCAAGGTGTTCTACTCCATCAAGAGCGCCGGCAAGGTCTACACCTACTATGAGGACGCGCCCCTGTACCTGGACGACGTGTGGAACGACATCCCCCACCTGCAGCAGATGGACCCCGAGCGCACCGGCTATGACACCCAGAAGCCCCAGGCCCTGCTCGAGCGCATCATCCGGGCCTCCTCCCAGGAGGGGGAGATCGTGGCGGACCTGTTCTCCGGCTCGGGCACCCTGGCCGCGGCGGCGCTGGCCTGCTCCCGTCGCTTTTTGGCGGCGGACGCCTCGCCCTACGCCCTGTGCGCCCTGCGCCGGCGCATCGGGGAGGCGCCCTGCCGGCTGGTGTACGACTCGGTTCAGGACGCGGAGCCCTTCCAGGGCGCGGTCCACGACCGGGTGGCTGCCCTGGGGCCCATGCCCGACGCGGGTCTGTCGGTGGGGGCCCAGGGCAGCCTGCTGCCCGACCCGGCGGAGGTGGACGCCTGGGCCGCCGGCCGCGTGGAGGGGGGCGTGTTCCAGGTGGGCTCTCGCAGCGTGCGCACCCTGTCCAGCCCGGCCCTGGAGCCGCTGCTGCCCTTCGGCGAGGGGCCGGGCCGCCGGGCGGTGCTGCTGGCCGACCTGGAGGGAGCCATGCGCGCCTACGCCTGGGAGGAGGATCGGGGAGGATGAACTTTCTCTATCTGTCGGCCTCGAACATCGCGGGCGTGAGCAGCGAGCAGAGCACATCCTATAGAATCTGCCAGATTGCCCGGCAGGCGGCGCAGCGGCGCTACCCCGACGCGCGCCACACCATCATGGAGCTCAGAACCCGCCGCCTGTCGCCCTGCGTGGGCTGCGGCGCCTGCTGGGCCACCCACCGCTGCGCGATGGGGGATGACTTCAACGACCTGTATACCCGGATCATCGATAGCGATCTGCTGCTGATCGTCTCGCCCCATTACGCGCCCATCCCCGCCAAGCTGGCCGCGCTGCTGGAGAAGATGGAGCAGATCACCTTTCTGCGCTGGGGCGCGGACAGCGCGTACCGGTCCGAGGTCTTTGGCAAGCCGACCGGCGTGATCTCCCACGGCGGCGGGTCCGACTGTGCCAGTTACAAGCGCATGGTCAACGATCCCATCGCCAACGCGCTGGACACGATCCAGCTGCGGCTGATTCCCCTGAGCGAGGCGTGGAACACCGGCCTGGCGCTGCCGGTCGCCCCGGGCTCGCCACGTTCCCGGGGCGGTCTTTCCCGAGCAGCAGTACGACTGGGAGGCCCTTGCCGGGCGGATTGCCGACTACATGGAGCAGCTCCTTCTGGCGCTGTAACCCCGCCGGGGGTTTTGCGCCTGGGCGGCCTGCCCGCTGGTCGGCTCCGTGGGCGCCGCTGATAAAGCCCCCGCCAGGTGCGGGGGCTTTTTTCGTTATCGGTGGTTGCCCGCGCAGCAGGCCTTGAACTTGAACCCGCTGCCGCAGGGGCAGGGTTGGTTGCGGCTGGTGCCGTCCAGGGCCCGCCAGGCGGCGGCCCGGGGGTCGCCCGAGGCGAGCATCTGGGCCTTAATGGCCATCAACCGGCCGTAGCAGCGCTCGAAGAAATACCGGTAGCTCTCGCAGAACCAGGCCCTGCCGCCGTCCCGCCCCTGATCGTCCAGGCGGTACTTGAGGCAGTCGCCCCAGCAGAAGCTGCGCCAGCGGCAGGCCGCGCAGGCCGGGTCGAGCTGGGGCTTGCGGGCCAGGAACGCGCGGTGGACCGGGTTCTCCACCAGCTCGGCCAGGGTCTGCTGGGGCACCCGGCCCAGGCGGGTGTCCTCGCCGACAAAGAAATCGCAGGGGTAGACGCTCCCGTCGTGCTCGATCACCAGGTTGCTGGCGCAGCGGGGGGAGAGCTGGCAGCTGGCGGCGGTGTACTGCATCAGGCTGATGAGCAGCTCGTCCATGAAGCGCACATAGCATCGGGGGCCGTCCGCCCCCTCGGGCCACCAGGCCGCGAGCAGCTGCTCCAGGAAAGGGCCGTACTGCTCGGGCCGCAGGGAGTAGGGCTCCAGCCCGCCGCCCTCGGCGGGCTCCACGCAGGGGATGAACTGCATGTAAAAGCTGCCCAGCCCGAGAAAATAGTCCACCAGCTCGGCGGCCCGGCCGGCGCTGCAGTCGGTCAGCACCGTCAGGGTGTTGAAGGGCACCTGATGGTCCTGCAGGCGCTTGAGGGTGTCGACCACCTGGCCATGGGTGCCGGCGCGGCCCCGGGTCAGGCGGTTGAAGTCGTGCAGGTCCTCGGGCCCGTCCAGGGACAGGCCCACCAGGTAGCCGCCTCGGCGCAGCGTCCGGCAGAAGTCGTCGTCCAGCAGGATGCCGTTGGTCTGGATGGACAGGTTGACCTGCTGGCCCGGGCGCTTGAGCGCGGCCACCGCGTCGGCCACCTCGGCGAAGAAATCCGCGCCCATCAGGGTGGGCTCGCCCCCCTGGAAAGCGATGGAGGCCTGATCGGCCATGGCCAGATACTGGGCGATGACCTCGCGCATCACCCTCCGGTCGATGCGGTGGGCCCCGACGTCGAACAGGGCGGCCTTGTCATAGTAGAAGCAGTAGCGGCAGGCCAGGTTGCAGTCCGGCCCGGCGGGTTTGACCAACAGGGAGTTGATGGGCATGTTCGTCTCCTATTCTGCCAGGGCGTCCACGGCCTCGCCCGCGGCCACCCAGTCGGCCATGAGCGCTTCCAGGCGCTGCTGCAGCTGGTGATATTCCAGGGCGTAGGCGGTGGCCTGCTCGGCCGAGTCGAAGGCGTCGGTGCGGCCCATGACCGCCTCCATCTCGGCCAGGCGGGATTCGGCCTGGGTCACCCGGGCCTCGGCCTCGCGCAGGGCGGCCTTAGCGGCGCGCAGCTTCTGCTGGCTCTCGCGCTGGCGGCGCTTGAGCTTGTCCTGCTGGGTGCGGGTCAGGCTGGGGTCCTGATCGGGGTTCGCGGCGGCGGCCTGCTCCCGGCGGCGCTGGTCGAGGTAGTCGTCATAGTTGCCCAGGTACTCCCGGCAGCCCTCGGGGGTGATGGCCAGGATGCGCTGGGCGAAGCGGTTGATGAAGTACCGATCGTGGGACACCGCCAGGATGGTGCCCGGGTAGGCGGCCAGGGCGTCCTCCAGGGCCTGGCGGGAGGGCATGTCCAGGTGGTTGGTGGGCTCGTCCATCAGGAGCAGGTTGTTCTGGGCCATGACCAGCTTGAGCAGCGCGACCCGGGCCTTCTCCCCGCCCGACAGGGTGGCGATCGGCGCGAACACGTCGTCCCCGGAGAAGAGGAAGGCCCCCAGGGCGGTGCGGATCTGGGTCTGCACCAGGCGGGGGAAGGCGTCCCACACCTCGTCGATGACGGTCTTCTCCGGGTGCAGGCCGCTCTGCTGCTGGTCGAAATACCCCGGGCTGACCCGGGCCCCCAGGGAGACCGTGCCCATGTCCGCGGACAGCTTGCCCAGGAGAATCTTCAGCAGGGTGGTCTTGCCCGAGCCGTTGGGCCCGATGACGGCCACCCGATCCCCGGCGCGCAGGCGCAGGCTGACGTCGGTGAGCACCGGCCGGCCGTCGAAGGCCTTGCTGATGTGCTCGGCGGTGAGCACGTCCATGCCCGTGGGCTGCTTCATCTGAAAGGACAGCGCCAGGGTGTGCTCGGTCTTGGGCTTCTCCAGAGGGGTGATGCGGGCGAGCATCTTCTCGCGGCTCTCGGCGGCCTTGATGCTCTTCTCCCGGTTGAAGGCGCGGTAACGGTCGATGATGGCCTGCTGGCGGGCGATCTCCTGCTGCTGCAGGGCGTACTCCTTCTCCTGCTGGGCCCGGCGCTCGCCGCTTCGGCGCAGGTACTCGCTGTAGTTGCCGCGGTATTGCTGGCACTGGCCGAAGCTCATCTCCACGATGCCGTGGCACAGCGCGTCGAGAAAGTACCGGTCGTGGGAGATGACCAGCAGGCTGCCCGCAAAGCCGCGCAGGAAATCCTCCAGCCACTGGGCGGCGTCCAGGTCCAGGTGGTTGGTGGGCTCGTCGAGCAGCAGCAGGTCGGGCTTGGTCAGCAGCAGCCGGGCCAGGGCCACCCGGGCCCGCTGCCCGCCCGAGAGGGTGTTGACCGGCTGGGCGAACTGCGCCTGGGTGAAGCCCAGGCCGACGAGCACCCCGGTGGTCAGGCTCTTGTAGCCGTAGCCGTCGCTGCTCTCAAAGCGGTGGGTCAGCAGGTCGTACCGGCGCATCAGCGCCTCGAGCCGCTCGCCCGAGGCCCCGGCCATGTCCCGCTCGATCTGGCGCAGCTGCTCCTCCATGGCCAGCACCTCGTCGAAGGCCGACACCGCCTCCTCCCACACCGAGCGGGTGACCGACAGATCCTGCTGCTGGCGCAGGTAGCCCACCCGCGCTCCGGGGGCGAAGGCGACCGAGCCGGCGTCGGCCTCGCTCAGGCCGGCCACGATGTTCATCAGGGTGGTCTTGCCCGCGCCGTTGGCCCCCACCAGGCCGACGCGCTCCCCCTCCTTGAGGGAGAAGGACACGTCATGGAGCACCTCGTTGACGCCGAAGGACTTGCTTACCCCCTGGATGGTCAAAATCTGCATATCCGAAAGCCTCCGCTGTGTTTTCCCATGTCCCTCCTATTTTAGCACAACCTCCGCGCTTGTGGAAAGGGTTGGGCCTTGCGGGGCCCTGGGCGGCGTGCTATACTTGGGCTAGTTAATGAATTCACAAACTCGCGCATAGGGGCGCGCGGGAGGGAGGGATCGGGTTGGCGGGCAAGAAGGAGATCTCCGAGGCGGTGATCCGGCGGCTGCCCAAGTACTGCCGGCACCTGCGGGACCTGGAGCAGGCGGGCGTGATGCGCATCTCCTCCAGCGAGCTGGGCGCGCGCATGGGGCTGACCTCCTCCCAGATCCGGCAGGACCTCAACTGCTTCGGCGGGTTCGGCCAGCAGGGCTACGGCTACCATGTGCCCACCCTGAGCGAGGCGGTGGGGCGCATCCTGGGGCTGGACAAGCGCTACAACATGGTGGTGGTCGGCGCGGGCAACATCGGCCAGGCGCTGACCGGGTACACCCGGTTTCAGAGCGAGGGCTTCGTGCTCAGGGGCCTGTTCGACGTGGACCCCAACCTGGTGGGCAGCGCGATCAAGGGCATGACGGTGCGGCATGTGGACGAGCTGCCCGCCTTCGCCGAGCACACGGGCATCGACGTGGGCGTCATCGCCACGCCCCGGGCCGCGGCCCAGCAGACCGCCGACCTGCTGCTCGCCTGCGGGGCGCGCAGCATCTGCAACTTCGCCCCGGTGGACGTCAAGTGCGGCGACGTGCCGGTGGAGAACATCCACCTGTCCGACGCGCTGCAGATGCTCAGCTACCACCTGGGCGGCGGCTCGGCCCGGGTCGAACAGGACCGCTGAGGCCCCGGCGCGACGAGTGGAACGGCTCAGGCGCGGCCCGGGTCGAACAGGGCCGCTGAGGCCTCGGCACGACGGGCGGGCCGGCCCCCGCGCGACGAGTGGAACGGCTCAGGCGCGGCCGCGCGGCCCTGCGCCCCAGCCCGGTTCGCGCCGAGAAAGACCCCATGCCATTGGCATGGGGCCTTCTTTTGCGGGAATCAGTCCTGGCCGGAGATGACGCCGTGGACTTGGGCGCGTATCCGCCCGCGCACCTTGCCGGTCACGTCGCCGATCACCTCCCCGTCCAGGTCGCCGCCGATCGGGCCGCGCACGCTCCCGCCGATGATGGCGTTGACGTTGCCGTCCACCGGGCCGACCAGGTCGCCGTCGATGCGCACCTTGCCCATCTGCAACGCCATGGGGGCGACGTCCCCGCGCACATGGCTGTACAGGCTGCCCCGCACATGCCCGCGCACATGCCCGCCGATGTGGGAGCCGCCGTCCGCCTGGCCCACGTCGCCGTCCACAGCGCCATTGATCGAGCCATCCAGGCTGCCGCCCACGTCGCCGCGCACATGCCCGTTGATCGAGCCGTGGATGTCGCCGCGCGCGCAGCCCAGCAGGCTGCCGTTGATGCTGCCGCCCAGGTCGCCGTGCAGGTCGCCGCGCAGCGTGCCGTTGATGCTGCCGCCGATGTTGCCCTGAACGTCGCCGCCCACGGTGCCCAGCAGGTCCCGGCCGATATCCCCGCGGACGTCGCGGTCCACCTGGCCGGCCACCGAGCCGCCGATGTTGCCGTTGACCGACCCGTTGACCCGGCCGTACACCCCGTCGCCCACGTCCCCGCCGATGTCGCCGCCCACATGGCCGAGAATTTTGCCGCCGACGCTGCCGCCGACATTGCCGTTCACCTCGCCCAGCACCGAGCCGCCGATGTCGCCGTCCACGTCGCCCTTGACCGAGCCGAGCACGTCCTTGATCACATTGCCGTGGATCGAGCCGTGCACGGTGCTCAGCACCGAGGTCACGTCGCGGTCCAGGTCGCCGATGACCGAGTTGAGCACCGTGTCGCCGCCCTGGCTGGACCATTTGACCTGGCGCGCCCTGCGGCGGGCTTCCCGCTCGGCGTGCCGATCTCGCTCGGGGCGTCGATCGCTCCGCCCGGCCCCGCCCACGGCCCGCCCGGCCTCGACCAGGGCGGCCTGGGCCGCGCTCATGGCCGTGTTGACCGCGTCGTTGACCTGGCGGCTGAGCTGCTCGCCAAAATCGTCCAGGGGGTCGGCGTTGCGGGAGGGCTGCCCGGGTTCGGGCGCGGCCTGCGGATCGGGCGCGGCCTGCGGTTCGGGCGCGGCCTGCGGTTCGGGCGCGGCCTGCGGTTCGGGCGCGGCCTGCGGCTCGGGCGGCTGGCCCTGCGCGGCGCTCAGCTGCGCGATCAGGCGGTTGCCCGCCTCGGGGGTCAGCTCGCCGCTGGCGACCCGGTTGAGAATTTGCATCAAGTCCTGTTGATTCATGGGGATGCTCCTTTCTATCGCCCGGGTTCAGGCGTGGTCGTGGACCTTGGCCAGGATGCGGCCGCCCACGTCGCCGGTGACGCTGCCCATCACCTCGCCGGCCAGGTCGCCGTCAATGTCGCCGGTCACGTCCCCGCCGATGAAGGCGTCCACATCGCCGGCCACGTCGCCCTCCAGGTTGCCGCCGATCCGGGCCTGGCGGATGGAGCCCGCCACGTCGCCGGTGACGCTGCCGCCCACCACGCCGGTGATGTCGCCGAGAATGTCGCCCGTCACGTCGCCGTCCACCTCGCCGGTGATGTCGCCAAGAATGTCGCCCTCCACGTTGCCGTGTACGCAGCCCAACAGCGTGCCAGCCAGGTCGCCGGTGACATGCCCATCGACGATGCCGGCCAGGGAACCGGCCACTTCGCCGTGGACCGAGCCGTGGATGTAGCCCAGGATGTTCCCCCACACCTCGCCGTTCACGTCGCCGTCCACCTCGCCGGTCAAGTCGCCCCGCACGTCCTCGTCGATGTCGCCCTGAATGGGCGCGGCGGTCTGTTTGTCGTCGCTGTCCCGGTTGGGCGCGGCGGTCTGCGCGGCCCGATCATCGCCCTGCGCGGCGGCGCCGGCCGGCCCCTGCGCGCCCAGCGCCGCGATGGCCCGGTTTCCCGCCTCGGGGGAGAGCTCCCCTCGGGCGACCTGGTCGAGTATCTGGTACAATGCCTGATTGTCCATGATGCGCGCCTCCTCACAGATTGGTGATGGCCTCCAAGGCCTCCTCTTGGGTGATCTCCCCCCGGGCCAGCTGGCCCAGGATGGCCTCGCGCTGCCCGTCGGGGTTGGCCCGGGCGGGGTAGCCCAGGGCGGCCACCACCTCGCCCAGCCGGTTGCGCACCGTGGGGTAGCTGATGCCCAGCTCGCGCTCCACCTCCTTGATGTTGCCCGAGCAGCGCAGGAAGACCTCCGCGAAGGCGCGCTGCTGGGGGGACAGCCGGGAGAAATTGTCCAGCTGGAAGCTGCCGTCCACGCCGGTGCCGCAGCCCTGGCAGCGCAGCCGCTCCACCGTGAGTTCCTGCCCGCACACCGGGCACCGGGTCAGAATCGGGTTTGCCATGTCCAAGCACCTCCTTACCCTGAATTATAGCGTAGAACTTGAAGATGTCAATATATAAATTAATATTTTTAAGATTTATATTAAAAATATTGAAGATTGGATTGAAAAAAGCCCCTGCACGCGCAGGGGCCGGGGCGGGGGGCGTCAAGTGGCGGGTTTGAAGGAGCGGCAGCAGGCCTGGAGCGAGAGGTCGCGCTCCGGGTCGGCGATGCGCACCACCTGCGCGGTGCAGCGCAGGGACTGGTTGTAGACGCAGTGGGTGGCCTCGCAGCCGATCTCGGTGCCCAGGGCCTCGCCCATGATGGTGACAGGGTCGTGGAGGTTGGCCATCAGCCCGGCCTCGTTGAAGCCCAGGTTGATGCCGCTGCCGCTGCTGTCGCCGCTGCTCATGGGGTAGGCCATGTCGGGCGTGCCCTCGCGGTAGGAGTCGCACCAGGTATTTTTGCTGGCGCGGGCCGCGGGGCTCTGGATCATGATGAAGGAGGCGGTGCACTGGTGGTTGTTGTTAAAGGCGCACTTGGTGGCGTCGCAGGAGAGGATGTCGTTCACCGCGCATCACCGCACTTACACTCGTAGCTGGCGCACATGCTCTCCTGGCGAGCCTCGCCGCTGTGGCAGTCGTCGCAGTGGCACACGCTGATGCACTCCAGGTCGCACCGATCCTGGTGGTTGTGGCAGCAGCTGGTCACGTTGCACTTGACGCCGGGGTTGGTCAGTTCATTCATGCTGAAAACCTCCTTGGTGTTGATGGTCCCCCAGGCTAGTGTGCGTGGATGGGCGCGCAATATACCCGCAGTTGCAATTCCCGGCCTAAACCGATACAATAGAAGGAAACAGTAGGAGGGGACATGCATTGGAACAACAAATCAATCTGCTGACGGTGGTGGCTGTCGTGCTCTTCACGGTGATCACCTATGTGATCGACCATTTCAGCAAAAACCATCTGCTCTACAAATATTTTGCCCCCGTGATGGCGGTTTTAGCCTGCATCGCCTACCAGATTCTGCTGCCCTACACCTCGGATTTGGATACCGCGGTGGTCAACGCCGTGCTGGGCCAGATTCTGCTGATTGCGGGTATCGCGGGCATCGTGTACGCCCTGGCGCTGGATTTCTTTGTCAACCTGCCGCGCCGGCGCAAGGAGGGCGACGGCATCACCGGGCCGGGCGTCAAGCTCAAAGATTTGAAAAAACGCAAATGATTCCCAAAAAGGCGGCGCGCCGCCTTTTTGATTTCGCCCAATAGGAAGGAGCATCCCGATCATGGACAAGACCCAAGCCCCCGCCGTGCTGGAGCGGGAGATCACCGTCGCGGCGGTGCAGACGGATTTTCTGCGCCAATGGCGACCCTCGGCCATGCTCGACACCCTGCAGGAGGCCGCCGCCGAGCACGCCCAGCTGCTCTCGGCCAGCACCTATCAGCTCATGGAGATGGGCCTGAGCTGGGTGATTATCCGCATGCAGGTGGAGATTCTGCGGCCGATCAGCCTGTGGGAGCGGGTGACGGTGCGCACCTGGCCCAAGGGGATCAGCGGCCCCTTCTGCCTGCGCGATTATGAGGTGATCGACGCGGCGGGGAAGCGTGTCATCCGGGCCACCAGCTGCTGGCTGGTGGTGGACGCCGAGCGCCACCGCCCCCTGCGGCCCGGGCAGGTGGCCGCCCATATGCCCGAGAACGCCGGCCTGTCGGCCATCGACCAGATGCCCGGCAAGCTGCGCATCCCCGCCGACGCCCTGCGCCCGGCGGGGGAGCACCGGGTATGCTACACCGATGTGGACGTCAACTGCCACGCCAACAACGTGCGCTATCTGGACTGGATGTGCGACGCGTTCGACCTGGACTTTTTCCGGCGGCACGCGCTGACCGGCTTTCAGATCAACTACGTCAAGGAGGTGCTGCCCGGCCAGCGCGTCGCCCTCTGGGCCGACACCCGCGCCGACGGGGTCAGCCTGCTGCAGGGCCGCCAGGGCGACCAGGTGATGTTCGAGGCCAAGCTGACCTGGCAGCCGACCGCGCGCGAGGGCTGAGGCTGACGCTCGCGCCCCCCCCCCCGAATCCCCCGGATTTGGGGGCCTGGGCAATGGGTCGGGCTTGTGAAATCGCTAACGATCCCCCTTGTAAACCCGCCCCGGAAGGTGCTATACTAGTAGACAAGCGGGCGCGCACGCGCTGTGCCCGGCAGGGACCCCGGATTTGCACGAAATCGTCAAAAAAGGAGTGTCGACAAGTGAACAAGAAGACCATCGAGGATATCAACGTCTCCGGCAAGAAGGTCTTGGTCCGCGTGGATTTCAACGTGCCCCTGGACGGGGAGGGCCGCATCACCGATGAGACCCGCATCACCGCGGCGCTGCCCACGATCCAGTACCTGATGGGCAAGGGCGCCAAGGTCATCCTCTGCTCCCACATGGGCCGTCCCAAGGGCGAGTTCAACATGAAGTACTCTCTGGCCCCCGTGGCCAAGCGCCTGGGCGAGATCCTGGGCAAGGACGTGCCCCTGGCCAAGGACGTCATCGGTCCGTCCGCCAAGGAGCTGGCCGCCTCCCTCAAGGAGGGCGAGGTCATGCTGCTGGAGAACCTGCGCTTCCACAAGGAGGAGGAGAAGAACGATCCCGCCTTCGCCAAGGAACTGGCCAGCATGGCGGAGATCTACGTCAACGACGCTTTCGGCACCGCGCACCGCGCCCACGCCTCCACCGCCGGCGTGGCCGATTACCTGCCCGCCGTGGCCGGCTACCTGATCGGCAAGGAGCTCGACGTGATGGGCAAGGCTTTGGAGAACCCCGCCCGTCCCTTTGTGGCCATCCTGGGCGGCGCGAAGATCAAGGATAAGCTGGGCGTGATCACCAACCTGCTGGACAAGGTGGACACCCTGATCATCGGCGGCGGCATGAGCTACACCTTCCAGAAGGCCCTGGGCGGCCAGATCGGCAACTCCCTGGTGGACGAGGACCGCATCGATTTCTGCAAGCAGATGATCGACAAGGCCCAGGCCAAGGGCGTCAAGCTGCTGCTGCCCGTGGACAACGAGGCGGCTCAGGAGTTCAAGAACGACACCATGCGCATCACCGTGCACTCCCAGGAGATCCCCGAGGGCTGGGAGGGCATGGATATCGGCCCCAAGACCCAGGAGATGTTCGCCCAGGCCATCAAGGGCGCCAAGACCGTCATCTGGAACGGCCCCATGGGCGTGTTTGAGTTCCCGAACTTCGCCGAGGGCACCCGCGCCGTGGCCCGCGCCATGGCCGAGGCCGACGCGATCACCATCATCGGCGGCGGCGACTCGGCCGCGGCGGTGGAGCAGCTGGGCTTCGCCGACAAGATGACCCATATCTCCACCGGCGGCGGCGCCTCCCTGGAGTTCCTGGAGGGCAAGGAGCTGCCCGGCGTCGCGGCCCTGAACGACAAGTAAGTTTCCTTCAAGGCCCACCGAACGGTGGGCCTTCTAAAATGTGTATCTTGAGAGGAGAGTTCCCCCATGCGCAAACCCATCATTGCCGGCAACTGGAAGATGAATAAAACCATCGACGAAGCCAAAGACTTAGTCAAGGCCCTGATCCCCCTGGTCAAGGACGCGGCCTGCGACGTGGTGGTCTGCCCCACGGCGACCAACCTGGCCGCCGTGGCCGAGCTGGTCAAGGGCACCAACATTGGCCTGGGCGCCCAGAACCTGCACTTTGAGCCCAAGGGCGCCTTCACCGGCGAGCTGTCCGCCGAGATGCTGCTATCCGTGGGCTGCCAGTATGTCATCATCGGCCACAGCGAGCGCCGCCAGTACTTCGCCGAGACCGATGAGACCGTCAACAAGAAGGTGCACGCCGCCATCAACGCCGGCCTGACCCCCATCATCTGCGTGGGCGAGAGCCTGCAGCAGCGCGAGTGGAACGCCACCTTCCCCCTGGTATCCTACCAGACCGCCGTGGCCCTGTCCGGCCTGACCGGCGAGCAGGTCAAGAACGTGGTCATCGCCTATGAGCCCGTGTGGGCCATCGGCACCGGCCGCACCGCCACCGCCGACGACGCCAACCAGGTCAACGGCGTCATCCGCGCCGAGGTGGCCCGCCTGTTCGGCCAGGAGGTGGCCGACGCGGTGCGCATCCAGTACGGCGGCAGCATGAACCCCGGCAACGTCAAGGAGCTCATGGCCCAGGAGCACATCGACGGCGGCCTGATCGGCGGGGCCAGCCTGAAGGCCGAGGACTTCTCCAAGGTCGTCAACTACTGAGCGGAGGCAACATATGACCAAGAAAATCATGACCGCCATGATCATCATGGACGGGTTCGGCTACACCCCCCACACCGAGGGCAACGCCATCGTGGCGGCGGGCACCCCCAACGTCGACCGCTTCTCCGCCGCCTACCCCCACACCCTGATCGGGGCCAGCGGCATGGACGTCGGCCTGCCCCGGGGGCAGATGGGCAACTCTGAGGTCGGCCACACCAACATGGGCGCGGGCCGCATCGTCTACCAGGAGCTCACCCGCATCACCAAGGCCATCGAGGACGGCGACTTCTTCGACAACGAGGCCCTGTGCGGGGCCATGGACGCGGCCAAGGCCGCCGGCAAGAAGCTGCACGTCATGGGCCTGGTATCCGACGGCGGCGTGCACAGCCACCAGGACCACCTCTACGCCCTGATGGAGATGGCCCAAAAGCGCGGCCTGCCCGAGGTCTACATCCACGCCTTCCTGGACGGGCGCGACGTGCCCCCCTCCAGCGGCAAGGGCTATGTGCAGCAGCTGCAGGACAAGTGCGACCAGCTGCGCTACGGCAAGATCGCAACGGTGATGGGCCGCTACTGGTCCATGGACCGGGACAATATCTGGGAGCGCGTGCAGAAGGCCTACGACGCGATGGTGCTCGGGCAGGGGCTTTTCTGCCCGGACGCCGTGCAGGCCGTGCAGCAGAGCTATGACCGGGAGCAGACCGACGAGTTCGTCCAGCCCACGGTCATCACCCAGAACGGCGCGCCCGTGGCCCGGATCGAGGCGGGGGACTCGGTGATCTTCTTCAACTTCCGGCCCGACCGCGCCCGGCAGATCACCCGCGCCCTGACCGAGCCGGACTTCGACGGCTTCGCCCACGAGCGGCTGGGGCTGCATTTTGTCTCCATGACCCAGTACGACGCGACCTTCTCCCACCTGCAGGTGGCCTTCAAGCCCCAGAGCCTGAACAACACCCTGGGCGCGTACCTGGCGGCGCACGGCAAGACCCAGCTGCGCATCGCCGAGACCCAAAAGTACGCCCACGTCACCTTCTTCTTCAACGGCGGCGTGGAGCAGCCCAACCCCGGCGAGGACCGCATCCTGATCCCCTCGAGCAAGGTGGCCACCTTCGACCTGAAGCCCGAGATGAGCGCCTACGAGGTGGCGGACGCGGCGGTGGAGCAGATCAACGCCGGCAAGTACGACGCGATGATCCTCAACTTCGCCAACCCGGACATGGTCGGCCACACCGGCGTGTTCGAGGCGGCGGTGAAGGCCATCAAGGCCGTGGACGTCTGCGTGGGCAAGGTGGTGGACGCGATCCTGGCCAACGGCGGCCGCTGCATCATCACCGCCGACCACGGCAACGCCGAGCAGATGGTGGACTACGACTCGGGCGAGGCCTACACCGCCCACACCGTCAGCAACCCCGTGCCCTGCATCCTGGTGGACGACCGCTACAAGAGCTGCTCCCTGCGCGAGGGCGGCTGCCTGGCGGACCTGGCCCCCACGCTGCTGGACATGATGGACCTGCCCAAGCCCGCCGAGATGACCGGCGAGAGCCTGATCGAAAAGTAAATCCACAAGCAAAAGCCCGGCATGCGCCGGGCTTTTTTTGCGTTTTCTCAGGCGTGGATGTCCTTGGTGGCGTAGCGCCAGAAGGCAAGCGCCACGGCCGCCGCCGCGTAGAGTCCGCCCAGGGCCAGCAGCCCGCCGTCCACCCTGCCGCGAAAGACGATGTCCGCCGCGTCCGCGTAGGCGAAGGGGGTGACGTACTTTAGCCAGGACGCCGACGGGGCGATGTTGGCGACCAAGTTGAGAAAATAGAGCGCCGCCGCCAGCCCCAGGCCGATGCCCAGCCCGCCCCGGCGCAGGAAGGCCGACGCCCCGAAGCACAGCGCCGCGATCTGCAGCTGCATGGCCAGGTACGCCCCGTGCATCAGCCAAAATGCCCGCCAGTCCGGGGCCTCGCCGATGGCCGCGAAGCACGCCAGGGCCGTGACCACGGCCACGGCGTTCAGGGCGGTCACCTGCGCCGCGACGCTGAGCAGCTTCTCGGCCACCACCCGGCTGCGGCGCACCGGGTGGGTCAGCAAAAACTCGGCCGTGCGCTCGCGCTCCTCGCCGGCCAGGGCGGACACCGCGATCAGCGCCGCGAAGAAGGCCCCGCCCAGGCCCAGCACGTTGCCGCACTCGACGCCGTAGAAGCCCATCAGCTCGCCGAAGTTCAGCCGGTCCATGCCGAAGGCGGCGGTGAAGCTGCCCATGGAGGAGAACAGGGCGCTGACCTGGTCCATCTGCCCGCGCATCTGGGGAAACAGCGCCAGGCAGACGATCATCAGCAGGGCGATGGTCCCGCTCCAGATCGACAGCGCCCCCAGGCCCCGCCGCAGCTCGTGTTTGAAGAGGGTCATGCTTTTTCACCTCCCTGGGCGTACGCCTGCAGAAAGATCTCCTCCAGGTCGGGCTCGGCCAGGGTCATGTCGGTCAGGGGCAGCTCGGCCAGCCGGGCCAGCAGGGGCCCCAGCGCCCCCTGGTAGAGGAAGCTGACGCTGTCCGGCCCGGGCCGCGCGTCGCGCACGCCGGGCAGCTCCGGCGCGGCGGTCACCCCGCGCAGGGTGACGCGCTTGGCCTGGGTGTGCGCGAGCTGATCCACCCGGTCGCAGGCGACGATCCGCCCCTGGCGGATGATGGCCGCCCGGTTGCAGTAGCGCTGGATCTCCCAGAGCGCGTGGGAGGAGAGGAAGACCGTCGCCCCCTGGGCGTGCCGC
Source organism: Christensenellales bacterium (assembly GCA_050945875.1). Classification (GTDB taxonomy): domain Bacteria; phylum Bacillota; class Clostridia; order Christensenellales; family JBMNTT01; genus JBMNTT01. Next base: position 27,467 of record JBMNTT010000013.1, read on the forward strand.
TGGGCCAACAGCGCGAAGAAGGCCTGCTGCATCAGCGGGTCCAGGCCGCTGGTGGGCTCGTCGAGGATGTACAGGGGCGGCCGGTGCTGCAGGGCGCAGACGATGGCCACCTTCTTGCGGTTGCCCAGGGACAGGTCCTCGATCCTGCGGGCGGGGTCGAGCGCCAGCGCGTCGCACAGGGTCTTGGCCTCGGCGGCGCAGTCCATGTGGCGCAGCGCCGCGGAGAACCTCAGCGCGTCGCGCACCCGCATGTCCCCGTAGAAGGCGGCCTCCGAGGGCATGTAGCCCACCTGGGAGAGGATGGCCACCCGGTCGGCGGCCACGCTGCGCCCCAGCACCTCTGCGCTGCCGCCCGTGGGGCGAATCAGCCCCAGCAGCAGCCGGATGGTGGTGCTCTTGCCCGCGCCGTTGGGGCCGATGAAGCCGAAGAACTCCCCGGCTTCCACGGTCAGGTCGAGCCCGTCCACCCCCCGGGCTTTGCCGTAGGTCTTGGTCAGGCCATGGGTCTTGATGACGGTCATGGCGGTTCCTCCTTTGCCCGCCGCGCGCGGCGGAGATCCCCTCCACCATATACCTCCGGGCGGTTTTTGGGAAGCCCCCCGAGGCCAATATCTTTCGCGAGAGCCCCCTTTTTGGGCCGCGGAGGCCACAAAACAAGCGGATTGACATTTCCATGCGTCAAAACTAGAATGAAAAGCATTGGTTGGTCCACCGTTTGAGACGGAGCTTGGCAAATTTGAGTATGGGCAGGTGTGTGTCGTGCAAAAAGAGTATCTGATTCCAGCGTGTTCCGGCATGAAGTTGGATGTGAAGGCCGGTCAAAGCATGACGGTGATCGATATTGAAGGCGGCCAGGTGGTCGATTTCTTTGCTGAAGTGGCCGGGGATGAACAGGAATTTCTGTCCACCGGCGTGACGATTGACTGTAACGAATCGTTAAAACTGCATATCGGCGATATCGTGTATACAAATCGATACCGCCCCATGCTCAAAGTGCTTTCGGATGATGTCGGGGAACACGATTTGCTCCACCCCTGTTGCCGACCGGAGATGTACACCTTCTTCTACAAGAACGGCGACGGGCACCCGAACTGCCTCGACCATATCAATGGAGCGCTCGGAGAGCGGCGCCCCATGATCACCCCTGTCAATTTGTTCATGCACACGACCATCCATCCGAACGGCAGCATTTCTGTGGAAGAACCCCTCTCCAAAGCCGGAGATCAAGTGACCCTCCAAGCGCTCCTGGATATCACCGTGGGGGTCGCCGCTTGCAGCGTTTCCGAGAGCAAATGCAATGCTGGAAAGTGCTCCCCGATCAAAATCGTGGTCGGCTAACGCGCGGGGGCGCGCGATTCGCGCTTGCGTGTGGCAAGGCGGTTCATGCGCCCGCCATGGGCGCGCTGGCGCTTCAAGCCCGGGCGCTCTGTCGAATCGCACGCAGCAAAAAGGCGGCGTCGCATGCGCGACGCCGCCTTTGGGGAAAGGTTACACCCGCTCGGGCAGGCGTTTGGAGAAGGGCACCGCGTCGTAGGCCTGGGCCTCGAAGGGCTTGAAGACCAGGCAGTAGGCGCGCTCTTGCATCTTGAGCAGGTACTTCTCCAGGGGCCGGGGGCCGCAGGAGTTGGAGCCCAGGCCGCCCTGAGCGGCGTCCAGGTTGACGACGACCTCGTCGCCCGGCTCCAGCTCGTAGGTGTGGTCGGCCTGGGTGATCTGCTCGGCGGTGAAGCGGCTGGCGGAGAACTCCAGGTCGCCCTCGGCCACCACCATCAGGCCCGCGCCCATCAGATCGGTGAAGGCCACGAAGCGGGTGTCCATGTGGTTGCCGTTCTCCTGGGGCCGCACATAGTCCTCGAACAGGTCGTCCACCTCGGCGCGGTACAGGCCGACGCGGGCGCTGCGCTGCTTGTCGACGTAGCTCTCGTGGGGGCCCTTGCCATACCAGACCACCTGATCCATCGTGGCGGGCAGGGACAGGGTCAGGCCCATGCGGGGCAGGCCGAAGGCCGTGCACTCGCCCGAGCGGCCGTGCACCTGCATGCGCTGCATGAAGCGGTCCAGGGCCTCGCCGGTGATCAGGGGCTTGAAGGCGGTCTCAAGGCGCACCTGGCCGTTGCCGTAGACCGTGTAGGTGGTGGTCACGTCCATCACGGGCGACAGGTAGATGGCCGCCAGCCGCTGCGTCACGGCGATGACCACGGCCTGGGGCTGGGGCTGGGAGACCGAGAGGTCCGTCACCCGGCTGGTCAGCCGATCCAGACCCATGGCCTGCCACTCCTTGGCCTGGCCGGGCGCGTCGTTGTCGGTGGGCGCGCGCCACAGCTGGGGCGCGGGGCCCTGGGTCAGCAGGCTCTGGCCCTTGAACACGTAGGAGTCGATGGCGCCCAGGTGCCCGTCGAAGGCCAGGTAGAAGTCCTCGCCCGAGACCAGGATCATCTCGCCCTGGGTCTCCAGGGTCAGCGCCGGGATGCGCGAGAGGGGGATGGGCGCGGGCGCGGGGGCGGCCACGGGCAGCTCCAGCTGGGCGAAGGCCAGCTCATAACCCGCCGGGGCCCAGGGCGCGTCGGCGGCCAGGCGGAAGGAGATGTCCAGCCGATACTCCACGCCGGGCTTGCCGACCTCGGGCAGGGCGTAGGGCAGGGTGACCTCCGCCGAGGCGTTGGGCGCCACGTCGGGGGTGAACACGCCCTGGCAGAGCACCTTGTCGTCGGCAAAGACCCGCCACAAGGCGGTGAAGCCGTTCAGGTTGGTGAAGGCGTAGCGGTTGGTCAGGCGCACCTTGCCGGCCTTGAGGTCCACGGGCTCCACCAGCACCGGCTCGAGCACCTTCTTCATCTCGATCAGGCCGGTGTGGGGCCGGCGGTCGGGGTAGACCAGGCCGTCCACGCAGAAGCAGCCGTCGTTGGGCGCGTCGCCGAAATCGCCGCCGTAGGCGAACCACTCCTCGCCCTCCTCGGTGAACTGGCGGATGCCGTGGTCGGTCCACTCCCAGGCGCAGCCGCCGATCAGCCGGGGATACTGGTAGATGGCGTCCCAGTACTCCTGGATGTTGCCCGGGCCGTTGCCCATGGCGTGGATGTACTCGCACATGAAGTAGGGCCGGGGGTCTTGGTGCTGGCCCTGGCGGATGACGTAGTTCACCGTGGGGTACATGTTGGAGACCACGTCGCTGGCGCAGCTCTTGTGGCCGTAATCCAGGTCGAAGTCCGGGTCGTCCTGGGCGTCCTTCTTGGCGGCCCAGCCGTTGAAGCAGCCCTCGTAGTGCACGAAGCGGGAGGGGTCGCGGTCCTTGGCCCAGGCGTACATGGCGTCATGGTTGCGCCCGTAGCCCGACTCGTTGCCCAGGCTCCAGGCGATGACGCAGGGATGGTTGTAGTCCCGCTCGACCATGCGCACCACGCGGTCCAGGTACGCGCCCTGCCAGGCGGGATCGTCGCTGATGCGGTCGAAGTCGCCGATGGTGGAGAAGCCGTGGCACTCCAGATCGGTCTCGTCCATGACGTACAGGCCGTACTCGTCGCACAGGTCCATCATGCGCGGATCGTTGGGGTAGTGGCTGGTGCGCAGGGTGTTGACGTTGTGCTGCTTCATCAGCTTGACGTCCTGGATCATGTGCTCCAGGCTGACGGTGTGGCCCATGTCGGTGTGGCTGTCGTGGCGGTTGACGCCCTTGAGCTTGACGGACACGCCGTTGACGAACAGCTGGCTGTCCTTGATCTCGACCTTGCGGAAGCCCACGCGCACCCGCTGCACCTCGGCGATCTGGCCGTCCTTGACCAGCTCCACCAGCAGGGTGTAGAGCGTCGGGGTCTCGGCGGTCCACTTCTCCGGCGCGGATACCGGGATGTCGGCGCTCACCTGGATGCAGTCGCAGGCGCACAGCTGGCCCTCAGCGGTCTTTTTTTCACAGGCGCACAGGCTGGGCGGGAAGTCCACGCAGGCGATCTCATCCCCGCAGGGGCACAGCAGCTTGGCCCGCACGGTGTAGCCCGCGTAGCCCGCCCCGGCGAAGTCCCGCACCGTGGCGGTGACCTTCAAGGTGGCGTCGGCGTAGGCGGCGTCCAGCTCGGGCAGGGCGTTGACGTTGTCGATGTGCACCAGGGGCGCGGCCAGCAGGTACACGTCCCGGAAGATGCCCGACATGCGCCACATGTCCTGGTCCTCCATGTAGGAGCCGTCGCTCCACTTAAAGACCTTCACCGCCAGCAGGTTCTCCCCCGGGGTGACAAAGGCGCTGATGTCGAACTCCGCCGGCACGTGGGGGCCCTGGCTGTAGCCGACCATCTGGCCGTTGACGTAGACGTAGAAGGCCGAGTCCACCCCGTCAAAATTGACGCTCACGCGCTTGCCGGCCCAGCTCTCGGGCACGGTGAAGCCCGTGCGGTAGCAGCCCACGGGGTTGTCGTCGGGCACGAAGGGCGGATCCACCGGGATGGGGAAGTTGACGTTGGTGTACTGGGGCACGTCCCAGCCCTGCATCTGCCAGCAGCCCGGCACGGTGATGGGGTCCCACAGCAGGTCGTCATAGGCCGGCTCGAAGAAATCCTCGGGCACCTCGGCGGGGTTCTGGGCGTAGAAGAAGCTCCACTGGCCGTTGAGCAACTTGTACCAGGGGGAGGCGCCCCGCTGCCCGGTCAGGGCCGTGGCCTCGCAGGGGTAGGGGATCAGGGTGGCCCGGGCGGGTTCCCGGTTCCGGCTGAACACCTCGGGGTTCTGCCAATCGGGCTGGATCTTTTCCATGAGGATCAAGCTCCTTTCGCGTCCGCCTTGCGGCGGGTGAAGTGGTATACGCCGATACCCACGGCGATGGACAGGTTGAGCGAATCGATATCCGCGCCGTGGTCGATGCGCACCGGGCGCCCCACGGCGGCAAAGTCCGCGGGCAGGCCGCTGGACTCGTTGCCAAAGATCAGGCTGTAGGGGACCTCCCCCGGGCCGACGCGCTCCATCGCCTCGCTGCCGTCGAGCATGAAGGGGAACAGCTCGCGCCCCGGGAAGGCCGCCCGGTAGGCGGCGAAGTCGTCGTAGTAGGCGATGTTGAGCGCGAAAACCGCCCCCATCGACGCGCGCACCGCCTTGGGGTCGTAGCAGTCGGCCCCGGGGCGGATGACGGCGATGTTCCGCACGCCAAAGCCCAGGCAGGTGCGCTCGATGGTGCCCAGGTTGCCCATGTCCGAGGGGTTGACCAGCACCACATGGGGCGCGGCGGGGTCCAGGGCGCGCTGGGGCTTGTCGAACACGCCGACGCAGTAGCAGTTGTCCTTGGGCCAGAGCCGACGGATGGCCTTGTCCTGCACGGCGCAGGGGACGCCCAGCTCCCCGCAGCGGTCGATGATCTTGCGCACCCCCTGGTTCTCGAGCCCGGCCTGGGCCAGCAGAAAGGCCCGGCAGGCCTGGGGCATGCGCTCGAGCAGGTACACCGACAGGGTCACCCCCGGGGCGTAGGCGTGGGGGAACTCCTTCTTATAGGGCAGATAGCGGGGCAGCTCCATGGGGGGGTCCACCTCCTTCGGGGTCTCATCTTCATTATACCTGGTTGTCCGGGGCTATTCAAGCGGTGGCGGGGGGTGTAAAATGAAGGGAAGCGAAAAAGGAGGCGGACGCATGGGCAAGATCCTCGTGGTGGCCGAGAAGCCCTCGGTGGGGCGGGACCTGGCGCGGGTGCTGCGCTGCCGGGAGCGGGGCGAGGGCTTCCTCTCGGGCGAGGGCTACGTGGTCAGCTGGGCGGTGGGCCACCTGGTGGGCCTGAAGGAGCCCGAGCAGATCGACCCGGCCTGGAAAAAGTGGCAATGGGCCACCCTGCCCATCCTGCCCGAGACCCTGCCGCTGGCGGTGCTGCCCAAGACCCGCAGCCAGTTCTCGGCGCTCAAGGGGCTGATGCGCGACCCGGCGATCGACCGGGTGGTCTGCGCCACCGACAGCGGCCGGGAGGGGGAGCTGATCTTCCGGTGGATCTACCAGCAGGCGGGCTGCAAAAAGCCCGTGGACCGGCTGTGGATCTCCTCGATGACCGACGAGGCCATCCTGGAGGGCTTTGCCAACCTCAAGCCCGACAGCGCCTACGACGGGCTGTACCAGAGCGCCCTGTCCCGGGCCGAGGCGGATTTCCTGGTGGGCATGAACGGCTCGCGGGCCTACACCCTGCGCTACAACCGGCTGCTGAGCATCGGCCGGGTGCAGACCCCCACCCTGGCGCTGATCTGCGCGCGCCAGGGGGAGATCGAGGCCTTCACGCCCCAGATTTACTGGGAGGTGCAGGCGGATTTCGGGACTTACCAGGGCCTGTGGATCGACGGGAAGGGCAACACCCGCATCGACCAGGAGGACGTCGCCCGGGATATCGCCCGGCGGGTGCGCGGGGGGCAGGGCGTGGTCGAGAAGGTCGAGACCACCCGCAAGCGCCAGGCCCCGCCCAAGCTCTTCGACCTGACCGAGCTGCAGCGCGAGGCCAACCGGCGCTACCGCATGACCGCCAAGCAGACCCTGGACACCGCCCAGGCTCTCTACGAGCGGCACAAGCTGATCACCTACCCGCGCACCGACAGCCGGTACCTGAGCCACGACATGCCCGGCAAGGTGGTCTCCGCGCTCAAGGCCGCCTCGGCCCAGAGCGAGCTGGCCCCCTTCGCCGCCTCGGCGCTGGCAAGCCCCCTGCCCACGCCCAAGCGCGTCTTTGACGACGCCAAGGTCAGCGACCACCACGCCATCATCCCCACGGGCAAGGCCGCCAACCTGGAGACCCTGACCCCCGCTGAGGCCAAGGTGTACGGGCTGATCGCCCGGCGGCTGGTGGCGGCGTTTCTGGAGGATTTCGTCTACGACGCCACCGAGGTGGTCACCGCCTGCGGGCAGGACCGGTTTCTCAGCCGGGGCCGCCGGATCATCCAGCCCGGCTGGACCGCCCTGGAGAAGCCCAAGAGCGAGCCGGAGAGCGCGCTGCCCGAGCTGGAGCGGGGCATGCGCGTGCCGGTCAAGGGGGCCAAGGCCCTAAAGAAGCAGACCCAGCCCCCCGTTCCCTACACCGAGGCCACGCTGCTCTCGGCCATGGAGCACGCCGGCCGGCATATCCAGGACGAGCAGCTACGCGAGGCCATGCGCGAGAGCGGCCTGGGCACCCCGGCCACCCGGGCGGCCATCATCGAGCGGCTGCTCAAGGTGGGGTATATCACCCGCTCGGGGCAGAAGCTGCTGCCCACCGACAAGGGCCGCGCGCTTATCGCCGTCGCCCCCGAGCAGATGACCAGCGCCCTGACCACCGGCAAGTGGGAGCGGGCCCTGGCCAAGATCGCCCGGGGCGAGATGGACCGGGAGCGGTTCATGGCCTCGATCCGCCGCTACAGCGCCTTCCTGGTGGAGCACGCCCGCCAGCAGGCCCCGGCGGCGGACTTCCCGCCCGATCCGCCCCGGCGGCGCAGGGCCGCGGTCAAATCGCCCGCGCGGGCGGGCGGCGCGGCCAAGACCGGCGGGGCTAAGACCCCGGTGCGCGCGAGCGGCGGCGGGGCCAAGACCGGCGGGGCCAAGACCGGCGCGGTCAAGACCGGCGGGGCCAAGACCCCGGCGCGCGCGAGCGGCGGCGCGGCCAAAGCCCCCGCCCGTCCCCGGGCGGCCCGGTCCTCCGCCCCCAAAACCGAGAAATAGCGGGCGCGCCCGCTATCCCGTCGGTGTCAGCCCTGCAGGCCGTCGGCCTGGCGCTGCATGTTCTCCACGACCACGTCGTAGATGTCCCCCAGCCCGGCGCAGTATTCCAGCACCTTCCAGGGCGTGTTGGTGTGGTAATGGATCTTGATGAGGGTCTCGTCGCCCACGGCCAGCAGGCAGTCCCCCGGGATGTGCTCGGTGATGTGCGCGCCGATGGCGTCCTCGGAGAGGTTCTCCCCCTCCAGCAGCAGTTGGGTGTCAAAGCGGTATTCCAGCATGGCGGCGTCTCCTTTCCGGCCCGGGCGGGCCTGTGACCAGTTTACGGGCCCGCGGATGGGAATGCAAGGACGGGATTTGGCGAGCCCTTGATAAATCTGTCGGGCCCTGGTACCATGACAGAGAAGAGAAACGAGAAGGAGGGTGCGCCGATGATCACACCCACCCCGGCCCAGGTGGCCTGGCAGGATTTGGAGATGGGCATGTTCGTCCATTTCGGCGTGACGACCTTTACCGATCAGGAGTGGGGGGACGGGCGGCACGGGCCCGAGTGGTTCGCGCCCACCGCCCTGGACCCGGCCCAGTGGGTGCGGGTGGCCCGGCGGGGGGGCCTGCGCTACCTGGTGCTGACCGCCAAGCACCACGACGGCTTCTGCCTGTGGCCGACCAAGACCACCGATTACTCGGTGGCCAGCGCGCCGGTGAAGACCGACGTGGTGGGCGCGTTTGTGGAGGCCTGCCGTCGGGCGGACATGCCCTGCGGGCTGTACCTGTCCCCCTGGGACCGGCATGAACCCTGCTATGCCGACAAGGCCGCCTATGACGACTTCTACTGCCGCCAGCTCACCGAGCTGATGACGGGCTACGGTCCGCTGGTGGAGGTGTGGTTCGACGGGGCGGGCTCCGACGGCCGGGCGTACGACTGGGCGCGCATCATGAACATTGTGCACACCCACCAGCCCGGGGCGATGGTCTTCAACATGGGCGAGCCCACCATCCGCTGGGTGGGCAACGAGGACGGCCTGGCGCCCTATCCCTGCCCCAACGTGGTGGCCGACCTGTCCGAGGTGGCGCGCACGGGTAACCTGACCGCGCGGCACGATCTGTGGGTGCCCGCCGAGTGCGACGTGCCCATCCGCCCGGGGCGCTGGTTCTGGCACCCCGGCGAGGATCATCTGGTGCGCACGCCGGATAACCTGATGCACCTGTACGAGCGCTCGGTGGGCCGCGGGGCGGGGCTGCTGCTCAACCTGGCCCCCGACGACCGGGGCCTGATCCCCCAGGCTGACGCCGACGCCCTGGCGGCCTTCGCCGACAACCTGCGGGCGCGCCTGGCCCATCCCCTGGGGGAGACCCGGGGCGAGGGCGCGCGCTTTGAGATCAATTTTCCGGGCGAGCGGACCGTGACCGACGCGGTGCTGATGGAGGACATCGCCCAGGGCGAGCGGGTGCAGGCCTTCCACCTGGAGGCCCGGCGGGCCGGCGCGTGGCGCACGGTGTATACCGGCAGCCTGATCGGCCACAAGCACCTGTGCCGCCTGGATCTTCCGGCCGACGCCCTGGCGCTGGTGATCGACCGGGCCGAGGACACGCCCCGGCTGCGGCGCGTGGTTGCCTACACCGGCGAGGGGGTGGACGCTTGACCTTCCACGAGCGGGCGGTGGCGGCGGTCAAGGCCATGTGGCGAGGCTATCTGCTGGACAACACCGCCGGCGGCATGGCCCCGGTGATCGACGCCCTGCCCGAGAGCCTGGTGGTCATCGGCACCGGCAAGCACGAGTTCTACCGCAGCAAGGCCGAGCTGACCGAAGGGCTGGCGCGGGACCGGCAGGAGGCCCAGAACGTCGCCTTTGACATCCTTGACGAGTGGTACAGCGCGCAGGCCATCGCCCCGAATGTGTGCGTGGTGTACGGCACGCTGTGGGTGCGCGAGCGGACCCACCCGGACAAGGCCGTGCACATCGAGATGGACAGCCGCTTCTCGGTCGTCTGCCACGACTCGCCCAGCGGGGTGGTCATCGACCACCTGCACCACTCCCTGCCCAACGCCGACCAGCAGGACGGGGAGTACTACCCCAAGACCGTCTCCGACCTGGCCGAGGAGGCCCTGGCCCGGGCCCAGCGCCTGCAGCGCCGCCTGGAGCTCGACGCCATGACCGGGCTGTACAACCGGGTGGCTGGCGAGCGGCACGCCCGGCAGATGCTGACCCAGGGGCCCGGGACGATGCTGATGATCGACCTGGACGATTTCAAGCGGATCAACGACACCCTGGGCCACCTGGCCGGGGACGAGGTCATCCTGGCCTTCACCCAGGCGATGTGCGGCTGTTTCGCGGCCGACGCGCTGCTGGCCCGCATGGGCGGGGACGAGTTCATGGCCTTCTGCCCGGGCGAGTCCTGCCAGCGCGCCGAGGGGATGGGCCGGGCGCTGCAGGCCCGCTGCGCCGAGGTGGGCCGGCGCTTCGCCATCCCCTTCAACTGCTCCATCGGCCTGGCGCGGGGCCGGGCCGGGGAGGACTTCGACGAGCTCTACCGCCGGGCCGACCGGGCCCTCTACCTGGTCAAGGGCGCGGACAAGGGCGGCTGCGCCTGGGCCTGAACAAAAAGCCGGCCCCTCAATGCGAGGGGCCGGCTTCTTTGTCGGGTTAGAGCTTCTCGTTGAGATACCCCAGGATCATCCCGTGCAGGCGCTGGCTCCAGAAGGGACCCTCGTGGGGCGCGCCGCCCACGCAGATCATGCGCGCGTCGGCCCCGACGGCGAGCAGCTTGTCGTAGATGGCCAGGCCCTGCTCGTAGGGCACCACCGGGTCGGCGTCGCCGTGGATGATCAGGAAGGGGGGATAGGTCTTGCCCGCCGCCACCCGGTGGCAGGGGCTCATGGCCCGCATCACCTCCATGTGCTCGGCGACCTTGCCGCCGCACAGGTCGTGGAAGAGGTTGCCGGGCTGATCCTGCTCGTCGGTGTAGCGCTGCCGCACCATCGCCACCAGGTCCGTCGGGCCGAAGCACTCGACGACCAGCTGCACGCCCACGCCGTAGCCCGCGTGCTCGCCGGTGATCAGGGAGGGATCGTCCTCGGTCAGGCCGACCAGCAGGGCGGTGTTCCCGCCGGAGGAGGTGCCGAACACGCACACCCGGTCCGGGTCGACGCCGTAGACGTCGGCGTTTTTGCGCAGGAAGCGGATGGCGGTCTTGACGTCCTGCAAAAAGGCGGGGTAGGGGTGGCCCTGCTGGCAGTTGCGGTGGGTGACGGTGGCCACCACATAGCCCGCCTGGGCGTACTGGCCCAGCTGGGGCAGCTCGTAGTACACGTTGGGGAAGGTCCAGGCGCTGCCCTGGACAAAGACGATCAGCGGTCGGCGGGGGATGGACGTCTCCCTCTCCGGGTCCCGCCAGGGCGTGAGAATCTGCATCTTCAGCTCCACCCCGGTCTCGGTGGAGAAGACCACGTCGGGCAGCACCTCGGCGACGCCCGCCATGGATGGGTTGCAGGGGATGACGGTGATCTCCGGTCGGTTCATGGCCGTGCCTCCTTTGTTTGCTTCTGTCCCCATTATACGCCCGCGGGAAGATGCTGTCCAATGGCGATCTATGCTATAATCAGGTCAGAGGGCGCGCCTGCCGCGCCCCAAAAGGAGGAGAGAGCATGCAATCAGCTGGGGACGCCAACCGGATCACCCGGGCGTATTTCGACGCGCTGCTGGTGGAGATGCGCCACATCGGCGCGGTCGTGCCCGATACCACCCTGCGCCTGTTCGGCCAGAGCTTTGCCACGCCGGTGATGATGGCCGCCCTGAGCCACCTGAACGGCTGCCACCCCGAGGGGATGGTGGAGATGGCCCGGGGGGCGCTGGCCGCGGGCTGCGTCATGTGGGCGGGCATGGGCGACGAGGCCGAGCTGGAGGCCATCTGCGCCACCGGCGCGAAAACCGTCAAGATCATCAAGCCCTACGCCGACGAGGCCCTCATCCAGCGCAAGATCGCTCACGCCAAGGCCTGCGGCGTGCTGGCCGTGGGCATGGACCTGGACCACGGCATGAACCGCCTGGGCGCGTGCGACGAGGTGCTCGGCCAGCGCATGTCCCCCAAGGACCTGGAGCAGATCAAGGGCTATGTCCGCGCCGCCGCGCCCCTGCCCTTCGTGGTCAAAGGGGTGCTCAGCGTGACCGACGCCAAGCTCTGCCTGCAGGCCGGGGTCCAGGGCATCGTGGTCTCCCACCACCACGGCATCCTGGATTACGCCGTGCCGCCGCTGATGGCGCTGCCCGACATCGCCAAGGCCGTGGGCGGGCGCATGCCCATCTTTGTGGACTGCGGGGTGGAGAGCGGGATGGACGTGTTCAAGGCCCTGGCCCTGGGGGCCACGGCGGTATCCATCGGCCGGGCGGTGATGGGGCCGCTGTCCGAGCGGGGGGCCCAGGGCGTGGCCGATCTGGTGGCGCGCTGCACTGGGGAGCTGGCCGGGGCCATGGCCCGCACCGCCTCCCCGGCCATCGGCTGGATCGACCCGGAGGTGCTGCACCTGCGCCGATTTTGAGGGAGAGGGAAATGGAGGCCTAAAAAGACCTCCATTTCTCAATTGACGGCCCTATTCGTCGGGGTATATAATGGGGGCAGAAAAGGACGGCCCATCCGGGCCGCCGGGATGGGGTGTGGACCGTGAACGACCCGAAATCCGTGAAAATGCTGCCCTATGGCACGACCAAACAGAATATTGGACGCATGCTCGAGGCGGTCAAAAGCAAGGCTGGCGACGGCAAGTGGATCCGGGCCTCGTATAAGGGGGCCAATTTTGAGTCCACCCGCGACACCCTGGAGACCCTGGGCATCCTGGCGGACTGGACCCTGACGCCTTTGGGCCTGAAGATCGCCTTCGCGCCCGACGCCCAGGCGCGCTGCGGCGGAGTCACCAGCGGCTTGCGACGGCCTGGCAATGGCTGACCCGTCCGGCCCGGCGACCGCGCTATCGACGCCCGTCCGCCCGGCGGCGCAAGGCGCGCCCACTGACGAGTCAAGCGCCCCCCCTCGGCCGACAGCCGTCGATCCCGGCCCGTCGGCCGCCGTGCAAACCCCGCCGACCGCGTCGCCCACCGACCGCGCCGCCGCGCCCGGCCCGACCGCGCCGCCCACCGACCGCGCCGCCGCGCACAGTCCGACCGCGCCGCGCACCGATACCGCCGTGTCTGCGCCCGCCGACCGCGCCGCCGCGCCCAGCCCGACCGCGCCGATCGCGCCGATCGCGTCCATACCCGGCGCGGTGGCCGCCAGCCTGGCCATCCGCGTGGACATCACCGACTGGCCTTTGGAGAAGATTCAGGGCCTTTTCGCCCTGATCCGCGGGGCGGACCTGCGCCTGCGGCTCGAAACCCCGTGAGCCCCGCCGAGTCAAACCGCGCCAGGCGCGGATAAGGAGGAGAGAGGATGATCCAGCGACCTTTTCAGGGCCGAAACCTGCCCATGTTGGGCTTTGGCACCATGCGCCTGCCCCTGACCGACCCGGCCAACCCCGCCGCCATCGACGAGGCTGCGGTGCGCGAGATGGTGCGCTATGCTTACGACCACGGCGTGCGCTATTTTGACACCGCCTACCCCTACCACGCCGGCGCGGCCGAGCGGGTGATCGGCCGGGTGCTGGCGGATTACCCGCGCGAGCGCATCCTGCTGGCGGACAAATACCCTGGTCACCAGATCAGCCAGCGCTACGACCCGGCGGAGATTTTCGAGGAGCAGCTGGACAAATGCGGGGTGGACTATTTCGACTTCTACCTGCTGCACAACGTGTACGAGCGCTCCATCGCGACCTACACCGACCCGCGCTGGGGCATCCTGGACTATTTTCGCGAGCAGCGCCGGCGCGGCCGCATCCGCCATCTGGGCTTCTCCAGCCACGGCGGGCTGGACAACCTGCGGGCGTTTTTGGACCTGGCCGGGGAGGACATGGCGTTCTGCCAGATCCAGCTTAACTACCTGGATTGGACCTTGCAGGACGCCCGGGCCCGCTACGAGCTGCTGTGCGAGCGGGGCGTGCCGGTGTGGGTGATGGAGCCGGTGCGCGGGGGCAAGCTGGCCGACCTGCCCGAGGCCGACCGGGCGGCGCTAGAGGCCCTGCGGCCCGGGGCCTCCGCCGCCTCGTGGGCCCTGCGCTATCTGCAGACCCTGCCGGGGGTGACGATGGTGCTCAGCGGCATGTCCACCCTTGAGCAGGTGGCCGACAACGCCGCCGCCTTCAGCGGCGGGCAGCCCCTCTCCCCGGCGGAGGTCGAGCTGCTCTACCGCATCGCCGAGGGCATGAAGCGTGCGGTGCCCTGCACCGCCTGCCGCTACTGCTGCGACGGGTGCCCCCAGGGGCTGGACATCCCCGGCCTGCTGAGCCTGTATAACCAGATGCGCTTCTCCCCGGAGCTCAATTTGGTCATGCGGGTGGAGGCCATGGACCCGAGCGGGCGGCCCGCGGCCTGCGTCGGCTGCGGCGCGTGCGCGGCGATGTGCCCCCAGAACATCGACATCCCCGGCTGCCTGGCCGATTTTGCCGGGCTGATCGACCAGCTGCCCAGCTGGGAGGAAATCTGCCGCCAGCGCGAGGCCGCGCGCCAGGCCCGCTGAGCGCACGCCGCCGCCAAAAAAGAACGCCCCGACCGTCTTTTGCGGCCGGGGCGTTTGGTTGCCGATCAGCAGGTTTCGGCGATGCGGCGGTTGATCTTCTCCCGCAGGGCGAGCACATAGGCGGCGCTGTGGGGGTAGGCCGAGAAGGTGACCGGCGCGTCCAGCCCCTCGTCGATCAGGGCGGTCACGGCGTCCTTGCCGATGCGCCCGGCTAACAGCTGCATGGCCCGCATGTCCTGCAGCGCCTCGTGGAACACCCACAGCCGCAGCGAGGGCAGGGGCCCCTCGGGCCCGGGGTAGACCACGAAGGCGTCCCCCGAGGGGAAGGCCTGGACGGCGTCGGTGGTCAGGAAGGGGTTGACCGGGTAGGCCGAATATTGGCTGTAGTAGAAGTTGTACCCCCACTGCAGGAAGCCGGCGATGTCGTACTTGAACAGCTGGCAGCCCAGCACCCGGTTGCGGCAGGAGGGCATGGCGATAAAGCGGTTGGACACATCCCGGTGCTGGCTGCAGCAGTAGTAGGTCCACAGCTCAGGCACCTGGTGCGCCAGGAAGGGCTCGATGTGGTTGCTGGCCGGGACGGGATGATCCACCAGGCCCTGGGCGTAAAAATCGTAGTTGCTCAGCGCGTCCATGATCTTGCAGCCCGCCAGCAGCCCCACGACCCCCTCGCGGGCGGCGCGGTAGCTGTCCAGGTGCTCCAGGCTGGGCTCGTCGGAGATGTGGAAGTAGCAGTTGTCCAGCACCCCCCGGCCCCGCAGGTAGTCCAACAGCGCCGGGATCAGCTGGGCCAGGAAGGCGCGGTAGGGCGCGCCGGCCGCGTCGGTCTCCCAGCCGAAGACGCGCCGGTGCTGCCCGTCGACCTCGGCGATGACCTTGGGCGCGTGGGCCGCGCCCCACTGGGTGAAGAAGTGCGCGATCTCGAAGCGCTCGATGCCATGGCTGCGGGCCAGATCGAGGTAGCGGCCCAGCAGGCTGAAGTCGAAGCTGTACCGGTCGCCCTGCTGGCGGATGCCCACCAGCTGCACCGTCGGCCGCTCGCCGCCCACCTCGGTGTCCAGCGGCGGGGTCAGCACCGGCGTCAGGATGCAGGTCGCCCCGCTGGCGCGGTAGAGCGCCATAAACTGGCCGATGCGCGCCCAGTGGGCCTCGGAGAAGACCTCGTCGCCGTAGTAGGAGGCGATGCAGTCGCAGTGGAACCAGTTGGTATATACCAGGGTCTGCTCGGGCAGGGCGGCGGGGATGACCGAGAGGGTGAAGGTGCTCTCGGCGAGGGTCTGGCCGTCCTTGGCGGTGAAGCGCACCGTGACGGGGTAGTCCCCGGCGGCCTGATCCTCGGGCACGGTCACCTGCACCCACAGCGCCCGCCACGCCTCGGGCGGCAGGGTCATGCGCCCGCCGGGCAGCGGGGCGAGCAGGTCGGGGTAGAGGCCGGGCCGCTTGCGCAGGTAGAAGTCGTCGGTCTCGGAGTAGGCGGGCAGCTCGCTGGGCACGTTGACCACCTGGGACAGGACGACGCAATCGGCCAGGGGGCCGTCCACAGCCACGGCCACGTCGGCGCGGGGCGAATCGGTCAGGCGCAGGGCCAGCTGGTAGGAGAAGCGCTCCCCCCGCAGGGCGCTGGCCGCGGTGTAGGGCGCGGGGTTGAAGTCCCCCTCCAGGAAGACCTTCTCCAGCGAGCTGATGGGGTTGATGTGAAGGGTCATGGGTCAAACCTCCTTATGGGCCTGGGCGTAGGGCGCGCGGCCGAAGGCCGCCGCGTCCCGCCGGCAGAAGAATCCGTTCATGCAGTGGAACTCGTTGCCCTGGGCGAGGAAATCCAGCATATTGCGCTGCAGGGAGGTCCCCCGGGGCAGGGAGAAGACGTCCGCGGGCCGGTCGCTGTGCATCAGCTGTTCCGGCGGACCGGGGAAGACCCGCTCGAACATGCGCGCGTCGTCCGCCAGGGCGGGGAAGTGATAGAACTGCCGCTGAAAGCGGGCCAGGTTGCTGCGCTCGGGCAGCACCTGGTCCAGCTGGGGGCTGAGGATCCAGCTCTGGCCGAAGAAAATCTCCCAGGGCGTCTCGGGGAAGTGCGCCGCGAAGAAGGCGTCGGCCCTCTGGAAGGAGGCCGCGCAGTCCGCGACGGTCAGGGGAATGCCCGAGGGCACATGGATATCCATCACGACGTCGCCCCGGCGGACGATGGGGGTCCACTGGTCCCGGGGCAGGGCGACGGGCCGCATGGCCACCCGCCCGCTGACCGGGTCGGCCAGGTGGCCGATGTAGCTGTTCCCCTGCTCGCGGTAGACGGCGGCGAAGGCGAAATCGTCCCGGATGCCGTTCTGCCCCTGGGCGTAGCCGTCCCGCCGGTAGACCAGGCCGTCCTCGCTCAGGGCGGCGACGCGGCCGGTGGCGTTGTGCCGCAGGATGTGCACGCAGTAGGTGGCCTCCATGCTCGGGAAGGGATGGAAGGCGAACTGCATCCGCCCCAGGCGGAAGAGCTTGCCCGCCATATGCATGCGCAGCCAGCCGAACATCTGGCAGCTCCACACCCCGGTGGCGCGGTGCTGCTCAGCCATCCAGTAGGGCAGGTCGGCCAGGGTGTCGCGCAGCGTCTGCTCGTCGATGCCCCGCCGCCGGTAGAGGGTCTGGAGCGCCTCGATGTTGGCCACAAGCGGCGCGGCCAGAAACAGCGGCCGCAGCCGCCCGGGCAGCCGGGCGACCAGGGCCTCGTCCGCGCTTAGCTGCATCAGGCCGCCCTCGCTCTCCCGATCCGTAAAGGCCTCGCGGTGCAGCGCCCAGACATGGGCCAGCAGGGCCTCGTCCGCGTCCACCGCGGCGCACAGCTCGCCCAGCAGGCCGTCCAGTTCCGGGGGAAAGGTCGTCACGCGCCGAACCTCGGGCAGCAGCTCGCCCAATCGTTTCATGCCGTTCACCTCGTTCGGTATGCAATTTGGCCAAACTGTGCGGCCAGCTCCCGGGGGATCGCCCCGTGCATGGCCGTAAAGAGACCGCCTGCGAGCAGGTGGTCGCGCACGGCCCGCTGCAGGCTGGAGCCCTGGGGCAGGGCGGCCAGGCCGGCGGGGTCGCGCGCCGGGTCGCTCTGGTAGAGCCGCTCGAACATCTGCTCATCGCCCCCGTCGTAGGGCAGGATCAGGAACTGCCGCTGGAAAGCCGCGGTGTTGCCCTTGCCGAGCTGGGGCAGCTGCGGGGCCATCAGCCAGCTCTCGCAGGTGAAAAAGCGCCAGGGCCAGGCCGGAAAATGCCTGGGGAAGAAATCCAGCGCCTGGAGGAAGGCCGCCCGGCAGGCCGCGATGTCCATCGGCCCGTCGGCGGGGATGTGGATGTCGATCACCGCGTCGCCCGCCGCCAGCGCCGGCTGGAACGGTCGGCCCAGGGACGCGGCGGGCTGGAGCACCCGGCCGGTGGCGACGTCCACCGGGTAGCCCCAGGGGCCGTCCTGCGCGCCGGGATCCCGCAGGGCGGTGGTGAAGGCGTGCGCGTCGGTCAGGCCGCACACCCCCTGCAAAAAGCCGTCCCGCCGCACGGTCAGCCCGGCCTCGGCCAGGGCGGCGTAGCGCGACCCGTCGGTGTACAGGCGGGCGACGCCCGCCTCGAAGCGGTTGAAGGCGAACTGCAGCCGACCCAGGCGGAACAGCCCGCCGGAGAAATGGTTGGCCAGCCAGTCGGCCTCGGCCATGCCGTAAACCCCATGTTTGGCGCGGTAGTCCTCCATCCAGATCGGGATGTCCTTGAGGGTGTCGCGCAGCACCGGCTCGTCGATGCCCTGCTCGGCGTAGAAATCCACCAGGAGGGGCAGCTGGCACAGGTGGGGCAGCAGGCAGGCCAGGGGGGCCAGCCCGTCGGGCAGCGCCAGGCCCGAGAGAATCGCCCGGGCCTGGCCGCTGGGATCGCCCGCCTCGGGCTGGGCGACGCGGTCAAAGCGCAGGGGGGGATCGCCGAAGCGGGCGCGGCGGGCGGCCAAAAGCAGGTCCGCCCCGCCGGGCTGGGCGACGGCCGCCTCCAGCAGGGCGGAGAGGGCCTGGGCCTGGGGCGGGGAGAGGGGAATGCGCGCCATCTCCCGGCGGATGCGCGCGATGTCGTCAGAACCCATGGGTACCTCCTGAAAAAAGAAATATCCAATTCAAGGATAGCCGCTTTGCCTTTGGCTGTCAACGCGATATAATGAAAAAAGTGGACGAGGCGAAGGAGGGTTTTTTATGGGCAATCTGGTGGCCCTGTATGGGCGCGACGGCGCGGCGCGCATGGCGCGCATCCACCGGGAGATGATCGCCGGGCAGGGGCCGCGCATATTGATCGTGCCGGACCAGTTTACCCTCCAGGCCGAGCGGGAGCTGATCGGCGGCAACGGCTTGCCCGGGGCGATGCAGATGGAGGTGCTCAGCCCGACGCGGCTGATGAGCCGGGTGTTCGAGCTGTCCGGCCGTCGGGACCGCGCGCCCATCACCAGCCAGGGCCGGTGCATGGCCCTGCGCCGGGTGATCGACGCGCTGGAGCAGCCCCTGGCCGCCTTCGCCTCGGTGGCGGGCAAGACCGGCTTCCTGGCCCAGATGGAGGCGGTCATCACCCGGATGAAGGCCTGCGGCATACAGCCCCAGGCCGTGGCCCAGGAGGCGGCGCGGCGGGCGGACACCCCCCTGGGGGACAAGCTGGCCGACGTCGCCCGGCTCTACCAGGGCCTGGAGGACCTGCTGGGCGACCGCTTCGCCGACAGCCAGGACGACCTGGACGAATTGATCGCCCGCCTGCCCGACACCCCCTGGGTGGGGCGGGCCCGGTTCTGGTGGGCCTATTTCGACGTGTTCACCGTCAAGAGCTGTATGCTCATGGCCGCCCTGGCCCGGCACAGCCGGGGGCTGACGGTGTCCATGGCCCTGGACCCCGGGGCCCGGGACGAGGCGGTGTTCCAGGTGGACGCGGACAACCTGACCCTGCTTTCCGAGCAGGCCGCCCGCCAGGGGGTGACCCTGCGCTCCGTCGCGGTGCCCGGGGAGGGCGAGGGCCGCGCCCCCGAGCTGGTTCACCTGTCGCGGGAGCTCTACGCCCAGCCCTGCCAGCGCTATGAGGGGGACCCGGCGGCCATCCGCGTGGTGCGCGCCGCCACCCCCTACGACGAGATGGTCGCCGTGGCCGACGCCATGGTCGCCGCCGCCCGGGAGGGCCTGCGCTGGCGGGACATGGCCCTGGTGTGCGCCGACCTGGACCGCCACGGGGCCACCCTGGCCCACGTGCTCGCCCGCAGCGGCGTGGCCTGCTTCATCGACCGCAAGCGCGACGTGGGCAGCCACCCCCTGGCCCGGTCGCTGATCACCCTGTTGGACATGGCGGCCGGCCGCCTGCGCGCCGCCGACGTGCTGGATCACATTGCCTGCGGCTACACCGCCCTGGAGAGGGACGAGGCCGAGGTGCTCGCCGCCTACGCCCGGGCCACGGGCGTCACCCGGGACCTGTGGCGGGGGCCCTTCACCCGGGGGGAGCCCGAGCGGGCCGCCCAGGCCGAGGGGCCTCGCCAGGTATTGATGGGGCCGGTGGAGGCCTTCCTGGCGGCGGTCAAGGGCCGGCCCTCGGTGGGCGCGGTGGCGGCGGCGCTGTTCGCCTACCTGGAGCGGGTGGGCGCGCCGGAGAAGCTCGAGCGGGAGCTGGCCCAGCTCGAGGCCGAGGGCTTGGCCGAGGCCGCCGCCGAGACCGCCCAGATCTGGAACCGGGTGATGGCGGTGCTCGACCAGTTGGTGGTGCTGCTGGGGGAGAGCGCCCTGCCCCTGGCGGACCTGTCCCGGCTGCTGCAGGCCGGGCTGGAGGCCCTTGAGGTGGGTATCCTGCCCACCGCGCCGGACCAGGTGGTGGTGGGCAACCTCGGGCGCAGCAAGCGCGAGCGGGTGCGGGCGCTGTTTATCATCGGGGCCAACGACGGGCTCTTTCCCCAGATCGCCGAGCCCGCCGAGCTGCTGGCCGAGGGCGAGCTGGCCGAGCTGGCCGGCCGGGGTTGGCGCCTGAGCGGGGCCGAGGCCGAGGACCAGGCCCGGCGCGACCTGTACGAGACCCTGAGCAAGCCCACCGAGCGGCTCTACATCAGCTACGCCGCCGGGGGGCCCGAGGGCGAGGCCATGCGCCCGGCGCTGTGCGTCGGCAGGCTGATGCGCCTGTTTCCCCGGCTGCGCCTGTCCGCCCCGCCCAAGGGCGTGCGCGCCGATCACCAGGGCGCGGCGGGCAGCTACCCCGCCCTGGTGGCCGGCCTGGCCGCCGCCCGGGACGGGGCGGGCCCCTCCGCCGACCTGTGGCAGCTCTACGACGGGTACGCCGCCCTGCCCGAGTACGCCGCGCCCCTTGCCCAGCTCAAGGCCGCCCTGCTGGACACCGGGGCCGAGCGCCCCCTGACCCGCCCGCGCCAGGCCTACCCCGCGCCGGTTCGGGCCAGCGTCTCCCGGCTGGAGAGCTACGCCCAGTGCCCCTACCGCCATTTCGTCGCCTACGCGCTTAAGCCCGAGCTGCCCCGGGAGTACGCCCTCCAGGGCCCGGACACGGGCAACCTGCTCCACGCGGCGCTGGACAACTACGCCGCCGAGCTCAGCCGCCGGGGCCTGAGCCTGGAGGGCGTGGCGCGCGAGCAGTCCGACGCGGCGATGGAGGCCGCCCTGGCCCCGGTGCTCGAGCAGTACCGCTTCGGCCTGATGCGCGCCACCCGCCGGCTGGAGCACCTGTCCGGCCAGCTGGCGCGGGTGGCCAAGCGGGCGGTGTGGACCCTGGCCAGCCAGGCCCGCCGCAGTCAGGCCCAGCCCCTGGGCCATGAGATCGTCTTCGGCCCGGGGGGCACCCACCCGGCCATCGCCATCGAGCTGCCCTCGGGCGAGCGGGTGTACCTTCAGGGGCGCATCGACCGGGCGGACCTGCTGCGCCTGCCCGAGGGGGACTATGTCACCGTCACCGATTACAAGTCCGGCGCGCCCACCCTCTCCCCGGGCGAGATGTACTACGGGGTCAAGCTGCAGCTGCTGTTGTACCTGGCCGCCCTGACCGACCTGGCCGGGGCCGACCCGGCCGGGCTGTTCTATTTCCACATCGACGATCCCTGGGTGGAGGGCCTGCCCGGCGAGCAGATGGAGGGGGAGATTCTGCGCCAGCTGCGCCTGCGGGGCCTGGTCATTCAGGACGCGCGGGTGCTGCGGGGGCTGGACGCGCTGGCCGAGACCCAGGCCGACGTGCTGCCGGTGCGCTTTAAGAAGGACGGCGACCTGGCCGCGAACAGCAGCGCCGTGCCCGCCGAGGTCATGGCCGGGCTGCTCACGCGCGCCCGGGCCCTGGCCGCCCAGTTCATGCAGGAGATTCTCTCCGGGGCCACCCGGGCCGCGCCCCTGAAGCAGGGGCCGCGCACCGCCTGCGACTGGTGCGACTACCGGGGGGTGTGCCAGTTTGACCCGGCCTTCGAGGCCCACCGATACCGGCAGCTGCCCGAGCTGACCATGCAGGAGCTGACCGACAAGCTGAAGGAGGACGCCCATGGCGACGCGTAATTGGACCGATCAGCAGCGCCTGGCCATCGACCAGCGGGGGGAGAACCTGCTGCTCTCGGCGGCGGCGGGCTCGGGCAAGACCGCCGTGCTGGTGGAGCGCATCTGCCGGATGGTGCTCGCCGGGGAGGCCGACGTGGACCGCCTGCTGGTGGTGACCTTCACCCGGGCCGCGGCCGGGGAGATGCGCGAGCGCGTCGCCCAGGCCCTGCAGGCCGCCGCCGAGGGGGGCGACCGCCGGGCCCAGGGGCAGCTCTCGCGCCTGAGCCGGGCCAGCATCTGCACCCTGCACACCTTCTGCGCCAGCCTGCTGCGACGCTATTTCCACCAGATCGGCCTGGACCCGGCCTTCCGCGTCGGCCAGGAGGGGGAGATGGCGGTGCTCACGGCCCAGGCCCTCTCCGAGGTCATCGAGGAGGCCTTCAAGGATGGTCGGGCGGATTTTCTCTCCCTGGCCGGGCGCTTCTCCCACCGGCAGACCGACGGGCTGGAGAAGCTGATCCTATCCTGCCACAACGCCGCGATGAGCCAGCCCTACCCCGAGGCCTGGCTGGCCGACCTGCCCGCTCTGCTCGACGCGCCGGGGGAGGCGCTGTGGCGCCTGCCCTGGGCCCGGAGCCTGGCCGCGCGCTTCGACCGGGACCTGGCCGGGGCCCGCAGCTACCTGGACCAGATGGAGCGGGTGTGCAACCCGCGCCTGGCGGTGTACCTGGAGGCCGTTCAGGCCGACCGCGCCGTGCTTAACGCGCTGCAGGCCGCCGCCCGCGGCGGGCTGGACAGCCTGGCCGGGGCGCTCAAGGCCGTCCGCTTCGACCGGCTCAAGGCCGCCCGCCAGGTCGATCCCGCCCTGAAGGAGCAGGCCCAGGTTTTGCGCAAGTCGGTCAAGGCCCTGGTGGACCGCTGGGCCGAGCTGCTCGGCGACCTGCCGGCCCAGCGGGAGATGCTCGCCGCCACCGCGCCCCAGCTGGCCGCCCTGGCCCGCCTGTGCCAGGCCTTCGCCGAGCGCTTCGCCGCGCTCAAGGCCCAGCGCGGGGCCCTGGACTTCTCGGACCTGGAGCACCGGGCCATCGCCCTGTTGGACATCCCATCGGTGCGCGAGCAGGTGCGCGCGGGCTACCAGGCGGTGTTCGTGGACGAGTACCAGGACTCCAACGCCGTGCAGGAGGCGCTCTTGGAGCGGGTCTGCCGGGGGGACAACCTGTTCATGGTCGGCGACGTCAAGCAGAGCATCTACCGCTTCCGCCGGGCCGAGCCCGGGCTGTTTTTGGACAAGGCCGCCCGCTACGGCGCCGGGGAGGGGGGCGCGCGCATCGACCTGAACCGCAACTTCCGCAGCCGCCCCGGCCTGCTCGGCGCGGTCAACGACCTGTTCGACCGGCTGATGAAGCCCGAGCTGGCCGAGATGGACTACGGCCCGGCCGAGCGGCTCTACCCCGGACTGGACGAAACCGGGCCCGAAACCCCGGTGGAGCTGATCCTGCTGGACGAGGGGCTCGCCGCGGAGGAGCCCCCGGCCGACGAGGAGCTGCAGCTGCAGCAGACCGCCCAGCGCGAGGCCATGGCCATCGCCCGGGCGCTGAGCAGCCGGGTGGGCGCGCCCTTTGTGGACCCCGCCACCGGGGAAAAGCGCCCCCTGCGCTACGGGGACTGCGCGGTGCTGCTCAGGGTGGTCTCCACCACCGCCCAGGACATCATCCAGGTGCTCTCCAGCCAGGGCATCCCCGCCGACGGCGAGGTGGCCGGCGGCTACTTCGACGCGCTGGAGATCCGCACGATGGTGGCGCTGCTGCAGATCCTCTGCTCCCGGCGGCAGGACGTGCCCCTGCTGACGGTGCTGCGGGCCCCCTTCGTCGGCCTGGACCACGACGAGCTGGTGGCCATCCGGGCCGCCGCGCCCCAGGGCTCCTTCTACGAGGCGATGGCGGCCGCCGCCCAGGCCGAGGGCCCCCTGGGGGACAAGCTGCGCGCCCTTGAGGCCAAGCTGGACCGCTGGAGCCTGGCCGCCCGGCACATGCCCATGGACAGCCTGCTCTGGTGGCTCTACGACGAAACCGGCTATTACCTGACCTGCGGGGCCCTGCCCAAGGGGGCCCAGCGCCAGGGCAATTTGCGCATGCTGGTGGAGCGGGCCGAGCAGTTCCGCCAGTGCGCCCCCGGGGGGGTGCCCCAGTTCCTGGAGCACCTGTCCCGCCTGCGCGCCGCCGGGGGGGACCTGGGCGCGGCGCACCTGATGGATGAGGACGCGGACGTGGTGCGGGTGATGAGCATCCACAAGAGCAAGGGGCTGCAGTTCCCCCTGGTCATCCTGCCGCTGTTGGGCCGCAAGTTCAACCTGCGCGACACCCGGGCCGACGTGCTGATCCATCCCGCCCTGGGCCTGGGCCCGACCTACCGCGACGGGGAGCGCCGCCTGAAGGCCGACACCCTGCCCCGCCAGGCCATCGCCATGACCCTGACCGCCGAGAGCCTGGCCGAGGAGCTGCGGGTGCTCTACGTCGCCCTGACCCGGGCCGAGGCCGACCTGGTGCTCGTCGGCTCGGCGCGCAGCCTGGCCGCCCGGGTCAAGGCCTACCGCCAACCCGACGCCCCCTTCTTCCTGGCCCAGGCCCAGTGCCCCCTGGACTGGATCGGCGCGGTGCTGATCCGCCACCGGGACGGCGGGCCCCTGCGGGCGCTCTTGGACGACCCGGACAGCGTGACGGCGCGGGAGGGGACGGCCTCGCGCTGGCGCGTCACCATCCAGGCCCCGGACACCGCCGTGCGCCTGCGCCGGGCCGAGCTGGGGGCGCTGCGCAGGCGGCTGGAGCGCCCCGAGGCCCCGGCGGACTGGGTGACCGAGCGGCTCCGCTGGCGCTATCCCCACCCGGGGGCCACCCGCATCCCGGCCAAGCTGTCGGTCACCCGGCTGAGCCATGAGCTCGCCCCGGTCAAGATCCCGCCCCGGCTGCCCGGCCCGGCCCATCTGCTGACCAGCGCCGGGCCCGACGCCGCCGCCCGGGGCACCGCCCTGCACACCGTGCTGCGCCACCTGGACTACGCCGCCGCCCGCACCCCCGCCCAGGTCGCCGCCCAGGTCGCCGAGCTGGTGGCGCGGGAGATTTTGACCGCGCCCCTGGCCGCCACGGTGCCCCTGGACAAGCTGGCCGCCTTCTGCAACCGGCCCGCCGGGCGCGCCCTGGCCGCCGCCGGGGCCGCTCTGGCCCGGGAGATGCCCTTCAACCTGCGCATGGACGCCGCCGAGGCCCTGGGCCAGGGCGAGGGGGAGCTGCTGGTGCAGGGGGTGATCGACTGCTGCTTCCTGGAGGACGGCGCTTGGGTGCTCTACGATTTCAAGAGCGACCGCATGCCCGAGGGGGGCGAGGAAACCCTGCGGGCGCGGCACACCCCCCAGCTGGCCCTCTACGCCCGGGCCCTTGAGCGCATCACCGCCAAGCCCGTCGCCCGCCGGGTGCTCTGCCTGATCAACCTGGAGCGCGAGCTGGAGCTGTGAGCGGCGGGTTCGGGATTGCCGCGCGCCGCGGCCCCGTTGAAACCGGGATTGCCGCGCGCCGCGACCCCGGTGAAACGGCCCTGCCGCGCGGCCGCTCAGCCCGCCGGCGGGTCCAGGCGCAGTTGGTAGATGGACTGATCCTCCGTGCGGGCGACGACCCGGTAGCCGCAGGCCTCGTAGACCCCCTCGCTCCCGGGCTGGGCCCCCAGGGTGATGTAGCGAAAGCCCATCGCCCGGGCGTTTGCGGCCAGCTGGTCCATCAGGCGGCGGCCGACGCCCCTGCGGCGATAGTCCGCCCGGCAGGCCACGAACCCGCAGACCAGGCTCTCGGCACTCTCGGGCCGGCCCAGCGCCGCGGCCACCACCTGTCCGCCCTCGTGGGCGTAGAGCAGCAGACGGCCGTAGGGGGCGACGCGCGCCCGCCAGTCCTCGGGCCGGTAGCCCTCGGCCCGGCGCAGGTGCTCGCCGAGGATGTCGTAGCACAGGGACAGCGCCGGCTCGAGGCGCTCGGGGCTGTCCGCGCAGGCAATCTGGATCATGGGCGCTCCTCCTTCTCGGCGCGGACGGCGGCGCGGGGCCCGCGCCGGTCGGCCGCATCCTTTTGCCAAATTTAGACATCCTAATTATATGCGCCCGCGACGGCCCTGACAAGGCCGTGGGTTTTACAATTGTCCGGCGGTATGCTATCATGGGGGGCGTGAACAACCCTCGGAAAGGGGAGAAACGATGCGCTACCTACTCAGGTTCATGGGCTTTGTCGTCAAGGTCGCCGCGATCGTCGCGGCGCTGGCGGTGGTGGGCCTGTTCGCCTTCTACACGGCGATGAATCTCTCCAATATCTATGTGCTCATCGGCGACGGCATGGAGAAGCGGGCCAGCACCGCCCTGATGCAGCAGGACAGCCAGGAGCTGCCCAAGTTTTTCGACGCGGCCTTCATCGACAGCGACCCGGTGCTGACCAGCAACACCTACGCGACCTATAAGATCACCGATTTTGAGCACGCCGTGTCCTTCCAGTGGATCTGGAACTGGCCCTGGAGCAACTCGGCCAAGGCCATCGTCACCGAGCGGGTGCTCTCCATCGACGGCAGCCTGTCCCAGGAGTACCTCTCCGAGGAGCAGAAGGCCGCCGGCGCGGTGGTGCGCCCCCCCGCGTGGGACAACGCCAAGTACGAGGTGCGCCTGGTCAAGACGAGGGACGGCTGGCGCATCCACGCGCTGACCAAGCTCGAGTCCGTGGCCGACGAGCTGCCCAGCCCCACGCCGGAGCCCAGTCCCGACGCGCTCAGCCCCACGCCGGAGCCCTCGGCCGAGGCCCAGCCGGAGGGCGCGTGAGGCCCTTCGCCGCCCTGGCGCCCATGGCGGGCATCACGGACCTGCCTTTTCGCCTGCTGTGTCGGCGCATGGGCTGCCCCATGGCCTACACCGAGATGGTCAGCGCCCAGGGCCTGTTCTACGGCGGGCCCAACACCCATAAACTGTTGCGCACCGAGCCGGGCGACGCGCCCCTGGGCGTCCAAATCTTCGGCCGGCAGCCCGAGGTGATGGGGGAGATGGCCGCGCGCCTGGCGGCGCTGCGCCCGGCGGTCATCGACATCAACATGGGCTGTCCCGCGCCGAAGATCACCGGCCCGGGGGAGGGCAGCGCCCTGATGCGCGAGCCCGAGCTGGCCGCGCGCATCGTCCGGGCGGTGGTCGCCGGGGCGGGGAGCGTGCCCGTGTCGGTCAAGTTCCGCAAGGGCTGGGACGAGGCCTCGGTCAACGCCGTGGACTTCGCCCGCCGCATGGCCGACGCCGGGGCCGCCGCCCTGTGCGTGCACGGCCGCACCCGCATGCAGTTCTACGCCGGCCGGGCGGACTGGGAGATCATCGAGAAGGTCAAGGCCGCGGTGGAGGTGCCGGTCATCGGCAACGGGGATGTGTTCACCCCCCAGGACGCGGTGGACCTGGTGGCCCGCACCGGCTGCGACGGGGTGATGGTCGCCCGGGGGGCACAGGGCAATCCCTGGATTTTCGCGGGCATCGCCGCGCTCTTTGCCGGGGAGCCGTTGCCCGACCCGCCCACTCCCCGCCAGCGCATGGACCTGGCCCTGGAGCACTATCGGATGATGATCGCCCTTGAGGGCGAGCGCGGGGCCGTGCTGATGATGCGCAAGCACCTGGCCTGGTATATCAAGGGCCTGCGCGGGGCCACCCGCATGCGCGGGCGACTCAACCAGGCCCAGGGCTACGAGCAGGTGGCCGAGCTGCTGGGGGAGCTGGTCGCCCAGCAAACACCTGTTTGAGGCAAGTCATTGACAGCGGGGGCGTCTATCCCTATAATATAAGCAATGTTTTTGAGCGCTGCAGCCTGTGTGCGTCGCAGTGCTCCTTATTTATCTCCCCGGCAGGGGAAGAAGGGGCGAATCATCATGGCAAACGAGAAACAGGTTGTGTTGACCCGCAAGGGCTTTGAGGATCTTGAGCAGCGCCTGGAGTTTTTGAAAACCGTGCGCCGCCGGGAGGTAGCCGACCGCATCAAGGAGGCCCGCGGCTTTGGCGACCTGAGCGAGAACAGCGAGTATGACGCCGCCAAGGACGAGCAGGCTTTCCTGGAGGGCGAGATCGCCACCATCGAGAACCAGCTGCGCAACGCCCAGATTGTCGAGGAGGGCGCCATCAGCGACCAGATCGTCCAGGTGGGCGCCACCGTCCTGGTGCACGACGAGGACGAGGACTTCGACGAGACCTACAAGCTCGCCGGGGCCACCGAGTCCGACCCCATGAACAATGTGATCTCCACCGACTCCCCCGTAGGCGCGGCCCTGCTGGGCAAGGCCAAGGGCGAGGTGGTGGAGGTGGCGGTGCCCGACGGCGTCATCCGCCTGCGCATCGTGCAGATTCAATAATGTAAGAGAGGACGGATAACCATGACCGACCAGCAGCCCGATCCGATCCAGGAGCAGGAGGCGCTCACCGAGGTGATGCGGGTGCGCCGGCAGAAGCTGGAGGATCTGCAGGCCCAGGGCCGCGATCCCTTTGCCATCACCACCTACGAGGCGACCCACAAGGCCGCCCAGATCGCGGCGGATTTTGACGCCCTCCAGGGGCAGCGCGTGTCCATCGCCGGGCGCATGATGAGCAAGCGCGTCATGGGCAAGGCCAGCTTCGCCCACCTGCGCGACGGCAGCGGCCAGGTGCAGATCTATGTGCGCCGGGACGTGATCGGCGAGGAGCCCTACGCCGCCTTCAAGCAGATGGACATCGGCGACATCCTGGGCGTGGCGGGCACGGTGTTTCGCACCCAGAAGGGCGAGGTGTCGGTGCAGGTCACCGAGATCGCGCTGCTGAGCAAGTCCCTGCGGCCCCTGCCCGAGAAGTTCCACGGCCTGACCGACAAGGAGCTGCGCTACCGCCAGCGCTATGTCGATCTGATCGTCAACCCCGAGGTGCGCCGCAATTTTGAGATTCGGTCCAAGTTCATCAAGCATGTGCGCTCGTTTTTGGATAAGCGGGGCTACATGGAGGTGGAGACCCCGGTGCTCAACACCATCTCCGGCGGCGCCACCGCCCGGCCCTTCATCACCCACCACAACACCCTGGACATCGACATGTACATGCGCATCGCCACCGAGCTGCACCTCAAGCGCCTGATCGTCGGCGGCCTGGAGCGGGTGTACGAGGTCGGCCGCATCTTCCGCAACGAGGGCATGGACCCCAAGCACAACCCGGAGTTCACCACGGTGGAGCTCTATCAGGCCTACGCCGATTTCGGCGACATGATGGACCTGTTCGAGGACCTGCTCTCCAGCGCGGCCCAGCAAATTTTGGGCTCCTACCAGCTGTCCTGGCAGGGCGAGCAGCTGGACCTGACCCCCGGCTGGCCCCGGCTGACCATGGCCGAGGCCGTCAAGCAGTACACCGGGCTGGACTTCATGGCCGTCGACGGCGACGAAGCGGCCGTGGCCCTGGCCAAGTCCATCGGCGTCGCCCTGCCGGCCACCGCGCCGGCCACCTGGGGCAACGCCCTGTATGAGGTGTTCGATCAGCGGGTGGAGGACAAGCTGATCCAGCCCACCTTCATCACCATGCACCCGGTGGACGTCTCCCCCCTGGCCAAGCGCTCCCCGGCCGATCCCCGGCTGACCGAGCGCTTCGAGCTGTTCATCTGCCGCAACGAGATGGGCAACGCCTTCTCCGAGCTCAACGACCCCATCGATCAGCGCGAGCGGTTCCAAAAGCAGGTGGCCCTGCGCGAGAGCGGCGACGACGAGGCCGGCATGATGGACGAGGATTTCCTCACCGCCCTGGAGTACGGCATGCCCCCCACCGGCGGGCTGGGCATCGGCATCGACCGCTGCGTCATGCTGCTCACCGGCAGCGACTCCATCCGCGACGTCATCCTCTTCCCCACCATGAAGCCCCGCTGAGGGCAGGAAATCCCCCCAGGCTGTCGAATTTCATCCTAAACGGCCCTCCCCCGTCGGCTGGCGGGGGAGTTTTTCAATCAACCGACGAGGAGGGCGCCCATGGTATCGCGCAAGTGGACGAAGGAGAAGCTCAAGTACCATATCCAGTATGATTGGTGGAAGTACGTGGCCGTGCTGGTGGTGGCCGTGGGGTTTTGGAGCCTGCTGTTCACCTTCACCGAGCCCCAGGTGCCCCCGGAGAAGGCCCTGACCGTCGAGATGGTGGGCGAGCCCTCGGATCAGAATCAGATGACCAAGCTGGCGAAGAAGGCCGCCGAGGATTTCCCCGAGATGGAGGAGGTCACCTTCCAGCACATCATGATCGACGGCAACAACGACGCCAACGGCTACCAGATGCTCTACACCTACGTCTTTGCCGGCGTGGGCGATGTGTACCTGATCAGCCAGAAGGATTTTGACAACTACGCCCTGCAGGCGGTCTTCCGTCCCCTGGACGAGCTGATCGCCGACGGCAGCCTGACCGTGCCCGAGGGGGCTGATCTGACCAAGACCACCCTGCAGACCGAGCGGGATCAGAACCTGGGCGAGGCGGCCAAGGTGTACGGTATCCCCATCGCCAACCTAACCGGCCTGCAGGAGGCCGCGGGCTACCCCGTCGCCGACAAGGTGCTGGCGCTGCTGGGCTCCAGCGAGAACCCTGACAACGCCGTGCGCATGGCCCAGTGGCTGCTGGACAACCTGGAGGACAACCCCATCCGGCTGGTCGGGCCCAACGCCGCGCCCTGATCCTCGCCGCGCTTTGTCGCCGCCGCCCTGATCCCCGTCGCGCTCTGATTGCCGCCGCCCGATTCCTCGGGCGGCGGTTTTGCGCGCATCCCGGCCCATCGCGCGCGCCCGCAGCCCGTCCGACCCGCCGCCCGCCGCTCGCGTTGCGGGCGCCCCCATTGGCCACTGCCCGCGTTGCGGGCGCCCCCATCGGCCACTGCCCGCGTTGCGGGCGTCCCCATTGGCCACTGCCCGCGTTGCGCACGCCCCCATTGGC
Source organism: Christensenellales bacterium (assembly GCA_050945875.1). Classification (GTDB taxonomy): domain Bacteria; phylum Bacillota; class Clostridia; order Christensenellales; family JBMNTT01; genus JBMNTT01. Next base: position 58,154 of record JBMNTT010000013.1, read on the forward strand.
CGCCGCGCGCGCCCCGCGTTCCCCGCCGCCAGGGCGCTGACTCCCGGATTCCGAACGATTTTGGCGGATACCAGAAAATATTCGCCCCAAAAGACGCACATTTTTTTCAAATGTATTGGAAAACGCCGTTGTATACTTTTGGGTGGGTGTGGTATGATATAGCTCCAGTTGAGTGATGGACAAGCGCCTTCCCCAAAATGACCGTTTCGCGGAAAAATGGTGAAAAAAGTGCTTGACATTGTCAGCCGGAGGTGATAAGATATCACCTGTCGCCGCGAGAGGCGGTTCACAAAACCGCTTGACACGGTGGGCGATGATCCTTGAAAACCGAACAGTGTAAAGACGAACGAAAGACAGTCAATTCCGGAAGAAACCGTGCGCACGGGGTCCTCGAGAGAGGATGGCTGGTGCGCAAAAGAGAGCCAATCGAACTTTTAACAAAAGAGTTTGATCCTGGCTCAGGACGAACGCTGGCGGCGTGCCTAACACATGCAAGTCGAGCGAACGGAGGGGCTTCGGCCCCGAAGTTAGCG
>JBMNTT010000014.1:0-58496 GCA_050945875.1 Christensenellales bacterium
CAGCGCTTTCTCCAGCTGGCTGGTGGTCACCGTAACGTTTTTCATGGTGCCAAAGATATCGGTAAACTGCAGCCGGATAAACCGCACAGCGTGCTCCTGGGCCAAGCGCAGGACATCCTCCCGGGTTAGGCTGGGCATAGAATTCCCCCTTCAAATCGCGTTGTTTTTCATTATACCACGGCTCTTCGAGGGTTTCCAGGAAAAACAGAGAACTCCGCCTTTCAAGCGGAGTTCAGAAATCGATTTAATTATTGGAACAAGAGCGATATCAGCCCGACGAGGATCGAGGAGCCAATGCCATAGACCAGCACCGGGCCGGCCACCACGAACATCTTCGCGCCCACGCCCATGACCAAACCCTCGCGCCGAAACTCCATCGCCGGGGCGGCCACGGAGTTGGCGAATCCCGTGATGGGGATGATCGACCCCGCGCCGGCAAACTCGCCGATCCTGTCGTAAACGCCCAGTCCGGTCAGCGTGGTCCCCAGAAAAACCATGACGATGGCGACAAACGCGCCGTTCATCTCCGGGTCCAGGCCCATCAGGCGCTGCCCGATCTCCCGGAAACACTGGCCGATGATGCAGATCAGTCCCCCCACCCAAAACGCCTTGAGCAGCTGGGGCGCTAACGGGCGCTTGGGGGTCAGGGTCTTCACCCGCTGGGCATACTGCTCCTGTTGGGGGGTTTTATCCTTGCTCGCCATTACACATGTACCTCCTTGGTTTGAAATTGGGCGCTCTCGCGCACCATCTGGGGGCTGCGGCCCATCAGGGTATGGATGCGCTCCTCCCGCTCGGTGGGATGGGGCCGCTGGGGCGGAAACAAAACCGGTAGCCGATGATACGTCATATTTTACCTCCTATTGCCATGCTGGATTGAGCCAATACCAGATCGATCCTGCGACCTTGCCGACGGCCAGGGCCAACAGCAGCAGCGCCACCGCCCGGCCCAAACGCAGCGAGCCGACGGTGGCCGGAAACACCTCCAACACCTCTGAGAGCGCGTAGGCCATCATGCCCACAAACACCCCGCAACCCAGGGCGAAGAGGGCCGCGCTCCAGGGCGGCAGGGGCAACCGGACGCCCGTCAGGCTGAACCAGCACCCCAGAAGAGCGCCCGCCACGGCGCACAGCGACAGCGCGCGCACTGGGACCGACAACCGAAACAGGCTCTTGAGCCGCACCGGGATGCCCAGCAGGGCCACCAGCGCCGCGAAGGCGCCGCCCACCAGCAGCCCGTGCAGCAGCGCGACCACCGACGAGAGTGCGCTCAAGGGCTATGCTCCTTGCGGTAGGCCAGGGTATCCCGCTCGAAAGCCTCCTGCTTGAGCTGCAGCGGGTCGGGCGCTCCGCCTCTGAAATGCCCGAAAAAGAGCATCGCGCCCAACCCAAGTCCGACCGAGTAGGGCAGGCTGACCCAGCCCACCACCCCCGCGTCCTCCCGACCGGTCATGGCGCGAAAGAGGGTGCGGTGTACCGCGGGCATATCCACATCCGCATGAAAATTCATGATTGCCAGAGCCCCGCCGATCAGAAGCGTCAACCCGCACAGCGCGCTGAGCACGGCGCGGACAGGTTTTCGCATCGGTCTGGGCCGAGGGGCTTGCACCCATGCCCGCGCGGGACCCAGCCAGCTCAGCTCGGCCTCAGGGCAGGCCTCCTGCACCTGGGCAAGCACCTGCGCGGCGTCCACGGCCAGCAGCCCGCCCGCCCGCAGCTCCCCGAGCAAAGGATCGCACCGCTCGGGCAAACCCACACACAGGGCTATCTGGCGCAGCCGCACCGGGCCGGGCGGCAGGGTGCAATCCGGCCGAGGCTGAATAAAAATATGCATGCGCTCACCTCAGGGCTAGTGTGCGCCCGCCGGGTTGAGTTCATACAAAAAAGCGCCGGAAAATCCGGCGCAATCGATATGAAATTCACGCGCACCCAGCGCGGTTCACCGCGCTCAACCCAGCTTTGCGCGCGTTAGCCCATCGCGTCCTCCAGCCGCATGCACGCCTGCTCGGACTCGACCACGTGCACCGCCACATCGGGCAGGTGTTGGCGGATGTCGGCTAAAAAGCGGCTCTCCCCCGCTCCGCCGGGGCAGCCCGCCACCAGGCAGACCGCCTGGCATCGGCGCGCAAAATGGACCAGCGTCCCCATCGGTTCGTTGGTATAATAGACGCTCATCTCCGCCTGCTGCTCTTTTGCGACGGTGAAGAGATATTCCAATGCGTCCGCGGCCTGGGCGTCCAGCGCATCCTTGGGCTGTACGCTGACGACCCGCAGCCGCGCCTGGAGATGCTCCGCAACGATGCGGCCCTGGCGGATCAACCGCTCACAACGGCGCTGGCCGGTCACACAGACCAGGACGGTTTGTTCCCCAACGGGTTGGGCCATTGCCATCTGCCTCGCCTCCTCTTTGAAAACAGTATATCCAAAGAATATGGCAACATCGTGGCGGGTTTTCAAAGCAATTGCGAATCCAATTGGCGGGCGGCTTCATCCCGATCGCGCGGATCTTCCCGGGCCGCGAGATCGGCGAGCGGGCGGGGAGGACCGCGAACCCGGTTGATTTTTTAGTCTAAAAAGAGTAGGATAGACGGAGCAGCGAAAAAAGGGGAATGAACATGCAGTTTATCAATCCGCAAAAGGTATTGCGGGGAATGCCCGCTCAGGGGGAAATCCCTCCTAATAAGGAGCTGGTCGCCAATGCCGTGCGCATGGCCTGGCCAGCTATTTTAGAGTCCTTCCTGGTCGCCCTGGTGGGCATGATTGACACCGTGATGGTCAGCAGCCTGGGCGCGTACGCCATCGCTGCGGTGGGCCTGACCACCCAGCCCAAATTCATCGGCCTTGCGGTGTTCCTCTCGCTCAACGTCGCCATCTCCGCCATCGTCGCCCGGCGCAAGGGGGAAAACAACCGGGTCAGCGCCAACCGGGTGCTGGTGCAGGCGCTGATGATCACCGTGGGGCTGACGATTCTGGTCACCACCCTCGCCTTGGTCTTTGCCGATCCCGTCATTCGCCTGGCCGGTTCCGCGGCGGACACCCATGAAGCCTCCGTGACCTATTTTCGGATCATCATGGGCGGGATGTGCTTTAACACCATCTCCCTGGTGATCAACGCCGCCCAGCGCGGCGCGGGCAACACCAAGATCGCCATGCGCACCAACGTGGTGAGCAACCTGGTCAACCTGGTGTTCAACTATCTGCTCATCGGCGGCAATTTTGGCTTCCCCGCCCTGGGGGTGGCCGGCGCGGCCATCGCCACGGTGCTCGGCTCGATGGTGGCCTGCGGGATGAGCATCTACTCGGTGCTGCACCAGGATCAGTTCCTCAGCCTGCGCAGCGTCCACCGGAAGGACTTCCGCTTTGACAAGCTGACCATGGCCTCCATCACCAAGATCGGCTCGAGCACCTTGGCGGAGCAGATTTTTCTGCGCATCGGCTTTCTGCTCTACTCGCTGGTGGTGGCCAAGCTGGGCACCACGGAGTTCGCCGCCCACCAGATCGGGATGAATTTCATGAGCATCTCCTTCTCCTTCGGCGACGGTCTGTCGGTGGCCGCGGTGGCGCTGGTCGGTCAGAGCCTGGGGGCCAAGCGCAAGGACATGGCCAAAATCTACGGCAGCATCTGCCAGCGCTTGGGCTTGGCCTTCGCCACGGTGCTGTGCAGCATCTTCATCTTCTTTGGGCGCTACTTCTTCATGCTCTACACCGGCGAGCAGATTATTTTGGACTACGGCGCGCAGATCATGGTCATCCTGGCCTTCGTGGTGTTCCTCCAGATCTCCCAGGTGATCTTCTCCGGCTGCCTGCGCGGCGGCGGCGACACGATCTTCACGGCCTTCGTCTCCCTGGTCAGCGTGGCCATCATCCGGCCGGGGGCCGGCTGGCTGTTCTGCTACCCCCTGGAAATGGGCCTGATCGGCGCGTGGATCGGCCTGTTCGTCGACCAGGCCATGCGCTTCTGCCTGACCTATTTCCGCTTCAAGAGCGGTAAATGGCTCAACATGCGCGTCTAGCGCCAACGACAAACACCCGGGCATTTGCCCGGGTGTTTTTTTAGGTTATTCGTCGGGTTATGATCGATTCTCCCGGTCGATGACCTGGTCCACATCCATCAGCGGGGCCAGCACGGTCTTGTAATGGGTCAGCGAGTAGCCGTCGATGGCCACCCGGGTCATGTACAGGCTGTCCCCCGCCTCATACTCGCGGCGGAAGAAGAAATGGCTGACCGAGCAGAACAGCTCGTATCCATACTGCTGCGCCACATGGTAGCGCTCGTCGTCCGGATAGATCAGCTTGCCGTAGGGATAGACGTAGACCGACAGCTTGCCCAGGATGGACTCGACCTCGTTGCGGGTCTTCTCCAGGTCCGTGCGCATGCTCTCCACGGTCTGCTTGGTCACATCCCGATGGCCATAGCCGTGGTTGGCAAAGGTATACCCCATCTGTTTGAGCCGGTCGGCCATCTGCTGGGCCTTGGCGATTTCCGCGTCCCGATCGCCCTCATAGCCCTCCTCGCTGCGGAAGCCGAACAGGCCCGCGAAGCCCGTCATGCACAGCGTGGCCCGCGCCCCGTCGGAGGAGAACTCCGGGTGCTCGGCGATGAAGTCCTCCAGGATGGGCAAAAACTCGTTGTCCCGGCTATACACGGGCGTGCCGTCGGCCTGGTAGGTGACCGCCACCACCTCGTCGTTCTCATCGATCACCAACCCGTCGACCATCCCGTTGCCGCGCTTGCGGTAGTCATAGACCACGTCGTCCACCGACAGGATGACGGGCTTACGCCCCTTGGGCACCTGCACGCTCTGGGCGAAGACCAGTTTGTCCTGCTCGTCGCGGGTGAAGGTATCGTGTAGGTCCACCAGGCTGTACCCGTTCTGCCAGAGCTGCTCAAGCATGCGCTTGAACTCCGTCACGGTGATGCACTCGCTGTGGTAGGGCATCTCCCCTCCCTGCTTGACCTGCGGGTAGGCGATCAGGCAGTGGATGAAGATGTGCGGCACCTCCCCGGTGTACGCCTCGTAGGCGACCTGCGGGGTTGGACTGGGTCCGTCGCTCGGATCGGTCGACTCCGGCCCGGCGGTCTGCGGCGCGGCGGTGGCGTCCTTGGCGGTGATGACCACCGGCGTGACGGTCGGCCCCGCGCCCTGGGGCGAACAGCCCGCTGTCAGGAGCAGAACCAGCGCTGTCCACAGCGCCCACTTGCGTTTCATCATCAAGACCCCCTTCCTGCCGCCATTGTACAGGGGGAAGGATGGTCCTGTCAAACTTGGATCATCCGTCGCCCAGGGCGATCTGCCCGGGCTTGGACAGGGTGAAGGTGAACTCCGTGCCCTTGCCCAGGACGCTGGACACACGGATGCGCTGTCCCATGCGCTCGAGCACCTCCGAGGCGATGGACAGGCCCAGGCCGGTTCCCCGGCTACCCCTGGATTTGTCGGCCTTGTAGAAGCGTTCAAAGACGTGGGGCACGTCCTCCGGGGCGATGCCGGCGCCGGTGTCGCGCACCTTGACCTCCCAGTAGTCCCGCTGGTCGGTGACGCTCAGGGTGATATACCCGCCCTCGGGGGTGAATTTGATGGCGTTGTCCACCAGGATGACCAGCACCTGCTCCACCCGGTCGGCGTTGCCGTCGGCGATAACGCCCTCAGGCACGTCGACGATCAGGCTGATCCCGTTGTCCTTCAGGTTGTCGCTGAATTTCCAGGACAGCTCCTCCATCATCTCGGAGAGGTTGAAGGGTTCCATCTCGAAGGCCACCGCCCCGCTCTGCAGGCGAGACAGCTCGAGGATATCGTTGATCAGCCGGCTCAGGCGCATGGTCTCGCGCAGCATGATGTCATAGTAGCGCTGCTGGTCCTCGGGATTCTTGACCATACCGTCGCTCAGGGGCTCGATCAGGCCCCGCAGGGCGGTCAGGGGGGTGCGCAGCTCGTGGGAGACGTTGGCCACATAGTCCTTGCGCGCCTGCTCCAGCCGCTCAGACTCGGTGATGTCCTGGAACAGACCCACCGCGCCGGCATTCTTGCCCTCCTCGTCCTCCAGGGGGGTCAGGGTGATGCGCAGCACCCGGCCGTTGTTCAGGTTCAGGTTGCGGGTGACCGAACAGTTTTCCTGCACCACCTGGGTGAAATCATCCCACACCGTCATGTCCGGGATGACCGAGAATTTGTCCTCCCCGTTGCTGCCGAAGATCTGTTGCATGGCGGGGTTGAGCAGGGTGATCTCCAGATGGGGGTTGACCGCCACGATGCCCTCGCTCAGGCTGAACAGGATGCGCTGGAGCCGATTGCGCTCCAGGGTCAGGGCGGCCATGTTGTGATCCAACTCCCGGGAGAGATAGTTCAGCGAGCTTGCCAACTCGCCCACCTCGCCGCGCTGGTTCTCATCGGCCCGGCGGGAGAAATCCCCCGAGGCCATAGCCAGGGCGACGTTTCGCATCTGCTGGAGCGGATGGATCAGCCAGTAGGCCGCAGCCATGACCATCATGAAGATCAGCGGCAGGGTGATCAGGATGCTCAGCCCCAGGCTGGAGACCAGGCTGCCCTGGGCCGCGGTGACCTCGGGCAGGGGCTGATAGAGAAACAGCGCGCCGATGACGATCTCCTCGCTGTTGCGGATGGGCACGCCCACCACCAGCACCGAGTCGGCCGTGCCGTCGAGCCGGCCGCTGATGGTGACCTCGTTGCCGCCGAGCACCTGGCTGATTCCGCTGCGCAAAAAGGCGACCAACCGGTTGCCGAATCCCTGGAAGGTTTCAGCGTTGGAGACCTGCTCCGGGCTGCCCAAAAAATACGCCCTGCCCGCCATATCGACGCTGAGCATCGATGTGTCCAGCACGTCGGCCATGGGGTTGACCTGCATATCCTCCATCAGCGCCTGCACCGACATCTGCTGCAGGGCGCAGAAGGCGCTGATCTTGCGGGCCTTGGGCAGCAACTCGTTGGTGCGCACCTCCACCAGGGTGTAGCGGCTGAGCACCATGTATAAGCTGGCGCTGAGCAAACTGGTCAGCAGCACCGCCAAAACCATCAGCACGAGCATGCGCTTGAAGAGCACGCCCCGTGTCTTCATGCCTCAACCTCGAACTTGTACCCCACGCCATAGACGGTTTTCAGGCGCCAGGGCACGCCCTCCTGGGGCAGCTTGGCCCGGATGCGCTTGATATGGGTGTCCACGGTGCGGGTATCGCCGTAGTAGTCATAACCCCAGACATGGCTGAGCACCTGCTCGCGCGAGTAGACCTGCCCGGGGTGGGAGGCCAGCAGGTAGAGAATTTCCACCTCCTTGGGCGTGCAGGCCACGGGCTTGCCGAACACCATCACCTGGTAGCGCTCCAGGCTGATCTCCAGGTTTTCAAAGCGCAGGGGGGCTTGCCCGTCCTCCTGGGGATTCTTCTCGCTGATGCGGCGCAGCACCGCCTTGATGCGGGCCACCACCTCCCGGGGGCTGAAGGGCTTGACGATATAATCATCCGCGCCCAGCTCCAGGCCCAGCACCCGGTCGATCTCCTCGCCCTTGGCGGTGAGCATGATGATGGGCAGGGAGTGATCCGCCCGGATACGGCGGCACACGTCGATGCCCGAGAGCTTGGGCATCATGATATCCAGCACCATCAGGTCGGGCTTGCACTGCTCGACCTGGCGCAGAGCCTCCTCGCCGTCGAAGGCGGAGGCGTAGGTATACCCCTCGTTTTGCAGATAGATTTTCAGGGACTCGTGGACCACCGGATCGTCATCACAGATCAGGATATGGGCATTTTGCGGCATCGTCAGTTCCCTCCTATTCGCTACATCTATGATAACATATTTTGATTCCCGCGCAAGCGCGCGACGACTTTCGCCCCAATTGTTCACATTCGCTCCATTTTCCCGTCATGCGGCCACCAAATTGCGCCGCTATGCTGAAAGCACAGACAGGGGAAAGCCCCTGGCGAGTCTCATCGGGAGGTGATGCAACCTGCTAACGGACAGTCTCGAACAGGGCGCGTCCAGCGCCCGGCCAGCAGAAGGCACTGAAAGGAGGCATGCGATGATCTGACGCGCAGAACCAACCCTCAAAGCGGTCCCCAACCCGCCGCTTTGCATGGAACACCACCCATCCATCCAACATGAAATAAATTGCGGGAGCGCCCCATGGGCGCTCCCGCTTTGCGCGCTAACCTGCTATACTAGTTTGCATAGGAGGCGAGCGAACATGATCAACTATGCGCACCGGGGCGCCAGCGATTTTGCGCCGGAGAACACCCTATCGGCATTCTATCTGGGGTTGCAGCAGGGCGCCAATGGGATCGAGACCGATGTGCGGCTGAGCCGGGATGGCGTGCCGGTACTCTTTCACGACGACACCTTGGACCGGGTGACCGACGGCGCCGGCCCCGTGAGCGAAATGACCTGGGCGCAGCTACAGAAACTGCTGGTCACCGGGCCCAAGGCGCGCGGCTTTGTGCCGGATCGGATGGTGACGCTGGCGCAGTTTCTCCATCTCTTTGCCCACCGGCCGATCCACTTCGCCCTGGAGCTGAAAGGACCGGGGGTGCAGGCCGATACCCTGACGCTGGCCCGCCGCGCCGGCATCTTGGAGCGCTGCATATTCACCAGCTTCGATTGGGACGCGCTGTGCCGCACCCGCTCCCTGGATGGGGACGCGGCCATCGGCTTTCTGACCGATCGCACCGACGACGGGCTGATCGAGCAGATGCGCACGATCCGCGGCCAACAGCTCTGCCTGAAGGCCGACACCCTGACCCCCCAGGTCGTGGCGCATTTTCAGCGGGCGGGGTTCTCCGTCCGGGCCTGGGGCGTGTCCAACCCGGAGCTGATGGAGCACGTCCTCGCCTGCGGCGTGGACGGCGGTATGACGGTCAACTTCCCCGGCCTGCTCCACACCCGGCTGGGCTGAACCGAAAAACAGCTTCCCAGAGGGAAGCTGTTTTTTGCGATTAGGGGTTCAGGCCGCGATCTTGGAGCAGGCGCATGTATATGCCGCCGATGACCGTGCGGTTCTGGAAGCACTGCTGCAGCCGGTCGACCGTGCCATACCAGTCGCAGAAGGGCACGCGGTCGGGGCTCTCGTTCAGGAAGCGCCACACCGGCTCCACCAGGGCCTCGAAGCTCTCCTTGTCGTCCACCAGGCAGGCCGCCCAGATGATCCAGTCGCCCTTGGTGTAGTCGCAGCGGCTGTCCAGGGGCACGCCGTAGGGGTTCTGCACCTTGCGATACCAGGCTACCTCCCGGCGCTTGAGGGACTCGGGGAACAGGTCCAGACCCATCAGGTCGTCCCAGATCATGTTGTATTTCAGGCTCCAGGTGCCGCTCTGCCCGAAGGCCAGAACCGTGTGGTCGCCGTCCTCGGCCATCTTCATCCAGGCGCGGGCCATCTTGCGGGCGTTGAGCTCGTAGTAGGCCGCCTGCTCGCCCCGGCCCAGGGAGCCCAGCACCTTGGCATAGGCGGCGATACCCATGATGGCCTTGACGGCCAGGTTGGCGTTTCGGGCCATGTGCCCGGCGAAGTCGTCGGTGCACAGCTGGTTCTCCGGGTCGCCGCCGTGGGCCACCAGGTAGTCCGCCCACTGATCCAGGGTCTCCAGGTAAGGCTCCAGGAAGCTGGCGTCCCCGGTGCGCATGGCCACCGCCGCGCCCATGAGCAGCATATTGCCGCACTCCTCCACGGGCATCTGCATCTGATAGAGCAGCTTGCCATCCTCAAGGCCGTAGCGCTGCCCGTCCGCCCGGGGATAGCGGCCCACGTCGTGGGGCGCGAAGTCGAAGGGCCAGGCGTCGGTCTGGGCGTACTCGATCACCGGCAGGAACATGCCCTTGACCAGCTCCGGCGCGTAGATCAAAAACAGCGGCATCGAGGGGTAGGACACGTCCACCGTGCCCATGCAGCCGTTGGAGAAGCACTCCTTGGAGAGGAAGTAGGGCACGCCGTCGCGGCTGACCAGCTTGTGGGCGGCGATGCTCTGGCGGTATCCCAGGGCCGCCAGCTGGGCGTACTTCTCGCCGCCGGCGCGGGTCGCCCAGCCGATCAGGGTGTTGTCGAACTCCTCGCAGGCGGCCATGAGGGAGTCATACTCCCCCACCGCGTCCACCAGCATCTGCTCAAAGGAAGCGCCGTCGCGCCGCCACCAGGCGGGCAAGGGCTGGCCCATGTAGGTGACCGGGTCGACATCGTCGTAGGCGAAGGCCACCAGAAAGCGCTGGGCATCCTCCCCGAGGGAGAAGTTCCACACCATGGCCGACACCTGCACGCCGTCTCCCGCAAGGCCTCGGGGCAACTGACCATCCAGGATGAAGCGGCGGCGCATGGTCGCCGGGCCCTGAGCCGCCTCCACCAACTGCGGGACGACCATGTGGAAGGCGCCCCACTGGATGCGCAGGTTGTCCCCATCCTGGGCGAGCACCTTCTGCTCCTTGGCGCGGAAGAACAGGTCCGTCAACCCGGGCAGCGCGCCCACGCCGCCCTCCACCGCCTCGGTATCGGCCTGATCCACACAGGGATCGGCCGCGGCGTCCACATACAGGTCCACATCGTGCTGCGCCCCGTCGGCGCTCTTGACCTCCAGGTTCAGATAACTCACCGGACGGCTGACCAGGTCCAGGTTGGTCAGGATCAGGGGCGTGGTGAAGGTCAGGGTGATCTCCACCCCCGCGGCCTGATAGGTGTATTCGCTCGAGAGCGGGGTGATCCGCTGGGATACCGGGAACATGCCCATAGCCTCCACGTGATCCCCGTTGACGATGGGATCATCGGTCTTGACCCGGCCCATGAACCGATAGGCGCGGCCATCCACCCGCATCAGGCCGCACAGGCTCATCCGGGTGCCCGTCCAGTGGCGGGTGTGGTCGTCGTAGAGCCGGTCCGCCATGGACCAGATCGAGAAATAGGGGTCCACCGTCACCAAGGGGGTGGCCGGCGCCCTGAGGGTATTTTGCGCCATGAGAAAAAACCTCCTTCAGCCGACGTTACAGCTCATCCCCATTGTAACCAGAGCCGAGGAGGTTTTCAAGCGATATGTCCAATTTTATGGCGTATCCCCAGCCGGAAGCGGCGCGGAGAGGGTCTTGCGCATGGACACCTCGGTGCCCTCCCCAGGCCTGGAGATCACCTGCACCTCATCCATAAAGGTCTCCATCACTGTAAAACCCATACCCGAGCGCTCGCCCTCGGGGTAGGTGGTGTAGAACGGCTGCATTGCCTGCTCCACATCGGGGATGCCCGCGCCCTGGTCGCTCACCGTGATGCACAGGGTCTGCCGGGCCAGGCTGGCCTTCAGCCGCACCACGCCGTCGCTGCGGCCGCCATAGCCGTGGACGATGGCGTTGGTCACCGCCTCGGACACCGCCGTCTTGATGTCGTCGAGCTCCTCCACCGTGGGATCCAGGCGGCTGGCATAGGCCGCCACGACGCTTCTGGCAAAGCGCTCGTTCTCCGAGATGCTGGGAAACTCCAGCTCCATATAATCCCGCGTATTCATGTCCTTCCTCCCACAAAGCGCGTCGTCACGCATTGATCTTCTCCACGATGCGGTACAGGCCCGACATCTTGAAGATCCGGTCCATTCGGGGATTGACCCCCCTGACGGCCACCTTGCCGCCCCGCTGGGCCAGGAGCTTGTAGCGTCCCATGATGACCCCGATCCCCGCGCTATCCATGAACCCCACGCCCTGCATGTCCAGCACCAGCTGCTTGACGGATGTATCCGCCAGCAGCTGATCCAGCCCCTGCCGGGCGCTGTTGGCCTGATGATGGTCCAGCTCGCCCATCAGGCGCACCACCAGGGTGTCGCCTTGCCGCCGATGCGCCAATTGCATGGCCCGTAACCTCCTCTTTGGTCAATGCACAAGGGTTCCCCGCCCGGCGGCGCGCCTCCTGCCTCGAAAAAGCACTTTCCTTAGCGCGCCCTGTCGAAGGGGTACGGGTCCCCTTGAGCATAGCACATCGGGCGGGGATGGACAATCGGCATAATCCCCCGCCCCGGGCGATACCTATGAACAAAGGAGGCGTCGCCATGGAACAGCAACCGGACAAGTTGGAGGTCCCCCAGGAAACCGCGCCCAAGCCGCCCCGGGGCAAGCGCGTGCGCCTGATCCTCTGCCGGATATTGGCGGCGTTCTTGGCGGTGACGGCGCTCTTGGCGTGCGTGTTCGCCTTCTGGGGCGCGCAGTACGTGGGCATGGACCACTTCAAGGATTTCGACCCTGACAAGCTGATCAACCTGCGCCAGACCACGGTGATCTACGACGGGGCCGGCCAGGAGGCCGCCAGCCTCTACAGCAAGGAGAACCGCATCAAGGTGCCCCTGTCGAGCATCCCGCTGCACGTGCAGCAGGCCTTCATCGCCACCGAGGACAGCCGCTTCTACCAGCACAACGGCGTCGATTACAAGCGCATGGGCGGGGCGCTGCTGAAAAACATCCGCACCGGCTCCCTGTCCGAGGGGGCCAGCACCATCAGCCAGCAGCTGATCAAGCTGACCCACCTGACCACTGAGAAGACCATCCCCCGCAAGGTGCAGGAGGTCATGCTTGCCCTTGAGATGGAGCGGCGCTACAGCAAGGACGAAATCTTGGAGATGTACCTCAACCTGGTCTACTTCGGCCACGGCGCTTACGGCGTGCAGGCCGCCAGCCAGGTCTATTTCGGCAAGGACGCCCAGCAGCTGACCTTGGAGGAGGGCGCGCTGTTGGCCGGCATCGTCAAAAACCCTTCCCAGTACGCGCCCCACCTGCACCTGGACAAGGCGACCGACCGGCGCAACATGGTGCTCAAGCTGATGGCTGACAACGGGTACATCGACGAGGCCACCCGCCTGGCCGCCCGCGAGCAGCCCATCGAGCTGGTCGAAGGGGATCGTCCCCTGGACTATGACCATGGTTTCTACGTGGACGCGGTGATCGAGGAGGCCCTGGACATTCTGGGCGTCACCGCCGAGGAGTTCTATAGCGGCGGCTACCGCATTGACACGCAGATGGATCCGGCGCTGCAGACCCAGTGCGAGGCGCTCTTCGCCCAGGACAGCAGCTTCCCCGGCCAGGGGGTGCAGGGCGCGGTGGTCATCCTGGACGCCACAACCGGCCGGGCCCGGGCGCTGGTGGGCGGGCGGGAGTACGCGGTCAAGCGCGGGCTTAACCGCGCCACGGCCATGCGCCGCCAGCCCGGCTCGACCATCAAGCCGCTGGCGGTCTACGCCCCGGCCCTGGAGCAGTTCGGCTACACCGCCGCCTCCTTCGTCACCGACAAACCCATCAACATCGAGGGCTACTCCCCGGGCAACTCCTCGGGCAAGTACTACGGCGACGTCACCCTGCGCGAGGCCCTCAACCGCTCCCTCAACGCCCCGGCCATCCAGGTGCTGCGGGACATCGGCGTGGCCGCGGGCTTCGACTATCTGACCCGGGTGGGCCTGTCCCCCGACGCGGGCGACGCCAACCTGGCCCTGGCCCTGGGCGGCATGACCCACGGCGTCACCCCCCTGGATCTGGCCGCCGCCTACGCCCCCTTCGCCACCGGCGGACTCTACCTGCCCGGGGGCACCATCAGCCGCATCACCGACGCGGACGGCAACGTGCTCTACCAGGCGCCCACCCAGGGCGAGCGGGTGCTCAGCGAGGACACCGCCTATATCCTCACCGATATGCTCAAAACCGTCATCTCCGAGGGAACCGGCAAGGCCTTAAAGATCGACGGCATCCCCCTGGCGGGCAAGACCGGCACCGTCGAGGAGGTCACCGGCGGCAGCCGGGATATCTGGATGGCCGCCTACAACCCCGAGGTGGTCGCGATCTGCTGGATGGGCGCGGACGACGCCCGAGCCGGCAGGGCCATCGCCGAGAGCGCCGGGGGCGGCGGCAGCTACCCCGCCCGCCTGCTCAAGCAGGTCTTTGAGTCCCTCTACCCAAACGGCGGGCCGGATTTCACCGCGCCGGCCTCGGTGCAGGCCGTGGCGCTGGACGCCTACGCCCTGACCGAGGAGCACGCCGCCCGGCTGGCCACCGAGCTGACCCCCGAGCAGGAGCGGGTCACCGAGTACTTCCGCCCGGGCACCGCCCCCACCCAGACCAGCCGCTATTACGCCCCACCCCAGGCGCCCGACGACGTGGGCATCACCTCGGTCAACGGCGTCATCCACATCCATTTCACCGCGGCGGACAGCTTCGTGCGCTATAGCGTCTACCGCTACGGCAAGGACGGCGGCAAAACCCTGATCGAGCAGATTCAACAGCCCGCGGGCACCTCCGTCACCGTGCGGGACATCCCGCCCACAGACGCCCAATGCTACCAGATCGAGCCCTCCCACACCGCGCTGCTCTCCCAAGGGCAGGCCTTGCTGGGCACACCCACGGGTATGCTGCCCATCCCCTGATCACGCCTGATCAAAAGCGGCCTTGCCTTGCGGCGAGGCCGCTTTTGACAAAGATTTTCCTCTTCATCCATTTTTAGACTTCGCCCTCCCTTGACAGAGTGGCGCGGCTTTCATATAATGTGGTTATGAAAATCATATGACGAAGTAGTCATATTTTGGAGGAACTTGGCATGCAGCAGGATCGGATCGCGATTTTGGTCGACTCGGGGTGCGACGTCCCCCCGGCGGTTATCGAGCAATACCCCATCTACGTGCTGCCGTTGAAGATCAATTTTACCGACGGCGAGTACCGCGACGGTGTGGACATCACCGCCGAGCAGGTCTATGAGCGCCTGCCCGTGGAGATCCCCAAGACCAGCCTGCCCAGCGGCAGCGAGATCATCGACATCCTCGACCGCATCAAGGCCGACGGCTACGAGAAGGTGCTGGTGGTAACCATCTCCAGCGGCCTGAGCGGCACCTTTAACAGCATCCGGCTGGCGCTGGAGAGCTACGAGGGCCTGGAGAGCTACTTGTTCGACACCCGCAACATCTCCATCGGCGGCGGCATCCTGGCCATCGAAGCGGCCCGGTGCATTGCCGAGGGGATATCCTGGGCGGAGCTGACCGCCACCCTGCCCCAATGGCGGAGCCGATCGAAGGTGTTCTTCTGCGTCAAAACCCTGGAATACCTGCAAAAGGGCGGGCGCATCGGCCTGATCACCGCCCTGCTGGGCAACGCGCTCAACCTCAAGCCCATTATCTCCTGCAACGAGGAGGGCATCTACTACTCGGTAGCCAAGTGCCTGGGGCGCAAGGCCTCGGTGCGCAAGATGCTCGAGCTGGCCCAGGAGTTCGCCCAGGGCGCCAAGCGGGTGCGCATCGCCCTGATGCACGGCAGCGCGGCCGAGGAGGCCGCGGCCCTGATCCCGGAGCTGGAAAAGCGCATTCCCCACGGCGAAATTTCCGTGCAGGGGCAGATCAGCCCCTCCCTGGGGGTGCACACCGGCCCCGGCCTGATCGGCGTGGGCATCCTGCGGATCGAATGAGTTCTAAAAAAGCGGCTCCCAGCGGGAGCCGCTTTTTTATGTCCAGCCGAAAGCCTCGCAGATGCGCGCCGCCGCCTGCTCCGGAGACAAGCGCGTGTTGTCAAGCCGCAGGTAGTTGGGCCCCTCCAGCTCCCCGGGGAGGGAGTTGAGCCGGTAGCGCTCCAGGCTCTCGAGCAGGTCCCGCTCGCTGAAATCCAGGTTCCGCTTGGTGGGTTTCTCGGCCAGGCGGTGGGGCGTGCGGTTGCGCTCCAGCCGCGCCTGCAGCGTCGCCTCCAGCTCCACCAGATAGACCTGCGCGCCCCGGCGCTCGAACAGCTCGCGCACATGGGCGATATAGTCCCAATCCTCCCGCTGGTCGAAGGCCCACACAAAGGTGAAGATCAGCCCGGGCAGATCGCTGGCCGCCACCTGCTCGAAAATCTCCTCCCGAAATTTGCCCACGAGATATTTGCCCCGGGGCGTACCGTAGTTGAAGAAATGCGTCACCAGCTCGATGGTCATGTGGTTGTGGAAGAGCCGCAGGCCGGTGCGCTCTGCCAGCGCCTCCCCCACGGTCATCTTGCCCACCGCTTGGGGGCCAAAGAGAATGACAAGCTTCATGGTTCTCCCCTCCCGAAGGATGATTTGACCCAGTATAGCAGATTTTACGTTAACCTGCTTTCTTTTTTAGTTGACATTCCCCTCGAATTGCGCTATTTTTATGTAAACCAGCAATAATAAAGAGTTAACATGGAGGGAAAATACCATGCATCACCCCAAGCTCGCCACCCGGGACCTCATCCTGTGCGCGCTGTTTGCGGCGCTGACGGCCATCTGCTCGCAAATCGCCATTCCCCTGCAGCCCGTGCCGCTAAATCTGGCAACGCTTTCGGTGTACCTGGCCGGCGGCGTGCTGGGCGGGGCATACGCCGCCTTGAGCCAGGTGGTCTATGTGCTCTTGGGCATGGCGGGGGTGCCGGTTTTCTCCTCCCTGCGGGGCGGGCTGGCGGTGCTGGCCGGGCCGACGGGCGGATACATCGCCGGTTACATCCTCTCGGCGCTGGTCATTGGGCTGATGGCCGCGCGTTGGGGCAAGTGGTGGCAGCTAGCGCTGGCGCTGCTGGCGGGCACGGCGGTGTGCTACGCCCTGGGCACCGCCTGGTATATGCTGATGTCCGGCGCGCCGCTGGGATCGGCTTTGGGGCTGTGCGTGCTGCCCTTCCTGCCCGGGGACGCCGTCAAGATCGCCGTCGCGGTCGCGCTGATTCCCCAACTGAAGCGGGGATTGGCCCACATCCGCCGCTGACTGCACCGCAGCCCGCGGCCATTGGCCGCGTTTGCCAGCAAAAAGCGCCCCGCAAAATTGCGGGGCGCTGTGCTTTTCAGCTCAATCCTCATCTTCCGGCGCGGGTTGCACGCCCTCCACGGCGTCCACCTCGGCCAGGGAAGCGCGCACCTGGTCGGCGGTGATGGTGTTCAGGGTACCGATGCGCAGGTCCAGCGTGCGCTCGAAGTAGTCCCGGGCGGCGGCATAATCCCCCTGCCGCTGCTTAATCAGGCCCATATAATAGAGGGAATCAGGCTGCTTGTCGTCCATCTCGAGGTTTTTCTCGAACCAATGCTGGGCGGTATCCAGATCGCCCTTGTGGTAGTAGGCCTGGCCCAGGTTGTCCATCACGGCGTGGTTCTCGTCGTCATACTCCAGGGCCTCGGTGTTGTAGGCGACGGCTTTATCCAGGTCGCCCTTGGCGATGTAGAGATAGCCCAGGGTGGCGTTGCTGCGGGCGGTGCGGTGGGTCTTCTCCAGGTCCTCCACCAGGGTGATGGCGGTGTCGATCTTGCCGCTCTTCCAGCAGGCGGTGGCGAAATTCAGCCGCGCGTTGTCCAGGTGCTTGACGGGCACGTTCTTCTTCAGGATGTTCTCAAACTGCCGCTCCGCCTCGTCGTATCGGCCGGTGCGCAGCATCAGCACGCCGTGGGCCATGCGGGGGTTGTAGGCCGTCATGCCCAGGCGCTCGGCCTTCTCATAGAGCGGCCGGGCCTTGTCCAGGTTGCCCCGGGCGTGGGTATAGTAGGCCACTGTGCCGATGACGTTGCCCAGGGCGCGCGAAAAGATATTGCTCAAGAGAATCGCTCCTTCTCCCGTTGCCGGGTCAGTTTTTCCTCCAGGCGGGCCTTGCGCCGATCCAGGGCGGCGGTCTGCCCGCCCCCCACCCGCGCGATCAGCCGCAGCGCCTGGTTGGTGACCGCCAGGGCCCGGTCGGGGTCCTTGAGGCGATGTTCATAGTACTTGGCCAGCTCCTCATAGGGAGCCAGGCCCCCTTGGGCGCTCTGGATCATCTGCCGCCACAGGCGGGCCGCCTGCTCATAGGCGCCCTGGCGCTTGTAGATCAGCGACAGCTCCAGCCGCGCCGCGCCGGTCACGGACCCGCGCTGGGCCAGCAGATAGCAGTCCGCCGCGTCCTCAAAGCGCTTGCGCCGGCCCATGGCCCGGCCCAGGCTGTAAAGGTCCTCAGGGTAGGTCTCCGCGCTGGGGTCCTGCAGCGCGCGACCCAGCCGCACACAAAGAGCGACCAACGCCCGGATATCCCAGCGGTTGTGCTGCAAAACCTCGGCCATGGGGGCGAAGTCGCGGTCCTGCAGGTAGGCGAAGTATCGCCCGGGGATCTCCGCGCCGTCCACGTCTCCCTCGCGCGCCACGCCCAGCAGGGCTCGCTCCAGATGGGTGAGGTTGCTCCTGGCCAGGCGCAGTTTCCACACCGCCCGGGCGGGGTGCAGCAGGTCCATGTGCACCAGCCGGTCCCAGTCGTAGCCCCGCCGGCCCAGCAGAATCTGCCGGGTTTTGAGCTGGGGTACGTCAAAGCTTTTGCCGTTGAAGCTGACGATGACCTCCACGTCAGCCAGCTGCTGTTCGAGGAAGTCCATCAGGGCTTCCTCGCCGTCATAGTCCTCCATGAAAGCCTGCCGCACGGTCAGGCCGCCGTCGGGGTCGAGCCGACCGATGCCCAGCAGGAACACCGCCGTGGCCGAACCCGCCAGGCCGGTGGTCTCCGTGTCGATGAAGGCCACGCGGTCCCACCGGCTGTCCACCCCCCGCCCGCAGCAGAAGCGGCACAGGCTGTTCAGGTCCACCCCCGCCAGGTCCGCCGCCGGGTAGCCCCAGGGGTCCTCGGGGGCGAAGCGCTCGCTGTGCAGGGTCATGCCCGCCGTGGGCGGCCGGGCGGCCGGGGCCGCCGCCGGCGCGGCCGGGGTCAGGCGGCGCAGCTTGTCGCGCAGTCCGGCCACGGTTATCCCTCCTTCAGCAGGTCGATCAGGCGCATAGCCGCCTGCTTAACCCCGGGCCCGGCCACCGCAGGCCCCACGCAGGCCGGGCAGCCCTCCTCACAGGGACACTCGGCGATGGCCTGGCGCGCCCGATCCAGCAGCTCGTCGCCCATGGAGAGCATCTTGTCCGACAGACCGACGCCCCCGGCAACCGTGTCGTAGAGAAAGATGGTGGGCTGCTGGGTGAAGGGCGACTTGACCTGGCAGACCACGGCGATATCCCGCGGGTCGCACATCATGAACAGCGGGGCCAGCCGGCCCAGCACGTTGCCCACGCCGACCAGGGCGTTCTGCAGCTCGTCGCGCTTCCAGCGCTCCACCTCGGGCTGGGGCAGGGTGCCCCACCAAGCAGAGGTGTGCATCTCGGTCTCGGGCAGGTCCACCGGGCCAAAGCCCAGGGTCTCATGGGTGTCGAACTTGATCTTTTTGAACATGGTCACCATGGTGGTCACCATGACCTCGCCCCAGAAGCGGTTGCCCTGTTCCTCCAGCTGGTCGAGCACCTTGAGGTTGACCTGGCTGTCCGCGTCGGTGTAGTAGTCCACGTTTACATGGCGGATGTAGGCCTTGTTGTTGGGCAGGTCGAGCTTCTCCACCTGGTACTGCCGCCCCTCGTGGATATAGATCGCCTGCTCGTGAACCATGGTGGGCGCGGCGAAGCGGTCGATCTCCCCGATGACCCGGGGATCCGGGTGGGTGATGTCGATGATGAGCACGTTCTCGTTGGAGGCGCTGCGCAGGCTGATGTCGCTGGCGGGAAACTCCTCCGCCGACCAGTGCCATCGCCCGCCCGCGTGGCGCACGATGCGCTGCTCCTCCAGGAAGGAGAGCACCTCGCCGGTGGTGGCGGGGTCGCGGTAGCTCTCCCCGTCCACAAAGGGCAGCTCGAAGGCCGCGCACTTGAAGTGGCTCATGAGGATATAGAGGTTATCCGGGTTGATGCGGGCGTGCTCCGGGCTCTGACCGAAGAAGAAATCCGGGTGCTGGACCACATACTGGTCCATGGGGCCCGAGGAGGCCACCAGGAAGATGGCCGAGGTCTCGTTGCGCCGGCCGGCGCGGCCGGCTTCCTGCCAGGTGGAGGCGATGGTCCCCGGGTAGCCGCACAGCACGCAGGCCTGCAGCGAGCCGATGTCGATGCCCAGCTCCAGGGCGTTGGTGGACACCACCGCCTGAATCTCGCCGCTGCGCAGGCCGCGCTCGATCTGCCGCCGCTCATTGGGCAGGTATCCCCCGCGGTAGCCGCGCACCTTGCCCGTCGCCCCCAGGGGATCGCGCACCAGCTGCTTGAGGTAGCTCACCAGCACCTCCACCGTCAGGCGGCTCTTGCCAAAGACGATGGTCTGGATGCCGTTTTGGATCAGCTCGGTGGCGATGTTGCGGGCTGCGGGGATGGACCCGGCCCGGATACCCAGCTGCTGGTTGACCACCGGCGGGTTGTAGAAGACGATGTGCTTCTCCCCGGCGGGCGCGCCGTTGTCGTCCACCAGGGTCATCTCCCGGCCGGTGATGCCCTCGGACAGCTGTTTGGGGTTGGCGATGGTGGCCGAGCAGCAGATGAACTGTGGGTGCGAGCCGTAGAAGGCGCAGATGCGCTTGAGCCGCTCGATGACATGGGCCATGTGGCTGCCGAAGACCCCGCGGTAGGTGTGAATCTCGTCGATGACCACAAAGCGCAGGTTTTCAAAGAGCTTGACCCATTTGGTGTGCCCGGGCAGGATGCCGCTGTGGAGCATATCGGGGTTGGTGACCACCACATGCCCGGCCTGGCGCACTGCCTTGCGGGCGGACACCGCGGTGTCCCCGTCATAGGTGAAGGTCTTGATGTCCACGCCCATCTTCTCCACCAGCTCGTGCAGCTCGGCCACCTGGTCGGCGGCCAGGGCCTTGGTGGGGAACAGGTAGAGCGCCCGGGCCTCGGGCTCGGCCAGGATGCGCTGGAGCACCGGCAGGTTGTAGCACAGGGTCTTGCCCGAGGCCGTGGGCGTCACCACCACCGCGTCCCGCCCGGCGGCCACGGCGTCCAGAGCCTGGCGCTGGTGGGTGTAGAGCTGACGGATGCCCCGGCTCTCGAGCGCCTGGCGCAGCCGCCCGTCCAGCGCCTCGGGGAAAGGGGCGTAGCGGGCGGGCCGGGCGGGAATCTC
Source organism: Christensenellales bacterium (assembly GCA_050945875.1). Classification (GTDB taxonomy): domain Bacteria; phylum Bacillota; class Clostridia; order Christensenellales; family JBMNTT01; genus JBMNTT01. Next base: position 20,841 of record JBMNTT010000014.1, read on the forward strand.
CGTCCAGGAGGTGACATTGGCCATGAATCCGGGATCGTTCTTCATCCGCATCAGCAGCTGCCGCAGGTTCATCCGCTCATCCCCTTTCGAATTGGATTCACTCGGCGCTCTCCACCAGGCGCACCTCGGCCCCCTCGACGGCCCGGCTGACCAGACCCTCCACGTCCACCAGGGTCTCGGACTGCTCCAGGCGGGCGATCTCCGGCCGGATGACCGGGTGCTTGGGGGTGAAGACCGTACAGCAGTCCTCATAGGGACGGTTGGAGATGTCCAGGGTGTCGATGGCCCGGGCGCGCTCGATGATCTCGATCTTGTCCATGCCGATGCAGGGCCGGAACACCGGCAGCTGCACCACCGCGTCGGACGTGGCTAGGCCCTCCATGGTCTGGCTGGCGACCTGGCCGATGCTCTCGCCGGTGATCAGGGCGGTGCAGCCGTTCTGCTGGGCCACCCGCTGGGCGATGCGCATCATGAATCGGCGCGATAGGATGGTCAGCTGGCTGTCGGGGCACTTGTCGTAGAGAGTCTGCTGCACCTCGGTGAAGGGCACGCTGGTCAGCCGGATGGGGCCGCAGGAGTCGGCCAGCCGGGCCGACAGGTCGACCACCTTCTCCAGGCTGCGGGCCGAGGTAAAGGGCGGCGAGTGGAAATGCACCGCCTCGATCTCCACGCCCCGGTGAGCGATCATGTAGCCCGCCACCGGGCTGTCGATCCCGCCGGAGAGCAGCAGCAGAGCCTTGCCGTTGGTGCCCGCGGGCAGGCCTCGGGCGGCGGGCAGGCTGCGGCAGTAGAGGTAGGCCCGCTCGCGGATCTCCACACCGATCTCATGCTGGGGATGGTGCACATCCACCTGCATCTGAGGTAGCTGTGCGAGGATGTAACCCCCCATCTGGCGGCCCATCTCGGGCGAGTTGAGGGGATAGCGCTTGTCCGAGCGCCGGGCCTGGACCTTGAAGGTGCCCTCGGTCACGCCGCTGTCGCGCATCATGTCCACGCAGGCGCGCTGCACCTGCTCCCAATCCTTGTCCACGGCGACGGCCGGGCTGATGGAAAACACGCCGAACACCCGGCAGACCCGCTTGGCCAGCTCCTCCTCCCGGTCGACGGCGTATCCGGTGATATAATAGCGGCCCTCCCCCCGCTCCACCTGGCCGCCGAAGGGCCGGGCGACGCGCTTGAGGTGGTCGATCAGCTTGCGCTCGAAATAGGGCCGGTTCAGGCCCTTGAGGTACAGCTCGCCGAAGCGAACCAGCAGTACATGCTCCATCGGGTCTCCTCCCTTATCGTCTTTGGTAGCGCGCGAGCAAATTGGCGCAGGCGGCGATGCGCGAGGCGGCCGCGTCGACCTGCTCGGCGGTGGTCATGCGGCTTAAGCTCAGGCGCAGGGTGCCGTCCGCTCGGGCCTTGGGCAGCCCCATGGCCAGCAGCACATGGCTGACCTGCTGCTTCCTGGCCGAGCAGGCCGAACCGGTGCCCACCAGGATGTCCTCCTGCTCCAGGGCGTGCAGCAGCACCTCGCCGCGCACCCCCGGGAAGGCGACGGAGAGGATATTGGGCGCGCCCATCCCTGCCGCCGGGCCGTTGCGCAGCGCGCCGGGGCAGGCGGCCTGGATGCCCGCCCACAGGCGCTCCTTCAGCGTCGCTATCGGGGCCATGGCCACGGGGTCGGCCCGCTCGCAGGCCAGGGCGAAGCCGCAGATGGCGGGCAGATTCTCCGTGCCCGAGCGCACGCCGCTCTCCTGGCCGCCGCCGGTCAGCCCGACGATGTCCAGCCGCTCGCGCAGGTACAGCGCGCCCACGCCCCGGGGACCATGAATCTTGTGGCCGCTGACGGCGTAGCTGTCCACACCCAGGGTCTTGACGTCCACGGGCACCTTGCCCAGGGCCTGCACCCCGTCGCAGTGAAACAGCGCCCGGGGCGCGCGCCGCCGGGTGACGGCCACCAGGGCGGCGATGTCGTTAATGGCTCCGGTCTCGTTGTTGACGTGCAGGATGCTCACCAGAGAAGTTTCCTGCTCCAGGGCCCGCTCCAGCGCCGCGGGCGACACGGTCCCGTCCGCCTCCAGGGGCAGCTCAACCACCTGCCAGCCCAGGGAGCCCAACCGCCGAGCGGCCTGGAGCACCGCGGGATGCTCCCCCGCGCTCACGACGATGCGGCGCGCACGAGCCCGAGCCAAGTAAGCCCCGCCGAACAGGGCGGTGTTATCCGACTCGGTGCCGCCGGAGGTGAAAAACACCCGGTCCGCCGGCGCGCCCATGCGCGCGGCCACCTGTCGGCGCGCGGCGCTCAGGCGCTTCTCGCTGTCAAAGGCCGGCCCGTAGGCGGCCGAGGGGTTGAAATAGGCCTCCTGCATCACGCGGAGGACCTCCTGCCCCACCTCGGGCAGGGGGGCGGTGGTGGCGGCGTTGTCCAGATAGATCACCGGGAAACACCTCTTTTGCGCAGGTTGGGGTTGGCGTCATAGATCATGCCCAGCAGGGTGTCGCTGGGCTCGAAGGTGATGATGCCCGGGCGGCCATCCTTGGAGAAGACGATGTAGTAATGGGGCCGGTCCGGGTTGAGGGACAGGTCCTCATGGATGACCTCCTTGGGCTTGTCCTTGAGAATCTGCGCGTAAGCGCCGTCCTCGCAGCTGGACAGGGTCTGGATGTTGCGCGCGTGGATGGACCCCACGGGCTTGCGGCTGCGGTTGTTGATGACCTTGGCGAAATCCAGCTCGCCGTTGGTGAAGGTGTACTCATACTCGGTGCGCACCCGTCCCCGGCCGATGTAACACAGGAAAGCCAGCACCCCGAACAGCACAATGTACACGCCGTAAGCGACGTACATCTGGGTGGTGCGCTCGGTCCCGCTCAGCAGCGCGCCCAGCAGCAGCACCGCCAGCACGCCGAAGATACCAAATCCGCCCGTATAGAGCACATACAGGACCGTGTAGAGCTTCTCCTTGGTCCGTTTGACGACCTCCTCATGAAACTGATCCAACAGGCATCCTCCTCACGCGCCCCAAGGGCGCATTCCAATACCTTTATTGTACCATAATCGCCCGTCTGGGAAAACCACCATTTCCCCCGACCGCGCTGCGGCGGGCGAAATTTTGAGCCAGGAAAATTTTGCTCGCGGGGGCAGTTAAGGTTGATTGTTCCACGGTTTTTCGTTACAATGGAGCTAATCACTTGACAGATTTTGTAGAATCTGCACAATCGAGGGGAGAAACCGATGAAGATTTGTAAAAAGTGTTCCACGCTCTGTCTGGATCACCATCTGTACTGCCATCATTGCGGGGCCCCGTTGGATGGTCCCGATACGCCGATACAAGTATCCGCCGATCAGCAGACCGACGCGCCCGAGACCGCCGCACAGCCCAAGAAGGTCCGCTCCCTGCGCACCGACGCGGTTCATGTGGTGGTGAAAAAGCCCCTGAAGGAGGCCAGCGCCGCGCCCGAGGCGGCGGCCGACCAGGCGCCCACCATGCCCATCCCCAAGGTTGCCGCCGAGCAGATTCAGGTGCCTGAGCGGCCCATCGCCCCGGCGCCCGCCGCCGAGAGCGAGCTGTCCCCCGAAAAGATCAAGGAGGCCTTCGGCGCGCCCGCGCAGGCAACGCCTGAAACGCTGGCATCCGCGCCCGAGGCGGCGGCGCAGGCTGCGCCTCCCGTCCGTCCCGCCGCGCAGCCCTCCGAGGACGACGAGGAGGAAAAGCCTCGCCGCGGCCTCTTCGGTCGGCGCAAAAAGCGCGACGACGAGGAGTACGAAGAGTACGAGGAATATGAAGAGTACGAGGACGACGAGGAGGAAAAGCCCCGCCGCGGCCTCTTCGGTCGGCGTAAAAAGCGCGACGACGAGGAGTACGAAGAGTACGAGGAATATGAAGAGTACGAGGACGACGAGGAGGATGGCCGCGCCAGGCGCTCCCCGATGCGGCGGGCGCTGATCGTTATCGCCTGGATCGTGTTGGCCGCGGCGCTGCTTTTCGCCGGATACAAGGGCTTCCAGTGGGCCAGCCAGTTCCTCAACAACGCCGGCACCATCACGGAGAACACCGCCCCCTCTGTGCCGACCGTGGAGGCGGTGGACCACGAGGGTAAGCCCGCTCATCGCATCGTCGTGCCCGGTGAGACTGGCGATCGCCTGTTCATCAAGGAGCTCAACCAGACCATCGAGTTTGCCAACGGCGTGGCCGAGCTGATCGTGGAGGATGACTATTTCCTGGCCTCCACCGCCGACGTGCCCGCCGAGGGGCTGAGCGTACAGCTCACCGGCGTGATCTATACCCGTCAGGGCGAGGAGAAGAGCGCCAACATCCCGGCCTTCATCGTCAAGCCCGCGGCCACGGAGCTACTGCTGCTCTCCCCCGAGTCCACCGAGGTGGAAACCGCTGAGAACGAGTTGGAAATCAAGCTGCAGGCGGAGACCGGCAGCCGGGTGAAGATCGGCGAGAACGATGTGACCGACCTGATGGACGAGAATGGATACATCACCTACAAGCTGGAGATCAAGGACGACGGCTCCACCTCCCCGGTACGCATCCAAGCCCTGGCCAACGGCAAGAGCCTGACCACCATTGAGCTCAACGTCAAGCGGCCGGACATGAAGGTATCCATCCAGCTGGGCAGCAACTTGCTGACCACCACCGAGAAGGACACCATCGCCATCACCGGCGTAACCGAGCCGGGCAGCACCGTCACCACCGACGCGGCCATCGCCGAGGAGAGCATCACGGTCGATGAGAGCGGCAATTTCGTCTTCACCGCCAAGCTGGACGCCTACGGCATGCACACCATCACCGTCACCGCGGAAAACGCCAACGGCAAGGGGGTGGCCACCCACAAGGTGGAGCGCACCCCGAACAAGGAGACCTACACCTCCACCGCTTGGGCTCTGCCCGAGGACTTCTTCGATAGCGACACCCGCTATGAGGGCCGCAACATCCTCTTCAAGGGCACCGTGACCAAGGCGGGTGTGGACGGCGACGAGACCCTCTATGAGATCACCACCGCCGATGAGCACAAGTTCATCTGCAACGCGGGGGATACCAAAATGACCGAGGGGAAGGCCTACCGCATCTTCGGCGACGCCAAGGGCACCCACGGGGATCTGCGATTGATCTTCGGTCGGTTCATCTACAAGGACGAGGGCTAATCAGCCCCATGACAAAAGGGACGCTTCCGCGTCCCTTTTTCGTTTGGCTCTATTCGTGGAAATGATACCCGTTTTTGCCCTGCTTCTTGGCCTGATACATGGCCTGATCCGCGGCGCGGTACAGGGCGGCGTAATCCCGGCCGTCCTGCGGGCAGGCAGCCACGCCAATGCTGCAGGAGATGCCCAGCTCGCCCGCCGGGGGCATGGCCAGCGCGGCGATCTCGGCCACCAGGGCCTGGGCTTTCTTGGCCACCAAGGCCGGGCCGCTGCGGGTCTGAATCAGCACCATGAACTCATCGCCGCCCACGCGACCCACCAAGTCGGTTTGCCGGAAGGTCATGCGGATGAGCTGACCAATGCGGGCGAGCACCTGATCGCCCACCATATGGCCGAACTGGTCGTTGATGCGCTTGAAGTCGTCGATGTCGATCATCATCAGGTAGCCGACGAAATCCGGCTGCTCCAGGCGATTTGCGATATGCCCTTCGATAGCGGCCTTGTTCTCCAGACCGGTGAGCGCGTCGATCTGGGATTTCTCGATCAGGCCCTGCTCCTTCTGCTTTTGCGCGTCGATGTCCATCAGCTTGCCGATGATCATCGAGGGGACATGGCGACGCTCATCCCACATCACCTGGTACTGGCACTGACACCAGAAATACTCCCCGTCCACGCCCCGCAGCCGCAGCTCGTCGACGAAGCGCTCGCCGTTGTCGGGCACGTGCTCGAGCAGCTCGGCCAAGCGCCAGCGATCATCCGGATGCATGAGGATGGTATCCCCCAGGCGCTGCTGCACCTGTTCCAGGCAGAGCTGCCGGATGGGCAGCAGGTGCACGGCGTTGGAGGTGAAGGTCAGGCTATCGCTGCGCAAATCATACTCGAAGAGCACGGTGTCGGTAAAGTTGGCCAACACGGCATAGCGCCGCTGCTCCCGCTCCAGCTCCCGCTCCTGACGGCGCAATAGCCAGAAAAAGCACAGGCCCGCCGCCGCCGTGCACAGCACCAGCGCCACCGCCACCTGGATGGTCTCGCGCAGGATGGCCTGGGCATAACCCGCCACGTCGTTGGCTTGAGCGAAGTTGATGATATGCCAATCGTTGTAGCTCAAGCTGGTAACCGACAGGAAGCAATCGATCCGCCCGTCGAGCTGGATCGGGATGGTGGCGCTGCGGCCGCTGGCCATGGCGGCGCGCAACTGGTCCAGCCGCTGCTGGGGAACACCGCGCTCGGCCAGATTCTCATAGAGGTCCCCGCTTTGGATGCTGGCGTTCTCATCGGCGAGGATGACCTGCCCGTCGCCCTTGATCAGGCAGCTGTTGATGGATTGGCGCAGATAGCCGGTCTGCAGGGTGCGGATGAGCAGCTCGCCCTCCATCAGGCTGCGCAGCACGCCCACCACCTCGCCCTCCTGCACAACCGGGATGGCGATGCTGAAAAAATACCGCTGGCCCAGCCGCTGGGACAGGCGCACCTCCGAGACCACCATCTGACCGGAGACCAGCTGATCGTACACCTCGTAGTCGCTGGGGCGCACGCCGGGGGCCTTGAGGTTCTCGGTGAGTTGCTCGATGGACATGTAGGTCACCGAATAGCGGCTCTGCTGCTCGCTGAGCGCCTCCAGGTAAGCGGGCAGCCACTGTGCCGAGTCGTTCATCTGCGGGGTGGCGGCCAGGGCGGCGATGGCCTCCAGGGTGCCGGAGACGTCGCGGATATTTGCCTCGACCTCGCGCTTCTGGCTCTCGGCGTAGGCCGTCAGGTTTTGGGAAACCAGGGAGCTGAACTCCCGATCCAGCCTGCTGCGGTAGTGGAGGAAGGAGAGCACCACCGCCAGGCAGAACAGCATCAGGCAACTGATCGCCGCCGCGATCCAGCGCTTGTGCGCGCGCGCCTTCATCGATACCGCCCTTCCATCAGGGCCTGCCGGTAATCCGCCGCGGGCATCGGCTTGGCAAAGACATAGCCTTGGATATAGTCGCACCCCATCTGTCGGAGCATGGTCACCTGCGCCATCTCCTCAATCCCCTCGGCGACGGTGTCCATGTTCAGCTCTTTGGCCATTTTCAGCACGCTGTGCACCACCGCGCGGCCGCGCTCAGGCTCCTGGCCAAAGTCGAAAAAGCGCTTATCCAGCTTGAGCACGTCCAGCGGCAGGCTCTGCAACACGTTGAGGGAGGACTGCCCGGTGCCAAAATCGTCCATCGCGCAGAGAAAGCCCATCTGCTTGAGCGCCAGCACGGTCTGGCGGAACTGCTCATAATTCTCCACGGCGATGCTCTCGGTGAACTCCAGCTCCAAGCGACCCGGGGCGATACCGTAAGCGTCTCGCACGCGGCAGTAGTTCTCGATGAAGTTGGGCTGGAGCATGCTGATGCGCGACACGTTGACCGCCAGGCGCAGGTCGTCCGCCCGATCGCGGTCCAGCTGCTTGAGGTAGGCGCAGGCCTGCTTGAACACGTACAGGTCCAGATCGACGATGGTGCCGTTGCGCTCAAACAGCCCGATGAACTCCCCGGGCATGGCAATGATCTTCCCGTCCCGCTGCCAGCGCACCAGGGCCTCGGCCCGGGCGGGCGCGCCGGGCGGCTGAGGCAGCGCGGAAACCTGGGGCTGCAGGTAGAGCACAAACTCCTGGGCTCGGATCGCGTCGCGCATCTGGGTCTCCAGGCGCAGGTCGTTGAGGACCCGCTGGCGCATGGACTCGGTATAGATGGCGATCTGGCTGCCGCGCTGGGACTTGACGCTTTTCTGGGCGATGTTGGCTCGGTTCATCATCTCCGCCAGGCTGAGGTTGTCGCCCGGTTCGATCAGGTACACGCCCGTGACGAGCTCCAGGGGAAACTTACGTGCTCGGGTCTCCGGGCAATCTGCCAACAGCCGCGCCGCCCGCTCAAAGCGAGGAGCCAGCTCCTGGACGGTCTCATAGCGGACCAATCGGGTGAAATTGTCCGCGGATACCCGGGCGAAGACCTCCCCCTCCCGGGTATCCGCGGCGATCAGGTCCGCCCAGTATTTGAGCACCCGGTTGCCCAAATCATAGCCAAACACATCGTTGATATATTTGAAATTCTTCAGGTCGCTATACCACAGGGCGTACCTGCTCCCCTGCCGTTGGGCGAGGATGTCCGCGACCTGCTGTTTGAACCAGACGAAGCTGTTGTATCCCGTGACGGAGTCGCCGTAGAGAACATCCAGGTTTTCCTGCTGCAGGCGCTCGCGCTGGAGCACCCCAGCCACATAGGTGCCCAGGGTGTTGAGCAGGCTCAGATCCGTCCAGTGGGCGCGCACGTTATACAGGCAGAGCACCCCGGCCAGCTCCTGATCCGCATACAGGGGGGTGATGCAGTAGGAGTCGATGCCGCGCTCGGACAGGAACGCGTAGCCCTCCGGGTCGCTCTGGCGGATAGCCTTGGCGTCCTTGATGACGGTCTGCCGACCCGGAGCCAGCGGTCCCATCAGGGCTTGGATCAGTTCCGGGCTGGGTTTGGGACACAGGGGCGCATGACAATCCTGCGCGCCCTCGGCGCGCCAGGTATACAGCTGGTAGGGCTGATGCGGCTGCTCAAAACAGTGGACATAGCCCAACTGCGCCTGATAAAACCCGCACACGATGGGCAGAAACTCCTCCACCGCGCTGCCCAAGCTGCGCCCGTAGACCAAGGACTGGATGCAGCCGATCAGGATATTCTGGCACTCGATGTTGTCGCGCAGCACCCGGCTGATGCGGCGGGGGTCATTCACATCGATGACCACCTCCATGCGCACCTGTTTGCCCTTCCAATTAACCAGCTTGTCTTTGAGGATATAATCGCGCTGGAGGATGGGGTTTCGATACTCCCAGACCAGATACCGATCCTGAGCGAGCTGATGGTTGGTGCAGAAGGGGCAGGGCGTGCTGCGGCCCTGGAGCACCTCGTAGCACTTTCTCCCCTGGTAGTGCTTCCAGGCCTCGTTCATCTGCCCCGGATTGACCACGCTGATCAGGTAAATTTCATAGGTTTCGGTGTCGCTCAGATAGAAAAAATCCTCTGGGCTCTCCAGCGTAAGCTCTTCGCTGAAATCCAGCGTATAGCGATCGATCAGATCGTACACCTGGCGCTCCAGAGGGGACAGACGGTCCGGCATCTTTACACCTCGATCCGAGATTCCCCAGGCCAGCCTCAGGAAGCTCGTAGTCCGAATATATCTTTAGTATAGTACGATTTTTCATATTTTTCCAGACGCATTTGTCGGCGCTCTCCCGGTGATTTTGGGGCGCGACAGGATGGAGGCGGGATATCCGCCCCAACTGGCCGCGACCGCCCTAAGCCCGCGCCTGATCAAAGGCCGCCTTGAGCGCCGCCACCGTGGGATACCGCAAGTCGCGCTCGGGGCTCATCGCCCGCTGCATCACCCCGTAGAGCGCATCCCCGGCCTCCCACAGCGCCCGATCCCGATTCTTCCCGCCTCCCAAAAAGACGAACGCCATGGCGCCCAGGGAAAAGACGTTGCTGCGCGCGTCGATGGCCGCGCCCAGGGTGAACTCCTCCGGGCTCATGAACCGCGAGGAGCCCCACATCCGGCCCATGGTGTTGATCAGCGGCCCGGGCGCGTAAAAGTCGATATCGCACACCGTGGTGGCGTCGGTCGAAAAATCGTAGATCAGGCTGCCGTCGTACAGGTCGACAGCCACATAGCCCGCCCGCTCCACCGCCGCGTGCACGTCGAGAATCGTCGCCAGGCTGTTCAGGCGCTTGTTCAGGGGCAGACGGCGATACCGCTCGTAAGGGGATTGGGGATGGGTGTACTCGGGATGCGCCGCTGCGTCCCAGTGGGCGTGCAGGCACTGACCCTGCACCCAGTCGAAGATCAGGGCGTATCCCGCGCCCACCTCCCGCTCCTGGCGCAGATGGACCAGGTTGGGATGGCGCAGGTCCCGGTAGGGCTGCACCGCGGCGCGCAGCCGCGCAACCGCCTGGGCCGGATCATCCGGGCAGCGCAGGGTGGGCGCGCCGGCGTACTTGACAAACCGTTTCCCCTCCGGGCCCGCCACCCCAAAGGCGATGTTGCCCGAGTCCTGCCGGTCGAAGACCGCAAACACACGGCCATAGTCGTGCAGCCAGGAAAAATCATGGGGCGCGCCAAGCTGATAGGCGACGCCGTCGATGGCAAACTGCATGGGAGCCTCCTGACGGTTTTGTGTGGTTCCCCCCACCCCCGCCGCTGCATAGGATATCAATAAACGGGGTTGAGGGAGGTGGGCCGCATGGCCGCGTACATCTATGCCAGCATGAGCGGCGAGGATTCCATCTGGGTGGTGGATGCCGATCGGTTTGTGCCGCTGCGGGTCATCCCCCTGCCTCGGGGTTCCCGGCCGGGTTCGCTGGCCTGCAATCCCCGGGAGGGCGCGCTTTACTGCGCCTGTCGGGAGAGCGTCGAGGTGTTCGACCTGCTCCAGGGAGGACGGCTGCGCTCGCTGCCGCTGCCCGGCCCGGATGTGGTGGGCATGGCGCTGTCCGGGGCAAATGAAATTCAGCTGCTCTCCAACGAGAGCAGCTGTATCGCCACCCTGGACGCGCAGGATGGCGCGCTCTATCAGGTGGTGCCCACCGCCCTGGCGCCCACGCGCCTGGAAACCGGGCACAACGGCCTGGTCAGCGTGTCCGGCAGCGTGGAGAACGAGGTGCGCGTGTACAAACAGCCCCGCCTGCTGCCCCTGTCGCGCATCCGCACGCCTGAGCAGCTGCTGCACGCGGGCCTGTCCCCCTTCGGGGTGCTCTGCCACCTCCAGCAGCCCTACCACGAGGGCGGCCTGCTGGCGCTGTATACCTACCGCGGCCGCTGCCAGGGCCGGCTGCGGCTCCACTGTCCCCAGGCCAGGCTGCGCTTCGACGAGCCCTACGCCCGACACCTGCCCGCCCCGGCGGTCATCGTATCCGCCCTCAACGCCTGCACCGACCCGGCCAGCCTGGTGGGCGACGTGCTGGTCAGCCGGCGATACGGCCTCTTCCTGGCCCATATCTCCAGCCAGGAACTGCTCCACCAGCCCTTTGACGGGCCGGTGCGCCGCCTGCCCTGCGGCCGGGAGCCTCAGGGGTTGTTGCTGGTGTCCTCCCCCAGCACCTTGATCAACGCCTGATAGGCCTCGTCCGCCCGGTCGGCGAAGCGCTCCACCATCTGAGCGGCCTGCTGCTCATCGGGCAGATTGAGCACCACCTCCATCAGTAGCAGATCCCGCTCAGCCATCTTCATCACGACGCTGACCTGGCCCTCGCCGGTGACCTGATAGGTCGCCCAGGCCTGGGATGCCCGGCGCAGCTGGGCGCGATGGTCTTGCAGGAACTCCTCGGCGCGGTCGATCTGGTCATGGGAGAGTTTACCCAGAAATAGGGGCAGGGCCTCGCGCCCGGCCTCCGCCAGGCGGACCATGGCCTGATCATCCCGGCTGTACAGCTCGATCAGGCCGGACTGCTCCAGCTCCCCCAGGCTCTGCTGCAGATCGAAGAAGGTCAACCAGCGCATCTTCAGCGCGGCCATTTCCAAGCTAGCCCGAGGAATGTCAAAGCCCAAACGCTCGAGCAGATAGAGGATCAACAGCTTGCCTTCGGTCCAATAGCTGGCCTCCGCCATAGCGATCCCCCCTTTTTCAGGTCTCCAGATAGTCCCCGATGCGCTCGATCAGCTCCTCGGGATGCTCCCCGTGGATTTCCATAATCACCGGCGCGGACAAATCCAGGCTTAAGATGCCCAGAATGCTCTTGGCGTCGACCACATAACGCCCGCTGCGCAGGTCCACATCCCCGGGATACTGGGATACGATGTTGTTGAATTGCTTGACGTTCTCCGCCAGTTCCAATTTGACCTTAACCGTTGTCATTGACCCGCCTCCCCGTTTACAGTCTATAATTTCATTATAGCCACCTTTGCCGATCCAAACAAGGGTAAGATATGCGCGCGCCGTCCTGGCGATGCCATACCGGCCGGGTGAGGCCGGTATGGACCGGCGACCCCAGCGCCGGGCAACGGCCGCGTGAGTTGGCGGTCCCCGCGCGGCCCGGCGGCCTCGCAGGGCTCCGATCGCCCTTTTTCGCAAAAGGCGGTTGAATTTTGCGGGTGTTATGATAGGATTAGAGTATTGCGTTTTGGGGGAGGGACCTGTTTGTCACGCGCGTTACGCCTTGCGGAAACCCGGTCGGTGCTGCATCTGGCCTGGCCGACAATCTTTGAGAACCTGATGACCACCATGGTCTCCTATGTGGACACCGCGATGGTGGGCTCGCTGGGGGCGCTGGCCACCGCGGCGGTCGCCATCAACTCCTCGCCGATGTGGATGATCAACTCCACCATCTCCGCCGTGGCGGTGGGCGGCACGGTGCTGGTCGCCCAGGCCATCGGCGCGCAGGAGCCCGAGCGCGCCAGCGACGTCTCCCGCCAATGCCTGAGCCTGAGCCTGGCCTTCGGCCTGCTGTTCTGCGCGCTGGGGGTGTGCCTGGGGCCCTTCATCCCGGTTTGGATGGGCGCTCAGAGCGACGTCATCCCCCTGGCGATGAACTATATCCGCATCGTGGCGCTGGGCTTCATCCCCCACTTCATGGGGCTGGTGATGAGCGCGGTGCTGCGCGGCGCCGGGGACATGCGCACGCCCATGATCGTCAACCTGATCACCAACGTGCTCAACATCATCGGCAATTTCCTGCTGATCTTCCCCACCCGGCCGGTATCGCTCTTCGGCCTGACCTTCACGATGTGGGGGGCGGGCCTCGGGGTGGCCGGCGCGGCGGCCTCCACCGCCTTTGCCACGGCGACCTCGGGGGTGCTGATCCTATTGGCCTTCCTGCGGCCCAAGCGGCGCATGCGGCAGCTCACCCTCAAGGGCAGCTACCGCCCCCGGCCGGATATCCTGCGCAAGGTCTTTAAGGTCGGCCTGCCCGCCGCGCTGGAGCGGCTGAGCATCTCCATCGGCCAAATCTTCTACCTGCGCCTGGTCAGCGGCCTGGGTACCATCTCCCTGGCGGCGCACCACCTGGCCGTCAACGCCGAGTCCATCAGCTACATGCCCGCCACGGGTTTTCAGACCGCAGCCACCACCCTGGTCGGCCAGTCCATGGGGGCCCAGGAGCCCGACAAGGCCAAGCGCTACGGCAATATCACCTTCGCCCTGGGCACGGCGGTGATGTGCGTGGCCGGGCTGGTGCTCTTTCTGCTGCCCCGGCAGCTGATGGGCATCTTCACCCAGGACGCGGCGGTCATCGACGCGGGCGCGTCGGCGCTGCGCATCGTGGCCTTCTCCGAGCCCTTCTTCGGGGCGTCCATCATCCTCTCCGGCGCGCTGCGCGGCGGCGGGGACACCCGCTGGCCCTTCCTGATCAGCCTGGCGGCGATGTGGGGCGTGCGCCTGGGCAGCGCCTGGGTCTTCGCCTACGGGCTGGGCTGGGGCCTCAACGGCGCCTGGCTGGGCATGGCGCTGGACCTGATCGTGCGGGGCGTGTGGATGATCGTGCGCTTCGAGCGGGGCAAGTGGAAGCAGATGCGCATTTAATTGACAGAATTCGGCCGCGCGGCTATAATGAAACAAAAGCGCTCGATGGCGGCAACCAACGCGGTGTTCTTCGTCCCGCCGGATGAAGAACGCCGTTTTTTTGACCCGCGCCGGGACCGGCGCCGCCACACGGAGAGGAGTACGACCATGGCAGAAAAAATCCGCATCTTCGACACCACCCTGCGGGACGGCGAGCAGACCCCCGGGGTCAACCTGAATATGGATGAAAAGCTGGAGATCGCCCGGCATTTGGAAACGCTGGGGGTGGATGTGATCGAGGCGGGCTTCCCCGCCTCCTCCCCCGGGGACTTTGAGGCGGTGCGCCGCATCGCCCAGCAGATCCGCCAAAGCGCGGTGTGCGGCCTGGCCCGCGCCGTGACCGCCGATGTGGAGCGCTGCTACCTGGCCGTCAAGGAGGCCGCTCACCCGGTCATCCACGTGTTCATCGCCACCAGCGAACTGCACATGCAGTACAAGCTGCGCATGACCGCCGAGCAGGTGCTCGCCCGGGCGGTGGAGGCGGTGCGCTTGGCCAAGCACTATGTGCAGGACGTGGAGTTCTCCTGCGAGGACGGCTCGCGCACCGATCCCGCCTTCCTCTACCGCATCCTCGAGGCGGTGATCGACGCCGGGGCGACGGTGGTCAACATCCCCGACACCGTGGGCTACTGCGCGGCCAGCGAGTACCGCCAGCTGATCCAGGGCGTCATGGACAACGTGCCCAACATCCACAAGGCCATCGTGTCGGTCCACTGCCACGACGACCTGGGCCTGGGGGTGGCCAACTCCCTGGCCGGGCTGGTCGGCGGCGCGCGCCAGGTGGAGTGCACCATCAACGGCCTGGGTGAGCGCGCGGGCAACGCCGCCCTGGAGGAGATCGTCATGAACCTATACACCCGCGGGGACCACTACGGCCTGACCTGCGGCGTGGATACCACCCAGCTCTACCGCACCTGCCGGATGATCTCCTCGCTGACCAACGTGGAGCTGCCGGCCAACAAGGCCGTGGTGGGCATGAACGCCTTCCGCCACGAGTCGGGCATCCACCAGCACGGCATGCTGGCCAACCGCCAGACCTATGAGATCATGACCCCGGCCTCCATCGGCCTGAGCGAGAACGCCATGGTCATGGGTAAGCACTCGGGCCGCCACGCCTTCCAGGATCGGCTGGGCCAGCTGGGCTACAACCTGACCGCCACCCAGCTGGACAAGGCCTTTGAGAAATTCAAGGACCTGGCCGACCGCAAGAAGGAGATCACCGACCGGGACCTGGAGGCCATCGTCGGGGCCAAGATGACCGAGGCGGAGAAGATGTACGAGCTGGAGAGCTTCCAGCTGCAGAGCGGCAACAAGATCAAGGCCATTGCCAGCGTCACCCTGCTGCACCAGGGCGGCGAGTACCTGGAGGCCGCCGTGGGCGACGGCCCGGTGGACGCCGCCTTCAAGGCCATCGATCGGGTGGTGGGCCGGGAGATCACCCTGGTCAGCTACGGCCTGCGCGCCGTGACCGAAGGCAAGGACGCCCTGGGCGAGGTGACCGTGCGGGTGAGCTACCAGGGGGACAACTACATCGGCAAGGGCCTGTCCACCGACGTCATCGAGGCCAGCATCCGGGCCTATGTCAACGCCATCAACCGGGCGCTGAGCTGATGGGGGGCGACAAGATGATCGCCCTGTACGACGCGACGCTGCGCGAGGGCGCCCAGGGAGCCCGGTCTGCCTTCAGCGTCCAGGACAAGCTGCGCATCCTGCACCAGCTTGACGCCCTGGGCGTGGCCTACATCGAGGGCGGTAACCCCGGCAGCAACCCCAAGGACGAGGCCTTCTACCGCCAGGCCAAATCCGTCGCCCTCCGCCACGCCAAGCTGGCCGCCTTCGGGGCGACCTGCCGGGTGGGACTATCCCCCGATCAGGACGCCAACCTCAAAGCCCTGCTGGCGGCGGACACCCCGGTGGTGACCATCTTCGGCAAGAGCTCCCGCTTCCAGGTGCAGCAAATCCTGCGCTGCACCCTCCGGGAGAACCTGCAGATCATCCAGGACAGCGTGGCCTACCTCAAGGCCCAAGGGCGCGAGGTGGTCTTTGACGCGGAGCACTTTTTCGACGGCTACGCCCTGGACCCGGACTATGCCCTGGAGGCCCTGCTGGCCGCCCAGCGGGGCGGGTGCGACTGGGTCTGCCTGTGCGACACCAACGGCGGCTCCTTCCCCCATCAGATCGCCCAGGCGGTGCAGGCGGCCGCCGCCAAGCTCAACGTCCCCCTGGGCATCCACTGCCACAACGACACCGGCGTGGCGGTGGCCAACTCCATCAGCGCCGTGCGCTGCGGCGCGGCCATGGTCCAAGCCACCCTCAACGGCTGCGGCGAGCGCTGCGGCAACGCCAACCTGGGCACCCTGGCGGCGGACCTGGAGCTCAAGCTGGGCTACCGCTGTCTGCCCGAAGGGCACCTGCGCCAGCTCAAATATCGCACCCAGCGCTACGCCGAGATCGTCAACCACGCCACCGATCCCCAAGCCCCCTATGTGGGCCGCTTCGCCTTCGCCCACAAGGCCGGCATGCACATCGACGCGGTCAACAAGGACCCGCGCTCCTTTGAGCATGTGCCCCCCGAGTCGGTGGGGGCGGAGCGCAGTTTTCTGCTCAGCGAGGTGGCCGGTCGGGTGGCGATCCTGGGCAAGGTGCAGCACCTGCTGCCCGGGATGGGCAAGGACGCCCCCGAGGTGCAGCGCATCCTGGACGCCCTGAAACAGCTCGAGTTCGAAGGCTACCAGTTCGAGGGGGCCGAGGCCTCCTTCGAGCTGCTGGTGCGCCGCATGACCGGTCAGTACCGGCCCTTTTTCGAGCTCAAGGGGTTCCAGGTGATTACCCACTCCCCCGCCGAGGCGGAGGAGAGCGCCACGGCCATCGTGGACATCGTGGTGGACGGCAGGCGCGAGGTCACCGCCGCCCACGGCAACGGACCGATCAACGCCCTGGACGCCGCGGCCCGCAAGGCCCTGGAGGTGTTCTATCCCGAGCTGCGCACCATGCAGCTGATCGACTTTAAGGTGCGCGCCCTGGACAGCCGCCAAGCCACCTCCTCCAAGGTGCGGGTGGTGGTGGAGTCCTCCGACGAGGAGGGCACCTGGGCGACGGTGGGCGTGTCGGGCGATATCATCCAGGCCAGCTGGATCGGCCTGATCGACTCGCTGGAGTACAAGCTGCTCCGCCATCGGGAAGGCGCGGGCGCGCCCGCGGATGGGGACAAAGCCGCCGTCTAACCACCTGCGCCAAATGCAGCATTGACATCCCATCGCCAGCGCATTACAGTAGGTTTAGGAACCATTAACCCACCAAAGGAGTGATTTTTATGAGCAAAACCCTACCCGTAGCGGTACAGGTCTACTCGGTGCGCGACGACGCGCAGAAGGATTTCAAGGGGACCATGGCGGCCATCAAGCAGATGGGCTATGACGGCGTGGAGCTGGCCGGTCTGTACGACCTTGAGCCCGCCTACATCCGCCAGGTGCTCGACGAGCTGGAGCTGCCCGCCATCTCGGCCCACGTGCCCTTCGTGGAGCTGATCGAGGACGCCGAGGGCACCATCGACAAGTACATCACCATCGGTTGCCAGTACATCGCGGTGCCCTACCTGACAGAGGAAATGCGCCCCGGCACCGACGGCTACGCCACCACCCTGGCGGAGATTCGCCGCATCGGCGCGGTCTGCAACGCCAAGGGCGTCACCCTGCTGTACCACAACCACGACTTCGAGTTTGTCAAGCTGGACAACGGCGCGTTCGCCCTGGACGATATGTACGCCACCATCCCAGCCGACCTGCTCCAGACCGAGCTGGACACCTGCTGGGTCAAGGTCGCTGGGCAGTGCCCCGTGGCCTACATCAACAAGTACGCCCATCGCTGCCCGGTGGTTCACCTCAAAGACTTCTATAAGGAAGGCGTGCCCGCCAACATGTACGAACTGATCGGCATGGAGGAGGAGAAAAAGCAGGCCACCGGCGTGTTCGAGTTCCGCCCCGTCGGGCATGGCCTGCAGGACTTCCCGCCCATCCTCCAGGCCGCCGTGGACGCCGGCGCCAAGTGGGTCGTCGTCGAGCAGGACATGAGCGTGGGCCGCACGCCCATGGAGGCCATTCGGATGAGCCGCGAGTATCTGCGCAGCCAGGGCTGGTAATCCGCCCGCGGCAAGGCCCTGAACCTGGGGCCAGCCGTCCGTACGAGGCAAGGCCCTCCGTCCGGGCCAGCCGTCCGTACGAGGCAAGGCCCTCCGTCCGGGCCAGCTATTCGCCCACAGCACAGCCCTCTCCCATGGGAGAGGGCTGTTTTTTATGGGCGGTAGAGTTGGTCCGAATCCGGGGCGTACTGGGTTTTGATATAGGCGGTATAGTTGTCATCCAGCGCCCGGTAGCGCGCGGCGACCTGCTCGAGCAGATACTCCACGGCCCGCCGAGCCTGGGCGGATCGATGCAGATTGCGCAACTGATGCGGGTCCCGCTCCAGGTGATACAGGTCGGCGATGCGCAGATCAGCAAAATGATGCTGATAATTGGCCCGGCACGACACGAACCATCGCTGGTCGAAGGCCGTCACCCAGGCGTCCCGGTAGTCCAAATCCGGGCAGCCCCCGCCGGCATACTCCAAAAACACCACCTCGCGGTTAACCGGGTGCAGCAGCGATCGCCCCGTCACCCGGGGATCGGGCGCAATGCCGAAGCACTCCAGCAGCGTGGGCAGTACATCCTTGCTGCTGACGCGCTGATCACGCCGATCCGGGGCGACGCCCGGCCCGAGGAGCAAAAAAGGAATCTGGTAGGTTTCCAGGTAGGTGTGGTTGACTCGGGTATGGCGGATCCACCGATCGTCATAAGAAAAGCCGTGGTCCGCGGTGAGGGCCAATCCCGTTCGCTTGAGCAGCCCCTGCTCCTGCATCCAGGTAAACAGCCGGCGGGTGGCCAGATCGATATAGGACAGGGAGAGATAGTAGGTCACCGAACCGGTGTCCAGCTTGGGATCGAGCTGGGAGAAGGTATTCCAGGCGGTCTGCAGCTCCTCGCGCAGAATCGCGGGATCGTCGCAGTCGTAGGAGAAGAACACCTCGCGGTTGTGGATGTCGTCCATCTGTAGATAGACCAGGAAGGGTTCCTCCCGGTGCGCCAACAGCCAAGGCTTCAGGTGCTCGCAGAAAGCGTGCAGGCTGGGCATGGTCTTGAAACGGTCATACCCGGGCTCGATGCGCTGGTAGAGGTCGCCGTCATAGATGGAATCGTAGAAATATTTGAGGTAGCGCGCAAAGCGCTGGGCGCTCTCCCGGTCTCGATCGCGCAGCAGGTCGCCTGTTAAGCTGGCCAGGGTATGCCAGGAGATTTTTCGCCATTTGCGGTTCATACGGCGGTTCTTGCGATCGACCTGGCGTAACAGCGGCAGAAAGTCGTCGTGGACCTGCCGCTCGAAGGCAGGGTTGCGCAGCTTCTGGTCCAGATGCAGCAGCTGCACACCGAAGAGCGGATGCGCCTGGCCCCGCTCGAACAGGTCTAGGATGTACCCCTCTCGATCCTGGCGGAACCGCGCCAATTGTCCTTGCAATATCGTCACATCCCGGGCGACGGCCGCAGGATCCGCGCCGATGGCCTCCTGGATCAGGGACATCTGCGGCGCGCGGCTGACAAAGGCCTGGTCGAAGCGGATCCACTCCGGGAAATTGTCATCCATCAAACGAACGCACTTCTCCATATCCCGGCGCGTCAACACACCCGCGCGCCAGCGCTGGGCGTAGTACGCCAGGCGGAACTGCCACAGCGTATCGAATTCATAGGGTACGTCATAGAAGAAATCGGTGCAGCCCTTGAGGATGGAGCTGGGGTAGATGCGCGTCAGGTTGTAGTTGAGCACCCGAAACCCCTGCTCGTGAAAATACTCGAAGAGCGTCTTCTGGTCCCGCATGCGGTAGAAATATCCCCCATCCTGCAGGGTGTCCACGCCGCACTGCAGGGCGTTGACTGCCGCCTCGGTGTAGGGCGCTTGGGCGTACATGTTGGGATAGAACAAACCCCTGCCCTGTAGGCTGTGGATGAAAGGGATGGGGTCGAAGCGTAGCTGCTCCAGCCCATAGTCGCCAAAGCAGTCGATGACCAGCATCATGAGGCTTTTCATGCTTCAGCGTCCTCCTGTGCGGCCGCGTCAGGCAGCAAGTCCGGTGAAACAAAGCGTATTCCATGAAAAATCAGCAACTCCGCGCTGTCAAGCAGGGCCCGCCGCCGCTGGGGAGGCAGGGGTTCGAACTCGTGGTCGTTGCGGCGGTTCAGCCAGGGCGGCAGCGATCGGCTGGCGATCCAGCTGAACTGCCGCACCCGCCGCTCCCCCATCAGCGCGAACACCGCCCGGGAGCACACCACCACCTCGCGCCGGTCGACGCCTGCCCGCTTCAGGTCGCGCTCCAGCCGCTCTATGCGGCGGGTAAAGCAGCGGTACCGGTCGGGATCGGCCTGATTGAGGAAGTCCACGCGCCGTTGGGTGCGCAAGATGGCCTGGCAGTAGGCGGTCTCCGCCTCGGAATCGGTCATATGTACCGAGTGCTTGCCCAGGGCGAACAGCTCGCGCAGCTGGGTCTTGAGCGCCAGGGCCTGCCCCAAGCTTTCAACCCGCACCGTGAACAGCTCCAGCGGCAAGTAAGGCGCGTAGCATCCATCCACCTTGGCCCACACACCCCGAAAATGGTTGCGGAAATTGCCGGACCACTGCTGGTGCCCATAAATCTGCAGCATATAGTTGCGCATCCCTCGCCGGTTGAGCCACACCTCCCGCCGGTCCAACAGTTCGCCGCCCTTGGCTAACAGATCGGGGACCTGACGCCGCTTGTCCGGCTCAGCCGCGGCGGGCCACACATGCACCAAAATCAGCATGTCGCTTCTCCCTTTTCCCCCTGCTCAGGAGGGTCTGTATGACTCCAGTCGATATCCATAGAGGGTCTTCTGGTAGGCGTAGAGCCAGTTGACCGTATCGTGGTAGCTCAGCTCGGCATTGGAGAGGATGATGCAGTCCTCCTCGTCGGGTTCCTGAGCGTCCTTGGCCAGCTTCAGACCCACCTCCACGACCCCATCGCCCCCAAATAGACGCACATCACCCTGGATCTGCACCTGCTCGCCGTTGCAGAATTTGTCCAGCGCCGCGGACATGGGGACATAGGTGATCTGCGACACGGCGCCGTCGGCCGCGCGGTTGCGCACAGCGATGTAGAGCCGATATCCCTCGGGTAGGGTTCCGTAACCGTCGTTGCGCAGGGTCAGCATGAGCCGCGCGCGACCGTCCATGACGAAGCAATTGCTGGTGGACTCTCTGAGCAGCAGGCGGTACCCTAACCGCTGCTCGATGACCTCCTTAGCGCTGCGGACCTGAAGCTGTTCGGTTTTCCAGCCGTCAATCACCTCTGTGTTGTACATGCGATTGAGATAAGTCAGGTGCATCTGCCGAAAGGCGGCGTCCGCCGCCTCGGGCGCGCTCCACGGGTTGACATAGGGCATCTCGCCGCCGCTGCCCTGGCTGAGCAGATGCCCCTGCATCCAGTCCAGCTCCGCCTGGCGATCCATCTCCTGGTCGTCGTAGGTGCCCAGGTCGCTGTCGCTGCCCAGCAGCCCGTCGTCGTGGAAACCCAGTCGGCCCACCAGCACCCCCGCCGCCTCAGCCTCCCGGATGAACCGGGGTCGGCGCACGTCCACCTGGATGCTCGGGTCCAGGTATTCCTCCCAGGCGCGCAGGATGTACAGGCGCATCTGCCGGTCGTTCTCCTCATCCCCGGTCAGATAGGCGCCGCTGTGCCACTCCCCGTAGGGGCCCAGCAGGCCGGCCTGCACACTGTAGAGATTGTCCGCATGGGGGTTGAGCACCTGGGCAATCTGGGCGATATGGGTGCGGAACCGTTCGATCTGCGCGGGCTCCTCACAGTCCCCCCAGAAATTATACGCCGCCCGGAAGATCACACCGACATGGTGCTCCTCGGCCTGCTGCAGGCAGGTCTCCAGATCGTCCAGCGCCTCTTGGGAGATTTCACCGCCCGAGAAATCCTCGATGTCCATGGCCAGGAGCATCAGGCGGTAGCCCTCCTGAGCCAGCTGCGCCGGGCGGTCGGTCTCCTCGGTGCTCACCTGCACGTAGAACCCGCGCATGGGATTGGCCAGCTCGGCGTTGCCGTCCACGAAGTACGCGATCTCGGTCTGAAACCACGCGTAGAGCACCCGCAGCCCGAAGAGCACCACCAGCAGCAGGATCAGCCACACGATCTTTTTACGCATCGGGATTCACCTTCAAATAGAATCTGGCGCCCAGGCAGAACAGCCCGGGATGCAGCCGAAAAACCCGGATCGCCGCCCGCTTGACGGGGCTGGCGGCGGAGGCGGCCTGGGCGCGGTAGCCCGGATAGCGCGCCAAGAACTCGCCGCGCAGGCGGGCCAGGCATTGGGCCCTGCGGGGCTCCCCGCGCAGGGCGCGCACCCGATAGTAGGCGATGGCCAGGTTCATCACATAGTTGGCATAAGCCGCCGGGTACAGCTTGGGCAGATGCGCTTGGGTGAAGGCCAAACTCTGGGCGAAGGCCTCCAGCGCCTGCAGGCGCTGGAGCTTGAAGACGCCCATGATGCTCTCCGGTCGCTGAAAATAGCCATAATACGCCTGGGGCAGCACCGACACCCGCCGACAGGCGGCGTAGAGGCGGTAGGTGACGAACTCATCCTCGTGCAGCTTGCCTACCGGGTAGCGGACGTCCGCAAAGAGCGCGCGGCGGTAGAGCTTGCCCCAAGCGGAGATCATCTCCCGCCGACGGTCCCGCAGCACCGCCGCCACCGCCTGCTCCCCGCTCATGTGTTCCACCGGGCCTCCCCGATCCGCCTCGGGCAGGGTTTGGGTGAATTTGGCATAGTGGCAAACCGCCACATCGCTGTTATCGGCCTCCAACTGCGCGCGCAGGGCCTCCAGGCAGCGGGGATGGAGCATATCGTCGCTGTCCAGAAAGGTCAGGTAATCTCCCCGGCTCTCGTCCAGGCCGCGGTTGCGCGCTGCGGAGAGGCCGCAGTTGGGCTGGGTGAGCAGGACGAAGCGGCAATCCCGGGCCGCGTAGCCCGCGGCGATGGCCGCTGAGTTGTCGGTGGAGCCGTCGTCGATGAGGATGCAGCGCCAGTCCGGTTCGGTCTGCGCCAGCACGCTGTCCAGGCAGCGGGCCAGGTACGGCGCCACATTGTACACCGGCACAATCACGTCAATGAGCGGCATGATGTTGCTCCCCTCCCTTCCCGGTTCGATGGCGCCACAGGTCCCTCAGGGTGTCCATCAGGGCGCCGAATTCTTCGGTGCGTCGATAGATGAGATAGAACAGCGCGTTGGGCACCACGGCGCACAGGGCCATCTTGCCAATGAACCCCCCGACGCTCGCCGCCGGCAGCAGCGCGCACAGCCAACAGGTTACGCCCACCACGGCCAGGGTGACCGCCAGCTGCGCGGCCTGGCGCTTGACATACTCCCCAAAGGGTCGGTGGAACAGCCGCTTGTAGGTCAAATAGGGCTCATACCAGAAATAGGTGGCCAGGATGGCCACGACCGTCGCGGCAAAGATACCGATCAGCCCGAAGGCCCTGCCCAGGATGACCGATAGCACCAGGTTGAGCGCGGCGGTGATCAGGGTGACGTTCTTAAAGGGGGTGAACAGTCCCGCCGCCTCGCGAAACATGCAGATGCCTTCGCGGATAACGCGCAGATAGTAGATGGCCACGATCAGGATAACCGCCGGCAGGTCCAACAGATAGTCCACACCCGCCCACAGGGCGATGAAATCCTGAAAGAGGGCCAGCAGGCATGCGGCGGTGAACCCCGACACCCAAACGTCGATCAGATCGACGGCCCGATAGACCCGATACTGGGCCTGGGGGATCCGCTGGGCCACCAGGTTGCCCACGCTGGCCGTAAAAGCTGAAAACAGCGCCGAAACCAGCCCCTGCACCCCGACCACCACAAACTGATAGTTGGAGTACAGGCCGATCCACACCGTGCCCACCAACACGGAGATGAGCAGGTTGTCGGTGCTGTTGATCAGCGCCCGGGCGAATTTGTAGACGAAGAGGGTCTTGGTGTTCTCAAGAATCTCAGCGCGCTCCGCCCGGGGCAGCACGGCCTTTTGTTCCAGGTAGGGGTATTGTCGCCGCAGCTCCACCTGGTAGCAGACGCCGGTGATCAAAAACTTGATCACCACGCAGGCCAGATACAGCGCGAAGCTGCGCAGCCAAATTAGCACCACGATCTGCAGCAGGAAGCACGCGGTCTCCAGGATCAGCTGTATCCGGGAGACCAGGTATTGGTTCTGGTCCGCAACCAGCACATTGGCCTGGTAGAGGAACCAGTTGCTCACGCAGGAGCTGAGGATGTAGAGCAGGTAGTAGGCCACCACCTGGGTCATGGGCAGGTCCAGGTCCACCAGGTAGGGCATCAGGGGGATGACCAGCATCCCCAAGCCCAGCACCAGCAGGCTCATCGCGCGGTACATGCGGCGGAAGTAGTGGTACAGCTGGCGGCATTTCTCGCGCTCCCCCCGGGCGAACGGCCCGTAGAAGCTGTAGGTCATCGCCGCGCCCAGGCCGAACTCCGCGAAGGAAAACAGCAAAAAGATGTTGCTGAACAGCCCGTTCAAGCCCAGGAAATCCTTGCCCAGGGTTTTGATGAAAACCGTCTTGACAGCGAAGTTGAGCAGCAAAATGAACAGCTGCTTGCACAAGCCGTAGACCAGGTTGCGCGCGCTGCGCTGGTTGCGCGTACTCGAACCCATGGGCAAGCCTCCTCTCCGATCTATTTATTCAACACCGACTTGGCATAGGCCAACATCGCCGGATAGAGCAGGCGGAAGGTGCCATAGAGCAGCTCCGCTCGCCCCGCCCGCAGCAGGCGCAGGCAGTAGCCATAGAACAGACGCTGGGCCAGGCTGGGGATGGTAGCCAGGGCGCGCGCCGCTCCGGGCTGCCGGAGCATGGCCATCACTGGTTCGCTGTGGGTGAAGGCGGCAATCTGCGCGCGCATCTGCTTGCCATCCGGTTTGGCGTAGAGCAGGTTATTGACCAGGCACCAGCAGAACATGCGCATCGCCAGCGGCACCGCCAAATCCAGGTCCCGCGCCAGCGTGCCATGCGCATCAATGGCCTGGCCGTATAGCTCCAGGGCGCGCACCGCGCGCTGGGCAATGGTGTTCATGGCGCGGTTGGAGGAGGTCTGGCTGCGGATGGCGTAGGTGTATACCACCGCGTCGGTCACAAAGAAGGCCGGCTGTTCCAGCCACACCCGCAGGTTGAAGAGCGTATCCTCCATCAGCACCCGGCGGATATCGTCGAAGCGGATGCCGTGCTGACGCAGGAAGGCGGTGCGGTAGAGCTTGGGTACATAGCCAAAGTCGCTGCTAACCTTGAATCGGTTCCAGCGCGCCCGATCGCTCGGATCGTGGCGCAGGGGGCCGGGGGCGACGCCGGCCGGCAGGGGCTCTGGCACGCCGTCGCGCACGCACTGCAGCCGCCCGGCCACCACATCGTACGCGCCCTGCTCCAGGGGGCGCAGCAGCTGCGCCACCGCGTCCACGGGCAGGGTATCGTCGCTGTCCACGAAGAACAGATAGGGGCATTGGCAGCGCTCAATGCCCAGGTTGCGGGCGACGCTCTGTCCCTCGTTGACCTTGTGAATGACCTCAACCCGGGGATCGGCCCGGGCGTAGCGGTCGCAGAGGTCAGCGCTGCCGTCGGTGGAGCCATCGTCGATGAGCAGCACCTGCAAGGCGCGGTGGGTCTGCGCCAGAATCGCGTCCAGACAGGCGGGCAGGTACGCCGCCGACTGGTACACTGGCACGATGACACACACGCGGAGGTCTCTCAAGTCCATCGCTCACCCCTCCTCACGTCGGCATACCCAAACGCCGCTTGACCCACAGCAGCACGCCGGTGTAAGGCCGCCGCCAGGCCCGGATCCAGCGGCAGCGGCGCGCCTCCCGGGCGGAAACCGAAAAAGACGCAACGCGCTCGGCCGCTGCCAGGTCCAACAGGCTGGCCACCGCGGCCGGGTCCCCGGGAGGTTGCCGGATCACCGCCCGGCATCCCCCGTCCGCCTGGCAAGCGTAGTAGAGCGCCAGCTGCCGCCGGCGCAGCGCCCTCAGGCTGCGGGATTTGGGATACTCCCCCACCGCCAGCTCAGGCAAGTACGCCGCGAGCGCCGCGGCCATGGCGCGCAGCCGCTCCTGATCCAATCCTCGGCTGCGGAAGAACCAATACCCAAAGGGATGCCCCTGTACCTGGGGCAGGCGCATTACCCGAACCGGCTGGTCAAAATATACCGCGCAGGCCAGCCGATGGGCCCCGTCGAGGATCATTCCCCGGCCATCCACTGGCAGGTAAGCCCGCTCAGGGTCGAAATCGTCGGCGGCGAAGCTGTCGATGAGCTGATCGAACCGCCGCCGGTAAGCCTCCAGCCCGACCTTGTCCCGCTGCCCCGGCTCGACCACGATCCCATCCTGAAAGGCCTGGATATGCGCATCGTACAGGTCCCGCGCCAGGGACATCGGTCGGCCCTGCACGCGGCAGCGGATGTAGTAGAGCTTGGCGCCCAGGTCCAGCCGCAGGGGCGAGAGCAGCGTCCCGGGCGCGACGGTCTCCACCGTGCCAACGCTGGCCCCATCCAGGCGGTAGGCCGCCCGCAGGTAGGGCGAGATTTTATCCAGCGGTTCAGCCATGGGGCTGCTCCGTCGGCTGGCGGTATACGATGTTGTCCGGCTGAGGCTGGGCGAGCTGCTCCACGACCCGCACATGACAGAAAATATGCCGGTCGAAATGCCGCTCCATATACCGGATTCGGAAGTACCCGAAGCTCCAGGCCAGCAGCGATCCGGCCAGGGGGCCGACGCCGTAGAACTCCGGCGAGAGTCTGCAGGAGAGCAGCGCGCCGACCAGGTTGCCCGCAAAGAGGATCAGCGCGGTGCACAGCGCGCCCCAGCGATCGTCGAAGTAGAATAGAAAGATGATGCAGCAGTAGGTGCTGAAGATCGCGAAGTATGTCCCGGAGAGCAGCGGATAAATGCTGATGGTCATCCCGCTGAAACCCAGCCTGGGCAGCGCCGCATAGGCTATCAGGAACAGGATGAAGGAGATCAGCGCCTGCACCATGGCCAGGTAGAACAGCTGCTGGCTGAGCAGGCGGAACATGCGCTTACGGTTAAGACGAATCTTGCCGTAAGTCGCGCCGATGACCGACTCGTTGTACTGCTGGTAAATCTCATGGAACTTGGTCTCGGCCATGACGGTGAAGAGAACGATCATCGAGATGTTGGAAAACATGGCAAGGCAGCTAGCCATGTCGTAAGCCATGGAGGAGACATAGCTCTGGGCAACAACCATATGGTTTGGCAGGCTCCAGAAGACGAAGTTATGCACATACAAGCCCAGCGTGTAGAACAGATTGGTCAGAAACACCGGCATAAACCGGCCGCAGTAGCGGAAGAACGCGCCATAGGCGCGGCTGTTTCCGGAAAAGTACTTGCGGATGTAGGAGAACAGCAGAAACGCCACCAGCTGGAAGCCGATGGTCAGCCCGTAGAGGATGCTCTCAATGGCCGACTGGCCGGCCCAGTAGTGGAAGGCCAGCGCCAGCGCCGCGGCCAGCACCATACCCAGCACATAGTACAGGGTGATCATCTTGTACTCCTTGGTGGCTACCAGGTAGTTGGCCGCGTACAGCACGATGATCAGCGAGACAAACAGCCCGAAGGAGCACCACACGAACCACGGCGCGACCCCGCCCACCTGCCACACCCGCAGCAGAAAGGGGATGGCCATCGCGCAGCCCAGCACCAGGCTGCTGGCCAGGCCGCTGTAGAAGGAGGGGAGCACGTCGTCGATCTGCTCAAAATAGATTTTGTCCGCAATGTAGCGCGAGGCCACCGCGTTGAAGGGCGATGTGCAGATCACCGAGAAGATAAAGGCGTAGAGAATGGTCGAACTGAGCAGCTCGCGTTGGTCGAACTCGATGGAGAAGAAGCCCAGCGCGATGTAGAGCAGGATCAGCGTGGAGATGATGATGATCGTCGGCCCGATGGTGACCACCGTGCTGTAGGCCGCGCCCTTGGCCATTGCGCTCAGGCTTTCCTCCTTAAAGATTTTGCGAAGTTCAAATCCGATGCCCGCCATGAATCAATCCCTCCTTGCTGCAAAGCCCGGCGCGCCCGCCGCCTGTCCGCCCAGCGAATCGTAGAGCTGGCCGAAGCTGCTGTATACATCCTCGATGCGGTAGTACCGCTTGGTGCGCTCGTACCCGATCTCGCCCATGCGCGCGCGCTCACGCGGGTGCTCGGCCAGGTAGACGATGGCCTCCCGTAGTTTTTTCACGTTCATCACCGGCACCACGATACCGGCGTCGCCCAAATCGTCGGCCTCCCCCTCGAGCATGCCGCGGCAGTTACCCACATTGGTGCAGATGAACGGCTTGCGCACCGAGAACCCTTCCAGGATGACCAGGGGCTGGCCCTCGCTCAGGCTGGTCAGCAGCAGGAAATCCATCTTTCCGATGTACGCCTTGACCGGGATGCGGCCGGTGAAGACCACGTCGCGCACCTGGTAGACCGACACCATTTCGTGGCACTGCGCCGCGTACTCAGGGTTCTCATCCTCGGGCCCCATGATCCACAGTTTGAGGTTGGGCACCTCGCGCTTGGCCGCGGCGAAGGCCGAAATCATGGTTTTGACATCCTTGATGGGGGTGACACGCAAGACCGCGCCCACGTTGATGTACCCATCGTCCGGGTCCTTGCCTGGCGCGTCGGCATACTGCTCGGGCTGGATGCCGTTGCGCACCACCTGGGTCTTGCCCTCGGGGCAGCCAAACTCGATCTGCAGCTGCCGGGCCTGCTCGAACAGGGCGGTGACCCGGTCGGCATGCTGGTAGCAGCAGCGGGAGTATTTCTGGAAGGTCTGTATCCACAGGTCCTTGTAGATGCCCTTGACCCAATCGGCGCGGATGATTTCCTCCTCCCGTTCCCGGGTATAGATGCCGTGCTCGCTCAGCAGCATGGGCTTGTGGTAGCGATCCTTGGCCATGCTGGCCAGCACGCCGGCATAGCCGGTGGAGATGGTGTGGTACACGTCGGCCTCGGGCAGGGGCGTGCGCAGCACGCTCAGCAGCGGCATGAAGATCGAGCGCATGGTCCACAGAAAATCCGAAAACACCACTTCCTCATAGTGGGCCTGATAGTATTTCAGGCTCATCTGGAAGAAGGCCTCGCTGGAGAGGAAGGCGTTGATGGACACATCGTGGGTGGCGAAGTAGCGAAAAACCGTCTCCCACTGTACCTGCTCGCCGTAGAACAGGCTCTCGAAGGCCGCCTGTTCCTGGCGGCTGAGGCGGACCTTCCGCGGCGAAACGCCATAGTCCTCATCCTGCAGGTAGGCCTCCCGGATCTCCACCACGTTCTCGGGGATCGCATAGGCGAAAGGCTGCTTGCCATGGCGGTCCACCACGATGGTTTGAACCACGAACTCCACCTGGGAAAAATGGGTGATGATGTCCTGAATCCAGCTGGACACACCGCCGGTGACATAGGGATACGCTCCCTCCACGATCAGACAGACGCGCATGGGCTCTCCCCCTTTACGGTTGATAGGTCAACGTGGACGGCTCGAGCAGAATCTCCGCCGTGTCGTCGTCCACCGTGATGAGATATAATTGGTCGTCCAGCCGTGTGGCCTGCCCATGGATTACCTGGCCGACCTGATGATCGGTGCTGAGCAGAAAGGAGGCTGAGCCGCTGAAATAGGCGATCTCCACGCGGATGCGGTCCGAATCGGGATAGGTGATCACGGGTTCCATCAGCTCGTAGGCGGCCACCTTGCGCGCCGCGTCGCCCACGGTTACGGCCTCGAACATGCGTATCTGGGACACCACTTTGCCCAGCTCCTTGGACAGGGTTCGGGACTGGTGATTCCACTTGTCCTGCCCGGGATAGTACGCCGCCTCCATCTGCACCCCTACCGAGGAGATACCATAGCCGTAGACGCTGGCCAGGTAGTTCAGGCGGTTGGCCGGGGTCTGATTCAAGGGTTGGTAAGCGGCGTGGAAGCGCACCGCCTCCTGGCTGATCTGGCTGATGGGCAGCGCGTTGGCCGAGAAGTCCAGCAGCCCCACCTGCCCGTGGATATGCGAAAGGCCGTCGTAGGCGGTGCCATCGGTGATCAGCGCTTGCAAAGGCTCCCGCAGCACCTCCATCTGGTCGATCCACTCGGTCCAGAGCCGGGCGGTCTGCTTGGTCCACACCACACCCAGCGCGCCCCCGTGCTTGTTGAGCTCATCCTGGTAGTAGTCCAGCGTCTCAGCGCTGGGCTCCTCGCCGCCGGCGATCTGCGCTGCGGCGAAGAAGGTCGGCCGCTGGCCCAGCTTGTCGCACACGCTCAGCAGGTCTGGGACGAGGATATCCTCGCATAGCTGCCGCACGGTGCGCGCGTAGAGCGCCTCGAGCTGCTCAGCGTTCTCGTCGGAGAGCAGCGGGCAGTCCTGCACGGCAAAGTAGGCAATGTTCATCACCGGAAACAGGTAAGTGCGCTGGCGCTGCATCAGCACCCCTCGCAGCACCCCCTGGGGGATGTCGTCCACATAGGAGCCGTTGGCCACATATACCGACGCGCTCTGGACCATCTGCCGGTAGAGCAGCGGGTTGGCCTGCAGGGGTTCGAGGTCCTCCCGATTAGCGTCCTGATACTGCAGGATGTAGCGCTGCTGTCCGCCGGTCAGGGTTAACTCCGCCGCCTGGCAGACATATTCCGGCTCCTCCCAGCGCTCGCCGGACCAGAAGCCGTCGAGCACCTTGAGGCTGCGGCGGGTCGCCGCCGGCTGCGCCTGGGCCACGCCCAGCAGGTCGCGCAGCTCAGGGTCTGTAAAGCTGAGCCGCTCAGCATGCCAGAGCAGAATCTGCCGGGGCTGCTGACATAGCTCCTTGAAGGCTTCGAGCTGGCCTGGCTGCTCCAGCAGCGTCGCCTGCACGATGATCAGCACCGGCTCGCTCCCCTCGGGCAGGGTCAGCAGCGAGGCGGCGGGCACCGGATCGAGTTTGGCCAGATCAACCGCCCGCGTCAGCTGGTCGTCGAGCTGACCGACCAGCAGTACCCGCTCGCGCGGCAGTTCCAGGGCGATCTGCTTAGCCTGCTGTTGTTGCTTCAGCTGCTGCTCAAAAGCCACCCCCCGCTGCTGTTGCCGACTCTCGCTCATGGCTGTAACGATGGCGCCCAGCGCCCAGAAGGCAAAACAGGTCAGCAGGATGATCACCGTCAGAATGGCGTAGATCTTCTTTTTGACGAAGATGGCGCTGATTTCACTGTGAGGCCCCCTCATGCTGCTCTGCGCCTCTTTCTGCGAAAATAGACGTTGATGGTGGAGAGCATCATCACAATCATGTAGACGAAGGGTTTCCAGATACCCGAGTGCATCGCCTGGCCGAACTGGCGGGCGTGCATGACCGCCGGGAACTCCCGCAGGGTATACCCGTTGTAGCCCATCTGCACGATCATGTTGATATCCGGATAGTCATAGTCAAAATTCTGATACTGGGCGTAGAAGCTAAAGGCGCTGCGCTTGAGAGCCTGCAGGCCTGAGGTGGGATCGGTGATGGTCATTTTGGACATGCGCCGGATGATCATGCGGAACAGACCGATGGCCAGGCGCCGCACCGACGAGACCCGGAAGGACTCGCTGCCTTCCAGGAAGCGCGAGCCGATCAGGATATCCGGCGCGCCGTCTTGCTCCATGATTCGCCGCATGCGCTCGATGTTCTGGGCGTCATGCTGCCCATCCGCGTCCATCTGGAACACCAAATCATACCCGTTACAGGTGGCAAACTTATACCCCAGCTGCAGGGCCGATCCATAACCCATGTTGTACACCTGAGAGATCACATCCACCCCCCGCTCCCGGGCGACCTGAACGGTGCGGTCGGTGGAACCGTCGTCGATGACCAGGATATGGCTGTTCTCCGGCGCGACGGCCAGCAGCTGATCCAGCAGGGCGCCGAGGTTGGGTTCCTCATTGTACGCCGGGATCATGATCAGCGTCTTGTTCATCACACATCCCCCTCGCTTGTCATGTTCAGGTCGTTGTAACCGCCGTTTTGGATCAGCCGGTAGACCACGACCTCCGGGTCCTCATAGTAGACGTCCATCTCCACTGGCCAGCACGCGCGGGCTCGCTGCACCCAGCGGTCCGCCTTGGCCATGACGATGTCCCGCTGATCTTTGTAATAGTCCTCCCGGTTTTCCTCATACGCCAGCTCCAGCTGCGCGTCGTCCAGGTTCAGGGGCGGTCGCTGCTTGAGCAGCGGATCGTCGGGCATGAAGCTCCAGCCGAAGCGCACAATGGGCATCTTCTCCACCAAGAAAAACACATACTGGGTCGGGATCACCAGCTCCTCGCCGTCTTGGAGGGCGTCGATGAAGTCAATCCACTCATAGTGGAACCCGCTGCGCCACACCATGGAGGTCTCCGTCACGGTGGACACCACGGTCCACTGCTGCTTGGGATAGGTGCGCATGATGGCGTTGACCGCCCGGCTGGCGCCCGTGGTCTGATAATAGTAGAACTCCGGAAAGGGAACCCAGAGCCGCTGCTTCGGCACAATCCACGCCGCGGCCAACAACGCCGCCGCGCTGACCCCCGTGGCGAGAACGCGGCCCGCCCGGCCCTGGGGCAGCAGCGCGGCCAGCTCCTCCAGGGGCGCGGCGATCCAGAACATGCTCAGGAAGAACATGTAGGCCACCAGCCGCGTCGGGTAGAGCAGGATGGGGATGCCCAAGGGATCGGATACCATCATCACCAACACCGCCAGCCCCCACAGGTAGAAGGGCAGCCGGGCCAGCGCCTGGGCGGAGAAGCGCGCGCGGATCAGGCGGATCAGATAGAGCAGCAACCCAGCTGCGCACAGACCCAGCATCATTCGGGTATAGGACGGCTGCCGGTAGGAGTGGGAGCTGAGCTCCTCCAACAGCGAGGGCTTCTCCGGCTCCGGTTCCTCCATCGCCTCGGCCTGCTCCGGCTCGTCGTCCTCCCCCGCCAAATTGTCATTGCCGCTGATGACGCTCACCGCCCAGGCCATGGACTGCTCGAAGGGTTTGCCTTGGGCCAGCCCGCCCAACACCGGGGCCGCCCCCACCCCCACCGCCAGCGCCCCGCAGATCAGGATGGGCGCAATGCGCTTGTTCTTCCATGCGGGCACGATCAGCGCCGCGCCGATGCACACGCACAGCACCCCGGCCATGATGGTGGCGTGAAAATGGGACAGCAGCGTCAGCGCAAAGCCCGCGCCGAAAGCGATCAGGTCCCCCCGGCGACCCTGGAGCACATATCCGATCAGGCAGCACCCCATCACCAGCACAAAGGGGATGGCGAACTCGTGGGGCACCGGGAACTGAAAGCGGGAGAGGGATTCGCTGGAGAACAGGCAGGTCGCCAGCACCCCGGCAAAGCCCAGCAGCGCGGCCAGCCGGTTGCGCGTGAAGGCCCGCAGCGCCAGATAACTCATGGCAAACCCCCATACGCTGCAAACCGAGCCCATAAAGCGGTGCACCACCGCGGCCTCCTGCCCCAGCGCCCAGCACAGCGCGCTGGTGACGTTGTGCATGCCGAAGGGGTAAATGCCCGAGTGAAACAGCTCGTTGCCCAACAGCGATTGAATCCACTGCAGGTGAACCTCCTCGTCGGGCGCGGAAAAGCTGACCAAGGTCAGGGCGCGATGGCTGAGCACAAAACCGATCCCCACCAGCACGGCGGCGACCGCCAGCAGCTCCGCCCCGTCGGCCAGGCGCCCGCGCCGCAGGCGCTTGCGGCGCATATGGGGTCGGCAGCGCGCCAGCACCTGGCGCGCGAAGGTCTTCCCCCGCAGCGTACCGCCCAAGAGCGCCGCTGCGCGCCCCCGCAGCCAGCGCAGGACGCGCAGCACCTCCCGCCGCTTGGCCCACAGCAGCGCGCCGACGATCATCAGCGCGTAGAGCGACAGGAATGACCCGCGGGTATACACGCCCAGGAAGGCGAGGCCATAGACCAACAGAATGACGCCCAGGTTGCCCGCGAGGTATCCATAAAACAGGGTCCGAATTCTGCCCGCGCCCGGCCGGAGCGCGTGCACCGCCGCCGTGGGCAGCAACACCATCAGCAGGCTGTAGGCGAGCAGCACCGAGGCATAGTCCAAATAATCCTGTATCACCGCGCGCTCCTCACTGGTACAGCCGTACCAATTCCAACAACGCCGGGTCCAGGGCGACGTCAGAACGCTTCAGTTCCCGCAGGGTGTCCATAAAGGGCCCATGCAACCGGTTGTCGGCTTCGTACTGCAGCTTGCCCTTGTAGTAGTACAGGTCCTTTGGGCAGGCTTCCAAGGTCTCCAGCCAACACTGGGCCTGCTCCATATCCTGAAGAAAGAGGTAGAGCTGGAGCATCTGGCAGGCCAGCCGGCTCTCGGGCGGCAGGGCCCGGGCGAGCCGCTCGGTCTGGATCAGGTAGTGCCGCTGCTCGCTCTCGGAGAGCACGCCGGTGGCCAGCAAGCGCGCGCACGAGCAGACGAAATCGACGTCCGCCCCCGGCCCGCCGGGGGCTATCGTCCGGGCGAAGCTATCCTTGAACCGGCTGATCACATCCACCACCGCGGTGGCGGCATAGTGGGATATCTCACTGTCGTCACTCTCCACGGCGCGGTGGATGTATTGGATATAGGAGAAGTAGTCCTGCTTGAGCACGTTAAGGATCATCCGGCGGGCGTCCTCCCGGTTGGCCACCAGGATGACCTCCTCGATGGGCGCCTTTTCCCGAGCCTCCTGCAGGTCCTCCGGGCTCTGGTTGTGCTCGCGCTCCTTGCTGAAGCTGAGCTCCTGCAGGCTGACCTGTTTGTGCGAGCTGCGGCGCAAGATACGGTAGTACACGCTCGACAGCGCCAGAAAGACCGCGCCAAAGCCCATGGTCAGCGCGATGATCACCAGGCCGATCACGCCTCGGGCCCAGTCTTTCCGGGCCAGACCCTGGTAGAGGAGATAGACCACCGCCGCCGCCAGGTTGGCGATGAGCAGCCCCAACAGCAAATTAGGCATCGCCCTCATCCTTTCCGCTGAACAGGGTGGGATAGACCTCCTGCATCTGGCGGCCATGCCGCTTGTTCAGACACACCGCCTCCACCCCGCTCTGGGCGAAGCGGTCGATGACATGCTGCGCGTCCGCGCGCGGCGTGTTGGTCAGCAGCACATAGTAGCTCGCGCCCCGGTCGGTATCGCGCCGACAGATGTAGTCCGTCGCCCGGATTTTGCGCTGCACCTCCTCCTGCGGAACGCGGACGCTGGGCAGCGCCAGCAGGGTGTAATCCAGCAAACCCTTGGACTCGCCATAGCAGTAGAGCTCCACCATCTCGCAGAAGGGGTCCCAGCGCATCAGACCGGTGCCCGGATAGTAGCGCTCAGCCCGCATACCGTCGAAATACTGATTCGCACGCAGGATGGATTTCTCCACCAGGCTGACCAGCACCGAGAAGGTATTGACCTGGGCCAAGCCGAGGTTCTCAAAATCCATCTGATAGATCATCACGATGCTGGTGATGGCGTTCTGGTTCATGATGGCCTTCATCAGCAGCGGCAGCTGCGGCTCCATCGCGCGGTTGATGTAGACCTCGCCGCGTTGGAGCGTCTCGAGCACCTGGGGATAGTCCCCCAGGAAGAAGGAGCGAGGCAGCGCCGCGCCCTTGCCGCCCGAGGACGCCAACAGCCGTGCAAATCGGGTACGGGGGTCGACGGTGTAGATGCAGACATGGTCGCTGTTCAGACCCTTCTCCAACACCGACACCGACTCGAAGAAGACCTTCTGCGGCTCCAGATAGTCCAACTCCGAAATGATGTTGGCGATCTTGGCGAAGCTGTCCTGATAGTTGAGCAGGCGTTGCTCGTAGATTTCCTTCACCTGCTGACCGTTCTGGTTCAGGTGGCGGTAGTAGCGAATCTCATCCTGCAGATACTCTTTCTCGTCCTCGAAGTCCAACGCCCGTCGGCGGTATTTGTCCTTGATGAAACCCGTCAGGGTGGCCAGCATGACCAGCTGCAGGCACCAATAATAATAGGAAACGCCCTCCAACAGCAGCGCCGCCTCGCCATGGAGCTGGTTCATCAGCAGGGTCCGGCCGGCAATGCTCAGCAATGCCGCGAACACCGACTGGCTCATGCCGTAGGTGACGGCGATAGCCAGCACGAACAACAGGTAAATATCCATCACCGCCTGGAAGCCGAAATCCGCGGTCAGCCACATGAACAGCTGCACCAGCAGGAAAGCCACCAAGGTCTCTGCGAACGTCACCCAGCGCTTGCTTTGCAGCTCCCTGCGCTGTTCCTTTTTGCGGATGGCATGCTCCCCCCGACAGGTCAGGGCCAGCCCCTGCTCCAGGGTGTAATGGGCCTGATACCCCACCGCGTCCAGCGTGCGGGTGTCAAACTCATGGGGGCGCGTAGCGGATTGCCGCGTCTGCTGGCTCAGGCTGAGCGGCAACTGCGGCTGGATGAGATCGACCAGCTCCCGCTCGCAGAGAGTCTGCTGCGGTCCGATGAGCACCGGGTCCTCCGGCAGGGTCTCGCTCAACAGCACCCGGTAGACCGCGTCGCAGGCGTCCCGCTGATAGATCAAGGCGTGATGGTCCTCGGGCCAGTAGCGTGCGGGGTTGTCAGCCGTGCCCGCCAACAGGCGGGAAACCGCGTCCGTGGCCTCCTCCCGGACGCCCTCGCCATAGATCTGGGCGCAGCGCAGAATCACCGTGTGAAACTGAGAGGTCTGATTGAGCTGACAGATCTGCTCGCACTGCTGGATGCGCGCCCCCAGCTCATAGTTGCGCATGGGAGGGGTGTCCGGGGCGATCACCGGTTCTGGGTTCTGGTCGAACACCGCCAAGGACGAGCGATAGTAAAACCGAGGTACGCCGGCCTGCTTGGCACAGAGCACCGCGTTGGTCAACCCGGACACATAAGCGACATAGGCCGTATCGCTCTGCAGCACAGGCGTCACATCCTCCAGGAAAAGGCAGACATCCGGGGAGACGTTTTGCAGCAGGGTGGCCACATGGGCGCTGGCGTACTGCAGATGGTACTCCTCAAAGGCGTCGCGGTTATGCCGCGCGCCGCCCTGCCGCTCGTTGTAGAGCAGATAGACCTCATGCTTCTCCTTTTTGAGTCTGCGGACCATCTCCTCCTGAAACGGTTCTCTTCCAGTCCACACCAAAATCTTCACGCGACATGCCCTCCCTCTTGACGATCGACCGGGTGCCCTACGCCGATCTCCGGGGGCACAGCCGGGTCCTGCGCTGGCAACGAATCGGTATGGACGCGCTCCAGCTCGTGCCGCAACAGCGCAACCTGCATACTCAGCTCATGCACCTTGTTGTTCAGCACCGAAACATGAATGGTATGGTAAAAAACGATCAGCAGCAGTCCCACGAAAGCCACCGCGAATAGAATCGCCGGGGGATACCAGATACCCAGCTTCTCCGACAGGAACGTCAACAGCGGCGGGCAGACACCCAGCAGCAGCAACGCCAAGGCGATCAAAAACCAAATCAATGACTGCCGCTCGTTGATCCGCCGCTTGACCATATTGCGGAAAACCACGGCGATCATGCCCAGCCCGATAACGATAGCGACGATGTTGACATAAATGCTCATGAAGTCGAACGCTCTCCTTCGAATGCCGCTGGGTCAACGCCCGATCAACGATCAATTAAAGTAGACATTTTTAAACGCTCCGTTTATAATAAAAAATAAATAGTTATATCGAGAAATTCTCCGTTCATGCATGATTTATACCGCTCTGGCGCCTGGTCAAAATGGTCTACAATTTTATGTAAGTTTATCCTACCGTAGCTACAATTGACGTTTTTCTTCGCGAACTCCCAATTATCAAAAAATGGAATATTTTGGATGTCAAGGGTAAAACCGCATGAGAAAGACAGAAT
>JBMNTT010000015.1:0-53114 GCA_050945875.1 Christensenellales bacterium
TGATGCCCCAGGTCGCGCCGGTGGAAAACCGCTTCTTCGGCCCGTCGATCACCGTGGCCGGGCTGGTCACCGGCGGGGACATCCGGCGGGCGCTGGCCGGGCGGGAGCTGGGGCAGGCGGTGCTGGTGCCCCAGGTGATGCTGCGCGAGCGGGAGGACGTGTTTCTGGACGATATGACCCTGGCCGAGCTGGCCCAGGCCCTGGGCGCGCCGGTGGTCAAGGTGCCGGTGGACGGATGGAGCCTCGCCGAGCAGCTGCTGGGGCAGCCCCTGGCCGAGATCGAATAATGTGAACAGGGCCGCGGCCCTGGAAGGGAGATATCATGGCAAAGCCTTTGGTCGCCATCGTGGGCCGGCCCAACGTGGGCAAGTCCACCTTTTTCAACCGGGCGGTGCAAAAGCGGGTGTCCATCATCGAGGACATCCCCGGCGTCACCCGGGACCGCATCTATGCCGACTGTGAGTGGCAGCGCTACCGCTTCTCCATGGTCGACACCGGCGGCATCGACATGGACAGCGAGGACGTGCTGCTCAAGCAGATGCGCGCCCAGGTCGAGATCGCCGTGGACACCGCGGACGTGATCGTCTTCATGGTGGACGGCCGCCAGGGTGTCACCTCCGCCGACGCGGACGTGGCCGACTTTTTGCGCCGCAGCAAGAAGCCCGTGGTGCTGGCGGTCAACAAGGTCGATTCCCCCCGGCTCAACGACCAGACCTACGACTTCTACAACCTGGGCATGGGCGAGCCCATCGGCATCTCGGCCCAGCAGGGCATGGGCACCGGCGACCTGCTTGACGCCATCTGCGCCCATCTGCCCCGGCCCGACGAGGAGGAGACCCCCGACGAGCGTATCCACATCGCCATCGTCGGCAAGCCCAACGCCGGCAAGAGCTCCCTGGTCAACGCCCTGTTGGGAGAGAACCGGGTCATCGTCAGCGACATCCCCGGCACCACCCGGGACGCCATCGACACCGACTTGATGATCGACGGGCAGCCCTATGTGCTCATCGACACCGCCGGCATCCGCAAGAAGAGCCGCATCGAGGACGCCTCCCTGGAGCGCTACAGCGTCATGCGCTCCCTGGGCGCGGTGCGTCGGGCGGACGTGGTCTTCATCGTGCTGGACGCCACCGCCGGCGTCACCGAGCAGGACACCAAGATCGCCGGCTACGCCCACGAGGAGGGCAAGGCCTGCTGCCTGGTGGTCAATAAGTGGGACCTGATCGAGAAGGACACCCACACCATGAACAAGTTCAAGCAGCAGCTGGCCACGGATTTCTCCTTCATGGACTACGCGCCCTGCCTGTTCATCTCCGCCAAGACCGGCCAGCGGGTGCAGAAGGTCCTCCAGACCGCCCAGGAGATCTACAGCCAGTCGACGCGGCGCATCACCACCGGCATGCTCAACGACGTGCTGACCGAGGCCATCCGCATGAACGAGCCCCCCAGCGACAAGGGCCGCCGGGTGCGGGTTTACTATGGCACCCAGGTGAGCGTCCAGCCGCCCACCTTCGTGCTCTTCGTCAACAACCCGGAGCTGATGCACTACTCCTACACCCGCTATCTGGAGAACCATCTGCGCAAGACCTTCGGCTTTGAGGGCACGCCCATCCGGTTCATCCTGCGGGCGCGGGACGGCAAAAAGGAGAATGGTTGAGGAGGGGTCTGACATGACGGCGCTGAAAATCGTCATCATCGTGGCGGTGGGGTACCTGATCGGCTGCCTGTCCACGGCGTACATCGTGGGCAAACTCTTTGGCAATGTGGATATCCGTCAGCACGGCAGCGGCAGCCTGGGCGCGACCAACATGGTGCGCGTCAAGGGCTGGAAGTACGGCCTGTTCACCCTCTTGGGCGACGCCTCCAAGGGGGCCGTCGCCTCGGCCCTGGGCTGGCTGATCCTGGGCTCGGTGGACGGCGCGGCCATCGGCGGCGTCGCCGCCATCGTCGGGCACAACTGGCCGGTGTTCCTCAACTTTAAGGGGGGCAAGGGCGTGGCCGCCACCCTGGGCAGCATTCTGGTGGTGAACTGGTGGGTCGGCCTGGTCATGATCGCCCTGGCGGTGCTCATCATCGCCGTCACCCGCTATGTGTCCGTGGGCTCCATGGTCGGCGGGGCGGGGGTGGCGGTGTTCATGGCCTGCCTGAACTGGGGCTCCGACTGGGTGCTGGTGGCCTACGGCCTGATCGTCGGGCTGATGATCATCCTGGTGCACCACGCCAACATCGGCCGCCTGCTCCACGGCAGCGAGAATAAGCTCAGCTTCGGCAAAAAGAGATGATCCACACCCACGGGGGCGGCTGCGGCCGTCCTTTTTTGTTGCCCGGCGCGGGGGCGTTTGGCGGCCCGGGGTAGCAACCATGGCGGCGCGGGTGGGTACCCTGTAGCCCGGGGCGGCAACCCTGTGGCCTGGGACGGCAACCCTGTGGCCCGAGGCGGCAACCCTGTGGCCTGGGACGGCAACCCTGTGGCCTGGGGCGGCAACCCTGTGGCCCGGGGCGGCAACCCTGTGGCCCGGGGCGGCCCCTGCGGACGCGGCGCGGAAAAAAACCCAAAACCCCTCGTGGGGGTCTTGATTTTTCACAGTGGAGCGGTTATGATAGAAACATAGTCATAAGTTAACTAAAAGTTACTCAATTGATGACAAGAAGTAGGAGGCATGCGCAATGAGCGAAATCAAGACCCTGCAACCGTACATCAATGGGCAGTTCGTCCCCTCCCAGACGACCAAGTACACCGACGCCTTCAATCCCAGCACCGGCGAGGTGATCGCCAAGGTGCCCTGCTGCACCGCCGATGAGGTGGAGGCGGCCATCGCCAGCGCCAAGGCGGCCTTCCCGGGCTGGTCGGGCACCCCGGTGCTCAAGCGCGTGCAGATCCTCTACCGGATGCGCGAGCTGATCGTGGAGCACATGGACGAGCTGACCCACCTGGTCGCCCTGGAGAACGGCAAGGCCTGGAGCGAGGCCCAGGGCGATGTGCTCAAGGCCAAGGAGGCCACCGAGCAGGCCATCGCCGCGCCCTCGCTGATGATGGGCGAGAGCCTGATGGATGCTTCCAAGGGCTTTGACACGGTGCTCTACCGCGAGCCGTTGGGCGTGTTCGCGGGCATCGTGCCCTTCAACTTCCCCGCGATGATCCCCATGGGCTGGATGACCCCCATGTGCATCGTCTGCGGTAACACCATCGTGCTCAAGGCCGCGACCTTCACCCCCCAGTCGGCCCTGCGCTTTGCTGAGCTGTACAAGGAGGCTGGCCTGCCCGACGGGGTCATCAACATCGTCACCTGCTCGCGCCATGAGGCCGAGATCTTCCTGACCCACCCGGATATCAAGGGCATCACCTTCGTCGGCTCCACCAGCGTGGGCATGCACATCTA
The DNA here is from genome assembly GCA_050945875.1 of Christensenellales bacterium. Classification (GTDB taxonomy): domain Bacteria; phylum Bacillota; class Clostridia; order Christensenellales; family JBMNTT01; genus JBMNTT01. The sequence continues at coordinate 3,381 of JBMNTT010000015.1, forward strand.
CGCCACCGCCGCCGCCCATGGCAAGCGGGTCCAGGCCCTGTGCGAGGCCAAGAACCACGCCCTGGTGCTGGAGGATTCCCCCATCGAGCGCACCGCCGCGGGCATCATCAACGCCGCCTTCGGCTGCGCGGGCGAGCGCTGCATGGCCCTGCCCGTGGTCGTGGTCCAGGAGAGCATCGCCGACGAGCTGGTGGCCGCCATCGTCGAGAAGGCCAAGGCCCTGCGCGTCGGCCCGGCCTATGACAAGAACAGCCAGCTTGGCCCGGTCATCAACGCCGCCCACAAGCAGTCGGTGCTGAACTGGATCGACAAGGGCCTCGCCGAGGGCGCGACCCTGGCCCTGGATGGCCGCGAGGTCCAGGTGCCCGGCTTTGAGAAGGGCTTCTACCTCGGCCCCACCATCCTGGACCATGTCAAGCCCGGCATGACCGTGGGCGACACCGAAATCTTCGGCCCCGTGCTGTGCATCAAGCGGGTCCGGGATTTCCACGAGGGCCTGGCGGTCATGAACGCCAACCCCTTCGCCAACGGCTCGGTCATCTTCACCCAGAACGGCCATTACGCCCGGGAGTTCGCCCGCCACACCGACGGGGGCATGGTCGGCGTCAACGTCGGCATCCCGGTGCCCGTGGGCATGTTCCCCTTCTCGGGCCACAAGAACTCCTTCATCGGCGACCTGCACTGCCTGGGCAAGGACGGCTACCGCTTCTACACCGAGACCAAGGTGGTCACCACCCGCTGGTTCGACGAGCAGGAGCGCAAGGCCAAGGAGGTCTCCACCTGGGACGGCACCATCTGATCGCCGCGTCGTTCATCTATTAGAGCGATATCAACCAGCTCCATCACTTTGGGGCGCCGGGTTTTTGCGGTGCATTTTCGGAAACACTTTGCCGGCTGCCCGGTGATCTGCGCCTGCGACGGCCTGCAGATCGACGGGGGTCGGACCCCTTGAACGCGCGCTTGGCGGGGCGGCCTACGGGCCGCTCCGCCTGTTTTTGGCCCCTGGGGCAGCGCCCTGCGCGGATCGCTGACGCCCGAAAAAATGCGAAAAAAATGGTCTGCACCACTTGCCGGGAATCGGATTATCCTATATTATAGAACCGACTGTGCGAAAGCATCGATCCCCAACAGATGCGAAGGGAGGGGTTGGCATGCGGCTGAGCGTCGGGCGGCCGACGCCGGGCCAGCGGTGGATATCGCTGGCGCTGGCGCTGTTGTTGTCCGCCGGGCTCCTGGTCGGCGCCGCCTGCTCCACCCTGGGGACCGAGTCCTTTCCCGCCGCCGCTGGCAGCGTTTTCTCTCCGCTGCCCCCGGAGGCCCTCTCGCCCGTGCTCAGCGCGGGGCTGCTGCGCTGCGGGTCATACCGCCTGGCGGTGCTGTGGGCAGGGCTCTCGGGCTGGGAAGCGGAGCAGGGGCGGCGGGCGGTGCGCCGCCTGGAGTGGATGCGGCTGGGCTTCCTGGGCACGCTGCTGAAGGAGCGCACCATCTGCTTTGAGCAGCAGAAAGACGGCATGAAGTAGGTTCTTTGGACGGCACCCTCAGCCCGAAGGGCCTTTTTGGCGTACCATTTTCTGAAAGAGAGGGAATATCATGCCAACCAACCTGCTGTTTTTCCTGATTCTGTCCATCGCCGTGTCGGCGGTGGCCTTCGCCGTGGCGCTGCTATTGTACCGCTGGGTGGCGGGGCAGGCTGCGGACAACGCCCGCATCGCCACGGTGGGCGAGCTGATCCGCCAGGGCGCGAACACCTTCATGCGCAAGGAGTACAAGGTGCTGGCGCGCTTCGCAGTCATCGCCGCGGTGATCATCGCCGTGCTGCTGCCCCAGCCCATCTGGATGGGCGCGCCGCTGGACAACTTGACCATGGCCCTGGCGTACTTAGCGGGCACGGTCTTCTCGGCCATCGCTGGCAAGATCGGCATCCAGGTGGCCACCATCGCCAACATGAAGGCCGCCGAGGCCGCCAAGCGGGGCATCAAGCCCGCGTTCATGGTGGGCTTTCGCGGCGGCGCGGTCATGGGCATGGCCGTGGTGGGCAGCAGCCTGCTGGGCGTGGCCGCGGTGCTGCTGATCACCGGGGACACCACCGCGCTGTTGGGCTTCTCCTTCGGCGCGAGCTCCCTGGCGCTCTTCGCCAAGGCCGGCGGCGGCATCTTCACCAAGACCGCGGACATCAGCGCCGACCTGGTGGGCAAGGTCGAGCTGGGCATCCCGGAGGACGACCCCCGCAACCCCGCGGTCATCGCCGACAACGTGGGCGACAACGTCGGCGACGTGGCGGGCATGGGCGCGGACCTGTTCGACTCCAACGTGGCCAGTATGGCGGCGGCGCTGGTCATGGCCGTGGGCCTGGATAAGGCCGCCGGCGGCGCCATGAACGCCAGCATCGTCTTCTGCTACGCGGCCATCGGCCTGCTGGCCTCGATCATCGGCGTGGCCACCGCCCGCATCGGCAAGCGGGGCAACCCCACCCGGGCGCTCAACTCCTCCACCTATGTGACCACCGCCATCTTCGCGGCGCTGACCGCCCTGGCCACCTGGGCTTGGGGCTTCTCCTGGCGCATCTGGGGCGCCAGCGCCATCGGCCTGGTGGTGGGCGTGATCATCGGCATTGCCAGCGACTATTTCACCGACGATTCCAAGCGCCCGGTGCACCACGTGGCCAAGGCCTCCCGCTCGGGCCCGGCCTTCACGGTGCTCTCGGGCACGGCCTACGCCTTCATCTCGACCCTGCCGGCCATGGCGGGCATCGCCGTGTCGGCCCTGGCCGCCTACAAGCTCTGTGAGCCCCTGGGGGCGGGCTACGCCATGTTCGGCATCTCCATGGCCGCGGTGGGCATGCTCTCCATCGTGGGCATGATCATCTCCAACGACGCCTACGGTCCCATCGTGGACAACGCCCGGGGTCTGGCGGAGATGGGCGAGCTGGGCGACGAGGTGCTGGAGATCACCGACTCCCTCGACAGCGCGGGCAACACCGTCAAGGCCATCACCAAGGGCTTTGCCATCGGCGCGGCGGGCCTGACGGTCATCGCCCTGCTGGGCGCCTTCATGAGCGAGGTCAACGAGGCCGCCGCGGCCCGGGGCCTGGCGCTGATCACCGGCTTTGACATCATGGACCCGGTGGTGTTCTTCGGCATCCTGGTGGGCGCGGCGATCCCGGCGGTGTTCTCGGCCATGCTCATCCTGGGCGTGGACCGCAACGCCCAGCGCATGGTGGGGGAGATCCACCGCCAGTTCGAGCAGATTCCCGGCCTGAAGGAGGGCAAGCCCGACGCGGTGCCCGAGTATGACCGATGCATCGACATCGCCACCACCGGCGCGATCCGGGAGCTGATCCCCGCAGGCCTGATGGCCATCGCCGGCACCCTGGTGGTGGGCTTCGTCGGCGGCGTGCAGGCTATCGGCGGCTTCCTGCTGGGCAATATCGTCAGCGGTCTGCTGCTGGCGCTGTTCATGAGCAATGCCGGCGGCCTGTGGGACAACGCCAAGAAGTATGTTGAGTCCGGCCACGAGGGCGGCAAGGGCTCCGAGGCCCACAAGGCCGCCGTGGTGGGCGATACCGTCGGCGATCCCTTCAAGGACACCGCCGGTCCCTCCATCAACACCCAGATCACCGTGGTCTCCCTGGTCTCCTCGCTGATGGCCACGCTGTTCCTGGCCTGCTCCCTGTTCTAAGGCTTGAGATCCAGGGCTCCCGGCGCGCCGGGGGCCCTTTTTTTGTACTATTCCGCCCCGGCGGCTCATAGGTTACAGCGTAAACACCCCTGGGGGTGGATCAAAGGAGGGACTTACATGCAAGCCTATGACCTGTACCGGGATATCGCCGAGCGCACCGGCGGTGATATTTACCTGGGTGTGGTGGGGCCGGTGCGAACTGGAAAATCCACCTTTATCAAGCGCGCCATGGAGCTGTTGGTGCTGCCCAACATGATCGACGAGCACGACCGGGAGCGCGCCCTGGACGAACTGCCCCAGAGCGCCGCCGGCAAAACCATCATGACCACCCAGCCCCGCTTTGTGCCCGGGGAGGCGGTGGGCGTCACCCTGGGCGAGGAGCTCGCCTTTAGGGTCCGCATGGTGGACTGCGTGGGCTACCTGGTGCCCGGGGCTATGGGGCACCTGGAGGGAGAGGCCCCCCGGATGGTGCGCACCCCATGGTTCGAGCACGATATCCCCTTCGAGCAAGCCGCCGAGCTGGGCACCCGCAAGGTCATCGAGGACCACGCCACCATCGGCCTGGTGGTCACCACCGACGGATCGGTGGCTGAGCTGCCCCGGGCCAGCTATGTGGAGGCCGAGGAGCGGGTGGTGCGGGAGCTCAAGGCCATGGGCAAGCCCTTCGTCATCGCCCTGAACGCCCAGGACGCCGCCAGCGACAAGACGGCGCAGCTGGCCGCCAGCTTGCGGGAGAAATACGGCGTGCCGGTGATGCCCATCAACGCCTTGGAGATGAGCCTGGACGACCTGAACGCCCTGCTGGGCGCGGTGCTCTACGAGTTCCCCCTCAACCAGGTGGTCATCGACGTGCCCACCTGGCTGACCCAGTTGCCCCAGGATCACTGGCTCTTCTCCCAGCTGCTCGAGCTGGTGCGCGGCAGCGTCGGGGAGATGAGCCGGGTGCGGGACGTGGCCCAGCTAACCGAGCGGCTCAGCGCCTGGGACCAGCTGGCCGCCCCGGTCAACAGCGACATCGCCCTGGATGTGGGCGACGCGATGCTGCGCCTGAGCCTGGCGCCCCACCTGTTCTACCAGGTGCTGGGGGAGCAGTGCGGCTGCCAGATCGCCGACGAGGGCCAGTTGCTCTCGCTGCTCAAGGAGCTGGTCGCCGCCAAGGACCGGTATGACCGCTTCGCCGAGGCGCTCAACAGCGCCCAGCAGACCGGCTACGGCGTGGTGGCCCCCTCGGTGAGCGAGATGACCCTGCAGACCCCGGAGATCACGCGCCAGGGCGGGCATTTCGGCGTGCGCCTGAAGGCCAGCGCCCCCTCGGTGCACATGATGCGCGTGGATATCCAGACCGAGCTCAACCCCATCGTGGGCACCGAGAAGCAGAGCGAGGAGCTGGTGCAGTACATGATGCAGGAGTTTGAGAGCAATCCCCAGGATATCTGGTCCACCAACATCTTCGGCAAGAGCCTGCACGAGATGGTCCGCGAGGGCCTGAACAACAAGCTGGCCATGATGCCCGAGGATGTGCGCGGCAAGATGCAGCAGACCCTGGAGAAGATTATCAACGAGGGCAACGGTGGGCTGATTTGCATCCTGCTGTGAGGACGCGGCCGCCGACGTAGGGGGGAATCAAAAAAAGCGGGTGTGGATTTTCCACACCCGCTTTGGCATGCTCAGCCGCGGTTGGCCTTGCCCGTGACCAGGTCGATGTCCAGGCGCACCACGCCGGTCTTCTCCAGCATGGCGCGGATCTGCCCCCGGGCGTGGGCGATGTCCTCGGGGGCGTACTTGGCGCACAGCAGCAGCAGGGCCATGCGCTTCTCCCCGGGGTCCTCCACCAGTTGGGCCTGGCCGTAGGCGATGGCGCTCTCGTACCGGCTGGTCAGCCGCTGGGGAAGCACCTCGGTGGCCCCCACGGTCGCGAAACACACCTTGGGGTTCTCGCGGATGTTGTCGAGCTTCTGGCCGGACAGGGCGCAGTGGAAATACAGCTTGCTGCCCTCGAGCACATAGTTGACCGGGGTGGCGTAGGGTTGGCCCTGGCCGTCGCAGGTGGAGAGGATGCCGTACTCCCCTTCCTGCAGCACTTTCATGGCCTCCTCGCCGGACAGGGCGCGGTCCTTGCGGCGCATTGTCTGGATCATGGGCTCCTCCTTCATGTTGGGCGGATATCTGTCCAAATATTCGACGGGAGCGATCAATCTCCTGTCGCGCCCAGGGCGAATTGCTCGCCAAAGGGCATCAAATCGTACTGCAACAGCTCTTGATCCCGCAGGGCCTGGGCCGCCTCGCCTGGATCGGAGCCGATGGTTCCATCGGGCGCGACGTACGCATCGTACAGGTGTCCGCGCAGGACCTGGCGCTGCCGGGCCAGCAGGGCGAAATAGGGGCTCTGGGCCATGCGGTAGCGGGTCAACAGCAGAGGGGCGAGCTGGTAGGCGCTGATCATCCCGGCGTCCTCACCCGGCTGATCGGTGAAGTTGTCCCACATCAGGAAGGGGGTCCTGTGGTAGGCCACGGTCTTCTCCGGGCCGGTCAGGCCCGCGGGCATCGCCCCGCCGCCGACGAAGAACTGTTCCGACGCGCCGATGGCGTTCATATGGTCGCCGAAGTAGACGATGACCGTGGGCTGTTCCACCTGGGCGAAGTAGGCCGCCAGCTCCCCCAGCGCCCGATCTGAGGCGCGGATGCCGGTGGCGTAGTCCCGCAGGCCGTCCACGGCGTCCGCGGGCAGGTCGGGCGCGGACACGTCCAGCAGGTCCTCCTGCGCCCAGCGGTCGCTGGCGTAGTTGGTGTGGTTCTGGATGGTCACGGCGAAGGCGAAATAGGGCCGATCCGGGTCGCCGCGGCCGGCATAGTCGGCGATGATGTGGCGCACCAGGTCGTGGTCGGAGACGAAGCCCCGGGCGGGGGTGTAGTCCTCAAACTGCTCGAGGGAATCGTACCGGTCGAAACCCATCTGGCCGTACACCTCGTCCCGGTGCCAGAAGTCCCGGGTGAAGGGGTGCACCGCCAGGGTGGAATAGCCCTGCCGCCCCAGCAGCCGGGGCAGGCAGGCGATGGGCTGGGTGATATACTGGTTGTAGGGGATGGAGCCGGCGGGCAGGTTGGCCATGGAGAAGCCGGTGAGCGCCTCGAACTCGCTGTTGCAGGTGCCCCCGCCGTAGGCCGGCACCAGCAGCTCGCCCGACACGCCCTGGCTGGCCAAGGCGCGGAAATTGGTCAGCAGCGGCTCGCTGTAGCTGACCCGGCTGAGCTGCTCCAAATCCCAGAACCCCTCGCTCATGATCATGATGATGTTGGGCCGCTCCCCCGAGGTCGGGACCGGGCCTATCCGCTCGAGCGCCTCGGAAATCGCCTGGGCGCTGTAGCCCTCGGGGACCTGGACCTCCTGCCGGTCCATGCGCGCCAGGAAGCTGTTGAGGAAGCCGTTGTCGGCATAGGCGGTCGCCTGGTCCCATGCGCCGGTGGCGATGCCCGCCAGGTTGCCGCTGAGGTAAAAGCCGCTGATATACACCGCCGGCAGGGCCACGGCCATGGCCAGGGCGATCAGGCCGCCCCGACGACCCAGCTTGGGCAGGGGAAAGTTGACCGCCACGGCGATCAGGGCGAAGACCCCGGCGCAGGCCACCAGGATTTCTGGGGTGATCTGTAGGTTGAGGCTGGAGGCCAGGGAGGTCATCTTGCCCGCCATGAACAGGTCCAGGGGCACAAAGGGCTCGTCGCGCATGATCAGCTTGTAATAGTTGACCGCGCTCATGACGACCACCGCCAGGCTGACCGACCCCAGCCCCGCCCACAGCCGGCGGGTGAGCAGGGTCATGCCCAGCATCAGCACCCCCACCAGGCCGATCTGCAGCAGGCATTTGCCCGGCGCGCCGGCGGCGAAGTAGAGCGCCGCGGACAGGGAGCCCCGGCTGACGGTCTCGCTGGCCAGGACGGCGCCCGCCGCGGCCAGGGCCAGCAGCCCCCCCGCCGCCAGCCATGCTCCCTGGCGGCTGCCGGCCAGCGGCCGGTACAGGGCGCGCACCTCGGGCATGAAGTGCGCCACCCCCAGCGCCAGGGCCGGAAAGAGAAAGCCCATGCGATACGCCGTCACCCGCATCAGCCCAGCCAGCAGGCAGTAGGAGAGCAGCCACGATAGGCCCAGCAGCAACATCAACAGCCAAACGCGCAAAGGCCTTTCCGCGCCGGCGCTTCCCTCATGCATCCCGGGTGCTCCTTTCCACGATCCTGATAAAACAATCAATGCCCGCCTCCGCCAATTTGTTCCCAGCGGAAGCGGGCATCGGGTTTGAGCCTCAGAGCTTGGCGGCGATGACGTCCACCACGCCGGAGAGCTCGGGCATCTGGCATTTCTCGACCTGGCCGTCGTCGCACAGGGCGGTGTTGCCCGGCACGATGGGCAGCTGCGCGAGCAGCGGCAGCCCCAGGGACTCCACCTCCTCGGCGATGTTGCGCTCCCCCCAGGGGTAGAGCTTCTTGCCGCAGTCAGGGCAGGCCATGTAGCTCATGTTCTCCACAAAGCCCAGGGTGGGGATGTTCATCATCTCGGCCATCTTGATGGCCTTGCGCACGATCATGCTGACCATCTGCTGGGGCGAGGAGACGACGATGATCCCGTCGATGGGCAGCTGCTGGAAGATGGTCAGGGGCACGTCGCCGGTGCCGGGAGGCATGTCGATCAGCAGCACATCCAGCTCGCCCCAGGCCACGTCGGTCCAGAACTGACCGACCACGCCCGAGAGCACCGGGCCGCGCCAGATCACCGGATCGCCCGCGTCGGGCAGCAGCAGGTTCATGCTCATGATGGCGATATCGTTGGCGCTGCGGGCGGGCAGGATGTGCTCGCCGTCGCTGACCGCCTGGTCATGAATGCCGAACATGTGGGGGATGGAGGGGCCGGTGATGTCCGCGTCCAGCACGCCGACCTTGTAGCCCATGCGCCGCAGCTGGACCGCTGTCAGCGCCGTTACCATGCTCTTGCCCACGCCGCCTTTGCCGCTGACAACGGCAAAGACCTTGCGGATATGATGGGGCAGGGGCTTTTGCTCCTGCGCAGCGTTGGGATTGCTCTTGCAGCCTTGGCAGGCCTCCTTGGTGCCGCACTCGCTGGGAGAGCAGCCAGGTTGGATTTCCTCTTGAGTGGTCATCGAAATCCTCCTTTTCTTGAAGCGTACTACCCGTTCAGTATGCGCCAAATGACAGGAAAAGTCAAGGTAGGTGCAATCATTCCCTACCCTGCCAAGCCTGCCCATGGCGCGCAAAAGGCGTCCCGACCGGGACGCCCTGAGGATGGCGGGGATGCGCCAGGACAAATGGACGCGTTTGCCGCGAAGCGGGCCCGCCCGCACCGCGGCCGATCTGTCCGCGCGGGGAAGAGCGCCGCCCGCGATCGGAAGGCATGCTCCCGCGCCGCGGCAAGCGCCCCGGTGCAAACTCAGTCCTCGGCCGCCGCCTGCTCGTCGGGTGGGAGGATCATCTGATGGGGCTGGGGCTGGGTATAGCCGGTCATCACGCGCACCGCCTGCAAAATGGGCTCCAGGTGCTCATAGAGCGCGGGGATCTCCTCGCTGGGCAAGGTGGCCACCATGTCGGCCATGATCTTGCGCCGGCCGGCGAACTCATCCTTGAGCCAGGCATGGCCCTTGCGCGTCAGGGCATAGAGGGAGACCCGCGCGTCGCCGGGTTTGGTGGTCTTCCAGACCAGGCCCTCCTCGCACAGCTGCTTGAGCATCAGGCAGAGGCTGGGGGTGGAGACGCAGGTTTCTCGGCTCAGGTCCGGCAGGGTGCTCTGTCCGCCGTGGGCCACCGCGTGGATCAATCGGAACCGCGCGCCGTGGGCCGGGCTGTTGTTGAGCTTGACCTCCACCATGCGACTGAGTTTGACGAAACTCAGACAGACGTCGGTCATCAAGCTCTGCGCTTCGTTCTCCGGTACATGTGCCATCGGAATCCTCCTCATTGCGGCCGGCGACCGGCCTATGCGATGCCTCATCCTCGCCGCTGCGCGCCCCCGCAGCGGGGTTCCTGAGTGATTTTATTTTATATTAAAAGCACAGGCAAATGCAAGCGATCTCACCAAAAAATCACAATATTTTTTTGAGATATACCCCAAAAATTCATCTGCGCGGCCATAACGCCGCGCAGAAGAGCTGACCGAGCGCGGCCTTACTGCCAGAGGTCCTCCCAGCTCTCGGCCCCGGGCCAGAGGAACACCTGCCCCTTGATCAGTCGACAGTTGCGGTCGATCCCGGCGATGGCCTCCATCTCGGCCGGGGTCAGGGGATCGGCGCACACGCTGGCCAGGTTATCGGCGATGTGGGCGGGGTTGGTGGAGAAGGGGATGGGAATCTGCCCGCGCTGGTGGGCCCATTTCAGACAAACCGCCACCGCGTGGGTGCTGTGGGCCTGGGCGATCTGCCGGATCACCGGGTCCCGCAGCGGATCGGTGTCGCTCGGGCTGCGGTCGCGCTCAGGGCGATGGGGCGAGCCGATGGGGCAGAAGCCGATGGGCAGCACGCCGCGGCTCTTGCAGAAGGCGAACAGCTCGGGCTGCTGGAAGTGGGGGTGCAGCTCCATCTCGTTGGCTGCCGGGGCGATGCGGCAGTCGTCCAGCAGCCCGGTCAGCTTGGAGAGGGTCATGTTGCTGGTGCCGATGTGGCGCGCGCGGCCGGCGTCGACCTCGGCCTCCATCTGCCGCCAGCAGGCCATGAACGCCTCATGGCTGTAGGGGCGCGAGTCGGGGTTGCGCGCGTCGGGTGCGGCGAAGGGCGCGTGATAGTTGGGGAAGGGCCAGTGCACCAGGTAGAGGTCTAGATAGGTCAGCCCCAGATCGTCCAGGGACTTGCCCAGGGCCTGGGCCACATGGTCATGCTGGTCGTTCCACAGCTTGCCGGTGATGAACAGGTCCTCCCGCCGCAGACCGAAATCCGCCAGGGCCCGGGCGATGGCCCGGCCCACCTGGGGCTCGTTGCCGTAGCAGGCGGCGCAGTCGATCATGCGATAGCCCTGGCCGATGGCGGTGTACACCGCCTGGGCCACCAGATCGGGGTCGGCGTGGTCGCTGCCAAAGGTGCCCAGCCCCAGGCTGGGCAGGGGGGTGCCGTCGGAGAAGTGCCAAATTGGTGCTTGCATGCGCGCAGCCTCCTTAATCATCTTCGTTGAGAAAGAGCACCTTGCCGCCCACGCCGCCGGGGGTCTTGAACAGATCAAAGCCCTCGCCGATGGCGGACAGGGGCAGCTTGCGGTGGATCATGCTGTCGGTCAGCTTGAGCTGTCCGGTGGCGAAATAGTGGGCGGTCAGCGCCCACTCCCGGCCCGGGAAGGGCGCGGAGAAGCTCATCCAGCTGCCGGTGAGGGTGAACTCCTTGCGGTTCATCAGCTCCAGGGTTTTGGGCGTGAAGGTGACGGCTTTCTGGGTGGTGCCGATGAAGCAGACCTTGGCCTTGGGCGCGGCCAAGTGGAAGGCCATGTTCATGGTGGCCTCGGCCCCGGCGCACTCGAACACCGCGCCGAAGCCCTTGCCGCCGGTCAGGGCCATGGCCCGCTCCAGATAGCCCTCCTGCCGGGTGCAGACCGTGTGGTCCGCGCCCACCTCCCGGCAGACCGCCAGGCGCTTTTCATCCAGGTCCAGCACCGTGACCTGCCGCGCGCCCATGATCCGGGCCCACTGGGCGGTGAGCAGGCCGATGGTGCCCCCGCCGAGCACCGCCACATGCTCCCCGCCGGTATAACCCGCGCAGAACAGGCCGTGCAGGCCGACGGTGGCCGGCTCGATCAGCGCGCCCTGCTCAAAGGACACCCCCTCGGGCAGCTTGACGGCGTTGGCCGCGGGCATCACCACATACTGCCCGAAAGCGCCCTGCTCCCGGGAGCCGATGAAGGAGTAGCGCTTGCACTGGGAGTAGAAGCCCTGCTGGCACTGCTCGCAGCGCATGCAGGGCACCAGGGGCGCGCCGGTTACCCGGTCGCCCACGGTCAGGCCGGACACATCCTCGGCCACGCCCACGATCTCGCCGGAGAACTCATGCCCCAGCACCACCGGGAAGAAGTGGGCCGCGTCGCCCCACACCCGGGGGATATCGCTGCCGCAGACCCCCACGGCCCGCACCCGCACCTTGACGCAGCCCGGCCGCAGCTCGGGCTCGGGATAGTCCGCGTAGCGGATATCCCCCTTGGCAAACAGAACGCCTGCTTTCATCCTCAATACGCCTCCTGATTTGATGACCGGCGGCCCTGGGGCCCCGGTGAGTGTCATTCCTGGGCGAGCCGCCGCAGGGCGGCCATGCTGCGCCGATTGTCCTGATAGAGCTGCCGGTAGAGCGCGAAGTAGGGCCCGTAGGCCGCGTGGGCCGCTGGATCGGGCCGGTAGGTGCGCCGGATATGGCAGCACGCGGCCACCGCCCGCTCAAAGCCGTCCCAGTAGCCCACGCCCACCCCGGCCAGCATCGCCGCGCCCAGGGTGGTGGCCGTGTCCCCCCGGGGCACGTGCAGGGTGTGGCCGGTGACGTCGGCCTTGATCTGGGTCCAGACGGCGCTGTTGGCCGCGCCGCCCACGCAGATTAGGTCTCCGGCGGCCACGCCGGCCTGCTCGGCGGCGAGCAGGTTGTCGTAGAGGGAGTAGGCCACCCCCTCCATCAGCGCGCGCACCAGGTGGCCGCGCCCCTTGTCGTAGCCCAGGCCGAAGTACATCCCCTGGGCCGACTCGTCCCAGTGGGGGGAGCGCTCCCCGGCCATGTAGGGCAGGAAGATCAGCCCGCCCGCGCCCAGGGGCGCGGCGGCGGCGCAGTCGGACAGGTGCTCGAACACCGAGCGGCCGTCGGCCTGGGCGGCGGCGGCCTCGAACCCGCCCAGCTCCCGGGCGAACCAGTTGAGCGCGCCCGCGCCGCCCACGCTGCCGCCCTGCAGCAGGTAGCGCCCGGGCACCACATGGGGGCTGAAGATCAGCCGCGGATCGAAGCGCAGCCGGTCGGTGCAGATGCTCATGCCCCCGGCCTGGCCGCTCTGCTCCTGGGTCTGCCCCGGGGCGATCACCCCGGCCCCCAGGGTGCCGCAGGCGGCGTCCAGCCCCCCGGCGACCACCGGCGTGCCCGGCAACAGGCCGATCAGGCGGGCGGCGGCCTCGGTGATCTGGCCGACCACCTGGTGGCAGGGCAGGGGATCGGGCAGCTTCTCCAGCGGCACGCCCACCGCCCGGGCCAGCTCGGGGTCGTAATCCCCCTGCCCGGGGCGGAAGAAATGCCATCCGTAACCCTGGCTGAGGTCCTGGGTGGCCCGGCCGGTCAGCCGAAAGACGATGTAGCTGTTGCTCTGCAGCACATAGCGGGCGCGCCGCCGGGCCTCGGGGTCCTGGCTGAAGCGCAGCATCACCTTGGGCAGGGTGTAGCCCGGGGTGAAGGGGTTGCCCGAGCAGGCGAACAGCGCCGCCTTGAGCGCCGGGTCCAGCCCGTCGCACAGGGCCTTGGCCTGGGTGTCCATCCAGATGGGGGTGGGGCCCAGGCACTCGCCCGCCGCGTCCACCAGTACCGCCGCCCAGCTCTGCCCGTCCACGCCCACGGCGGCGATATCCCCCGGGGCCACCTGCTCGGTCAGCCGCCGCGCGCAGGCGCACACCGCGCCCCACCAGGTGTCCGGATGCTGCTCCACCGCCCCAGGCCGGGGCGTCTCATATCCATATCCGCTGCTGGCCGAGGCCAGGATCGCCCCGTCCGCGCCGAAAATCGCCGCCTTGACCCCCGAGGTGCCGATATCCAGCCCCAGCACGCCCTGCGCCATGTGTTCCGCCTCCTTGTCCATTCCCTTTTCGTTGAGCATAGCAGAGGGGCGGGCGTCTGTAAAGAGCGGGTTTGCCCCCCCTGTACGAATGGGGCCAAATGGTGTATCATAAATAGGTAATGTTTCGCGGCTGGAAAGAGTTGAGCATTTTATTTTTTGAAAATTCGTGCTATAATGTCTCCGTTCAGAGAAGCGAATCATCCGGGCGGCGCGGGTCGCCGCAGATTGGGTTAGAAAAGGAACGAAGGGTATGGCAAAATATCAACTGGGTGTGGACATCGGCTCCACCACCATCAAATTGGTGCTGCTTAAGGACGGCCAGATGGTCTATGAGCAGTACCGCAGGCATCTGTCGGATATTCAGGGGGAGCTGGCCCGGGCCTTTGAGGAGCTGGCCCAGGCGCACCCCGGGGTCAGCGCCCAGGTGGCGGTGACCGGCTCGGGCGGGCTGCTGGTGGCCCGGTCCCTGGGGCTGGATTTCATCCAGGAGGTGGTGGCGGGCACCCAGGCGGTGCAGCAGATTCTGCCCGACACCGACGTGATCATCGAGCTGGGCGGGGAGGACGCCAAGATCACCTACCTGAAGCCCTCCCTGGAGCAGCGCATGAACGGCACCTGCGCCGGGGGCACCGGCGCGTTCATCGACCAGATGGCCGCGCTGCTCAAGACCGACGCGTCGGGGCTCAACGCCCTGTCCGAGCGGCATCGGCGGATCTACCCCATCGCCTCGCGCTGCGGCGTGTTCGCCAAGAGCGACATGCAGCCCCTGCTCAACGAGGGCGCGCCGCGGGAGGACCTAGCCGCCTCGGTGCTGCAGGCGGTGGTCAACCAGACCATCGCGGGCCTGGCCCAGGGCCGGCCCATCCGCGGCAACGTGGTGTTCCTGGGCGGGCCGCTGCACTTCCTGCCCCAGCTGCGCGAGCGCTTTGAGAAGACCCTCAAGGGGGAGGGCATGACCTTCACCGCTCCGGAGAAGGCCCAGCTCTTCGTCGCCCTGGGCGCGGCCCAGTTGGCCGGGCACGACCGCTTCGCCCTGTCGGAGCTGGCGGACAAACTGCAAAACGCCGGCCAGCTGGAGATGGAGATTCAGCGCATGCCCCCGCTGTTCGCCTCGGCCCGGGAGCAGCACGAGTTTGAGACCCGGCACAGCGGCAACGCCGTGGCCCGCGCGCCCATCGCCCAGGCGGCGGGTCCCTGCTATCTGGGTATCGACGCGGGCTCGACCACCATCAAGGCCGCCCTGATCGACCAGCAGGGCCGCCTGCTCTACCAATACTACGCCAACAACCAGGGCTCGCCCCTGTACGCGGCCATCGACATCCTCAAGGAGCTCTACGGCCAGCTGCCCCAGGGGGCCTACATCGCCAGAAGCTGCGTCACCGGCTACGGGGAGAAGCTGATCCAGACCGCCCTGAAGGTGGACGAGGGCGAGATCGAGACCATGGCCCACTACAAGGCCGCGGCCCATTTCTGCCCGGGGGTGACCTTCATCATCGACATCGGCGGGCAGGACATGAAGTGCATGCGCATCAAGGATGGGGTCATCGACTCGATCATGCTCAACGAGGCCTGCTCCTCGGGCTGCGGCTCCTTCATCCAGACCTTTGCCCAGTCCCTGGGCCTGTCGGTGCAGGCCTTCGCCCAGGCCGCCCTGTCCGCCCGCAACCCGGTGGATTTGGGCACGCGCTGCACGGTGTTCATGAACTCCCGGGTCAAGCAGGCCCAGAAGGAGGGCGCCGGGGTGGGGGATATTTCCGCCGGGCTGTCCTACTCGGTGGTGCGCAACGCCCTGTACAAGGTCATCAAGCTCAAGGACCCCGCTCAGATGGGCGAGAAGGTGGTGGTCCAGGGCGGCACCTTCCTCAACGAGGCCATCCTGCGCTGCTTTGAGCAGGTGTCGGGCAAGCAGGTCATCCGCCCGGACATCGCCGGGCTGATGGGGGCCTTCGGCTCGGCCCTGCTGGCCCGGGACCGCTGCGCCGTCGATGGCCGCAGCACCCTGCTGGACCCCGAGCAGCTGGCCGCCTTCCACGCCGAGACCAAGCTGACCCGCTGCGGCGGCTGCACCAACAACTGCCAGCTGACCATCGTGCGCTTTGGCGACGGGCAGTTCATCTCGGGCAACCGCTGCGAGAAGGGCGGCGGGGGACAGCAGCAGAAGAACGACCTGCCCGACCTGTTCACCTGGAAATACCAGCGGCTCTTCGCCTACACGCCCCTGCCCGCCGAGAAGGCGCCCCGGGGCGAGATGGGCATCCCCCGCTGCCTCAACCTCTACGAGAACTATCCGCTCTGGTTCACCTTCTTCACCCAGCTGGGCTACCGGGTGGTGCTCTCGGGCCGCAGCGACCACAAGCTCTTTGAGCGCGGCATGGACACCATCCCCTCCGAGAGCGTGTGCTACCCGGCCAAGCTGGCCCACGGGCACATCTCTCAGCTGATCGACCAGGGGGTGGGACGCATCTTCTACCCCTCGATCCCTTATGAGCACAAGGAGTATCAGGGGGCCAACAACCACTACAACTGCCCGATCGTCACCAGCTATCCCGAGGTCATCGCCAACAACGTGGACGCCATCGCCGAGCGGGGCGTGCAGCTTCTGCACCCCTTCCTCAACCTGACCAACCCCAAGAGCATGGCGCGGGAGCTGGCGAAGGCCCTGGCGGCCGACGGGGTGACCCGGGGCGAGATCAAAAAAGCCCTGGCCGCCGCCCGGCAGGAGATGGACCGCTTCCACGCCGAGGTGCGCGCCAAGGGGGAGGAGACCCTGCGCTATCTGCAGGAGCATGACCTGCAGGGCATCGTGCTGGCCGGCCGGCCCTATCACCTCGACCCCGAGATCCACCACGGCATCCCCCAGACCATCACCCAGCTGGGCCTGGCGGTCTTGACCGAGGACTCGGTGGCCCACCTGGGCCAGCTGCCCCGGCCCATCCGCGTGGTGGATCAATGGGCCTACCACACCCGGCTGTACGAGGCGGCCAACTTCGTCGCCCGCACGCCCTACCTGGAGCTGGTGCAGCTCAACTCCTTCGGCTGCGGCATCGACGCGATCACCACCGACCAGGTGCAGGAGATTCTCGCGGGCAGCCAGCGCATCTACACCCTGCTGAAGATCGACGAGATCAGCTCCCTGGGCACCGCGCGCATCCGCCTGCGCTCGCTGCGGGCGGCCATGCTCGAGCGCAAGGCTCAGGGCTATCAGCCCCATCTGGTCAAGAGCCCGCGGCTGGACCGGGTGATCTTCACCGAGCAGATGCGCGCCAAGCACACCATCATCGCCCCGCAGATGTCCCCGCTGCATTTTAAACTCCTGGAGAAGGCCTTCAACCTGCACGGGTACGATTTCCATGTGCTGCACACGGTCAGCCCCCAGGATGTGGAGACCGGGCTGAAGTTCGTCAACAACGACGCCTGCTACCCGAGCATCATGGTGGTCGGCCAGCTGGTCAACGCCTTCCTCTCCGGCCAGTACGACCCGGACAATACCACCGTGTGCATCACCCAGACCGGCGGCGGCTGCCGCGCCACCAACTATATCGCCTTTCTGCGCAAGGCCCTGGCCGACGCGGGGTACAGCCAGGTGCCGGTGGTCAGCCTGAACTTTGCGGGCATGGAGAAGAACCCGGGCTTCAAGCTCAGCGCCAAGCTGCTGCTGGGTCTGGGCCATGCCGTGGCCTTCGGCGACCTGCTCCAGCAGGTCACCCTGCGCACCCGGCCCTATGAGGTCGCCCCCGGCAGCGCCGACGCGCTGTGCGACAAGTGGCTCACGCGCCTGATGGGCATCCTCTCGGGCGATGAGAAGCTCTCCTGGAGCCAGGCCGCCCGGGGTATCGTGGCGGACTTTGACAACCTGCCCATCCACGAGGATCAGGTTAAGCCCCGGGTGGGCCTGGTGGGGGAGATTCTGGTCAAGTTCCATCCCCAGGCCAACAACGACGCCATCGGCGTCATCGAGAGCGAGGGCGGCGAGGCGGTCATGCCCGGGCTGATGGGCTTTTTGTTCTACTGCGTGTATAACAACCGCTTCAAGACCGAGCACCTGGGCTTCCCCAAGATCAACTGGGTCGGCGGGCGGCTGGCCATCTGGTTCCTGGAGCGGCTGCGCAAGAGCACCGTGGACGCCCTGCGGCAGTCCAAGCGCTTTGAGCCCCCGGCGCGCATTGAGGAGCTGGCCCAGGGCGCCGAGACCGTGCTGTCCACCGGCAACTGCACCGGCGAGGGCTGGTTCCTGACCGCCGAGATGATCGAGCTGATCCAGAGCGGGGTGCCCAACATCATCTGCGCCCAGCCCTTCGCCTGCCTGCCCAACCATGTCACCGGCAAGGGCATGATCAAGCGCCTGCGCAAGCTCTATCCCTTGGCCAACGTCGTGCCCGTGGACTACGACCCCGGCGCCAGCGAGGTCAACCAGCTCAACCGCATCAAGCTGATGGTGGCCACCGCCTTCCGCAACCTGGAGGGCGCTAAGCCCCAGCCGGCCGAGCCGGAGCGGGACGAAAAGCCGGCGTCCGCATAAGGAGGTTTTATCATGAAGGTGCTTCTGGTCAACGGCAGCCCCCATCCGGCGGGCTGTACCTACACCGCCCTGATGGAGATCGCCGGCGCGCTCGAGCGCGAGGGGATCGACGCCGAGCTGTTCCAGGCCGGCCGCGCGCCGATGGCGGGCTGCGCCGCCTGCGGGGGCTGCGGCAAGCGGGGCCGCTGCGCGTTGCCCGACGCCGAGCGGGTCAACGCTTTGATTCAGGCCGCCCAGGGGGCCGACGGCTTCATCTTCGGCTCGCCGGTGCACTACGCCTCGGCCGATGGGACCATCACCAGCCTGCTGGACCGCGCCTTCTACGCCGGCGGCGCGGCCTTCACCCACAAGCCCGGCGCGGCGGTGGTCAGCTGCCGCCGGGCGGGTTCCACCGCCGCCCTGGACCAGCTGAACAAGTACCTGACCATCAACCAGATGCCCGTGGTCTCCTCCCAGTACTGGAACATGGTCCACGGCAACACCCCTGACCAGGTGCGCCAGGACGCCGAGGGTCTGCAGATCATGCGCACCCTGGGCCGCAACATGGCCTGGCTGCTCAAGTGCATCCAGGCCGGCGCGCAGGCGGGCGTAAAGCCCCCCGAGCGGGAGCAGCCCCGCCAGACGACCAATTTCATCCGCTGAGACGCAGTGGGGCAGGAGGGCGCCGCCATGCAGTACACCGATTCTTACCGCTCGCCCCTGGGACCGATCACCCTGGCCAGCGACGGCCAGCGCCTGACCGGCCTGTGGTTCGACGGGCAGATGTATTTCGCCAGCACCCTGACCGGCGAGCGGCGGCCGGGGTCGCCGCCGCTGTTTGAGCGGACCAAGGCCTGGCTGGACGCCTACTTCGCCGGCGATACCCCCGGGCCCTTGCCGCCCCTGGCCCCGGCGGGCACGCCCTTTCGCCAGGCGGTGTGGGCGCTGCTGCTGAAGATTCCCCGCGGACAGGTCGCCACCTACGGGCAACTGGCCCGCGCCCTGGCCGAGCGCCAGGGACGCGCCACCCTGTCCGCCCAGGCGGTGGGCGGCGCGGTCGCCCACAACCCCATCTCCATCCTGATCCCCTGCCACCGGGTGGTGGGCAGCGACGGCAGCCTGACCGGGTACGCCGGCGGGCTCGACAAGAAGCTCGCCTTGCTCACCCTGGAGGGGGTTGATCTGGACGCCCTCGCCCCCGGGCGAGGATAACAAAAAACGCGCGGGAGCGATGATCGCTCCCGCGCGTTTTGTCGCGGCGGGTTATGCCTTGGGGTCGGGAGGATTGCGCTTGTCCCGGGCCTGCCGGATGTAGGCGCGCAGCTGGGCCAGGCCCGACTCGTAGCGCTGGCTCCTCAGGTCCGGGAAGGCGTCCAGCAGGCGGCGCTGGCTGCGGGTGGGGTTGGCGAGCTTATCATGGATGCGCTCGCCCAGCTCGGTGCCCTTCTCGTGCAGGGCCTGCAGGCGGGCCTGGAACTGCTCGCGGTACCGGTCGCGCTCGGCGGCGCTGATCTGGCGGCGCTCCTCGCGCCCGGCCAGGTGATCGCCGGCCTTGTCGCTCATCTCGGCCAGGTGCTTGGTCAGGGTGGCCTTGTAGGTCTGTCCCTGGATCATCTGCTGTTGATAGCGCTGCTGCAGGGAGTCGGTCAACTCATCCAGGCGCTGCTGCATGTGGTCGAGCCATTGGCCGTTGTTCTCGGCGATGGCGGCCTGCATGTCCTGGCGCAGGGCGTGGAGCTTTTCGCTGACCTGCTCGCGGTACTCGCCCAGCAGTAGGCTGACCTGGCGCAGCCGCTCGTTCAGGTGCAGCACGCTGCGCACCGTGCACACCGTGTCCACCGCCAGGGCGGCCACCAGCGCCCACGCGCCGATATCCACCGCCAGCGGGGGCAGCAGGTCCACCATGAAGGCCATCAGCGGGTGGAGCACCTTCATGATAAACAGCCCCAGCACGCCCCAGAGCAGCGAGTAGGGCAGGCAGATATAGCCCTTCAGGTTGAAGGGGATGTTGCTGTAGTCCCACCAGCGGGCGTGGAAAAAGCGCTCCATCAGGTAGCCGGTGACCAGCTCGATCAGCGAGGTGATCACCACCCCGCCCAGAAAGAGCATCACCCAGCGATCCTTGAAGGGGGAGAGCATCAGGATCAGCGCCACGCAACCCGAGCCGTAGATCGGGCACAGGGGCCCGTTGAGAAAGCCCCGGTTGACAAAATGCCCCTGCCGGATGGTGGCGTAGATGGTCTCCATCAGCCAACCGATGAAGCTATAGAGAAAAAAATACAGGATAAATAGGTGTACGGTGTGCATCGATGCGCGTCTCCCCTCGCCGTGGGCGGCTGTTTCTTCGATCGCGACCCTCTCCCCTTATAGAGGGGTCGCTGGCAGAAATTGTTTCATCGCCTCGCCCAGGTCGGCGTGGAGGACCAGGTCCGCCCGGTTGTCCTGGGGCGTGGCGTCGCGGTTGATCAACGCCAGCGGGCCGCCGTAGGCCTCCACCAGCGCCGCGGCGGGGTAGACCGCCAGACTGGTGCCCCCCACGATGAGCAGGTCGCTGCGCTCCAGGGCGCGCTGCGCGCCCCGCAGGGTGTCCTCGTCCAGGGGCTCGCCGTAGAGCACCACGTCGGGCTTGATGATCCCGCCGCAGGCGCAGGTGGGCACCCCGGGCGCGTCCAGCACGGCCTGGAGGGGGTAGGCCCTGCCGCAGGCCATGCAGTGGTTGCGGTGGATGCTGCCGTGCAGCTCCCACACCGCGCGGCTGCCCGCCATCTGGTGCAGCCCGTCGATGTTCTGGGTGATCACCCCGGTCAGCTTGCCGGCCCGCTCCAGGGCGGCCAGGGCGCGGTGGCAGCGGTTGGGTCGGGCCTGGGTGTGCACCAGGTTCTCCCGGTAGTAGCGGAAGAAAACCTCCGGCCGACGCAGGAAGAAGCCGCGGCTGAGCAGAGTCTCCGGCGGCGCGCCATAGGCCTGCCGCGCCCGGTACAGCCCGGCGGCCGAGCGAAAATCCGGGATGCCGCTCTCGGTGGACACCCCGGCCCCACCGAAGAACACCACATGCCGACTGCGGGCCACCAGCTCGCCCAACTGCTCATACGCCATCGTCGCGCCCCCCCTTTGGGTACCATTATAGCACATTTTCCCGGGGGAAGAAATGGCGCGCGCCGCCCGCCGGTGGTATAATGGACCCAACAAATCCGATGGGGGTGGCTGACATGATCCTACAGCGCGACCTGACTTACACCCAGGCGGGGGACCTGGCGCTCAAGCTGGACCTGATGATGCCCGAGGCGCAGCATCCGCCGCTGATCCTGTGGATCCACGGCGGGGGATGGATGGCCCTGGACAAGGGCTGGTGCCCGATGCGCGGCTGGGTGGACAAGGGCTATGCCGTCGCCTCGGTGGATTACCGCCTCAGCCAGCAGGCGGTCTTCCCGGCGCAGATCGCCGATTGCAAGGCCGCCCTGGCCTTCCTGGTGGCGCATGCCGACCGCTTCGGGTATGACCCGGGGCGCATCGCCGTGGCCGGGGACTCGGCGGGCGGGCACCTGGCCGCGCTGATGGGGTGCACCGACCGGGGCGGCCCCTTCGGCGGGCCCGAGGGCGTGATCCGCGCGGTGGTGGACCTGTTCGGCCCGACCGACCTGGCCCACATGGGCGGCAGCCATGACGCGCCCGACTCGCCCGAGTCGGCGGTGCTGGGCGCGCCGGTCAAGAGCCCCGAGGGTCAGGCCGCGGGCCGCGCCGCCGACCCGGTGACCTATATCACGGACCAGGTCCCGCCCTTTCTGATTTTGCACGGGGATCGGGACGACGTGGTGGACATCCGCCAGAGCCAGCGGCTCTTCACCGCGCTGATCCAGCATGGGGCCTGCGCCCAGTTCGTCTCGGTGCCCGGGGCGGGCCATGGCTTCCCCTGCTCGCTGGTGGAGGGGACCATCGACGCCTTTCTGGAACGCTACCTAGGCTGAGGAGGGGGAAGCATGCGGATACTTCTGTGGGGGCTCTTCGCGGCGGCCAGCCTGATCCATCTGGCCGCCTGCTGGGGCGAGAAAAAGACCCTGGCCGGGGTGACCAAGGTGCTGCTGATGCCGCTGCTGGCGGTGCTGGCCGGGCTGTACGCGCCTCAGGTCCCGGCGCTGGTGGGGATTGGCCTGCTGCTGGGCTGGGCGGGGGACGCGCTGCTGCTGTTCCAGGGTTCGGGCTTCTTTGTCGCCGGGGCGCTCAGCTTCCTGGCCGGTCACGGCTGCTATATCGCGGCCATGGCGCCCCAGGTGGCTTTCGGCGCGGTGCCGGCGTGGGGGTATGCGCTGATCGTCGCGGCCTATGTGCTGGCGGCGGCGCTGCTCTATCGCGGCCTGCGGGCGGACCTGGGGCCCATGCGCCTGCCGGTGCTGGCGTACATGGCGGGCATCGAGGCCATGAGCGCCGTCGCCCTGCTGCGCATGCTGACCCTCCCGGGCCTGGGCCCGGTGGCGGGCTTTCTGGGCAGCGTGCTGTTCGTGGTCTCCGACGGGGTGCTGGCCTACAGTAATTTCTCCAAGCGCGTGCGGATCCCCCGCTCGGGCTTTGTCATCATGCTGACCTATATCGCCGCCCAAGCGCTGATCCTGCTGGGCTTCGCGCTCTGAGGACGGCGAAAGCCCCGGACGAAACTTCGTCCGGGGCTTTTTTAGATGGGCGAAATCAGTCGCCGCAGGAGCCGCCGCAACCGTGGTCGCCGTGACCGCCGCAGCCGTGACCGCCGCAGCCGTGACCGTGGTCCCCATGGCCGTGACCGCCGCAGCCGTGGTCGCCATGCCCGCCGCAGCCGTGACCGTGGTCCCCATGGCCATGGTGGTTGCAGGTCACCCCGCGGGAGACCAGCTCGCCGGAGAGGTACCGCTCCACCGCCTGGCGGGCCGGGCCGGTGGCGCCGGTCACGGCCTCAACGCCGCGCTCCTGGAAGATCGCCATCGCGCCGCCGCCCATGCCGCCGGTCAGGGTGACCGTCACGCCCCGGTCGGCCAGGAAGTTGGGCAGGAAGTGGGGCTTGTGCCCGGGGTTGGGTACGTTCTCCTCGGCGATGATGCGGCCGTCCTCGACGGTGTAGATCCAAAAGTTCTGGCAATGGCCGAAATGGCCGGTGACCTGCTCGCCTTCACAGGCGACTGCGATTTTCTGCATGGATGTTGCCTCCTTCAATGATGATTCCCGCGCCCGCGCGCAGGGGATGGATGCGTCCGGCCAGCGTCTCGGCCAGGGCGGCGTAGGCCGCCGGGGCGGTGCAGTGGCCGGTGATGTAGTGGGTGGGCTGAGCGGCCAGCGTCTCGGCCAGGGCCGTCAACGCCTCGGGGTCCCGGAGGCGCTCCCGGGGGCTGGCCAGGTGGAAGCCCCCGACGGCCGCGCCGAGGGGTCCGCCCGCCAGCGCCCGCGCTCGCGCCAGGATGGCCAGGATGCCCTGATGGGCGCAGCCGGTGACCAGGACCGGTCCGCCCTCGTCCAGGATCAGCAGGTGCTGCTCGTGGGCGAAATCGTCGGGCGTATCCCCGGCCGCGCGCATTGGGCTGTCGGGCGGGGGCGCGGCCAGGGGGATGGAGAACAGGATCAGCCCCGGCCCGATGGCCTGCTCGGCGGCGGTCAGGCGCAGACCGGGCAGCCGACGGCAGGCCGCCGGCAGCGCCAAGCAATCCAGCCGTCCGCCCGCCCGGCGCGCGGCGTGGGGCGCGGTCGCCCCGGGCCGCAGGTAGATCGGCACGGTGGGATGGATCGCCCGCAGGCGGGCCAGCCCGCCGCCGTGGTCGTCATGTCCGTGGGAGAGCACCACCGCGTCCAGCCGGGTCAGGTCGATCCCCAGCGCCCGGGCGTTGTCGGCAAAGCCGCCGTCCGGCCCGGCGTCAAAGAGGATGCGCCGCCCGCCCGCCTGGATGAACAGGCTCAGCCCGTGGGCGGCGCGGTAGCCCGCCTCGGCCTGGTCAGCCATGAGCACCTCAATGCGCATCGCCGTCCTCCTGGGTTGCGCAGGCCCGCCCCTGCCGGGGACACACCCGGCCGCAGCAACCCCGACGGTGGGGACAGAGCTGGTAGGAGCCGCCCTGGATGTGCAGGGCCTTGCCGCCGGTCAGGCAGTCGGCGATCTTGCGCCGAGCGCTGTCGTAGATGGCCTGCACCGTGGTGCGCGCCACCTGCATGCGCTCGCTGCAGGCCTGCTGAGTCAGCCCCATGGCGTCGATCAGGCGGATGACCTCATACTCGTCCACCGTCATGGCCACATCCCCGGCGGCTTGCCGGTCCATCGGACCGAAGCGACAGCTCTCGGGCAGGGCGCACACCCGGCGGCACTTTTGCGGCCGCGGCATGGGCAGGACTCCTTTCATGACATATGTCATTTACATCCCAAAGTATACACTGTTTTTGACATTTGTCAAGAATACATCGCCCCAAAACAAAAAAAGAAAGCGCCCAGCGCTTTGGGGATTGGCCTTGGGATCTGCAGCCGGGCGTCGTCTGCGCACCGGCCCTGGGCTTATGGGGCGGCCGGACGTCGTCCGCTTGCCGAATCTGGGCATATGGGGCGGCCGGGCGTCGTCCGCTTGCCGGCCCTGGGCATATGGGGCGGTCAGGTCGAGCGGTTCTTGCGGGGGGCGCGCTTTTTTCCGGCGCGGTGCTCCCGCCAGAGGGTACGGGCGGCCCGGGCGACCGAGCGGATGGGCACGGCGCGATCCTGCCGCACCCGGCGGCGGTAGCTGAAATACACCGCAAGCCCCAGCAGCAGGTACAGCAGGGTACCCAGGCAGAAGACCAGACTGCCCCGCAGGGCCTGGGGATTGCTCATCAGCTCGCCCAGCCCCAGCATGATCAGAATCTTGGGCAGGGTGCCGATGGCGGAGAAGCTCAGATAGGTGCCCGCCTCCACCCGCAGCGCGCCCATCACCAGGCTGACCGCCTCGATGGCAAAGGGCGACAGGCGCAGCATGACGACCATCTGGGGCTGATTGTCCTGAAAGGTGCCCATGAGCAACTGGGCCTCTTCGCTGGCGTCGGCGGAGGCGAAGGAGTCCAATAGGGCCCGCACCTTGCGCTTGCCCATGCGCCGGCCCATCAGGTATCCCAGGACCGACTCGATCATCATGCCCAGCAGGCACAGCAGGGTGGCCTCGGGCAGGTCGAAGACCATGGCGCAGGCCAGGCACAGGGCGTTGGCCGGGATGAAGGGCAGCAGGGTCTTGACCACGAAGAGCAGCTGCACGGTCAGCCCGGCGATCCACCGGTTGCCGCTCTGGGCCACCAGGTCGCGCAGGTTGAGCGAGGCGATGTCCTCACGGAAGTAGAGGACCAGGCACAGCGCGCTGACCAGCAGGGCGCACTTGATCCAGAACGAGGCGGACTTGCGCCGGTTGTCCAAGGGTTTACCTCCCATCTGTTATCCCACCCGTTGCAGGGTGATGCGGCAGGGCGAGGGGGCGTTGTGCTGGTAGAAGCCCGCCGCCAGCGCCTCCGCGCGCGCCTGAAGGGCCTCGATCTGGGCGCGGGAGAGGGTCTGCTCCGGGGCGGGGCGCTTGCCGACCTTGGCGGGCAGGGAGTCGATGGCCCGCTGGGTGCGCAGCTGCTGCTGGATGGCCGTCCACTGGGCGACCTCGGCGGCCAGGGCCTGGGCGGCCTCCTGCAGGGGGGAGGAGCGCGCCACCGCCAGGTTGACGCCCTTTTTGAGCTGGCGGCTGGTGTATCGGCCGCAGGGCTTGGCGTCCATGGCCATCAGGTATACCCCCTCCTCCAGATCCACCGCCAGAATCTGCCGGTTGAGGAACTCGCTGATCGGGCAGAGCAGCTGGGCGTCGAAATACCGGCTGACCAGGGGGAAGGGCAGGCAGTTGGGCTCGTAGATCATCGACAGGTGGCTCTTGTCGGTCTGCAGCTGCTGCAGGCGCACGCCCTTGCTGCGCACGCTGCGCCCCGAGATGGCCAGATAGGCCGCCGGCTCCAGGGTTTGCTGCTGGCTGATGAAGCTGGCCGCCATGACCAGGTCGCCCAGCTCGGCGGTGTGCAGCCCGTCAGCCTGATACAGGCCCGCGGGCTCGAGCAGCTGGGCCTCGCGCCGGGCGGCCTCCAGCAGGGGGGAGTAGAGATCGATCATCTCCAGACCCATGGCGGCAGCGGTGCGCCCGACGGTGTCCGCCGCCTGGCCCATGGCCTCCACGAAACCCGGCCGGGGCGCGGAGAAGGCCATGGGCGCGCCCGGGGCGGGCTTGACCAACAGCGGGACGACCTGGCGGCGGATCAGCCCCTGGCACAGGTAGCGCAGCCGCTCCTCAAAGACGGTGTGGGCCCGCACCCGGGCGTGCCGCTCGAAAACCTGAGGCTTGCTCTTGAGATAGCGCCAGGGCTGCATGTCGTTGAGCCCCAGCATCAGCACCGCGGCGCGGGGCGCGAAATCCTGCAGGTCGTCGTGCATGCGCTCGATGGCGCTCTCGGTCGTGTCGGAGCTGTCCCCGGCATAGGTCATGCGCAGGCGGCGGTTGGGGTATCGGGTCAGGTAGTAGTCATAGATATATTCCACGAAGTGCGTGCCGTGGGTGAGGGGCCCGCCCACAAATAAGATGCGGTCGTTGTTCTGGAATAGGGCCATGCGCACACTCCTTTGCATCAATCAAACCATTGTTATTTTAGCACAGGCGCGCGGGTTTGACCATACGCGCATATCGGTTGACACCCAGGGCAGACTGTGATATGATGCCCATCAATACATCAGCGATGATGGGGAAAAGTAGTCCCCCCGCAGCCGTCAAGAGAGCTCCCGGTCGGTGAGAGGGAGTCGGGCGGGGATGGGCGAAGATACACCCCGGAGCTGTGGCCTGAAGGATTCCCGTAGGGTTCACCGGTCGGCAGCCGTTATCCTGCCCGCGCATCGCCTTCGGGCCGTGCGGCTGAGGTCCCCAATGGGGACGAATAAAGAAGTGGTACCGCGGCTTTGGCCGCCTTCTTCCGAGCAGGGAGGAGGCGGTTTTTTGGTGGTTCCCCTTCGGTGACGCGGCTTCCTTGGGCAGAAAAAAGGAGGACGACATCATGAATTCCATGAACCTGGACGAACAGATGGCCCTGCTGACCAAGGGGGCCGAGGAGGTCATCACCCCGGAGGACCTGCGCCGAAAGCTGGCCGAGGGCCGGCCCCTGACGGTCAAGCTGGGCATGGACCCCAGCGCGCCGGACCTGCACCTGGGCCACGCGGTGGTGCTGCGCAAGATCCGGCAGTTTCAATCCCTGGGGCATCGGGCGGTCATCATCATCGGGGACTTCACCGGCATGATCGGCGACCCCACCGGCAAGAGCCGCACCCGCAAGGCCCTCTCCCGGGAGCAGGTGCTCCAAAACGCCCGCACCTACACCGAGCAGATCCACCATGTGCTCGACCCGGCGCGCACCGAGGTGGTCTTCAACAGCGCCTGGCTGGACAAGATGAACTTCCGCCAGGTCATCGAGCTGGCCGCCACCACCACCGTCGCCCGCATCCTGGAGCGGGAGGACTTCAAAAATCGGATGCAGAACCACGCGCCCCTGGGGATGCACGAGCTGTTCTACCCCCTGATGCAGGCCTATGACTCCACCCAGATCGAGGCGGATGTGGAGCTGGGCGGCATGGACCAGCGCTTTAATGTGCTCATGGGTCGGCAGCTGCAGCGAGACGTGGGCCAGGCGCCCCAGGTATGCCTGTTCATGCCGCTGCTGGAGGGGCTCGACGGCGTGGAGAAGATGAGCAAATCCCTGGGCAACTACATCGGCCTGTACGAGGACGCCGACGCGATGTTCGGCAAGTGCATGCAGATTCCCGACGCGCTGATCGAGCGGTATTTCACCCTGTGCACCGACCTGACCCCCGACGCGATCGCCGTCTACACCGGTCGGCTGGCGGCGGGCGAGAACCCCCGGGACGTCAAGCTGGACCTGGCGGGGATCATCACCGCCCTGTACCGCGGGGAGGCGGCCGCCCGGGCGGCCCGGGAGCGCTTCATCCAGGTGTTCACCCAGGGCGAGCTGCCCGAGGACATGCCCGAGGCGCGGGTATCCGCAGCGGTGTACCTGCCCCGGCTGATCCAGCAGCAGGGCTGGGCGCCCTCCCTAAGCCAGGCCCGGCGGCTGATCGCCCAGGGCGCGGTGTCCATCGACGGGGAAAAGATCGATCGGGAGGAGGTCGAGGTGGCCGACGGGGCGGTGCTCAAGGTCGGCAAGGCCCGCTTCCTGCGCCTTAGAATGGGTTGAGCAAACCCCCGCGCTAGAGATAAGCGCGGGGGTTTGCCCTATCAAGAAAGAAGGATGGGATTGGCAAGGTTCAGGTGGTGGTCGTGGGTTTGTCCTCGCCCAGGGTCAGGGTCAAGGTGACCTCCTGCCCATCGCGGTTGACGATCACTTCCACCGTGTCGCCGGGCTTCTTGTCGGCCTTCAGGGCGTCGAGCTCGTCGTAGGTGGTCAGGCGGGTGCCGTCGAAGCCGACGATGATATCGCCCACCTGCATGCCGGCCTGCTCAGCGGGGCCGCCGGAGACGACCTCCACCACGCCCACGCCGGGCACCACGTTGTAGCTGGCGGCCGCGCGCTCGGTCAGCTCCACGGTCTTGACGCCCAGCAGCGGCCGGCCGGAGACGTAGCCCTGATTGATCAGATCGTCCGCGACCTCGATGACGGTGTTGATCGGGATCGCAAAGCCGATGCCCTCCACATCCACTGAGGTGGACTTGGCCGAGGCGATGGCCACGACCTCGCCGAAGGAGTTGACCACCGGGCCGCCGGAGTTGCCGGGGTTGATGGCCGCGTCGGTCTGCAGCAGGTTCATGGTCTGCCCCTCAACCTCGATCTCGCGGTCCAGGGCGGAGATGACGCCGGTGGTGACGGTGCCCTCCAGCTCGCCCAGGGGGTTGCCGATGACCACGGCCAGCTCGCCGACCTCCAGGTCGTCGCTGTTGCCCAGGGTGACGGGGGTCAGGCCGGTGGCCTCGATCTTGATGACCGCCACGTCGGTCTTCTCATCCGCGCCGATCACGGTCGCGTCGTAGGAGTCGCCGTTGTCCAGGTGGACCTTGATGCTCGTGGCCCCGGCGATGACGTGGTTGTTGGTCAGGATATAGCCGTCCTCGCTGAAGATGAAGCCCGAGCCGCTGGAGGTCGCCTGCTCCTCGCCGCTCCAGGGGGAGTAGCCGGGGTAGCCCGGGGTGGCGTTCGCGTTGCCGGACTGGGCCACGCAGGAGATCGCCACCACCGAGGGAGTGACCTTCTTGGCGATCTCGGTCACCGACAGGGTCTGCTTGTTGGCATCGGTCTTGGCCACGGCGTCATAGATGTTGGTGTGCTTCTTGGCGTTGTTGGCGTTGGTCGTGGCGTTGTTGGGGGACTGGCTGACCACGGCCGGGCTGCCCGAGGGCGTCGGGGCGTTGCCGCCGGCCCGGTAGGCGAACACGCCCATCAGCGAGCCTCCGATCAGCAGGCCGCACAGCCCAAAGGCTACGGCGATCGCGGCGGTGCGGTTCTTCCGGGGTTTCTTCGGCGGGGTGGAGCCGCCGCCCGAGGCTTGGTGGGAGGCGTACCCCGGCTCAACCGGGGCGTTGAAGCCGCCGGTGGGCGTCTGCTCCGGCGCGCCCGGGGCGTTGTAGCCGCCGGTGGACATCTGCCCCGGCGCGGTGGGCTGCATCGGGCGGACGAACGGATCCGAAGCGGGATTGGTGTTCATCTCAGGGCTGTTGGTGTATTCCTCTGCCATGATGATTCCCTCCTGTTCATTATCGGTTGGGGCCCCTCAGG
Source organism: Christensenellales bacterium (assembly GCA_050945875.1). Taxonomy (GTDB): domain Bacteria; phylum Bacillota; class Clostridia; order Christensenellales; family JBMNTT01; genus JBMNTT01. Next base: position 33,088 of record JBMNTT010000015.1, read on the forward strand.
CCCCTTGTTTCTTTCATCGTGGCTATCCTACCAAGGAATTTTGTCCCGCAAAGGGTTCAAACAAGGCAAAACCATGGCGAGTGGTAAACAAAATATGAACGCGGCGATCCACCCTTAGCCTCCCCGGCTTGCCGACGATTCATCCGTACGATACAAAAATAGATGAGCTTATTGTTCGGAAAAATGCCAAAGAATTTGGAAAAAACATCGGAATCCACTTGCATTGTACGCCTATACCTGATAGGATGGACCTGGATTTAACATTGTCAGAAAATTCATCGCCTTTGGCGGGAGTTTTTTTCATCCAATCAGCGATCAAGTTGAGGAGGCACTGAACATGCAACAGGGAGCGCTACTGTATGAGGGAAAGGCCAAAAGGGTCTACCTGACCGACGAAACGGACCTGGTGATCGTGGACTATAAGGACGACGCCACCGCCTTCAACGGGGAGAAACGCGGCACCATCGCCGGCAAGGGCGAGATCAACAACCGCCTGAGCAACTATTTCTTCCAATTGTTGCAGCGGCAGGGCATCCCCACCCACTTTGTGCAAGAGCTCTCCCCCCGCCGCACCGTGGTCAAGAGGGTTGAGATCGTGCCGCTGGAGGTCATCGTGCGCAACATCGCCGCCGGCTCGATGAGCAAGCGCCTGGGCGTGCCCGAGGGGCAGGCGTTGAGCTGCCCGGTGCTGGAGTTCAGCTACAAAAACGACGCGCTGGGCGACCCGATGATCAACGACTATCACGCCCTGGCCCTGGGCCTGGCCACCCGCGAGGAGATCGACACCATCTGCCGGATGACCTTTGCGATCAACGAGATTTTGAAGGCCCGTTACCTGCAGGTCAACCTGATCCTGGTGGATTTCAAGATCGAGTTCGGTCGCTACCACGGGCAGATCGTCCTGGCCGACGAGATTTCGCCGGACACCTGCCGCCTGTGGGATGTGGATACCCATGAGAAGCTGGACAAGGACCGCTTCCGCCGGGATCTGGGCGGGGTCGAGGAGGCCTACCAGCAGGTGGCCAAGCGCATGCTGGCAGACTGATCCTGCGGCGGGCCGCTGGCCAGGAGCCCCGCGGCCTGAACGACCGATGGGTCGACCCCGATGCGCCGCGCCGCCTGCGCTGCGCGCGCCGATCCGGCGGCCGATGTGTCCGACAAAAAGGAAGAGAAGTGATCAGGAGCGGTCCGCGCGGCGGGCCGCTCTTGTGATAAAAAGGACATGACAGCGCCGATCTCCCATGGTATGCTAGGAGCAATCAAAGGTGGGAGGGATCACAGATGCGATCCGAGGAAAAACGCGCCCCCAGCATGCGCAAGGGCCTGCTGCTGCTGTCGGTGGGGTATATCGCTATGGGCCTGGTGTTTCTCATCTTTCCAAACCTGGAGCTGGTGGATATCTGCTACGCGCTGGGTATGATCCTGATGGTCCTCGGCGCGGTGCAGATAGCCTGGTATCTGATCCGCAAGATGTACCTGCAGCCGGAGAACTTTGGCTTTTCGGCGGGCATTGCCCAGGTGCTGCTGGGGCTGTTCGCGGTGCTCAAGGCGGCGGATTTCGCCTTCGGCTTCGCCCAGGTGCTGGCCATCTGCATGATCGCCGACAGCATCGTCAAGGCCCAGTTCGCCATGGACCTGCTGCGCTTTGGCGCCAAGCGGTGGTATCTCTCCCTGCTGGCCGGGGCGCTCACCGCCGCCCTGGCCATGGTGGTGCTCATCAACCCCTTCCCCGAGGATGCGACCCGCTACCGCTATACCTACAGCGTGCTCATCGCCGACGGGGTGGTCAACCTGGTGTGCATGCTGCTGCTCTCCCGGGCGGACAAGCGGTACCGCGCCAACACCCCCTACGACGACAAAATCTGAGGAGGATTGCCCATGGACACCCGCGTGGAGCTTCAGCTGCGCCTGATCCGGGCGCGCCGCACGCCCCTGGAGCGCTCGATCCAGGGCGCGCCCGAGACCCTGGTGGACAGCTGCCGGGCCTATTACGCCTTCATGGACGAGGTGCTGGCCGACATGCTGGCCGACCCAGCGGCCTACGGGATGAACCCCGGGGCGCTGGAGGCGCACCTGAAGGGGCGGCCCTACAACCTGGCGCAGCGCCAGCAGCCCAGCAAGACTCAGCGCCTGCGCACCGAGACCCAGGACTGCTTTGGCACCTACGCCCGCTTCCTGCTCCTGCTGGGCCAGCGGGGGGAGCTGGCGGGGGAGGGGCTGCGCCTGTCCCCCCAGGACTGGGAGGCGGCGCGCCAGCGCTTTGACCGGGCGCTGAGCGGCAAAGGGCGCAACAGCGACAACCGCATCCCCTTCCCCGCGCGCCTGGCCGCCCTGGAGCGGGCGGGCCTGCGCTGGCGCGAGGCGGAGGGGGCCATGCAGATCACCTGCCCGGCCCACCCGGAGATGTTCCCGGCCTGGCAGGCCCTGGCCCGGTCGGCCCTGGACCCCACGGTCGAGCCCTTCGGCCAGCAGGGGTTCAATGCCGTGGACTTCCGCCAGGCTTTTTGCGGCCACAAGCCCGATTATGCGGACGTGACGCAGCCCCTGCCGCCCCAAGCCCGGGCCGCGGCCGATGATCTGAACGCCTACCTGAGCTTTCGCCGGTGCTACCCAGCGTGCGAGACCTTCTGGAAGGTCAACTACCGATACCGGGGCGAGCAGGTGGCCCAGCTCAGCCAGGAGGCGCAGGGGCTGATCGTGCGGGTCAACGGGGTGTACCGCTGGGAGGATCAGGAGGGTTTCAACGCCCTGCTGGCGGAACAGGACCCGGCCTTCCAGCGCTTCGTGCTGCGGCACCTGTGCTACTGCACGGCCTGCTCCACCACCCATCTGGGTCGGTTCACCCAGGTGCTGGGCTACAAGAAGCGGGTCTGCGGCGGGGGCGCTATCGACATCCGGGCCCTCAACCCCACGGCCGAGCAGCTCGACCCGATCAAGCGCTTCATCGACCTGCGCCTGGAGATGATCGACCGGCGCAAGGGCGCCGAGCGGGAAAAAGCCTAAAGCAAAGCGCGCCGCCATCGGGCGGCGCGCTTTTTGTTGGGTTTACGCCTCCAGGAATCCCTCCCGGGGGGTGACGGCGAAGGCCTCGGCCAGCAGCTTGAGCTGATCGTCGGTGATGGTGTTGATCCGGGGCAGGTGGGCGATCTTCATGTAGATCTCCGCCGCCTTCTCGGCGGTCTCGATCAGGCCGAAGGTCTCGTCCAGGTCCGCGCCCGCGCCGTAGATGCCGTGCTGAGCCCAGACCACCAGGCGGGCGGAGGCCATTTTGTCCCGGGTGGCCTCGCCGATCTCGTTGGTGCCGCAGAGCATCCAGGGCAGCACATTGACCCCGTCGGGGAAGACCACGATGCACTCGGTGCACATCTGCCACAGGGTGCGGGTGAAGGCGCGCTCGTCCAGGGTGTGCACATAGGTCATGGCCAGCAGGTTGGCCGGGTGGCAGTGCATGACCACGCGGTTGGCGGGGTTGACGGCCAGGCGCGCCCGGTGGCTCATCAGGTGGGCGGGCAGCTCGCTGGTGAACTTGCCCCCGTCGCTGTAGCCCCACAGCAGCTGCGCGGTGCGCCCGTCCGGGGCGATGCGGATCAGGCCGAGGTTGCGCTCCGGGTCGTACTGGACGTTCTTGAAGTACTTGCCCGTTCCGGTGACCAGGAAATAGCGTCCGCTAAGCTCCGGCACGTGGAAGTTCAGGGGAATCTCGCGCTTGACCGCCGCGGGATCCAGGTATGCCGCCACGTCGGCCGGCTCGAGCATCAGCGAGACGTTACCGCCGTTGCGCTCATCCCAGCCGTGGTTGTACATGTTGGTGGTGGTGCGGATCATCTCCACCATGAAGGGGGCCTTCAAAATATCGCTCATCCCGCTCACCCCCGCTCGGCCAGCACGGCCCGCTCATAGTCCATGACGGTATCGTACCAGCTCTCGTCGGCCGGCACGCCGGCGCGGGTGCAGTACGCCTGCCAGATATCGCCGAAGGGCAGGGTCTTGCACTCCTCCATGAGCATCATCTTGCGGGTGAAATCGCCCGCGTCCTGCAGGGCCTTGAGCGCGTCGTGGGGCTGCAGCAGCGCCCACAGCAGCGCCTTCTGGGCGTTGCGGGTGCCGATGACCCAGGCCGCCACGCGGTTGATGGAGGCGTCGAAGAAGTCCAGCCCGATGAGCACCTTCTCCAGCGCGTCGTTGCGCACGACCTCCTTCATGATCTCCTTGAGCTCGTCCTCGAAGAGCACCACGTGGTCCGAGTCCCAGCGCACCGGGCGGGTGACGTGCAGCGGCAGCTTGTCAAAGTAGCAGAGCATCGCCGGAATCTTGTCGCTGACAAACTCGGTGGGGTGGTAGTGGCCGTTGTCCAGCAGGTTGTAGACCCCGGGGTGGCTGGCGGCGTAGGCGGTGTAGAACTCGTTGGAGCCGACGGTGTAGCTCTCCACGCCGATGGCGAAGACCTTGCTCTCCACGCAGTCGATGACGTTGGGGCAGGGCTCGGCGAAGATCTCGTCCAGCGCGGCCTTCAGCCGCAGGCGCGGGCCCATGCGGTCGGCGGGCACGTCCTTGAACCCGTCGGGGATCCACACGTTGTTGAGCACCTGATCGCCCATCTCCTGGCCGATACGCTGGGCGATGCGGCGGCAGGCGATGCAGTGGTCGATCCAGAAGCGACGCACCGCCTCGTCCGGCGAGGACAGGGTCAGCCCGTCCTTGACCATGGGGTGGGAGAAGCAGGTGGGGTTAAAGTCGATGCCCACGCCCTGCTCCTTGGCGTAGGCCACCCAGGGGGCGAACTGCTCGTAGGTGATGCGGTCCCGGTCCACCCACTGCCCCTGCGGGAACACCGCGTAGCAGGCGTGCAGGTTGATGCGCTTGCGCCCGGGGATCAGGGCGATGGCCTGGGCGAAGTCGGCCTTGAGCTGCTCGAAGGTGCGCGCCCGGCCGGGGTAGTTGCCGGTGGTCTGGATGCCGTTGCCCGCGCCGCCGTCGGGGTTGTCAAAGCCGGTCACGTCGTCGCCCTGCCAGCAGTGGATGGAGATGGGCTTGTCGGCCGCCAGGGCCAGCGCCCGCTCCACGTCCACGCCGAACCGGGCGTACTGCTCCTTAGCGCTGTCAAATCGGTTCATGGGGATGCCTCCTTCTCTGGGTGTGCCGCCGGTGGGTTCCGGCCTGTTGGCTCCACCGTACCACATCGGCCCAGGACAAACAAGGTTGTTTTTTACGCTCAACGATGTCCTTATTTTATCTTTTTGGTATAATGGGGTGGGTGATAAACATGGAAGCGACCTTGCTGGAGCGGCTCTCGGGGATCACCCCCGAGGAGCGGCGCATCCTGGCGGGCGAGACCGGCGTGGACCGGAGCCTGTACACCGCCGGGCAGGACCCGGTTTTCCGCCAGCAGCGGCTGATGCGCGGGGAGGACCCCATTGAGATGCGCACCCACACGCGCTTTGTGGAGTTCCCGCTGCACGGGCATAATTTCGTGGAGATGATGGTCGTGGTCTCGGGCAGCATCACCCACGCGCTCCAGGGCCGGCGCGTCCAACTGCAAACCGGCGACCTGCTGCTGATGAACCGGCACATGCTGCACGCCATCTCCCCGGCGGGGGAGGGGGATATCGGCGTCAACTTCATCATGCCCGACGCCTTCTTCGAGGGCCTCTGGCCCGAGCTGAGCGACACGATCTTCGCGGATTTTCTCGAGGAGAACCGCCATCCCCGGGGCCAGGGGCAGTTTTTGCATCTGCGCGCCTGGGGCCACAAGCCCATCGAGAACCTGATTGAGAACCTGATCTTCGAGCTGATCCGGCCCCAGAAGGACCGGCCGATCCTGCAGCGCACCATGGCGCTGCTGTTCGCCTACCTCTCTCAAGACCCCGGCCTGCTGGTGGACGCCACCGCTCGGGTTTCCAAGACCGACGCGCAGAAACGCCGGGTGCTGCAGTACCTCCAGGCCAATTATCCCCGGGCGACCCTGGCGGAGCTGGCCGAGCGGCTGGGCCTGTCGGCCCCCTACCTGAGCAAATGGATCCGGGACCATTTTCAGCGCACCTTCCAGAGCCTGCTGCTGGAAACCCGCCTGGAGAGGGCGCGGGAGCTGCTGGAGGGCACCAGCCTGCCCGTCACCGACATCATCCGCCGGGTGGGCTATGAGAACGGTAGCTATTTCCACCGCAAGTTCTTGGAGAAATACGGCGTCACGCCCCATCGATATCGCAAGGGGTAAGCCTGCCGAAACGAAAGGACCGCCCTTGTGGGCGGCCCTTTCGTTTCGCGCGGGTTTAGCAGCGGCCGATCAGCCGCTCATAGAACTGGGCGCATTTGCCGATCTTCTCCACGGCGATGCGCTCGTCGTTGGCGTGGATGGCGGCGCGGTCCTGCTTGCTCATCTCAAAGGGCGAAAAGCGCAGCACGTTGTCGCAGATGGCGCAGAAGTGGCGCGAGTCGCTGCAGGCCAGCATGACGTAGGGGGAGACGATGGCCTCGGGGAAGGTCTCCTCGATGACGCCCTTGACCTTGCGGTAGGCGGCCGAGCCGGTTTCCGCGTAGGGGGAGGCGTTGCTGCCGTGGAGGATCTCCACCTCGACGCCCTCGCCCGCGGCCCGCTGCACATGGGCCTTGAGGGACTCCAGGGTGTCGCTGCGGGACAGGCGGAAGTTGGCCACGGCCTCGACCTTGGGGGGCAGCACGTTGCTGGCCGGGCTGCCCGCCGCCTGGGTGAAGGCGCAGGTGGTGCGGCACATGGCGTTGAGCTCCCCGCCCATCGCGCCGAAGACTTTCTTGAGCAGGCCGCCGAAGAGCCACTGGTTGCCAAAGAGGATGCGGTAGACAAGCGGCGCGCGCCGGCCCAGAATGTCGAACATCTCCAGCGTCGGCGGGGGGAAGCTGGCCTTCATGGGGTGGTTCTCCACGTTCACGATGGCCTGGGCCAGCACGCCCAGGGGGCTGTGCTTGGGGGGCGTGGAGGCGTGGCCGCCCTGGCTGCGGGCGGTGAAGCGGATGTCCGCCATGCCCTTCTCGCCCACGCCAATCAGGGCGCAGGGCGCGCTCACCCCGGGGAAGACCCCCTCGACCACCGCGCCGCCCTCGTCGACCACCAGCTCGGGGCGGATGCCCTGCCCCTTGAGGTAGGCGACGATGGCGGGCGCGTCGCCGCCGGCGATCTCCTCATCCCCGCCCAGGGAGATATAGAGGTCGTGCTCGGGGGTGAAGCCGGCTTTCAGCCGGGCCTCGGCCCCCTCGAAGATGCCGCACAGGCTGCCCTTGGTGTCCAGGGTGCCCCGGCCCCAGAGCACGCCGTCTTCCACCTGGCCGCAGAAGGGCGGCTTGGTCCAGGCCTCGGCGTCGGCGGGCACCACGTCGTAGTGGGCCATGAGCACCGTGGGCGCGCCGGGGTTTTTGCCCGGCCAGCGGTACAGCAGGCCGTTGCGCCCGAGGTTTTCGCGGGTCATGTGGGCGTGCACCTCGGGGTAGAGCTCCTCCAGCAGCGCCTGGAAACCGTCGAAGGCCGACTGGTCCGTCAGGCCCTCCTGCTTGTAGGAGACCGTGGGGATGCGCACCATCTGGGCCAGGTGGTCCGTGGCGGCGTCGGGGTCGACGGCGGTGGGGGTGGGCTCGGGCCGGGTCTCGGCGCCGGGGGTGAACAGCAGACCCCGGATCACCACCACGGCGATCAAGAGCGCCAACAGGGCCAAGAGCGCCCAGAGAACGATCCATCCGATCATGCGATTTTGCCTTCTTTCTTGCGGTCGCGGTTGTAGAGCACGCGCGCCACGCCGATGGCGATAAGCGCGCCGATGGGGATCAGGATGCTGATCGGGGCGGCGGGGGCGATGATGAAGATCAGGATCATCGCCAGGATCGGGGCGACGGCCACCTTCCAGTTGCGGGCGATGTACACCACGCCCAAGGCGCCGAAGAGCGCCGGCAGGATGTTGGCGAAGGCCGGGGCCAGGGCGGGGGACTCCAGGATGGGCGTCAGCTGGGCCAGCAGCAGCACGCCGATGATCAGCATCACGTTGGTCACCAGCGACGAGGCGGCCACCGCCAGGGTGGAGATGACCTCGCCCTCCTTGGTGGCGGGCTTGACGCCCGCAATCTGCATCGCGTTGAGCGCGCAGGGCACCTTCAGGTTGCTCAGGTTGCCGGTGACGAAGCCCAGGTAGGTGCCGCCGCTGCCCAGCATGGGCGAGTAGGTCAAAATCTCGATCACCGCCACCGGGCCGTAGATCATGAACAGCGGCAGAAAGCCGCCCATGATATCCGCGAACCGGGGCCAAGCGCCCAGGTAGATGCTGATCGCCAGCGGCACGCACATCATCACCGCCAGGCCGATGAGCATCCAGACGCGCCCGGTGCGGTGGATGTTGCGGTCGTATACAGGGTCGCGCAGTTCACTCATGTTGCTTCCTCCTCATCCGATCAGGCCGGTGTAGACGATGCTCATGGCCATCGCGCCGATCATGCTGATCGGCAGGGCGAAGTTCTCCAGCCAGCCCCACTTGGCTTTCTTGATCAACAGCGCGCAGATCAGCATGAACGCCGCGCTGGTCAGCAGCGTCAGGATCGAGATCAGCCCGCCGGCCAGGGCCTGGCCCAGGAAGGCCGAGATCATGCCCACGAACATCGCCGCCAGCAAGAGGTCGGTCCACTTGCTGTCCCGCCGCTGGATGGCGTTGATGCCGCTCTGGAGCTTCTTGAGAAACAGGGGGATCAGGATCAGCGGGGTGACCGAGCCCAGGGTCATCACCCAGGCCACGCTGGAGTAGACCACCGGGTCGGTGATGGCGCTGCCCAGGGTGCCCCCGTAGACCTGCATGGCGGTCTCGGCGGCGGGCAGCTCGTAGGTGATCGCCCCGATGACGCTCAGCCGGATCCAGGGCAGCGCCAGCCCCAGGGCCCCCGACAGGGTGACCAGGGCCAGCAGGATGGACAGGCTGGGCACAAGCGAGAAAATCCCGCTGCTGACAATGGCCTTCTTCATCACCGCCACGCTCAGGCCGATCTTCTTGCCCTGACGCCAGGCCTTGACCAAAAACACGACGGATTGCACCGTGACGAACAGGGCGATCACGCCGCCGAGCAGGAACATGAACCCGCCGTTTGCAAAATTACCCATACGCATCTCTCCTCTTTATTTGGTTGCGTTCGGCTCAAGTATAGCATATCCAAAGGCCGGTGCCCATGGTATACTGGGCAAAAGGGAGGTGGTGATCCTGCAAAGCGTCTATTATTTGGGCGGCTCGACCTGCTGCGGCAAGAGCACCGTGGCCGAGCGCCTGTGCGCCGAGCGCGGCTGGGCGCTCTACAAGCTCGACGACGACCTGGAGCCGTTCATGGCCGAGGCGGCCCGGCGGGGATATCCCGCCAGCGCCCGGGCCGCGGCGCTCTCCCCCGAGGACACCTGGATGCGCAGCCCCGAGGAGCAAAACCGCGAGGAGCTGGCGATCTACCGGGAGATGTTCGACCAGGTGTGCGCGGCCATCGCCGCCCTGGGGCGGGCGCGGCCGGTGCTGGCCGAGGGGGCGGGCCTGCTGCCCGAGCTGGTGCGCCGCCTGGGGGTGGACGCGGGCCATGCCTGCTTTCTGGCGCCCACGGCGCGCTTTCAGCGGGAAACCTACGCCAAGCGTCCCTGGGTGGGGAGGATCGTCGGCCCGTGCAGCGATCCGCGGCGGGCCTTTGACAACTGGATGGGGCGCGACGCGCTCTTTGCCCAGGAGGTGCTCGCCCAGGCCCGGCGCTGGGGCTATCCCGCCATGGTGGTGGACGGCTCGCGCCCCATCGAGGACACCTACCGGTTCGTGGCGGACTGCTTCGCCCGCGCGCAACCGTACGGCAAAACACGGGCGTGATCCCGCGAGAAGTGATAGCATCAAAACCGAGGAGGCGGAAGGATGGATTGGACCAGCCGGATGAACCAGGCGATGGACTATGTGGAGGACCACCTGGATGGGGACATCGATCCGGGGCGCGTCGCCCAGATTATGGCCTGCCCCTTCGAGGTGTTCCAGCGGGCGTTCATCCAGATCACCGGAGTGCCCCTGTCGGAATACATCCGCAGGCGGCGGCTGACCTGCGCGGCGCACGAGCTGTTGGGCAGCCCGGTCAAGGTCATCGATCTGGCGCTCAAGTACGGCTATACCTCGGCCGACGCCTTCAGCGCGGCCTTCAAGCGCCTGCACGGGGTGACGCCATCCGCCGCCCGCCGGGGCGACGCGCCGCTGACCTTCTACTGTCGGCTGCGCTTCGCCCTCAATATCGAAGGAGTGGATAAGATGGACTATCAATTGATCCAGCGCGGGGGATTCAAGGTGATCGGCGTGCGCCGTACCACGCCCTACGGCGGCGGCACCTGGGCCGTCGTCAAGGGGGACGGCAGCGCCGACGCCCTGGGCGCGATGAACGGCGGCCTGTGCGACCTGGGGCTGTGCTTCGGCTTCGGCGAGGACGGCAGCAACGACTACATGTGCGGCATCGCCTGGGAGGGGGAGGACGTGCCCGGTTACGACAGCTACACCTATTCTCCGTCCGCCTGGCTGCGCTTCGCCGCCGAGGGGCCGATCTCCCAGAACGTCCTGGGCAACCTGTGGCGGCGCGTCAACCAGGAGTTCCTGCCCCAGAGCCCCTATGAAAAATCCGGGCAGCCCACCATCGAGCGCTATGTGCAGTGGAACGACGCGCAGGATTGGTGTCAGATGGAGGTGTGGGTCCCGGTACAAACGCGCGCAGAGGGAGGCGGGCGATGAAGCGATGGTGCGCGGCGCTCCTGTTGGCGCTGCTGTTGACGGGGTGCGCGGGCCCCAAGACCCTGACCCTCGATCGGGTGGAGGCCCTCTCGGCCAAGGGCGAGGCGCTGACCTGGAGCGATTTTGACGCGTATCCCTATATCGAGACCGGGTCGGGCCTGTACATCCGGGTCTACGACCTGGGCGAGGGGTATGAACTGTGGATCGGCGGCTCCACGCCCAACGACGGCCGGCCGCCTATGTATATCCGTCTGTTCCGGACCGACGACCCCGACGCCGCTATCGACATCCGCACGGACGACGTGGCGGCCTTCATCCGGCGATGACCGGCTCAAAAGCCCGGCGAGGCAAGCGCTTCGCCGGGCTTTTGGCGCTCCCAGACCGCCGCCATCGGCCTGCGGACGCCATAAATCCAAGCAGAAAGCTCGCCTTTATTCGTCATTTTCGCAGGGAAAGCTGGGGTCTGTCCGGAGACAAAGCCCTATTTTCGGGCTTTTTTCAGATGGAGTTGTCAGAAAATAGGATGCATGAACATACAATCTAAATCAAAACGCTTTGGATTGAAGCCAACCCGCTTGTCCCTAGAGAAAACCATGATTTTTATAAGGAATTAATCGCCGCATCCCGCAGTAAAAAAACCAGCGATTATGCGTTCCATGCGTTTACAATCCTGGCAAGCTGTGGTACGCTTAAGCCGTATCGAGCGTATAGCAATGGGGGATGAGCAATGGACATGGCTGAGACTATTTTATCCATCCAGAACGTCACCAAGCGCTTTGACGCCGTGACGGCCCTGGATGATATCTCGCTTCAGGTGCGCAAGGGGGAGTTTTTGACCCTGTTGGGGCCCTCTGGCTGCGGGAAAACCACCACCCTGCGCATCATCGCCGGGCTGGAGAGTCCGGACGCGGGCCGGGTCATCCTGGGCGGGCAGGACGTGACCGAGTGGGAGCCCAACCGGCGCAGCGTCAACACCGTCTTTCAAAACTACGCCCTGTTCCCGCATATGAACGTGTTCAACAACATCGCCTACGGGCTCAAGCTCAAGCGCACCCCCAAGGAGCAGATCAAGACCCGGGTGGAGGAGATGCTCGAGCTGGTGCAGCTGCCCGGATACGGCAAGCGCATGCCCACCCAGCTCTCGGGCGGCCAGCGCCAGCGGGTGGCCATCGCCCGGGCCCTGGCCAACAACCCCTCGATGCTGCTCTTGGACGAACCCCTGGGCGCGCTGGACCTGCAGCTGCGCCGGCAGATGCAGGTCGAGCTCAAGCGCATGCAGAAGATGCTGGGCATCACCTTCCTGTACATCACCCACGACCAGGAGGAGGCCCTCAACATGTCCGACCGGATCGGCATCATGAACGCCGGCCGGTTCGAGCAGATCGGCGCCCCCGACGACATCTATGAGCGGCCCAAGACCCGCTTCGCCGCCCAGTTCATCGGGCAGAGCAACATCATCACCGCGCGGGTCGACGGCGCGGACGGGGAGGGCAACCTGCGCCTGGCCTACGCCGGGGGGATCGTCAAGGCCCGGGGCGAGGCGCGAGACGGCGAGACGCTGACCCTGTCGGTGCGCACCGAGCGGGTGCGCTACGGCGCGCAGCCGCTCTACGGCTTTACCCTCAAGGGCGAGGTGCGCCGGCACCACTACACGGGCGGCATGCTGCGCACCACCCTGTCCCTGGCCGACGGAACGGAGCTGACGGTGTCGGGCATGGGCGGCGCGCAGGAGCGCGCGCCCGTGGGCGAGCAGGTGTTCATCGCCTGGGACCCCGCCTGCGCCGCCATCGTGGAAAGGGGGCAGGGCGGTGAGGATGCGTAAACGCCGCCGGGACGGCTTCTCCCTGTCAGTTCTGCCCATGTATGTGTGGACCGTGCTGTTCGTGGCCATCCCCCTGGTCTACATCCTGGCGATGAGCTTTATGCGCCGGGCGGAGACCTGGGGCGTGGTGAACGAGTTCACCGCCGACAATTACCTCAAAATCCTCGACCCGGTGTATCTGAAGGTCTTCGGCGAGAGCCTGTGGATCGCCCTGTTGACCACGGTCTTCACCCTGCTGTTGGGCTACCCCTTCGCCTACTTCACCGCCAAGCTCAAGGCCAAGTGGCGCCAGCTGGTGCTGCTGTTGGTGGTGGTGCCCTTCTGGACCAACTCGCTGGTGCGCATCTACGGCTGGATGATCCTGCTGCGCAGCCAGGGGGTGGTCAACAACGTGCTCATGGGCATGGGCGTCGTCGATGCGCCGCTGAAATTGCTCTACAACTTCGGCGCGGTGCTGGTGGGCATGGTCTATGCGCTGATCCCCTTTATGATCCTGGCGATTTACAACTCGGTGGAGAAGATGGACTGGTCCATCGTCGAGGCCGCCCGGGACCTGGGGGCCACCAAGTGGAAGGCCTTCTGGACGGTCACCGTGCCCCAGACCATGCCCGGCGTCATGGCGGGGTGCGTGCTGGTGTTCGTGCCGTCGGTGGGGCTGTTCTTCCTCTCGGACCTGCTGGGCGGGGCCAAGACGATGCTGCTGGGCAACCTGATTAAGAACGTGCTGCTCTCGGCGCGGGATTGGCCCTTTGGCGCGGCGCTGAGCGTGGTGATGATGGCGGCGACCACCCTGATCATCTGGCTGTATAAGAAGGTCTCCGGGGAGAAGAGTTTGGAGGGCTTGCTATGAAAAAGCGCAATCCCCTGCCGGGCGTCTACCTGGCGGTCATGCTGATCCTGATGTACCTGCCCATCCTCGTGGTGGTGATCTATTCCTTCAACAGCACCAAGCTCTTCCACTGGGAGGGTTTCACCCTGGACTGGTACGTCAAGCTGTGGAACGACCGCATCATCCAGCAGGCCTTCTTCAACTCGCTGAAGGTGGCGGTGCTCTCCAGCCTGACCGCGGCGGTGCTGGGCACCCTGGGCGCGGTGGGCATGAGCAAGCGGCATTTTCACACCCGGGGCATGCTGGAGAACGTGTCGATGCTGCCGATGATGGTGCCGGAGATCATCCTGGGCATGGCCTACCTGGCCTTCTTCAACTTTCTGCAGATTCCCTTCGGCCTGCTGACCCTGGTGCTGGCCCACAGCACCTTCTGCGTGCCCTACATCTACATCAACGTCAAGGCCCGGCTAACCGGGCTGGACCCGGCCATCGGCGAGGCCGCCCTGGATTTGGGCGCCAGTCGAATGCGCATGTTCTTTGACATCACGGTGCCCCTGATCGCCCCGGCCATCGCCTCGGGCACGCTGCTGGCCTTCGCCATGAGCCTGGACGACGTGGTGATCAGCTTCTTTGTCACCGGGCCGCAGGTCAACACCCTGCCGCTGCAGGTCTACTCAATGCTCAAGATGGGCGTGACCCCCGAGATCAACGCCCTGTGCACGGTCATGCTCGGGGCGGTGTTCCTGGTCGTGGCCATCACCCGCTTGGCGCGGATCCGCCGCAAGGCTGAGCCATAAACCCCATGCGCCCCCAGGGCGGGGGAGAGAACGAAAGGAAGTGTACGGACATGAAAAACTGGAAGCGCAAGCTGGCCCTGATGGTGTGCGCCGCGCTGACCGCCGCGAGCCTGACGGCCTGCGCCAGCGCCCCGAGCGCGACCAACGGCGAGGGCGGCGAGAAGGTGCTCAACATCTTCACCTGGGCGGACTATTTCCCCCAGGAGGTGCAGGACGCCTTCACCGAGGCCACCGGCATCAAGATCAACTTCAGCACCTTCGAGAGCAACGAGGAGATGCTCATGAAGCTGCAGGCGGCCAAGGGCGGCGACTATGACATCGTCCTGGCCAGCGATTATATCATCGATATCGCCCGCAAGGAGAATCTGGTGGGCGAGCTGGACAAGAGCCAGATTCCCAACTTCGCCAACATCAACCCCAGCTACCAGAGCAAGTTCTACGACGAGCAGAACCAGTACACCGTGCCCTACGCGGCGGGCACCCCCCTGATCGTGTACAACAAGACCCTGGTGGATTTCCCCATCACCGGCTATGAGGACCTGTGGAACGAGAAGCTCAAGGACTCGGTGGTGGTCATGGACGACGCGCGCAACGTCATCGGCATCACCCTGAAGACCTTGGGGCAGAGCTTCAACATCACCGACCCGGCCGTGCTGGAGCAGGCCAAGGAGAAGCTGCTGCTGCTCAAGCCCAACATCCGCGCCCTGGATTACAACAATCCCCAGAACTTGATGATCAGCGGCGAGTGCGCCGTGGGCTACATGTTCACCCCCCAGGTGGTGCAGGCCATCGCCGAGAACCCCGACCTGGAGGTGGTCTATCCCAAGGAGGGCATGGGCTTTGGCATCGACGCCTGCTTTGTGCCCGCCAATGCCCCCCACAAGCAGAACGCCTACAAGTGGCTGGACTTCATCCTCGACGGCGAGCGCTCGGCGGCCATCTCCGAGCACGATCTGTACATCAACTGCAACAGCGCCGCCAAGGCCTTCCTCTCCCAGGAGTACCTGGACAACAAGGCCCTCTACATCCCCGACGAGGTGCTGGGCGACACCGAGTTCATCATGGACGTGGGCAGCGACGCCACCGAGCTGTATAACGACATCTGGACCGCCTTCAAGCAGAGCTGAGGGCAAAACCAAAGCGGGACCGCATCGCGGTCCCGCTTTTTTGTGTTGTCCTGGCGGAAAGCCGGGCTGCGCGCTTGCGCCCGAGGTGGCCGCGCGCGCCAGCCCGCGGCGGTCTGTCTCCACGGCCGCGCTCAGCGCACCACCAGGCCCATCAGCTTGGCCAGCTCGGCGGCCTGCTCCGGGGAGACCACCGCGCCGGCGAGCTCCTCGAACCGGTCGGAAACCTGCAGACCCGCCAGCTCGCTGTGGGTGAAGTCCACGCCCTTCAGGCGGGTGCGGAAGAAATTGACGGCGACGAAGCGGCTGCCCTGACTGGACAGGTCCTTGAGGGTGCAGCCGGTCAGCTGGGCGTGGGCCAGGTCGCACCCCTCCAGGCGCACCGCCGTCAGCCGCGCGCCGTCGAGGTTGGCGTAGGATAGGGTGCAGTTTGTCAGGCGCAGGTGACTCAGGGCGGCCCCGGCCAGGTTCACCCCGGTCAGCCTGCAGCCGGTGAGGGTGCAGCGGCTGAAATACGCGCCGGTCAGGTCCGCGCCCGCCAGGTCGCAGTCGGTGAAAGAAACGTCCACGAAGCTGGCCCGGTGCAGCGCGCCGCCGGCCAGGGAGCAGCCGGTCAGCGCCGCCTCGCGCAGATCGACCCCCTCCGGGCCGCTCAGCCGCAGACCGGCCAGAGCGCGGCCGCGCAGCTCGCCCTCCCCCTCGGCCAAGGCGTTGGCTAAATCCTCGCCCCCAGCGATGGGGATCAACTCCTGCGGCAGCCGCGGCGGTTTGACGGTCATGGCGTTCCCCTCCTTACCCGAACAGTATACCCGATCCGAGGAGGGTTGTCACACCTTCATTTCAAGGCCCATCGCCGCGCGGATTTGCGCGAACCTTGCAACCCGGGGGCAAAGGTTGTAAGATGGAACCGTGACAAGGGGGGCGATTGGGTGTACGATTTGGTGATTCACGGGGGCTATGTCATGGACCCCGAGTCGGGGTTGGCGGATTATCGGGATGTGGCCGTGGCGGACGGGGTGATCGCGTGCGTCTCCCCGGCCTGCCTGACCCATGCCCGGCGGGAGATCGACGCGGCCGGGCACCTGGTCACCCCGGGGCTGATCGACATCCACAGCCATGTGGAGGGGCATCCCTACTGCGCGGCGCTGTCCCTGCGCCAGGGGGTGACCACCGCGGTGTGCGGCAACTGCGGCCTGAGCCCGGTGGACATGGCGGATTTTTTCCAGGAGCAGGAGCGCATGGGTTTCTGCCTCAACCAGGCGGTGTTCGTCGGCCACTCCTTCACCCTTCGGCGGCAGGCCGGCGCGGATGATCCCCACCGGCCGGCCACCCGCGCGCAGATCGCCCGCATGGTGGACCTGGCCGAGAAGGCGCTGGACGAGGGGGCCTGCGGGGTGTCCCTGGGGCTGGGCTACGCCCCGGGCTGCAGCGACCTGGAGGCCCGCAGCCTCACCGAGGTGGCCGCCCGCCGGGGCCTGATGGTGCCGGTGGACACGCGGATGTTCACCCCGGTGGACGTCTACTCCCTGGTGGAGGTGCTCAACTTGGCGCGCAGCACCCGGGCGCGCATGATGGTCAGCCACTTTGTCTATCAGTACTCCGGTCAGGCCATGCCCGAGGCCCTGCTGCTGGTGGACTACGCCCGGCGCGAGGGGTTGGACGTATGGATGGACAGCGGCATGTACACCTGCTGGGCCACCTTCATCGGCTCGGCCCCCTTCCAGGAGGAATATCTGCCCGACGCGGACAGCTTCCATCATATCGTCATGTGCACCGGCCCGCACAAGGGCGCCGTGCTGGACCGGGAGAGCTATCGCCACATGCGCGCCTGCCACGCGGACGACTCGGCCATCTTCATGACCGGGGACAAGGGCGATATCTACGACTGCCTGGCGCGGGACTACTGCATGCCCTCCTCAGACGCGGGCGCTTACCCCGTGGGCGAGGGGCATCCCCAGATCGCCGGCACCTTCCCGCGGTATTTCCGCAAGTCCGTGCGGGAGCACCGCATCCTCTCGCCGATGGAGGCGGTGCGCAAGGCCACCCTGCTGCCCGCCCAGCTGCTGGGCCTGAGCCGCAAGGGCCGCCTGGGCGAAGGGATGGACGCGGACCTGATGGTCTTTGACATGGAGCGCATCACCGACGGGGCGGGCTATCTGCCCACCCGCCGGCCCGACGCCCCGCCCGAGGGCGTCGACTACGTGGTGGTGGGCGGTCGTCTGGCGGTGGACCACAACCAGATTCTCTGCGCCGACGCCGGGCGCTGCATCCGCTTCGACGATCGGATGGGCCGGCCGGCGCGGACGGACGCAAATGCCCCTTGCGTCCCCGGCGCGCAGGCGGTATAATAAAGGCTACCCAAGACAATGATGGGGAACGGACGCGTGCGCGCGGTTAGAGAGTGGGGCCCACCGGCTGCAAGGCCCCTGCGCGGCGGCGTGTCAATCCCGCCCCGGAGTCCCCGGCGATGAGCCGGCGCGTTTGGCCCCCGATATCGGGCCGGTAAGCGGGCCGAGTTTTCGGCCAATTGAAGGTGGTACCGCGGGCGCGCCCGTCCATTCAGGACGGGGCGCTCTTTGTTTTTTGGGAAAGGAGAATCGTCATGGCAAAGAAGAATCAGCAGGAGTTTGTCGCCCATATCACCCCCCGGGAGGAGGACTTCCCCCAGTGGTACACCGACGTCATCCTCAAGGCCGGCCTGGTGGACTACGCGCCGGTGCGCGGATGTATGGTCATCAAGCCCTACGGCTACGCCATCTGGGAGAACATCCAAAAGTCCCTGGATGAGCGCTTCAAGGCCACCGGGCATGAGAACGTCTATTTTCCGATGCTCATCCCCGAGAGCCTGCTGCTCAAGGAGGCCGAGCATGTGGAGGGCTT
Organism: Christensenellales bacterium; assembly: GCA_050945875.1. Lineage (GTDB taxonomy): Bacteria > Bacillota > Clostridia > Christensenellales > JBMNTT01 > JBMNTT01. The sequence continues at coordinate 51,273 of JBMNTT010000015.1, forward strand.
CGCCCCCGAGGTGGCCTGGGTCACCCAGGGCGGCGGCGAGCCCCTGACCGAGCGGCTGGCCATCCGGCCCACCAGCGAGACCCTATTCTGCTCGATGTACGCCAAGTGGGTGCAGTCCTGGCGGGACCTGCCCATGAAGTACAACCAGTGGTGCTCGGTGATGCGCTGGGAGAAGAGCACCCGCCCCTTCCTGCGCACGAGCGAGTTCCTCTGGCAGGAGGGCCACACCATCCATGCCACCGCCGAGGAGGCCCAGCAGGAGACCCTGCAGATGCTGGACATCTACAAGGACCTGGCCGAGAACGTGCTGGCCATGCCGGTGATTACCGGGCCCAAGAGCGACAAAGAGAAGTTCGCCGGGGCCCGGGCGACCTACGGCATGGAGGCCATGATGCAGGACGGCAAGAGCCTGCAGGCCGGCACCAGCCACAACTTCGGCACCAATTTCGCCGAGGCCTTCGACATCCAGTTCCTCAGCAAGGAGGGCAAGCGCGAGTATGTGCAGGAGACCAGTTGGGGCGTGTCCACCCGGTTGATCGGCGGGATCATCATGGTCCACGGCGACGAGCGCGGCCTGGTGCTGCCCCCCCGGGTGGCCCCCATCCAGGTGGTCATCCTGCCCATCGCCCAGCACAAGAGCGGCGTGCTGGAGAAGGCCGGCGAGGTCTATGACGCCCTCAAGGCCCAGGGCGTGCGGGTCTACCTGGACGACCGGGACACCTACAGCGCGGGCTGGAAGTTCAACGAGTGGGAGCTCAAGGGCGTGCCGCTGCGCATGGAGATCGGCCCCCGGGATATCGAGAACGGCCAGGTCACCCTGGTGCGCCGCGACACCCTGGAGAAGTTCACCCTGCCCATCGAGGGCGTCGCCCAGCGGATCGACGAGCTGCTGAGCGACGTGCACCAGGGCATGTATGACAAGGCCCTGGCCTTCCGCGACAGCCATATCACCGTGGCTCAGGACATGGCGCAGCTGACCGATGGCGTGCAGACCGGCTTTGTCAAGGCCATGTGGTGCGGCGATCAGGCCTGCGAGGACGCGATCAAGGAGGCCACCGCCGCCACCAGCCGCGTCATGCCCTTCGACCAGACCCCGGTGGGGGATACCTGCGTGTGCTGCGGCAAGAAGGCCGACAAGGTAATGATCTTCGCCAAAGCCTACTGATCCTCGATTATGCCAAAAGACAGCCCGATCGGGCTGTCTTTTTTTGTTCACCGATATTCATTGGTAAAAATAGTAGACTTTTACACCCAGCTAAAAACATGCAGTTAATCGCCAAAATGGCGGGGAAAAGCAAACGTTTGCGTGCAGAACCCATTATATACCCGGCGCGGGAAAATGTCTGCTTTGCTCTTCACTCCCCTCTGTAGAGCGGCCTGCGGGCTGATCGAAATCATATATGGATGGAGGAACAACCATGGACACAAGACGACGTATCCTCGCGCTGACGATGGCCCTCTGCCTGCTGTTGGGCATGGCCCCGGCGGCGGCGCTTGCGGCAGATGGGGATCCGCAGCCGGCGCTGGGCACCCTCTCGGCGATCACCGCCTCGGGCACCGCCACGGTTCTGGGCGGGGCTCAGGCCACGGTGACCCACAGCCAGGACAATTCCCTGCAGATCGCCTGGTCGCCGGCGGACCCCAGCATCGGGCGCAACCAGGACGGCTGGTGGGTCGGCATCAAGGCGACCGCGCCGGCGGGCATGGATCAGACGGCCCTGGAGGCCGCCAAGTACTTAAGCCCCGGCGGCACGACCCGCAAGAGCTTCTGGAAGAATAAGGACGGGGCCAACCCGGCCTGGATCGGCCTGTGGGGCCTGGTGACCGAGGAGCGCCTGGCGG
>JBMNTT010000016.1:0-52680 GCA_050945875.1 Christensenellales bacterium
CCCACCCGGCGCGCCACCTTCCACTGCCCCGAGGCCTTCGGGTCCCTGGTGCTGGCCCGTGGATGAGTGGGCCGCGGCGCTGGCGGCCTGGCCGGCGCTCTCGGGCGTTTCGCCCCGGCCGGTGCCGGGGTATCCCGACGTGGCCGACCTGGGGGCGGCGGGCCTACTCAAGCGCTGCCGGCAGGCCGAGGCGCTTGAGCGGGAGCTGGCCGCCTTGGGCGACCTGGCGGCCCTGGGCCTGCCGGTGGCCTCGCCCCGCAGGACCGCTCAGGGCGCGCCGTGGGTCCAGCGGCCCGAGGGGCGCTATGTGTGGCTGCCCCGGCTGCCCGGGGTTCACCTGACCGACCTGTTGGACCGGCCGGATCACGCCCGCCTGACCGGCGCGGCCATCGCCCGGGTGCACCGGGCCTACGCCCGGCTGCCCGAGCGGCCGATCTATCGGCGCGCGCGCATGGCCGACGACCTGGCCGGGCGCGACCTGCCCCGGATGGCGCGGGCGGGGTGCGCGGCGGCCTGGGCGCCGCGGCTGACCGCGCTGACCGCGCGATTGGAGGCGATGGAGACCCTGCCGCGCCAGTGGGTCCACGGGGACATGCACGCCGAGAACCTGCTCTTTGACCGGGGCGCGCTCTCGGGCCTGCTGGACTGCGACAAGACCCAGCACAACCTGCGCCTGTACGACGTGGCCTATTTCGCCCGCTGCCTGCTGATGCACGGCTGGGGTGGGCCCCAGCTGCTGCGGCGCTGGCGGGCGGCGGTGGGGAGCCTGGCCGAGGGCTACGGCCTGCCGCCGGCGGAGCGGGCGGGGCTGGGCGCGGCGGTGATGGCGGTGGAGTGCAGCTTGATCGCCTACTTTATCCAGATCGATCACGGGGACTACCTGCGCGGCAGCCTGGAGCTGTTTGCGCTGATGAACGACGCGAACCTGATGGACACGGTGCTCTGAGCGCGAGGGGGTGAGGAGAGGATGGACCAGCGGCAGCTGATCGCGCGGGCGCGCCAGGGGGACGACAGGGCCTTCGCCCAGTTGGTCGAGCCCGCCATGGGCCCGCTCTTTCGCCATGCCCAGCGCATGCTCGGCAACGCCCAGGACGCCGAGGACGCCACCCAGGACGCCCTGGTCAAGGCCTACCAAAACCTCGCCGCCTACCGGGGCGAGGCGGAGTTCACCACCTGGCTCTACCGCATCCTGACCAACGTCTGCCTGGACGCGCTGCGCAAGCGCAAGCGCCGGCCCCAGGCCGCCGGCGAGGACCCGGAACAGCTGCTGGCCCGGCAGCCCGACCCCGAGCGGGTGGAGGAACGGGTCCTGGCCCGGGAGCAGATGCGGCTGCTCCAGCGCGCCCTGGCCCAGCTGCCCCCGCAGATGCGCAGCCTGCTGGTGCTGCGGGAGGTGGACGGCCTCTCCTACGAGCAGATTGCCCAGGTGCTGGGCGTGCGGCTGGGCACCGTCAAGAGCCGCATGAGTCGGGCGCGGCTCAAGCTGCAAAAAATCGTGTGCGCGCTGGCGGAACCCAATGGATAACGCCGCGTCTAATCTGACAGGAGGAGGGCGAAGATGAGCTGTCGGCAAATTGAAAAATGGATCGCCATCGAGCGCGACGGCCTGCTGAGCGATCGGCAGCAGCGCCGCTTAGCGCGTCATCTGGCCCAGTGTCCCTCCTGCCGCCAGAAACAGCGAGAGCTCCGGCAGATGGGCGAGCTGATGCGCGCCCTGCCGGACAAACCCCTGCCCCAGGGCTTTGAGGAGCGCCTGATGCGGCACCTGGCCTCGGCCCGTCAGCCCAAGGCCCGCCTGTACTGGGTCAAACCGGTATCGGTGGCCGCCGCGGCGGTGGTGCTGGTGGCCGCGGTGGGCCTGGGCGTGCGCCTGGGCAACGGCCTGTTCAACTGCGCCGCGCCCCCTCCGAGGGTCGAGGCCCAACAGAAGGATGCGACCGCCGCCGAGCCGGAGGCGCCGATGCTGGCCTCGGGGATGGCCCCGGAGACCGGCCGGGCGGACGACGGATATGAGGAGCGCGCCGCGCAGCCCGAGGCCCTGAACCGGGCCCTGGACAAGAGCGCCGGGCAGATGCAGGACATGGCGGCCTGCGCCGGTTATCTGGTGCAGGCCCCGGCTTCCCGGCAGGGCGACCTGCGGGCCGAGCTGCCCGGGGAGGTCTACACCGGCGAGGGCCTGATGGCCGCGCTGCTCCCCCCCGCCGAGGCCCAGGCCCTGGTGGATCGATGGGGCGCGTCGTTCCCGGTTGAGACCTGCCTGGAGGGCAGCGGCCCGGAGGATGTGCTGGCCTGGATCGCCGCAAAGGCGCCTGCGCGCGCCGAGGCCCTGGCCCAGCTGGGTCAGGACCTGGGGGAGAGCGCTGACGGACTTCTGGTGGTCATCCTATTGGACGAAGGAGCGTAGCGACATGAAAAACAATGGTATCCTGGTAGCCCTGCTGAGCGTGATCGCGGCCCTGGTGTTGGTGGCCGCCTCCGCCCTGGTGATGAATACCTTCGCCCCGCGGCAGACCCAGGTGGTGGCCGCGGGCGCCCCCGACGCCGGCAACGGCGCGGCGACCCAGGTGGATACCCTGGTGGTGGCCGGCACGGGCACGGCCCAGGTCAAGCCCGACGTGGCCTATGTCACCGTGGGCGTGACCACCGAGCAGACCGAGGCCCAGCAGGCCCAACAGGAGAACGCCGACAAGACGACCGCGGTTACCCAGGCATTAAAGGACCAGGGCGTCGCCGAGGACGACATCCAGACCAGCCAGTACAGCCTGCAGCCGGTCTATGACTACAGCAACGACGCGCGCACCCTGCGGGGGTATCAGGTCTCCACCCAGATGACCGTCACCCTGCGCCAGCCCGACCAGGTGGGCGCGCTGATGGACAAGGCGGTCTCCGCCGGGGCCAACGACGGGTTCTCGGTGTCCTTCGGGCTGCTCGACGAGCAGGCCGCCTACGACGAGGCCCTCCAGCAGGCCGTGGCCCGCGCGGGCCAGAAGGCCCAGACCCTGGCCAAGAGCAGCGGGCGCGCCCTGGGCGCGGTGCTGGGCGTGACCGAGAACGGCGCGGTGGCCAACACCGGCGCCGAGCGGGGCGCCGTCAACGAGGCCATGATGGACAAAGCGGCCGGGGCGACCAATATCCAGTCCGGCTCGCTCACCGTCACCGCGACGGTGTCGGTGACCTACCTGCTGGGCTGACGCCCACACAAAAAGCGGCTGCCGAAGGCAGCCGCTTTCTTCATGCCCGCGCGGGGCGTGTCAGTCCATCTTGACCTCGTGGCTCCAGCCGTAGGGGTCGGGGATGTCGCCCCACTGGATGCCGGTCAGGCGGTTGTAGAGCTCCTCGGTCAGCTTGCCCATCTGGCCGCCGCCCACGGTGATGACCTGGTCCTCCCACTTGAGCTCGCCCACGGGGGAGACCACCGCCGCGGTGCCCGAGCCGAAGACCTCGTCCAGCTCGCCCTTGGCGCTGCGCTCAAAGACCTCGTCCACCGGCAGCAGGCGCTCGTTGACCGTCACGCCCAGGTCCTTGGCCATGTGGATGATCGAGTCGCGGGTGATGCCGCCCAGGATCGAGCCGCCCAGGGGCGGGGTGACCAGCTCGTCGTTGAACTTGAAGAAGATGTTCATCGAGCCGACTTCCTCGATGTAGCGCTTGTGCACGCCGTCGAGCCAGAGCACCTGCTCATAGCCGCGCTGTTTGGCGACCTCGCCGGCCAGCAGGCTGGCGGCGTAGTTGCCGGCGGTCTTGGTGAAGCCCATGCCGCCCTTGACGGCGCGGACGTACTCATCCTCCACGTAGATCTTCACCGGCTGCAGGCCGTGGGCGTAGTACGCGCCGACGGGGGACAGGATGATGGCGAAGGTGTAGGTCGTGGAGGCCTTGACGCCCAGCATCGCGTCGGTGGCGAAGATGAAGGGGCGGATGTACAGGCTGGTGCCCTCGGCGGTGGGGATCCAGTCCTTCTCCAGGCGGATCAGCTCCTCAAGGGCGGCCAGCGCGTACGCCTCGTCGATGGCGGGGATGCACAGCCGCTGGTTGGACAGGTTCAGGCGCTTGAAGTTGGCCTCGGGGCGGAACAGCAGGATGCGCCCGTCCTTGGCGCGATAGGCCTTCATGCCCTCAAAGACCGCCTGGCCGTAGTGCAGCACCATGGCCGAGGGATCCATCTGGAAGGGCGCGTAGGGAACGATCTTGCCGGGCTGCCAGCCCTCGGCGGTGTGCTGCATGATGAACATGTGGTCCGTGAAGTACTTGCCAAAGCCCAGGTTGTTCCAGTCGGGCTTGGCCTTGGGGTGTTGCGTGCGCTCAATGGTGATCTGCATGAGAAGCGCCTCCTTATATATGAAAAATTGGATCACAAAGAATTGCTTATATTTGTAGCACAATCCGCCGCGATTTGCAAGAACTAATCCTCCCAGTTGCAATATTCCTCGGAAATCCGGGCAATTTGCGCCCTCCCGTCGGTCCATTGCAGGATCTGGTCGGTCAGGTTTGCCGCCTCCCGCTGGGGAGCCAGCACCTCCAGGGTAACCCTGTCGGCAAAGTCGCTGCCCAGCACCCGGCAGGGGCAGGCGGCCAGGTTGTACTGCACCTTGCCCAGGGCGTCGTAGTCCACCGTCACGGCCAGGTGGGGCGAGCGCTCCACCCGGGCGGGCCCGGCGGCGTTCATGGCCGCGGCCGCCGCCTGGGAGTAGGCGCGCACCAGGCCGCCCGCCCCCAGCAGGATGCCCCCGAAGTAGCGCACCACCACGATGGCCGCGTCGGTCAGGCCACGCTTTTTCAGGCACTCGAGCATGGGGATGCCCGCGGTGCCCGAGGGCTCGCCGTCGTCGAAGAAGCGCTGGGTGATCTGCCCCGGGCCCAAGATGAAGCAGCTGCAGTGATGGCTCGCGTCGGGATACTGGGCGCGAACCTCCTGCAAGAAGGCCTGGTAGGCGGCCTCGTCGGCGATCGGCCGGGCGAAGCCATAAAACCGGCTCTTGTTGATGAGGATCTCGCCGCTCTGGCCGGGACGGGTCAGGGTGTCGTAGGCGTCGGGCCGGGCGGCGCGCTCAGCCGGCGGCGCCGGATCCCCCCGGCCCTTGCGCGCGCGGGCGGCGCTCATCGGGCGATCTGCACCCGGGCGAAGGCCTTCTTGCCCTTGCGCAGCAGGAAGTCCCCCTTGTCCAGCAGCTCGGCGGGAATGGCCATGTCCGGATCGGTGACCTTCTCCTCCTCCAGGTACACGCCGCCGCCGGCGATCAGCCGCCGGCCCTCGCCGCGGCTCTTGGCCAGCTTGCACCACACCAGGGCGTCGATGACCCGGCTGCCGTCGGCGAGCATGTCGGCGGTGACGGAGGTGACCGGGGCGTTGTTGCCGCCCGCGCTGCCGAAGAGGGACTCAGCCATGGCCTGGGCCTGGTCGGCGGCCTGCTGGCCGTGGATCAGCTTGGTAACCTCGTAGGCCAGCGTGCGCTTGGCCTGGTTGATTTCCTCCCCGGGCAGGCGGCCCAGGCGGCGCACCTCGTCCATGGGCAGGAAGGTCAACAGCGCCAGGCAGCGCTCCACGTCCGCGTCGGCGACGTTGCGCCAGTACTGGTAGAACTCGTAGGGGGAGGTGCGGGTCTCATCCAGCCACAGCGCGCCCTTGACGGTCTTGCCCATCTTGACGCCCTCGCTGGTGGTCAGCAGCTGCAGCGTCAGGCCGAAGGCGGGCTTCTGCTCCTTGCGGCGGATCAGGTCCGCGCCGGCCAGGATGTTGCTCCACTGGTCGTCGCCGCCCAGCTCCATCACGCAGCCGTACTTCTGGTTGAGCACGAGAAAATCGTAGGCCTGCATGAGCATGTAGTTGAACTCCAGGAAGGACAGGCCCTTCTCCATGCGGTTCTTATAGCACTCGGCGGTGAGCATGCGGTTGACCGAGAAGTGCACGCCCACGTCCCGCAGGAACTCGATGTAGTTCAGCTGGGTCAGCCAGGAGGCGTTGTTCTCCATGATGCAGGCGTTCTCGCCCTCAAAGTCGAGCAGGCGGCCCAGCTGCTTGGCGATGCCCGCTACGTTGCGGTCGATCTGTTCGCGGGTGAGCATCTGGCGCATGTCGGTGCGGCCGCTGGGATCGCCCACCATGACCGTGCCGCCGCCCACCAGGGCGATGGGCCGGTGCCCGGCGCGCTGCAGGTGGGTCATCACCATCATGGGCAGGTAGTGGCCGATGTGCAGGGAGTCGGCGGTGGGGTCGAAGCCCACGTAGAAGGTGATGGACTGCTTGCCCATCATCTCCCGCAGCTCGTCCTCATGGGTGGTCTGCTGGATGTAGCCGCGCTCCTTGAGCACGTCGTATACGTTCTGGCTCATGGGTTGTTCTCTCCTTAAGCTGTTATGCGTTCTTGATGACGTCGGCCAGGATCTCGATGCCCCGCTCGATGCGCTCGGGCGTGGAGGCCGAGAAGTTCAGGCGCATGGTGTTGGTGTGGCCGCCCTGGGGGAAGAAGCTGGTGCCCGGCACGAAAGCCACGTTGCGGGCGCTGCTCTTTTTGAGGATCTCCCCGGCGTCCATGCCCTCGGGCAGCTCGGCCCAGACGAACAGGCCGCCCTCGGGCCGGGTGTAGAACACCTCCCGGGGGAAGTGGGCCTCGATGGCGCCCAGCATGGTGTCCAGCTGGATTTTGTACAGCGCGCGAATCTGCGCCAGGTGCTCGGGCATCTTGCCGCTGGTCAGATAGCCGTGGACGATGGCCTGGCCCAGGTTGTTGGCGTGCACGCTGGTGGCCTGCATGCCGATGACCATCTTGCGCAGGATATCCGCCTGGGCCACGGCCACGCCGCAGCGCAGCCCCGGGGAGATGACCTTGGAGAAGCTGGACAGATAGACCACGTTGCCGTCCCGGTCCAGGCTCTTCATGCTGGGCAGCTCCTGCCCGGCGTAGCGCAGGTCGCGGTAGGGATCGTCCTCCAGGATCAGGGTGTTGTACCTGGCGGCGATCTCGACGATGCGCTGGCGGCGGGCCAGGCCCAGGGTCTTGCCCGTGGGGTTCTGGAAGGTCGGGATCAGGTAGACGAACTTGGGGCGCAGGGTTTTGATCTTTTCCTCCAGGTCCTCGGACAGCACGCCCTCCTCGTCGGAGGCCAGGGGACGCACATCGGCCTGGTAGGTCGCGAAAATCTGCAGCGCGCCCAGGAAGGTGGGCGACTCGGCCAGCACCACGTCGCCGGGATCGAGCATGGCCTTGGAGATCAGATCGATGCCCTGCTGCGCGCCGGAGACCACCAGCATGGTCTCGGCCGTGGCGCAAACGCCGAAACGGGCCAGCCAATCGGGCAGCGCCTGGACCAGGGGGGGATACCCCTCGGTGGAGCCGTACTGCAGCACCGAGGCGCCCTGCTGCTCGAGCACCCGCTGGGTGATCTGCTCGATATCCGCCACCGGGAAGGAGGCGGGGGCGGGGTTGCCGCCGGCAAAGGAGATGACCTCGGGGTTGGCCAGCAGCTTGAAGATTTCGCGGATCGCGCTGCCGCTCACCCCAGCCATCCGCTGAGAGAATTGCGCTTGCATCGAAAAAGACCTCCTTTTATTGGAAAAGATCGCTTGCATCTGATCTCTTTATTATCGGCCCATCCCGGGAGCTTGTCAAGGGAAGACCGGCCCGCGACCCCCGCCGGGGCGGCAAAAGGCCCCGGACCCGAAGGGGATTCCCCGGCGGCGCGCAGACGCCCCGGGGCGGCAAAAGGCCCGGACCCAAAGGGGGTTCCCCGGCGGCGCGCAGACGCCCCGGGGCCGCGGCCCCGGGGCGTCTGGATCGGGACTTATTTCCACATGCGGGCGATATCGCCCTTCAGGTCGGTCAGCTTGCCGTCCAGGTAGCTGTCCAGCTTGGTGCCCTCCAGCGCCGGGGCCACCCGCTCGTCCTCGGAGACGTAGAAGCAGTCCGCCCCCCAGCCCGATAGGGTGTAGATGCCCTCGCGCAGCAGGGGCTGCTCGGTCAGCAGCAGCACCAGGCGGCTGCCCGGCTCCAGGCGCAGGAAGTAGCCCTCATAGGCGTGGGGCTGCACCAGCACGAAGCGCTTGGGTCCGCTGCCGGCGATGGCGGCGTTGACCTGCACCTCGTAGCGATCGACGGGCACCAGGGTGTCCGAGTCCTCCTGCTGGGCGGGCAGCCGGGAGAGGATGGTCGCGTCGGCGGCGTAGTCCACCCGCTCCAGGCGGGCGGACAGGGGCTCGTCCGCCACGGTGACGCCCTCGGGCGCGGTCAGGGCGGGGTAGGCCTGGCGCAGCTTGCCCCGCTGGGAGGCGCGCACCCCGGCCACGATGCCGAACACCGCCAGCACCAGGGCGATCAGCCCGACCAGGCAGAGGATGATCAGCCGCCCCCGGCGGGGGTGGCTGGTGTAGATCGTCTTTTGTGTCGTCATGGGGACCTCCTCAGACTTTGGCGGTGCGGTAAATCTGCTCGAGCACCGGCTCGGGGCCGCCGTCGAAGCCGTCGGCGGCCATGGCGGCGATCATTTGCTCCCGCTGGGCCCAGGCGTCCAGCAGGGCCTGGAGGAAGGCTGTCGCGTCCAGATCGTCCCCCTCCTGCAGCAGCATGCGGGAGAAGCCCTGGGCCTGGAAACTCTTGGCGTTTAGAATCTGGTCGCCGCGGCTGGCCGACAGGGGCAGGGGGATGTGCAGGCAGGGCTTCTTGAGCGCCCGGAACTCGAAGATCGAGTTGGCCCCGGAGCGCGAGACGATGAAATCGCACGCGGCCAGCAGGTCGGGCAGCTCGGCGGAGATATACTCGAACTGGCGGTAGCCCGCGCGGTTCTCAAGCCCCGGCTCCAGCCAGCCCTTGCCGCACAGGTGGATGATCTGAAACCGGGTCAGCAGCGCGTCCAGGTTGGCCCGCAGGGCGATGTTGATGCTGCGCGCGCCCTGGCTGCCGCCCATCACCAGCAGCACCGGCAGCCGCTCGTCAAAGCTGCAGAAGGCCCGGCCCCTCGCCGGGTCCCCGGTGAACAGCTCCGGGCGGATGGGGGTGCCGGTGTAGTGGGCCTTCTCCCCCAGGGCCTGGGCGGTCTCGGGGAAGGTGGTGCAGATCACCTTGGCGAAGGGCATGCTCAGCTTGTTGGCCAGCCCGGGGGTGTAATCCGACTCGTGCAGCACCGTGGGCACCCCGGCCAGCTTGGCCCCCGTGGTCACCGGCACCGACACGAAGCCGCCCTTGGAGAAGACCACGTTGGGCTTGAGCTGACGCATGAGCTTGGCCGACTGGTTGACGCCCACGATCACCCGGAAGGGGTCGGTCAGGTTGCGCAGGTCCTTGTAGCGGCGCAGCTTGCCGCTCTTGACGGGGTGGAAGGTGACAAAGGGGTAGGACGCGACCAGCTTCTGCTCGATGCCCTGGTCGGTGCCCAGATAATGAATCTCCCACCCGTCGGCGGCCAGCCGGGGGATCAGGGCCAGGTTGGGGGTGACATGTCCGGCGGTGCCGCCGCCGGTGAGGATGATGGTTTTGCCCACAGCGCATGCGCTCCCTTCGGTATTCGTGTGCTCCATTATATCACAGTTGCCCCCGGGGAAAACCCTCCCGCCCGGTTTTTCCCGCGCAATTCTCGCCGTCCGCGCGGCCCGGGACGCAAATTTCCCGCCCACCCCCTTTTTTGTAAGCGCTATCAATGCTATAATGATGCCGGAATCATCCTGTTGAGGAGGAGAAAACCCATGACCCAATTAGCGGCGCAGATGTACACCCTGCGGGAGTACTGCAAGGATACCCAGGGCCTGATCGATTCGCTCACCCGCGTGCGGCGGATGGGCTACGAGGCGGTGCAGCTCTCCGGCCACGGGCCGGTGGACAACCGGCTTGTCAAGGAAAAGCTCGACGAGCTGGGCCTGACGGTGGCCGCCACCCACACCAATTTTGAGCGGATGCAGGAGCATCTGGACGAGGTCATCGCCGAGAACCAGTTGTTCGGCTGCGCATACCCCGGCGTGGGCAGCATGCCCGCCAAGTACAGCCAGGCCGGGGCCCAGGGCGTCAAGCAGTTCGCCCGGGAGGCCACCCAGATCGCCCAGCGCATGGCCGAGGCGGGCCTGCAGCTGATCTACCACAACCACAATTTTGAGTTCGCCCGCTGCGGCCAGGACACCCTGATGGACATCCTGCTGGCTGAGAGCGGCGAGGCGCTGCACTTTGAGCTGGACACCTACTGGGTGCAGGCCGGCGGCGCGGACCCCATCGCCTGGATCCGCAAGGTCGCCCCCCGCATGAAGGTGGTGCACTTTAAGGATATGGTCTACAGCCCGGAGCAGAAGGCCCCCATCATGGCCGAGATCGGCGAGGGCAACCTCAACTGGCCGGGGATCATCCAGGCCTGCGCCGACACCGGCGTGCGGTGGCACATTGTCGAGCAGGACGTCTGCCAGCGCTGCCCGTTTGAGAGCCTGAAGATCAGCCTGGACAACCTGCACAAGCTCGGCCTGTCCTAAACATTCCGCGAAAAAGCGCCCCCATGGGGGCGCTTTTTGATTTCGTCGCGCTCGGCGGCGCTCAGCCCTGGGCCTCGGCGAGGGACGCGGCCAGCGCGCGCAGCCGGGCGGCGTTGTCCCGGTCGCACTGGCGGATGCGATTCAGCAGCCGCGCCGCCCGCCGCCGGGGCTCGGGCGCGGCGAAGGCCTCGGCGTGGGCCGCGGGATCGCAGCGGTGATCCCCGCCCATGGCGGCCCACACCTGCCAGCACAGGTTGTGAATCTGCATCATGTCCTGGGCGATGGCCTGGCAGGGGGTGAACAGCGCCTCGGGCGTCTGCCCGTACAGCCCGCAGAAAAAGGCGAAGGCCCCAAAACAGCGCTGCTCGGCGGCCATGCCCACAAAACCGTGCAGCTGGGCGTAGGCTTCGTCCTGAGCGGCCGGGTCCGGCTGGGCGCGGGCTTCGTCCTGAGCGGCCGGGTCCGGCTGGGCGCGGGCGTCATCCCCCAGCAGCTCCAGGGCGCTGGCGTGGGCGGCGTCGCTGGCCTCCAGGCAGTCGGCCAGGGCGTTCATCAGGGCGCAGTCCACCTGCCGGGGCGGGCGGCGTCCGGTGACGATCAGTCCCCGGGCCAACGCATCCCAGCCCGCCAGCGCCGGCCCGGCGCACAGGGGCCGCCCGTCCGCCTCGCCGGAGAGCACCCGCCATTGCCGGTCGCCGCCCTGGGCCAGCACCGGCACGCCGGCGGCCAGGCTGGCGCGCATGGCCTCGGGCCGGTCGGTCCAGCCGCCGGTGTAGCCGCACCAGGCCAGCAGCCCCTGCCAGAAATCGGGCCGGTCGACCCGCTCGGTCAGCGCGGCCGCCCAGTCGAACGGAACGAACAGCAGCCGGCAGCTCAGGGTGGTCAGGGTCAGCAGCTGGTGATAGATCTGCTCGTGCAGCTTGTTCACCCGGTCAAAGGCCGGACCGCACTGGCCGCACCCGGTGCACAGGAGCGACTTGCCCGCGGTGCAGTAGAGCGGCTCGAAGGCCTCGCGGCCCTGGATGCACAGCGCCACCGATGCGAAGGCAGACAGGCAGGCCACGCTCTCCGGGCCGCCCCAGGGCGCGCCGATGGGATGGATTGGGATTTGCGTCAGGGGACTCACCTTCTGATGTCCACCTTAAGCGCCGGCGATCGCCCGTGTCAAGCAAAAACGCCGCGCGGAGTGTCCGCGCGGCGCAGGGATCGGGGTTTACGGGGCGGTCACATCGGTCAGGGTGACGCCGTTGTCGTGGCCTTCGCCGATGGCGGTGACCCGGGTGTTGTAGGTGCCGCCCGAGCGGATGGAAAGGGCGCTGAGGTTGGCGTCGGTGCCGGAGATGGCCTCATCGGCGATGCGCTGGCCGTGCATATCCACCCGGTAGCTGGTCGCCCCGGGCACCGGGTCCCACAGGAGGTGGTACACCCCGTCGGCGTCGGCCTCGATGCGGATGTTGGCCGGGTTAGCCAAGGGTCCCTCGGGCGGCTCGGGCGTCGGCTCAGCGGTGGGCTCGGGCGTCGGGGTGGGACTGGCCGTGGGTTCGGCGGTCGGGGTCGGGCTGGCCGTGGGCTCGGCGGTCGGGGTCGGGCTGGCCGTGGGTTCGGCGGTGATCGTGGGGGTGGGGGTGGCGGCCGTGGCAGGCTGCGCCTTGCCGAAGAAATGGTACAACAGCGCCGCGCCGACCAGCAGCGCCAGCGCCACCAGGGCGATGATCAGATTCCGACGCCGACGCTTGCGCCGGCGAGCGACACGGGTACCCATGATCGATCCAACTCCTATTCAAAAGGTGATGAAAGGGCTTCACACGCTCCCATTTTAGCACCCTCGCCCGCAAAAGAAAAGGGGCGGCCGCAAACCGCCCCGCGCCGCGCGCGCTATTTCAGATCGAACTCCACCTTAACGGCCTTGCCCAGGATTTTGACCGCGCCCAGCTGCACCGGCGCGCCCGCGGGCGTCTCCCGGCCGCTGACCAGCCGCCAGGCCCCGTTCTTGCTGTCGAGCTGGCGCAGCATGCGCTGGCCCTGATAGAGGATCAGGTAGACGCCCCGCTCGGCCTTGCGCTCGGGCACGATGAGCACCCGGTCGCCCCGGTGGATGCGCAGGGCGGCCATGGAATCGTCCGCCGCCAGCTGGTAGAAGACCTTCTCGGCGGCGTAGCCGGCGATCTTGCCCCCGGGGCAGAGCAGCCGCTCGTAGCCCTGGGGCGCGCCGTCCCCGTCGAGCACCGGCACCTGCTGAGCCATGCCCGAGAGAGCCTGCTGCCACAGGTCCCCGGCGGGCGCGGGGGCCGCGGGCGGCGCCTGGGGGGCGGGCTGGGGCCGCGCCGGGGCGGGCTCCGGGGCCTTGAGGGCCTCGGCGGGCACCTCCAGGTCGCTGATCATGTCCTCGCCCATGCCCATGGCCTTGAGCAGGCGCTGGGCCGTGGCGTCGTTGACGATGCGGTTGCCGCGCTCGACCTCGTCGAGATACTTTTCGGAAACGCCGCCCTTCTTGGCGACCTGTTTGAGCGTGAGACCCTTCTTGGCGCGCATGTCGCGCAGCTGATCACCCAATCGGCTCATGACGGTTCCTCCTACGGGTTGGTGGGTTTATTTTACCACAAAGCCCTTCTCGAAAAAAGGGATGTATGGTATAATGGCAGATGATGAATGGATTTCTCACTGCTAGCAAAGGAGGAACAAATCACCATGCAGGTTTCAAAAGAAGTTGAAGAAATGGTATGCGTGGCCAAGGGCCCCAATCACGGGCCGGCGCCCATCCCTGAGGAGGGCAAGTGGGTGCAGTCCAAGGAGATCAAGGATATCTCCGGCCTGACCCACGGCGTGGGCTGGTGCGCCCCCCAGCAGGGCGCCTGCAAGCTGACCCTGAACGTCAAGGACGGCGTCATCCAGGAGGCCCTGGTGGAGACCCTGGGCTGCTCGGGCATGACCCACTCGGCGGCCATGGCCAGCGAGGTGCTGCCCGGCAAGACCATTTTGGAGGCTCTGAATACCGATCTGGTCTGTGACGCGATCAACACCGCCATGCGCGAGCTGTTCCTGCAGATCGCCTACGGCCGCACCCAGAGCGCCTTCTCCGAGGACGGCCTGCCCATCGGCGCGGGCTTGGAGGACCTGGGCAAGGGCCTGCGCAGCCAGGTGGGCACCATGTACGGCACCCTCTCCAAGGGCGTGCGCTACCTGGAGATGGCCGAGGGCTACTGCCTGGGCATGGGCCTGGATGAGAACAACGAGGTCATCGGCTACAAGTTCGTGCACCTGGGCAAGATGATGGACGCCATCAAGAAGGGCATGGACCCCAAGGAGGCCTATGAGAAGAACATCGGCACCTACGGCCGGTGGGACGAGGCGGTCACCGTCATCGACCCGCGCCAGAAGTAATCAGAGAGGAGGGCGAACGAAATGGTGAGCTTTGAAGGTTACGAGCGCCGGATCAAGCAGATCGAGGCGTGCATGAAGGAATATGGTTTCGAGTCTCTCGAGCAGGTTCGCGAGTACTGCTTGGAGAAGGGTGTGGACGCCGAGGCGATCGTGCGCGGCATCCAGCCCATCGCCTTTGAGAACGCCGTGTGGGCGTACACCCTGGGCGCCGGCCTGGCCCTGAAGAAGGATTGCAAGGGGGCCGACAAGGCCGCCGAGCAGATCGGCGTGGCGCTGCAGGCGTTCTGCATCCCCGGCTCGGTCGCCGCCCAGCGGCAGGTCGGCCTGGGCCATGGCAACCTGGCGGCCATGCTGCTGCGCGAGCAGACCGCGTGCTTCTGCTTCCTGGCCGGGCACGAGTCCTTCGCCGCCGCTGAGGGCGCGATCGGCATCGCCCGCACCGCCAACCAGGTCCGCAAGACCCCCCTGCGGGTCATCCTCAACGGCCTGGGCAAGGACGCGGCCTACATCATCTCCCGCATCAACGGCTTCACCTATGTCAAGACCCAGTATGACTACTACACCGGCGAGCTCAAGATCGTCGAGGAGCGCGCTTTCTCCAACGGCGACAAGGCCAAGGTCCGCTGCTACGGCTGCGACGACGTCAACGAGGGCGTGGCGGTCATGATCAAGGAGGGCGTGGACGTGTCCATCACCGGCAACTCCACCAACCCCACCCGCTTCCAGCACCCCGTGGCCGGCACCTACAAGAAGTGGAGCGTCGACAACGGCAAGAAGTACTTCTCCGTCGCCTCCGGCGGCGGCACCGGGCGCACCCTGCATCCCGACAACATGGCCGCCGGCCCCGCCTCCTACGGCATGACCGACACCATGGGCCGCATGCACTCCGACGCCCAGTTCGCCGGCTCCTCCTCCGTGCCCGCGCACGTGGAGATGATGGGCCTGATCGGCATGGGCAACAACCCCATGGTCGGCGCCTCCGTGGCCGTGGCCGTGGCGGTGTCCCAGGCGCTGAACAAGTAATCCGCCCCCAATCCGCCCAAGCTCCCGCGCATGCGCGCGGGGGCTTGTTTGCGTTTTTGGGAATACCCGACAAAGATTGGGCAATATTTCCAGGCATTTGCGACAATGCGACGGGATTTGCGGGCCCGAATTGATTGCATCCGGGGAACCGACGTGCTATAATGTGGGAGAAAGTGGTCCAAAGTAGAGGGAAATTTGCAAAATCGCCCCTTTTGGGGTGGACAGGCCTTCGGGCGGAAAGGAGGGCGCGGCCGTGTTCACCGGTGAGTATCTGCACAGCATTGATTTGAAGAACCGGCTGATCATCCCCTCCAAGATGCGCGAGGAGCTGGGGGCGACCTTCTTCGTCACCAAGGGCTCCAACCACTGCCTGTTCGGGTTTCCCGCCGCGGCTTTCGATGAGCTGTGCGAGAGCCTGCGCCACAACGCCCTGAATGATCCGGCCTCCCAAAAGCTGCTGCGGGTGCTCTTCACCGGCGCGGTGGAGTGCGAGCTGGACAAGCAGGGCCGGATCCTGCTGCCCCAGAATCTGCGCGCCTACGCCGGGTTGGACCGGGATGTGTACGTGGTTGGCGTCAACACGCGCATTGAGATCTGGAGCAAGGAGGCGTGGGAGCAGTTCATCACCGACGCTTCGGACGACTTCGACACGGTCTTCTCCCAGGCCGAACCCCTTCGCGTGTGAGGAGGGGCGGCATGGAGTTTGCGCACGCGCCCATCCTGCTGGAGCAGGCGGTGGAGCTGCTCGCCCCCCATGACGGCGGCGTCTATGTGGACGGCACCTTGGGCGGGGGCGGGCATGCCCAGGGCATCCTGGCGGCCTGCGGCCCCACCGGTCGGCTCTACGGCATCGACCGGGACGCGGCGGCCATCGCCGCGGCCAGCGCCCGCTTGGCCCCCTTCGGGGAGCGATTTTGCCCGATCCGGGGCAATTTCCACGACGCTCGGGCGCTATTGGCCGGGCAGGGTGTCGAGCGGGTGGACGGCGTGATGCTGGACTTGGGGGTCTCCTCCTACCAGCTGGACGCGGCCGAGCGGGGCTTCTCCTACCGGGAGGACGCGGCGCTGGACATGCGCATGGACCAGCGCCAAGCCCTCTCGGCCTACGAGGTGGTCAACACCTACCCCCGGGGCGAGCTGCTGCGCGTGCTGCGGGACTGGGGCGAGGAGCCCTTCGCCTCGCGCATCGCCAGCTTCATCGTCCAGCGGCGGGCGGACAAGCCCATCTTAACCACCGGCGAGCTGGTGCGGCTGGTGGAGGACGCGGTGCCCATGGGGGCCCGGCGGCAGGGTCATCCGGCCAAGCGGGTCTTTCAGGCCATCCGCATCGAGGTCAACGGCGAGCTGGAACCCCTCCAGCGCGCGCTGGAGGACCTGATCGCGCTGCTGGAGCCCGGCGGGCGCATCTGCGTGCTGACCTTTCACTCCCTGGAGGATCGCATCGTCAAGCGGTGCTTCCGCACGGCGGTGGACCCCTGTATCTGCCCCAAATCGGCCCCCCAGTGCGTCTGCGGGCGCAAGCCCATCGGCAAGCTGGCGGTCCGCAAACCCATTGTCCCCTCGCCGGAGGAAATTGTCAAGAATCCCCGGGCGCACAGCGCCAAGCTGCGCTGCCTGGAAAAACTACCTAAATAGGATTATTCGGGAAAGCAGGTGAATAGCATGGCAATGGTAAGCCGCGACAACCTCGCCTATGAGCAGCCCCAGGTGGCGCTGCCCCGCCGGCGCGCCCCGCAGCGCAAGGCGCAGCCCGTCGCCGCGCCCGCCAAGCCCCGCCGCAGCACACAAAGCCGCCTGGCTGAGCGCGAGGCCCGCAAGGCCCGCAGCCGCGTTTCTCGGATCAACCGCCTGCTGTCCATCACCGGTCTGGTGCTGATCTTCGGCCTGCTGGTCGGCCTGGTGGTGCGCTATTCCGCCATCGCCACCACCAACAGCCAGATTCAGCAGCTCAAGAACGACCTGGCGGTCCAGCAGCAGACCACGGAGAAGCTGCAGGTGCAGCTGGCCATGCAGGACAATCTGGGTGCGGTCATCGACCAGGCTCAGCAGCGGCTGAACATGCACTATCCTGCGGACGACCAGGTGCGCTACATCCAGGTCAAGCCGGTGGAGCCGAGCGAGGCTGCGCCCCAGCAGGAGGCGCCGGCGCAGGAGGAGGGCGGCTTGCTCAATAAACTGTTGGATCTGTTTTTCTGAGGGGTCCAGCAGAGGAAGGGAGCGAACCCTTTTTGGCAATAACGGGAACGACTCAGCAGAAGAGGATGATCTGGTTCATGGGAGCCATCGTCCTTTTCTTTCTTCTATTGATTTTTCGCTTGGCGCAGGTGCAGCTGTTTCAGGGCACCATCCTGCAGGACAAGGCCATCGCCCAGTGGACGCGGGATCTGACCGTCAAGCCCAATCGCGGCGTCATCACCGACACCAACGGCAAGGTCCTGGCCCAGAGCGCTATGGCCTACACCGTCGTGGTCAATCCCGCCGACGTGGCCGACCCCGATCTCGTCGGCCAGAAGCTCGGCGAGATTCTGGACATGGACCCGGCGGGCATCGCCCAGAAGGCCTCCGACAAGAGCAAGAGCGAGATCTGGATCAAGCGGCAGATCTCCGACGAGCAGGCCGAGCAGATCAAGGCCCTCAACCTCAAGGGCGTGGGCTTCTATGAGGACACCAAGCGCTACTACCCGGCCAACACCCTGGCCTGCCAGGTGCTCGGCTACACCAACGCCGACGGCGTGGGCCAGGCCGGCCTGGAAAAGCAGTACGAGACCTACCTGCAGGGCGTGGAGGGAAGGCTGATCTCCACCGTGGACGCCCACAACCAGGAACTGCCCAACGGCAACGAGTGGTATGTGCCCGCCCAGGATGGCTACCAGATGACCCTGACCCTGGACGCGGTCATCCAGTCCTTCGCCGAGAACGCCCTGGAGAACGTCATGGCCGAGACCAACGCCAAGGACGCCTCGGTGGTGGTCATGCGGCCCAAGACCGGCCAGGTGGTGGCCATGGCCGGCAACCCCAACATGGACCTGAACGACCTGCCCCGATCCGACAGCGCCCTGCTGTCGAGCCTGTCGCGCAACCGCACCGTCTCCGACGCTTACGAGCCCGGCTCGGTCTTTAAGATCGTCACCCTGGCCTCCGGCCTGGACTCGGGCGCGGTGTCCACCGAGAGCACCTTTGACTGCACCGGCTACTACACGGTGGACGGGGAGAAGATCAAGTGCTGGCGCAGCGGCAACCCCCATGGCCACCAGACCCTGGCCGAGGGCGTCAAGAACTCCTGCAACCCGGTGTTCATGCAGATCGCCCTGAAGATGGGCAGCGAGAAATTCTACGACTACCTGGACGCCTTCGGCCTGGGCCAGCCCACCGGGCTGGACTTCCCCGGGGAGTCCTCGGGCATCGTCACCGAGCAGAAATATGTGCGCAACACCGACCTGGCCCGCATTGGTTTCGGGCAGTCCATCGCCGTCACCCCCATCCAGATGGCCAACGCGGTGTGCGCGGCGGTCAACGGCGGCAACCTGATGCAGCCCTACCTGGTGGAAAAGCTGACCGACGCGGATGGCAACGTGGTGGAGAGCTTCGAGCCCACGGTCAAGCAGCGGGTGGTCTCCGAGCAGACCAGCCAGACCGTCCGGGAGATTCTGGAGCTGGTGGTCTCCGAGGGCAGCGGCAAGAACGCCCAGGTGCCCGGCTACCGGGTGGGCGGCAAGACCGGCACCGCCCAGAAATACGACAGCAACGGCAACATCAAGCAGGGCAAGCACATCGCCTCCTTCGTGGGCATCGCCCCCATCAACGACCCCGAGCTGGTGGTGCTGGTGGTGGTGGATGAGCCCGAGGTGGCGGTGGACTTTGGCTCGGTCATCGCCGCGCCTGTTGCCCAGCAGATTCTCGAGAGTTCCCTTCATTATTTAGGCATCCAGCCCACCGAGGCCGTGGCCGAACAGACCGCCCAGGTGCCCAGCGTGGTGGGCCAGTCCATCGGCGACGCGGTGGACGCCCTGACCCAGGCGGGTTTCAAGGTGGACGCCCTGGCCGAGACCGGGGTCGTCACAGCCCAGTATCCCAAGGCCGATACCCAGTCTGTCCAGGGCGCCACGGTCATCCTCTCCACCGACCAGCAAACCCAGGACGCGGCCGAGCAGGTGGAGGTGCCCGACCTGACGGGCTGCTCGATCGTGGAGGCCAACACCCGCCTGAACCAGCAGGGGCTGATGCTGCGCATCGACGGCAGCGGCCTGGCCACCGGCCAGAGCGTCGCCCCGGGCACCCAGGTGGACGTGGGCACCGTGGTGGAGGTCCATTTCGAATGACCCTCCGGCTTGCCGGAGCGACTGTTTACAACAGATAGGGGGAAAACGCATGAAACTCTTCGACCTGCTCGACGGCATGGACGCCACCCTGCTGGGGGACGGCGCCATCGAGATCCGCAACATCTCCATGGACTCGCGCAAGGTGCAGCCCGGGGACCTGTTCTGCTGCATCTCGGGTTTCAAGGTGGATGGCCATGATTTCGCCGCCCAGGCGGTGGAACAGGGCGCGGCCGCCCTGGTGGTGGAGCGGCGGCTCCCCCTGCCGGTTCCCCAGATGATCGTCAAGGACACCCGCGCGGCCGTGGCCCTGCTGGCGGCGGCCTTCTATGGCCACCCGACGCGCTACCTGACCCTGGTGGGCGTGACCGGCACCAACGGCAAGACCAGCACCACCTACATGGTGCGGTCCATCGCCGAGGCCTGGGGTAAGAAGGCGGCCATCATGGGCACCACCGGCCTGCGGGTGGGCGACGAGGTCATCGACACCGGCCTGACCACCCCGGACCCCATCGAGATGCAGAAATACCTGCGCCACGCCGTGGACGCCGGGGCCCAGTGGATGGCCTGCGAGGTGTCGGCCCACGCCCTGGCCCTGCGCAAGGTGCGGGGCATCTGCTTTGACGTGGGCGTGTTCACCAACCTGACCCAGGATCATCTGGACGACTTTAAGACCATGGAGGCCTACGGCAAGGCCAAGCAGATGCTTTTCGCCCCCGGGGTGGTGCGCTACGCCGTGGGCCTGATGGACGATCCGGCCTGCGAGATGATCATGGAAAACCTGGGCTCGGTGCCCCTGTGGAGGACCGGCATGACCGACGCGGCGGATGTGTGGGCCAAGGACCTGGAGCTGTCCCCCGCGGGCAGCCGCTTCACCCTGGTCACCCCGGTGGGGACCACCCCGGTCAAGCTGCGCACCCCGGGCCGGTTCATGGTGATGAACGCCCTGTCGGCCGCGGCGGCCTGCCTGAGCCAGGGGGTGCCCCTGAAGGCGGTGCGCGAGGGCCTGGAGAGCCTGGACCATGTGGACGGCCGCATCCAGACCCTGCCCTGTGAGCGGGGCTTCCACATCATCCTGGACTATGCCCACACCCCCGACGCGCTGACCAAGATTCTCAAGGCCGTGCGGGAGTTCACCCCCGGCCGCACGGTCGCCCTGTTCGGCTGCGGCGGCGACCGGGACCGCACCAAGCGCCCGGTCATGGGCCGGATCGCCGGCGAGTTGGCCGATTACACCATCGTCACCTCCGACAACCCCCGCACCGAGGACCCCATGGGCATCATCGAGCAGATTGTCTCCGGGGTGCAGGAGAGCGGCGGGGCCTACGAGGTGGTGGAGAACCGGCGCGAGGCCATCGCCCGGGCGATCGACATCGCCCAGCCCGGGGACACCATCGTCCTGGCGGGCAAGGGACATGAGACCTATCAGCAGATCGGTCACACCAAGTATCCCTTCGATGAGAAGGTCATCGTCGCGCAGCTGCTCAGCGGCAGATAACACGATACATACCAAAGAACCCGACGGGGATGGAGGAGCGGCTCATGCAGCAGTTGATCTTTGCGGTTATCCTTTCGTTTGTCATCTCCCTGGCGGTGGGCGAGCTGGTGCTGCCCCTGCTGCGGCGGATGAAGCTGGGCCAGTTCGTGCGCAACGACGGCCCCCAGAGCCATCTGAAAAAGCAGGGCACGCCCACCATGGGCGGGATCATCATGATCGTGGGGGTGGTGATCACCTCCCTGGCCCTGGCCAAGGGCGACCAGCAGATGCTGGTGGTGGCGGTGCTCTCGGTGGTGTGCTACGGCATCGTGGGCTTTTTGGATGATTTCATCAAGACCGTCAAAAAGCGCTCCCTGGGGCTGAAGCCCTATCAAAAGGCCCTGGCCCAGCTGGGCTTTGCGGTGGCCATCGCCATCTACGCCTACCAGAACCCCGAGATCGGCAGCGCCATCCGCATCCCCTTCACCGGCATGGACTGGAACATGGGCTGGGTGTTCATCCCCTTTGTCATCATCGCCGTGCTGGGCACGGTCAACGGCTGCAACCTGACCGACGGGCTGGACGGGCTGAACAGCTCGGTCACCCTGATCTTCTCGGCGGGCTTCTCGGTGATCTACTATGTGCTCTCCCAGCAGGCCGCGGACAATGGACAGGCGCTCTTGGCCGGGGACTACCGCAACATGATGGTCTTCTGCGCGGCGGTGGCCGGCGCGTGCCTGGCGTTTTTGCACTTCAACGCCCACCCGGCCAAGATCTTCATGGGCGACACGGGCTCCTTGGCCCTGGGCGGGGCGGTGGTCTACATGGCCGTGGCCGCCAAGATGCCCCTGTGGCTGCTGTTCATGGGCGGCATCTACCTGGCCAGCTGCGTGTCGGTCATCCTGCAGGTGGGCTCCTACCGCCTGCGCCACGGCAAGCGCATCTTCAAGATGGCGCCCCTGCACCACCACTTTGAGCTCAGCGGCTACCCTGAGACCAAGGTGGTGTCCATGTACATGATCGCCGCCACGGTGCTGTGCCTGATCGGCCTGCTGGCGGTGCGCTGATCCAAGGGAGGTTTGCATGCAGACGCATGATTTTCGAGACAAGAAGGTATTGATCATCGGCCTGGCCCGCAGCGGCATCTCCGCGGCCCGGGCCCTGTGCGCCCTGGGGGCGCGGGTGACGGTCAGCGACCGCAAGGGGGCCGACCAGCTCGCCCACGCCCTGGAGCAGCTGGCGGACCTGCCCGTGGCCTATCAGCTGGGCGGTCAGCCCGACTGCGCGGGCTTTGACCTGATGATCATCAGCCCCGGGGTGCCCATCGGCGCGCCCTTCGTGCGCCGGGCCCAGGGGCAGGGGGTGGAGGTCATCGGCGAGGTGGAGCTGGCCTACCGGCTGTGCCCCGCGCCGGTGTGCGCCATCACCGGCACCAACGGCAAGACCACCACCACCGCCCTGGTTGGGGAGATCTTCAAGAATGCCGACAGGGTCACCCATGTGGTGGGCAACATCGGCGTCCCCTTCATCAGCCAGGTGGATCAGGTGGCCCCGGGCGACGTGGTGGTGGCCGAGATCAGCTCCTTCCAGCTGGAGAGCGCGGTCACCTTCCGCCCCAAGGTGGCGGCCATCCTCAACCTCACCCCGGACCATTTAAACCGGCACGGGGATATGCAGGGATATGCCGCGGCCAAGATGCGTATATTTGAGCGGCAGGGTCCCGAGGGCACCCTGGTGGTCAACGACGACGACCCCATCGTGCGCCGGATGGCCCTGAAAGCCCCCGGCCGGGTGCTGCGCTTTAGCCGCACCCACGCCGTGGACGACGGCGCGTACGTGCAGGAGGGCGTGGTGGTCTTCGCCTGGCGCGGGGAGCGCACCGCGGTGCTCAAGGTGGACCAGATCGCCATCCCCGGCCCCCACAACCTGGAGAACGCCCTGGCCGCCACAGCCATGACCATGATCATGGGGGTGGACGCCGGCATCGTGGCCGACACCCTGAAGAACTTCCAGGGCATCGAGCACCGCATGGAGTTCGTCCGCGAGAAGGACGGCGTGCGCTACATCAACGACTCCAAGGGCACCAACCCGGACTCCACCATCAAAGCCGTGCAGACCATGACCGCGCCGACGGTGCTGATCCTGGGCGGCTCGGAGAAGGACTCGCCCTTCGACACCCTGGCCGAGGAGATTGCGCGCGCGCCCATCTGCCAGGTGGTGCTGGTGGGGCAGACCGCCGAGCGCATCGGTCGGGCCCTGGAGGCGGCGGGCTACACCCACCTCAACCGGGCCGAGTCCTTCGAGGCGGCGGTTCACACCGCGCGGGATTTGGCGCCCAAGGGCGGCTGCGTGCTGCTCAGCCCGGCCTGCGCGAGCTTCGACATGTTTTCGGATTACGAGATGCGCGGCCGGGTATTTAAACAGCTGGTGATGCAGCTCTAGGAGGCGAAGTATGCGCAAAAGCTGTGACTATGCCATTCTGTTCGCGACGCTGATCCTGGTGGCCTTCGGCACGGTGATGGTCTTCAGCGCCAGCTTCTACGCGGCCCAGAACACCGCCAACATTTCCGACGCCTACTACTTCTTCCGCAAGCAGGTGTTCGGCGCGGTGCTGGGCCTGGGCGCGATGATCTTCATGATGAACTTCAAGTACACCTTCATCAAGAAGTTCAAGTGGCCGGCGGCCCTGGTCAGCATCGTGCTGCTGACCTTGGTGCTCTTCATGGGCACCGACGCCAACGGCGCGACCCGCTGGCTCAACATCGCGGGCTTCTCGGTGCAGCCCTCGGAGATCGCCAAGCTCGGCCTGGTGGTGTTCATGGCGGCCCACATGGACAGCAATAAGGATGCCATCCGCCCCTTTATGAGCAAGTCCGGCCGCAAGCACATCCGCCGGGACAGCGCGGGCAAGGCGGAGTTCCGCCGGTTTCTGATCGTGCTGCTGCCGATGTTGGCGGTCATGGGCATCATGGCGGTGCTGATCCTGGAGCAGCCCAACATGTCCACCGCGGTCAACCTGGTGCTGGTGGCCATGGTGATGATGTTCGTCGGCGGTATCAGCATCGTCTATCTGTCGGGTTTCACGGTGGTGGGGGCCATCGGCGTGGTGGTGCTGGCCTTCGCCGAGAGCTACCGCGTCAAGCGTATGCTCTCCTTCACCAACCCCTGGGCCGACCCCCAGGACACCGGCTACCAGCTCATCCAGTCCCTGCTGGCCCTGGGCTCGGGCGGGTTCGGGGGCGTGGGCTTTGGCCAGTCCAGCCAGAAATATCTGTGGCTGCCCTACCGGGAGAGCGATTTCATCTACGCCATCATCGGCGAGGAGCTGGGCTTCATCGGCGGGGTGCTGCTGCTGACGCTGTACCTGTTCGTCATCTGGCGGGGCATCAAGGTGGCCTTCGCCGCGCCGGACATGTTCGGCATGCTGCTGGCCATCGGGATCACCGCGGTGCTGAGCATCCAGGTCATTCTCAACGTCGCGGTGGTCACCGGGCTGATGCCCACCACCGGCTTGCCGCTGCCCTTCATCAGTTACGGCAGCTCGTCACTGGTCATCTCCATGGCCAGCATGGGTATCCTGCTGAACATCTCCCGATACAGCAAGGCCGCCACTTAGGCGGTCCGAAGCGCCCCGGCAGGGGCGCTTTTTTTTGTGGACGCCGCCTGAAAGCGCGCCGCAGGCCGACAATTTGCGCCCCCATCCGGGTGGACCTGCACCCATTGGCGCCCCCGGGGCATAGGATGGTAGTAGCAATGGGATGGGAGGGGCAAGGATGCAATACATCGAGATCACGGGAGGGCGCCGCCTGGCCGGGGAACTGGCGGTGTGCGGGGCGAAGAACGCCGTGCTGCCGATTTTGGCGGCCTGTCTGCTGATCCGCGAGCCGGTGGTGCTCAGCAACTGTCCGCAGCTGAAGGATGTGGACAACATGGTGGCCATGCTGCGGCAGATGGGGTGCGCGGTGGAGCGCGCCCAGCAGACCATATTGGTCAACGCCCACGACGCGGCGCAGTGGCAGCTGCCCGAGCGCTACATGCACCTGCTGCGCTCGTCGGTATTTTTGGCCGGGCCCTGCCTGGCGCGCCATGGGCAGGTGGCCTTCTCCCAGCCCGGGGGCTGCGAGATCGGGCTGCGGCCCATCGACCTGCACCTCAAGGGCCTGTCCGCCCTGGGCGCACAGGTGGAGGAACGCGGCGGGGCGCTGGCGCTGCGGGCTGGTCAGCTGACCGGGGCTGTGGTACAATTGGACTATCCCAGCGTCGGCGCCACCGAGAACATCATGATGGCGGCGGTGCTGGCCCAGGGGCAGACCGTCATCCGCAACGCCGCCCAGGAGCCCGAGGTCGCGGACCTGGCGGGCTTCCTGAGCGCCATGGGCGCGCGGGTGCGCGGCGCGGGTACCGCTCAGATCACCGTCGAGGGGGTGCGCCGCCTGCACGGCGGGCAGTACCGCATTCTGCCCGACCGCATCGTGGCGGGTACATATCTGTGCGCCGCGGCCATCGCCGGGGGCGACGTGCGCCTGCGGCAGGTGACGCCGCTGCACCTGGCCCCGGTGATCGAGAAGCTGCGCCAGGCGGGCTGCGAGATCGACCAGGGCGTCGACGATGTGCGCCTGATCCGGCGGGGCCGGCTGCGCTCCCCGGGCACCATTCAGACCCAGCCCTATCCGGGCTTTCCCACCGACATGCAGGCCCAAATGCTGGCCCTTTGCACCCTGGCGGAAGGAACTAGCGTGGTGGTGGAGAATGTTTTTGAGAATCGCTTCAAGCACGCCGGGGACCTGGCGCGCATGGGCGCGCGCATCCTGGTGCGCGACCGGGTGGCGGTGGTCCACGGCGCGGGCCGGTTGACCGGCTGCCGGGTGACGGCCACCGATCTGCGCGGCGGAGCGGCGCTGGCCTTGGCGGCCCTGGGCGCGGCGGGCGCCACCCGCATCGACCGGGTGGACTTGATCGATCGTGGTTATCCCTGCCTGGAGGCGGACCTAGCCGCCCTGGGGGCGGACGCCAGGCGGGTTACGGAGGGAACCGATTGAAGAAAAAACGCGAGAAGGCGCGCGAGAAGCGCGCTGCCAGAGATGAGCAGGCCCCCCAGACGCAACTGGCGCAGCGGGGCCCTGTTCCCGTTTACTTTGACGACGAGGAGGACCCTGAGCAGGAGCCGGTGCGGGTCAACGTGCGCCATCGGGGCCGCAACACCCTCATTGCGCTGCTGCTGTTGCTGGTGACCGTGGCGGTGCTGCTGGTGCTCAACAGCAAGGTCTTCCTGGTGCGCCAGGTGTTGGTCACGGGCAACCAGACCTACGACGCGCAGGAGATCATCGACAGCTCGGGCATCCAGCTGGACACGCCCCTGCTGCGGGTGGACCGGGCGGCCGCGCGCGAGGGCATCGAGCGCAACGCCTACCTGGCGGTGGACAAGATCTCCATCCGCCTGCCCGACACCGTCTCCATCCAGCTGCACGAGCGCACGCCGGTGGCCATGGTGCGCTACCTGGACAGCGACATGCTCATGGACAAGCAGGGCATCATCCTGCAGGTGCTCACCCGGGACAGCCGCACTGACATGATCCGCATCGACGGCATCCGGGCGACCTCCTTTAGGGCGGGCAAGGCCCTGACCAGCGACGAGCCCGGCCAGATCGAGCTGGCCCTGACCTGCCTGGATTTGATCGAGCAGGAGGGGCTCGCGGGCCAGATCGTCAGCATGGACCTGGTGGACCCGCTCAACATCCGCCTGTTCACGAAGGAGAATATCGAGATTCGCCTGGGCGGACGCGATGAGCTGCAGGGCAAGCTGCGGGTGGCCGCCACGGTGCTCGCCGAGCTGATGGGCGAGGGCAAGGTGGGCGGCGTGCTGGAGGTGACCAGCACCAAGGCCGCCAGCTACCTGGCACCGGGCGCGGGCACGCCCCCGACCACCAGCCCGGAGAACAGCCCCAGCCCGGAGAATAGCGCCTCGCCCGGTGGGGAGCCGCAGACGAGCGCCTCGCCCGAGGGTTCCGCCGCGCCGGGGGACTCCGAGCCGCCTGAGCCGACCCAATCGCCCGAGGGTTCCGCCGCGCCGGGGGACACGCCCGACGCGGACTGACCCGCCCAGGAAAGGAGCGCCCGATGCGCCTGAAAACCGTCCGCAAACGCCCGGTGAAACTCAATCTGCCCCAGGGTCCCACCCGCCCGCCCCGGCCCCGCCGCCGGGAGACCCACTGGCTGTGGTTGCTGCTGGGCCTGACCCTGGGGGTGGGCCTGCTGATTCTGCTGGAGGTGACCGGGCGGGATGCGCTCCAGCGCGCGCCCAGCGCCTCGCCCGCGCCGGCGCTCAGCCAGGCCGAGCGCGACGCCCTTGAGGATCGCATCGCCCAGCTCCAGGCTCAGCTCGACCGGGCCGAGCGCCTGGCCGGCTCCACCGAGGTCACCGGCGCGGGGGTGCGCATCCGCATCGCCCCCAAGGCGGGCTCCCTGTACACCGTGCTGGACGAGAACCTGCTGGTGGTGGTCAATGAGCTCAACGCCTGCGGGGCCCAGGCCGTGTCCATCAACGGCCAGCGCTTCACCGCCGCCACCGAGATCCGCTCCACCGGCAATGGGGTGAACATCAACACCTTCCCCACCGGCGCGCCCTACGAGGTGCTGGCGGTGGGCGATCCCGAGGTGCTCGCCGCGGGCATGGACATGTACGGCGGGGTGCTCGACCGAATGCGCGAGCGCTTTGAGGTCACCCTGGAGCGGGCGGACGGCCTGACCGTGCCGGCCTACACCGGCCAGCCCGCGGCCGCCCAATCGCCATGAGGCGGCGCGCGCGCCCGCCCTGGGCGGATCGCGGCCGACCGAGCGCCGGGCGGATCAAAGCCCCGCTGTTCGTGCTGCTGGGCATGGCGCTGGCCGTGGCGCTGTGGCTGCCCGCCCGCCTGCCAGCCCCCAGCGCGCGGGACATGGGCGCGCCCCAGGCGGCGGAGCTGACCGGGCGGGCGGAGGACCTGGCCCAGCGCGCGGCGATCGCCCAGCGCGCCGCGGGCATGGAGCCCCTCTCCGGCCCCGGGGTGGAGGTCGTGATGGACGACGCGCCCGCGCGGTTGGACGACCGGGACGCCAAGCTCTCCCTGGTGCATGACCGGGACCTGCTGCGCCTGGTCAACGACCTGAAGGCCGCCGGGGCCCAGGGGGTGGCGGTCAACGGCGTGCGCATCCTGGCGGACACCCGCATCCAGTGCGGCGGGCCGGTGGTATTCATCGGCAGCGCGCGCGTCGCGCCGCCCTACCGCGTCCAGGCGGTGGGCGACCCCGATACCCTGGCGGCGTATGTCGCCAGGGGCCCGGAGCAGGAGGGCCGCCAGGGGGTATACAGCCAGCTGCGGCTGGGCGGCCTGGCGGTGGAGCTGCGGGTTCTGGAGCGGGTGGACCTGCCCGGGGCGCTGGAAAGGTAGAAAATACGCAAAAATATTTGTTGAAAACGACTTTTTACCGGCCCAGCAGGGTTTTCAAATCCTAGGGGATTGTGGTATACTGGACTGGTAATACCATACCCCTTTTTGGGGTGCCCCGCATTTGGACGAGCTGGGGCCTTGAACGGGTGGTTTCGCCGGTCGATGGACCGGTAATCGATAAGGAGGAAGATGCAGATGCTGGAATTCGACTTCGAGTCCTCCCAGTTCGCGCAGATCAAGGTCATCGGCGTGGGCGGCGGCGGCAACAACGCGGTCAACAGGATGATTGACTCCGGGCTTCGCAGCGTGGAGTTTATTTCGGTCAATACGGACAAGCAGGCCCTGTACCTGTCCCAGGCCAACCAGAAGATCCAGATCGGCGACAAGCTGACCAAGGGTTTGGGCGCGGGCGCCAACCCTGAGATCGGCCAGAAGGCTGCCGAGGAGAGCCGGGAGGAAATCACCCAGACCCTCAAGGGCGCGGACCTGGTGTTCGTGACCGCGGGCATGGGCGGCGGCACCGGCACCGGCGCGGCCCCGGTCATCGCGGACATCGCCAAGCAGATGGGCATCCTGACCATCGGCGTGGTGACCAAGCCCTTCTCCTTTGAGGGGCGCAACCGCATGCTCAACGCGGAGAAGGGCATCGCCCAGCTCAAGGAGCACGTGGACACCTTGGTGTGCATCCCCAACGACCGGCTGCTGTCGGTGGTGGGCAAGAATACCCCCCTGGTGGAGGCCTTCCGCATGGCGGACGACGTGCTGCGCCAGGGCATTCAGGGCATCTCCGACCTGATCGCCGTGCCCAACCTGATCAACCTGGATTTCAACGATGTCAAGACCATCATGGAGGAGAAGGGCATGGCCCACATGGGCATCGGCTCTGGCTCCGGCGAGAACCGCACCATGGACGCGGTCAAGCAGGCCGTGCAGAGTCCCCTGCTGGAGACCGCTATCGATGGCGCCCGCGGCGTGCTGATCAACATCAGCGGCGGCGCGGATCTGGGCCTGCTGGAGGTCAACGAGGCCGCCGAGCTGGTCCGCGAGATCGCCGATCCCGAGGCGGTCATCATCTTTGGCGCGGGCATCGACGAGTCCCTGGGCGACGAGGTGCGCATCACCATCATCGCCACGGGCTTTGACAAGAACGAGCGCCCCAGCGCCCGCAACGCCGGCGTGTATGTGCCCCAGGCCGCGCGGTCGGCTGCGCCCGCTGCGGAGCGCCCCGCCGCGACCCCCTATCAGCCTGAGGCCCGCCCCGCGGCTGCGACCCCTGCGGCGCCGGCCCCCGCGCCCGCTGAGGAGCCCGAGCTGCCCAGCTTCTTCCGCAACAACAACCGCCGCCGTTCCAGCCGCCTGTTCGGGGAGGACGACGACAAATAATCCCTGCGTGAGCGCAGCCCTCCGCCAACCGGCGGGGGGCTGTTTTGCCGTAAAAGGGCGAAGGAAAGGCCCGTCCCTTGACGGGCTTTTCAATGCGTGATACCATGAGAAAACGAAACCCGCAAAGGAGGGACGCCGATGGCCTTTCTCTTCTGGCTGTTGGACCACTGGGTGCCCATCGTGATCGTGATCCTCGTGCTGGGGACCATCCTGGACTGCATCGTCTACTGGCGCAAGCCGTTTTTTTATGAGCCCATCAAGCGCCTGATCGCCCGCATCCAGGGCCGTCGGGCCGCCCAACCCTCCGAGGCCGCTGCGCCCGGCGCTGAGGAACCTTTTGCCCAGACCCCCGACGCGCAGCAGATTGCCCGCAGCATGCGCCAGGAGAACACCTATGTGGACCTGAACAGCCCCGAGGGCGCGGTGCTGGTGCCCGAGGAGTCCCTCGATAAGCTTGCGGACCAGTCCGGTGGGGAGCGGGACGTGGCCGAGCCAGATCCCTATGGCGCGGACATGCCCGATCCGGCGGCGGAGGACCCGGCGGCGGGCGCGGATGAGGACGTCTGGGCGGCGGAGGACCCGGCGGTGGACGCGGATGAGCACGTCTGGGCGGCGGAGGACCCGGCGGCGGGTGCGGATGAGCACATCTGGGCGGCGGGCGCTCGGCCTGCTCGGACGCCTGGGGACCTGCCCGAGCAGCTGACCCTGCTGCCCGGGATGGAGCCGGTGCCCCTTGCGCGGGTCAGCCCAGCCCGCTACCGGCTGCGGATCATCCCCTACGACCCGACGGTGCACCTGCGCCTGCGGGTGCGGCCCCGGGCCGCGGCGGGGGAGCAGATGCGCCTGCCTTTGGCGGCGCAGGAGGAGGCGCGCGATGCAGACTGAGCGGATCACGGTTTTCACCGGCAACTACGGCAGCGGCAAGACCGAGCTAGCCCTGCACACCGCCCTGACCCTGGCCGAGCGGCAGTCCCATGTCACCCTGGTGGACATGGACATCGTCAACCCCTATTTTCGCTCGAGCGAGAAACGGGCGCTGCTCGAGGCCCACGGCGTCCAGGTCATCGCGCCGACCTTCGCGGGCACCACGGTGGACATCCCGGCCCTGCCCGCGCAGATGGTCAGCGTGTTCGACAACCCCACCGGTACGGTGGTCATCGACGTGGGCGGGGACGACACCGGGGCCACGGCCCTGGGCCGATTCCACGCCTACTTCCAGCGCGAGCCCTATGTGATGCACTATGTCATCAACACCCTGCGGCCCATGAGCCAGGACGAGTGGGGCATCGATCGCATGATGGAGGGCATCTGTCGGCGCAGCCGCCTTCAGATCGCCGACCTGATCCACAACACCAACCTGGCCCGGGAGACCACGGCGCAGATGGTGGTCGAGGGGCAGCGCATTGTCGATCAGGTGTCCGCGCGCACCGGCTTGCCCTGCGCCTTCCTGGCGGGCACGCCCGAGATTCTGGCCGCCCTGCCCGAGACGCTGCGGGCGCGCTTTGCAGGCCGCATGATCGCCTTTGAGCCCATGATGCGGCCGGACTGGCTGGACATGTGAAACTGACAAATATTGGCGGGCATGAGAAACCGCTGACGGGCCATACTGGCTCATGTAGACCACGCCCTCGAATGGGACCGGGCGCGTCTGGGTGCGACACAGAGACACTGTGATCGGCCCGGGCGCCGCGGGGAGGGATCCCTGTCCGGTCCACGCCGATGTTGATGGCACGCTTTGGGGGGGTCTACTTAGAGGGAGGGCACGCAGCGATTTCGCTCGTGCCCTTCTGGTTTGGGGAGAGAGATGGAGCGGATCTACATCATCGGATCGGTGGCCAGCGGCAAGAGCACCCTGGCCCGCCGCCTGAGCCGACGCACGGGCGTGCGCGCCTACGAGTTGGATCAGGTTGTCTACTCCCGCCTGCCCAAAAAGCGCAAGCGCACCCCCGCCGAGCAGCAGGCCCTGCTGGACAAGATCGACGCGGCGGGTCCCTGGATCATCGAGGGCACCTACCGCAGGAGCTGCCACTGCGTGCTGGAGCGGGCGGAGCGCATCATCTTTTTGGATACGCCCCTGGCCATCCGCCGCCGGCGCATCCTGAAGCGGTTTCTCAAGCAGCGTCTCAAACTGGAGCGCTGCCACTACGCGCCCACCTTTCGGATGCTGCGCAACATGTACGCCTTCACCCGGTCTTTCGAGCGCGGCCGGCCGGAGCTGATGGCCATGCTGGCGCGCTACGAGGACAAGGTGATCGTGGTGAGCGACCCCCGGGAGTTGGAGCGCTGAGGCGGTGCGGCTCGCCGTTTGCGCGGACCCCTGGGTCTATGCGCTTAGACGACAGAGACGATAAGCCCAAAATAGTGCACATTTGTGTAGGAGACCGCCGATGGCGGGCTTCTTTTTTTCAATCAATGAGTCGCCATCAACCCCAGGCTGGAGAGAAAATCCGTCACCTCGGCGATGACCTCATGCCGGAAGGGGCCGCAGGTCAGGTTGTGGTAGGCCTCGGGCAGCCACAGGGCCCGCCGCTGGGCGGCGTTCACCGCGCCGTCGAGGATGATTCGGCCGCTGTCGGGGTTGACGGTCTCATCCCTGCGGCCCTGGACCATCAGCAGCGGGCAGGTGATGCGGTCCAGCTCCCGCCGGGCCGCCCGGGACAGCTCCAGCAGGTCGGCGACCTTGGCCATGGGCATGCCGGTATAGTTGATGTCGTTGTCCGTGTCGCAGCCGGGCTCGGCCGGGCGGCTGTCCCCCCAGCGGCGGTAGGGCTTGACGCGGGCGGCCAGCCGGGCCAGGGCGGGGGTGACCGGCGCGCGCAGGCGCACCGCCGCCGCCAGGGTGACCAGGGCGGCGGGCTCAAACCGCTCGGCCAGCAGCAGCGCCAGCAGGCCGCCCATGGAGTGACCCACCACGATCACCCGCTGGCAGCGGTCGGCCAGGCGCTGATAATTTTCCTGGGCGCAGGCCCACCAGGCCTGCCGGTCGCTGCGGTTCATGTCCTTAAGGGACTGGCCGTGGCCGGGCAGCAGCGGGGCGACCACCTGGCAGCCCCGCTCGGACAGCGCCTCGCCCACCGGCCGCACCAGGGCGGCGGTGGCGGTGAACCCGTGCAGCAGCAGCGCGCCGGTGGGCCCCCCGGGCAGCTCAAAACCCCGGCTGCGGGGATCGGTGATCCTCTGGCTGATCCAATCGCGGTTCATGGCGATCCTCCTCAGCGGAAGAGCTTGCGCTTTTCTAGGTTCTGAAAGGTCTCGTTGGCGCCGATGAGCACCATCAGATCGCCCTGGTACACATAGTCGTCCGCGCCGGGGGAGGCCAACAGCGCGCCGTCCGCCCGCTTGATGGCCGCCACGGTCAGCTCGTACTTGCGGCGCAGGTTGAGCTGGCCCAGGGTCTGGTTCCACCAGGCCTCGGGCGCGGAGGACTCCACCAGGGAGTAGTCCTCCGACAGCTCCACCAGGTCCATGACCGAGTTGCTCTGCAGCTGGTGGGCCAGGCGCACGCCCATGTCCCGCTCGGGAAAGACCACCCGGTCCGCGCCTACCTTCTTGAGCACCTTGGCGTGCAGGTCATCCTGGGCCTTGGCGATGACCTGGGGGCAGCCCAGGTCCTTGAGCAGGGTGGTGGAGAGCACCGAGGACTCGATGTCGTTGGAGATGGCCACCACGCCCACGTCGAATTCCGGGATGTTGAGGGACTGGAGGTTTTCCTCCTCGCACACGTCCATCTGCACCGCGTGGGTGACGAAATTGGCGATGTGGTCCACCCGCTCCACGTCCGAGTCCACGGCCAGCACCTCGTTTCCCATGGCGTACAGGCTGGTGGCCAGGCTGGAGCCAAAGCGCCCCAGGCCGATGATGATAAACTGTTTTTTCATGGATGATCCTCCTTGTTATCCCACCATGATCCGCCCTTCGGGGAATTTAGGGCCCCGCCCGGTGCGGGCCTGGCGGCGGGCGATGGCCAGCATCAGCGTCATGGGTCCCAACCTGCCGGCGAACATGGTCGCCATCAGGCAGAGCTTGCTCACCGCCGATAGGCCGGGGGTATTGCCCAGGCCCAACCCGACGGTGCCGAAGGCCGAGATGGTCTCATACAACAGGTCCAGGAAGGGGATGGTGTCGCTCTCCAGCAGGCACAGGGCCATGGTCACCGCCAACACCAGCAGCACCGAGATGACCACGATGGCCAGGGCCCGGCGCACCAGGTTGAGCCCCAACCGGTGGCGGAAGAGCCGGGGGTCCTCGTCGCCCTTGACGGTGCTGATCAACAGCAGCATCACCACCGCCGTGGTGGTGGCCTTGACCCCGCCGCCGGTGGAACCCGGGCAGGCGCCGATGAACATCAGGATGCAGCTCATCAGCTTGCTCGGCGCGGTCAGGGGAGCCTGGGGGATGGTGTTGAAGCCCGCGGTGCGGCAGGTGACCGATTGAAAGGCCGCGCCCATCACCCGCCCGCCCGGGGATAGCGCCCCCAGGGTCGCGGGGTTGTTCCACTCCACCAGCAGAAAGAAGAGAAAGCCGAAGACCAACAGCCCGCCCGTGGCGGCCAGGGCCAGGCGGCTGTGCAGGCTCAGGCGGCGGTGCCTGCGCAGGTGCAACAGCTCCAACAGCACCGTGAAGCCCAGCCCGCCCAAAATGATCAGCAGCATCACCGTCGCGTTGACCAGCGCGTCCTCGGCGAAGGGGATCAGGCTGTCCGCGCCGAACAGATCGAAGCCCGCGTTGCAGAAGGCGCTCACTGCGTGGAAGAGCGACAGATACAGCCCACGCCCCCAGCCGTAGGCCGGCACCAGGCGGCAGGCGAACAGCGCCGCCCCGGCCAGTTCGATGATAAAGGTCAGCCGTACCACCGACAGGGCCAGCTGGCTGATGCCCTGGGCGCGGTCCTCGTTGAGGCTCTCCTGCAGGGTGAGCTGCTCGTTGAGGCTCATGCGCCGACGCAGCACGGCGAACAACAGCGTGCCCAGGGTCATAAAGCCCAGCCCGCCGGCCTGGATCAGGAAGAGCATCACCAGCTGGCCAAAGAGCGACAGGTCCTCCCCGGGCACGATGACCGTCAGCCCGGTCACGCAGGTGGCCGAGGTGGCGGTGAAAAAGGCGGCCAGCGGGCCGATGGACACGCCCGAAGCGCTGGCCGCAGGCAGACAGAGCAGCAGCCCGCCGGCCGCGATCAGCGCCGCAAAACCGATCACCAGAATCCGCGCCGGGTGCAGCTCCCGCTTGCGCGCCTTCCAGCCCATGGCTCCGCCCAGCCGGGGGGCGCGCCGGGGCGCTCGTTTTTCTCCCATCATGTTCGCCTTTCCGAAAAACTTCCATACATATTATAGGGAGCGCTTGACACCCCCCAACCTGTTGCATATAATATCACTAAGTTGCGGCGTTCGCAACCGCGCAGAATGGTAGGATGGGTGCTTTTTTGTTGCCTTTTTGCGGTCAGTAGGATGGTAGAATGGGAGGAATGTTGGGTGAAAATTGTATTTTTGGCGCTCTATGTCGTTGTCATCGTGGGGATTGCGGTCTACAGCCGCAGGCATACCAACGATCTCAACGACTTTTTTCTCGGCGGGCGGCGCATCGGTCCCTGGATGAGCGCGATGGCCTACGGCACGACCTATTTCTCGGCGGTGGTGTTCGTCGGCTACGCCGGCACCGTGGGTTGGGATTTCGGCGTGTCGGCCACCTGGATCGGCCTGGGCAACGCGATCCTGGGCAGCCTGTGCGCCTGGCTGCTGCTGGCGCGGCGCACCCACACCATGAGCCAGCACTTTGGCACGGCGACCATGCCGGCCTTCTTTCAGACCCGCTACCAGAGCAAGGGACTGAAGATCGTCACCAGTGTTATCATCTTCGTGTTCCTGGTGCCCTACACCGCCTCGGTGTACACCGGGCTGAGCTACATGTTTGAGTCGGCCTTCGGGGTGCCCTTCATCTGGTGCATGGCGGGCATCGCCGTGCTCACCGGGCTGTACCTGCTCTTGGGCGGGTATCTGGCCACCGCCATCGCCGACCTGTTCCAGGGCACGATCATGCTCGCCGGGGTCATCCTGATGCTGGTATTCCTGCTCTCCTCCCAGCAGGTGGGCGGGCTCAAGGAGGGCCTGAGCCGCCTGGGCCAGCTCGACCCGGCGCTGGTGGGCCCGGTGGGGCCGGGGGGCGTCAAGAACCTGATCAGCCTGATCTTCCTGACCAGCATCGGCACCTGGGGACTGCCCCAGATGATCCACAAGTTCAACGCCATCCGCGACGAGCGGGCCATCCGCCAGGGCACGGTGATCTCCACGGTCTTCGCGCTGATCATCGCCGGCGGGGCCTACTTCATGGGCGCTTTCGGCCGCCTGTTCTTCGGCAACGTCGCCCCGGCCAACACCGACACGGTCATGCCCACGATCATGGAGACGGCCTTCCCGCCGTGGCTGGTGGGTATCGTGGTCATCCTGGTGCTCTCCGCATCAATGTCCACCCTGTCCTCGCTGGTGCTGGTGTCCTCCTCGGCCATCAGCATGGACCTGGTCAAGGGGGTCCTTCGGCCCCGGATGGAGGGCCGCCGGGTGATGCTGCTGATGCGGGTGCTGTGCGTGCTGTTTGTGCTGCTGTCGGTGGTGCTGGCGCTGCGCAAGGACAGCACCATCGTCTCGCTGATGAGCGTGTCCTGGGGTACGATCTCGGGCTGTTTCCTGGCGCCCTATCTCTATGGACTGTACTGGAAGCGCGCCACCAAGGCCGGGGCTTGGGCCGGGGTGCTGGCCGGCCTGGCGGTGACGGCGGCGCTGCTGCCCATCCTGGGCAAGGGCCAGGCCTCCTTCGTGGGCATGATGAGCATGCTCGCCAGCATGGTGGCCGTGCCGCTGGTCAGCCTGGTCTCGCCCAAGCTGCCCGAGGCGCACGTGGAGTGGGTCTTTCAGCCCGAACAGGCGCGCAGGCGCGCCAAGACATGACCGATATCGCGCCCCGGACACAACCGGGGCGCTGCATGATTTTGGCAGAAATGGACAACCTAGCCTCATGCTGATCGCGTGAGGTGGTTGAATGAAACGGACGTTGTTGGTGATCGCCCTGCTGTTGGCGGCCTGTCTGCCGGCCCAGCGAGCGGGGAATTTGGGCCTGTTTGAGGCCTGGCAGGCGGCGGGGGGCGGGTCCGCCCTGGCCGAGGTGCGGGTCAATACCGGGCGGGGCACCGCCCTGCGCCTGCGCGGGCGGGTGGAGAGCCAGCAGGCGCTGGACGCGCTGTGCCGCCGGGCCCGGCAGGGGGCGACCGGGGAGCTGCAGATCAGCCTCTTTTCCCGGGAGGGGAACATCGACCTGCCCCAGGCGCTCTATCTGGCAGGGGGACGCGATCCCCTGACGGTGAACAGCGGCAGCCAGCGGGTCTCTAGCAGCCGAGCCGGCCGGGCGGTGCAGAGCGCCCAGGGGGCCGACGGCCAGGCTCTGGGCAGCCCGGCCCTGCCGCTGAGCTGACCGCGATGACATGTACAAGCGTCTGGGCGCATAGGATGCCCCAGAGGTGAAGGTGATGATGAACAAAAGATACCGAGACTTCCGGCGCGACCGGGGTCTGTCAGGGGGGAAGTCGCTGCTGCGGCGCATTCCGCTGGAATGGCGCTTTGTCGCCATGCTCTGCTGTGTGGCGCTGATTTTGTTGTCGGTGGCGATGCTGCTGCCCGATCCGCAGCGGGAGGCGTTGGCCTCGGCCACGCCCGAGCCCGCCGGGCCGGACGCGACCGACCCGCCCGCGGCGGTGGACGAGCCCGCGGCCAGCCCGGCGGCCTTTGCGCTGCCCCAGACGCTGGCCTTCTACCGCAGCGACACCGGGCAGACCGAGCGGATGGCCGCCGAGGAATACCTGGTGGGCGTGCTCTCGGCGGAGATGCCCGCCCTGTACGAGATGGAGGCGCTCAAGGCCCAGGCCGTGGCGGCCCGGACCTATCTGGCCTACAAGATGGGCCATGGCGGCTGCGCCACCCACCCGGGCGCGGACATCTGCGACCGGTTCGACTGCTGCCAGGCCTGGGACGACTGGCCGGCCCAGCAGGACAAATGGGGCCAGGACGCCCAGACCTACCGCGACAAGCTGACCCAGGCGGTGTCCGCAACCGCCGGGGAGGTCGTCGTCTACCAGGGCCAGCCCATCGAGGCGCTGTTTCACTCCATGAGCGGCGGGCGCACCGAGAACGCCGAGCACGTCTTTTCCTCGGCCCAGCCCTACCTGGTGGGGGTGGACAGCCCGGGCGAGCAGGAGCAGCCCCAGTACCTGCGCACCAAGAGCTTCGCCAACGCCGCCTTCGTCCAGGCCCTCAACGCCGCCTTTCCCGAGGCGGGCCTGACCGAGGAAAACCTCGCCGCCCAGTTCGGCGACGTTGCGCGCTACGAGAGCGGGCGGGTGGAGCGCCTGCGGGTGGGGCGGGCCACCGTCGCCGGCGTGCAGTTCCGCGCCGCCCTGAACCTGGCCTCGGCCAACTTCTCCCTGTCCTTCGAGGGGGATAAGGTGGTGGTCACCACCCGGGGCAGCGGCCACGGCGTGGGCATGAGTCAGGTGGGGGCCAACCTGCTGGCCGCCCAGGGCGCCGGCTACCGGGACATTCTTGAACACTACTATACCGGGGTGGAGATCGTCAACGCCGCGCCGAACCCCTGAGCGCGGCCCGCCCGGCCCAGCGCGGCAGCGATGCCGCGCTGTTTCTTCGCGGCGAAAAAACCCGTGCAATGGGCGCGATTTTACGGTATAATAAGAAGGAATATTTGTATAGCACGCAAGTGGGAGGTGCGCTGATGCGCCGCACGAAGATCGTTTGTACCATCGGTCCTGCCAGCGAGGATGAGCAGACCCTACAGCAGTTGTTGGACGCGGGCATGAATGTCGCCCGATTGAACATGTCCCACGGGGACTATCAGGAGCACTCGGCGCGCATCGAGCGGCTGCGCCGCCTGCGGGAGGAGAAGAACCTGCCCGTGGGCATCATGCTCGACACCAAGGGCCCGGAGATTCGCCTGGGCAAGTTCCAGGGCGGCAAGGTGGAGCTCAATGCCGGGCAGAGCTTCATCCTGACCACCCGGGAGCTGCTCGGCGACGCGACGCGCGCCTCCATCAGCTATGCCGGCCTGCCCGGGGACGTGGCCCCCGGCCAGCACATCCTGCTCGACGACGGCCTGATCGACCTGAAGGTGGCGCGCATCGAGGGGGAGCAGATCGTCTGCCAGGTGGAAAACGGCGGCTCCATCGGCGACCGCAAGGGCGTCAACGTCCCGGGGGCGCAGATCGGCCTGCCCGCCATCACCCAGAAGGATATCGACGACATCCTCTTTGGCGTCGACCAGGGGGTGGACTTCATCGCCGCTTCCTTCGTGCGCAAGGCCAGCGACGTGCTGGAGATCCGCCAGATCCTCGAGGCGCACCGCGGCGAGCATATCCACATCATCGCCAAGATCGAGAGCCAGGAGGGCGTGGACAACCTGGAGGATATCCTGACCGTGTCCGACGGGATCATGGTCGCCCGGGGCGACCTGGGCGTGGAGATTCCCATCGCCGAGGTGCCCCTGGTGCAAAAGCGCATCATCGCCATGTGCAACCAGGCCTCGAAGCCGGTCATCACCGCCACCCAGATGCTCGACTCGATGATCCGCAACCCCCGGCCCACCCGGGCCGAGGCCAACGACGTGGCCAACGCCATTCTCGACGGCACCGACGCGATCATGCTCTCGGGGGAGACCGCCTCGGGCCGCTATCCCCTGCAGGCGCTTCGCATCATGGCCACCATTGCCGAGCGCACCGAGCAGGCCCAGCTGCCGACCCGGCGCACCGAGCAGGACCGCCCCATGACCTCGGTGACCGAGGCGGTCAGCCATGCCTGCGTGGCCATGGCCGAGGAGCTCAAGGCCTCGGCCATCATCACCGCCACCCACATGGGCTCCACCGCCCGGCAGATTTCCCGCTATCGGCCGCCCTGCCAGATCGTCGCCACCACCGACCAGCCCCACACCTACTACCGCATGAGCCTGGTGTGGGGGGTGCGCTCGCTGATGGCTCCCTCCACCGGCAACACCGACGAGATGATCAACACCTCGGTGGGCCTGGTGGAGCGGGCGGGTTTCCTCAAAAGCGGGGACGTGGCCCTGATCACCGCGGGGGTGCCCGTGGGCACCAGCGGCACCACCAACCTCATCAAGGTGCATGTGGCCGGGGATGTGCTCATCCGCGCCAAGGGCGTGGGCTCGGGCTCGGCCTACGGCAAGGTCTGCGTGGTGCGCCAGCTCTCCGACGCCCAGGAGAAGTTCGAGGAGGGGGACGTGCTGGTGGCCAAGCAGACCGACAACTCCCTGATGCCCTTCATCCGCAAGGCCTCGGCCATCATCACCGAGAACGGCGACAGCCTCAGCCACGCGGCGGTGGTGGGCCTGGCGCTGGATATCCCGGTCATCCTGTCGGCCAAGAACGCCTGCTCCATGCTGCGCGACGGGCTGTATGTCACGGTGCATCCGGGCAGCGGCTTTGTCTACAACGGCAAGAGCAAGGCGGTCTAAACGGCGTCAAAAAGGCGCGGTCAAATCTTGACCGCGCCTTTTTCAGTCCTTGCGGGCTTTGGCCGCGTCCACCCCGGCCCAGATCATCAGCCCCAGCCCGGCGGCGAGGGCCAGCTGGGCCAGGCCCAGGGGCAGGCCCAGGTTGGCCTCGCCCACCGCGGTCCACAGCCGCCCGACTGCCGAGTCCCAGCCGTTGACGTAGGCCGCCATGTTGCTCCCGGCGACCATCGCCCCCAGGTCGACCAGCCCTGAGAACAGCAGCAGGAAACCGCCCGATAGAACCCGCTTCATGCGCATCCCTCCTCCCTATGAGCAAACCATATCCGGCGGGTTTTGTCCAGGCGGCTCTTCCGTCAAAATCCACAAAAAAAATGTCCTCTTTTTTATTTGACAGGGAATATACACTGTGATAAAATAACTGTTTTCTTTGACAATGCCCTCCGGAATGTGGTATGATAAAGGCGTTGTGTTATCGCCATCGAGGAGGGAGGCTGATCCAATGATGTATCATGTGGGCGACCGGGTGGCATACCCGATGCATGGAGCGGGCGTGATCGAGGCCATCGAGCGCCGGGAGATCCTGGGCAAGACCGCGGCGTATTATGTGCTGCACTTTACCCTGACGGGCATGAAGGTGATGATCCCGGTGGACAGTCCCATGGACAATGGGCTGCGCGCCGTGATCGGGCTGGAGCAGCTGGAGCAGCTGTGGGCCTACCTGGCCCAGGCCCCCGACCCTGAGGACGGCAACTGGAACCGGCGCTACCGCAACAATTTGGAGCGCATCAAAACCGGCGACCTGTTCGAGGTGGCCGACGTGGTGCGCACCCTGATGCGCCGAGATCGGGATAAGGGCCTGTCCACCGGCGAGCGCAAGATGCTGCTCTCGGCCCGACAGATTCTGCTGAGCGAGATCATGCTGGTCACGGGCGAGCTGCCCGAGCAGGTGGATGACCAGCTGGAGCGCACGGTTTTCCCCGGCGAGGCCGCCGGATGA
Organism: Christensenellales bacterium; assembly: GCA_050945875.1. Classification (GTDB taxonomy): domain Bacteria; phylum Bacillota; class Clostridia; order Christensenellales; family JBMNTT01; genus JBMNTT01. The sequence goes on from JBMNTT010000016.1 coordinate 40,964, forward strand.
CCGGCTGGAGCGCGCGGTTTTCCCCGACGGGGCCGTCGGAAGCCCCCAAAAATAAAACGGGCAAGGCTTGACAGCGCCTTGCATCTTTACTATAATATTAACTTGCATTCATATGGTTGATCCTGGCACACAATTCCCTTGATGGGGACGGCTTCCCCTTCCCCTCGAGGGGTATTGTACACCATATATGGCGTCTTTGCAAGGGGCTCACACCAAGCGTTGCAGAGGGGCCCACCCCAAGGTGCTTTCCGCGCCACCATTGATAAGGAGTGAAGCGGCTATGGCTCATGAGGTCCAGATCGGCAAGCGCGTCCGGCACAGCTTTTCCCGCATCGCAGAAGTGCTGCAAATGCCCGATTTCATCGAGGTGCAGAAGAAAAGCTATGAGCGGTTCCTCCAGCGGGACCTGCGCGAGGTGCTGGATGATGTTTCGCCCATCACCGACTATTCCGAAAACTTGATTTTGGAGTTTGTGGATTACAAACTGGACGACACCCCCAAGTACACCGTGGAGGAGTGCAAGGAGCGGGACGTGACCTACTCCGCGCCGCTGCGGGTGAGCGTGCGTCTGATCAACCGGGAGACCGGCGAGGTCAAGGAGCAGGAGGTCTTCATGGGGGATTTCCCGCTGATGACCGAGTCGGGCACCTTCATCATCAATGGCGCGGAGCGCGTCATTGTCAGCCAGCTGGTGCGCTCCCCGGGCGTGTACTACGCCGAGAGCATCGACAAGACCGGCAAGCACCTCTTTGCCGCCACGGTGATCCCCAACCGCGGCGCTTGGCTGGAGTATGAGACCGACTCCAACGACGTCATCTGGGTGCGCGTGGACCGCACGCGCAAACTGCCCGTGACGGTGCTGCTGCGCGCGCTGGGCTATGGCACCGACGCTAAGCTCATCGACACCCTGGGCGAGGACGAGCGCCTGTCGGCCACCATCGACCGGGACAACACCAAGAGCGAGGAGGAGGGCCTGCTGGAGATCTACAAGCGGCTGCGCCCCGGCGAGCCGCCGACGGTGGATTCCTTCCGGAGCCTGCTCAACGCCCTGTTCTTCGATCCCAAGCGCTATGACCTGGCCCACGTCGGCCGGTATAAGTTCAATAAAAAGCTGGCCCTGTCGGGCCGCATCGCCGACCAGGTGGCCGCCGACACCCTGACCCATCCCGTCACCGGCGAGGTGCTGGTCGAGGCCGGGCAGACCATCTCCCCCGAGGCCGCCGTAGCCATCCAGAACGCCGGCATCAACGAGGTCTTCGTCGAGATGGACAACAAGCGGCTGAAGATCATCGGCAACAACACGGTGGACGCCGCCTGCTGGCTGCCCTTCGACCCGGCCGAGGTGGGCATCCGCGAGAAGGTGCATTTCCCCACCCTGAAGGCCATCCTCGACAGCCACGACGAGGTGGACGATCTCAAGGAGGCTGTCAAGCTCTCCCTGCACGAGCTGGAGAACCGCCACATCTGCCTGGATGATATCCTGGCCTCCATCAGCTACCACATCGGCCTGAGCTACGGAATCGGCCATACCGACGATATCGATCACCTGGGCAACCGCCGCCTGCGCAGCGTGGGCGAGTTGCTGCAAAACCAGATCCGCATCGGCATGAGCCGCCTGGAGCGGGTGGTCAAGGAGCGCATGGGCCTGCAGGACATGGATGCGGTCACGCCCCAGGCGCTGATCAACATCCGCCCGGTGGCCACCGCCTTCAAGGAGTTCTTCGGCTCCTCCCAGCTGTCCCAGTTCATGGACCAGCCCAACTGCCTGGCCGAGCTGACCCACAAGCGCCGCGTGTCCGCCCTGGGCCCCGGCGGCTTGAACCGCGAGCGCGCCTCCTTCGACGTGCGCGACGTGCACCACTCCCACTACGGCCGCCTCTGCCCCATCGAGACCCCTGAGGGTCCCAACATCGGCCTGATCGGCACCCTGTCGATCTACGCCCGGGTCAACGAGTACGGCTTTATCGAGACCCCCTATCGCCGGGTGGACAAGGCCACCGGCACCGTCACCCAGGACATCATCTACATGACCGCCGACGAGGAGGACAACTACACCATCGCCCAGGCCAACGAGCCGCTGGACGAGAACAACCACTTCCTGCATCAGCGCGTCACCGCCCGCTATCTGGACCAGATTCTCGAGGTGCCCCAGACCCGGGTGGACTTCATGGACGTGTCGCCCAAGCAGCTGGTGTCCGTGGCGGCGGCGATGATTCCCTTTGTCGAGAACGACGACGCCAACCGCGCCCTGATGGGCTGCAACATGCAGCGCCAGGCCGTGCCCCTGATCAAGCCCGAGGCCCCCATCGTGGCCACCGGCATCGAGGCCAAGGCCGCCTACGACTCGGGCGTGCTGGTGATCTCCAAGCACGACGGCGTGGTTGAGCGCGCCGCGGACAAGGAGATCGTCATCCGCGAGGACAACGGCCAGAAGCACAGCTACAAGCTGCTCAAGTTCATGCGCTCCAACCAGGGCACCTGCATCAACCAGCGCCCCATCGTGACGCGCGGCGAGCGGGTCAAGGTCGGCGACGTGCTGGCCGACGGACCCTCCACCGACATGGGCGAGATCTCCCTGGGCCGCAACATCACCGTGGGCTTCATGACCTGGGAAGGTTATAACTATGAGGATGCGGTGCTCATCAACGAGCGCATCGTCAAGGACGACGTGTTCACCTCCATCCACATCGAGGAGTACGAGTGCGAGGCCCGGGACACCAAGCTGGGCCCCGAGGAGATCAGTAACGACATCCCCAACGTCGGCGAGGAGGCCCTGAAGGACCTGGACGAGCGCGGCATCATCCGCATCGGCGCGGAGGTCCGCTCCGGCGACATCCTGGTGGGCAAGGTCACCCCCAAGGGCGATACTGAGCTGACCGCTGAGGAGCGCCTGCTGCGGGCGATCTTCGGCGAGAAGGCCCGCGAGGTGCGCGACACCTCCCTGCGCGTGCCCCACGGCGAGGGCGGCATCATCGTGGACGTGAAGGTGTTCACCCGCGAGAACCGCGACGAGCTCACCCCCGGCGTCAACGAGATGGTGCGGGTGTACATCGCCCAGAAGCGCAAGCTCTCCGTGGGCGACAAGATCGCCGGCCGCCACGGCAACAAGGGCGTCATCTCCCGCATTTTGCCCCAGGAGGATATGCCCTTCCTGCCCGACGGCACCCCCCTGGATTTCGTGCTCAACCCCCTGGGCGTGCCCTCGCGCATGAACATCGGCCAGGTGCTGGAGATGCATCTGGGTTGGGCCAGCAAGAAGCTGGGCTGGCACATCGCCACCCCGGTCTTCGACGGCGCCAACAACGAGGACATCGTCGAGAGCCTGCAGGCCGCGGGCTTCGACCCCGACGGCAAGACCGTGCTCTTTGACGGGCGCACCGGCGATCCCTTTGAGAACCGGGTCACCGTGGGCGTGATGTACATCCTCAAGCTGGTCCACCTGGTGGACGACAAGATTCACGCCCGCTCCACCGGCCCCTACTCCCTGGTCACCCAGCAGCCTCTGGGCGGCAAGGCCCAGTTCGGCGGCCAGCGCTTCGGCGAGATGGAGGTCTGGGCGCTGGAGGCCTACGGCGCGGCGCACATCCTGCAGGAGATTTTGACCGTCAAGAGCGACGACACCGTCGGCCGGGTCAAGACCTACGAGGCCATCGTCAAGGGTGAGAACGTGCCCGAGTCGGGCGTGCCCGAGTCCTTCAAGGTGCTCATCAAGGAGCTGCAGTCCCTGGCGCTGGATATGAAGGTCTTCTCCGACGATCACCAGGAGATCGCCATCCGCGAGAGCATCGACGACGACCAGGAGATTCTGGATGTCATGGTCGGCCGGGAGGATGTGCCGGTGCAGGAGGAGCCCGCCTATGAGCCCGCCCCCGCGGCCCCCGCAGCTGAGGAGGAGGACGACTACGAGGACATTGATCTGGACGGACTGGAGGACATTCCCTCCATCAACGACCTGGGCGGCGGGGATGACCTGACCGTCGAGGATGATGCATTCTGATTCGACTGCTAAGGGGGATGAGCTCTTGTTTGAACTGAACAACTTTAATTCCATCCAAATCGGCCTGGCGTCTCCCGACAAGATCCGCGAGTGGTCCCACGGCGAAGTCAAGAAGCCCGAGACCATCAATTATCGGACCTTGAAGCCCGAGCGCGACGGCCTGTTCTGCGAGCGGATCTTCGGCCCCACCAAGGACTGGGAGTGCCACTGCGGAAAATATAAGCGCGTGCGCTACAAGGGCATCGTGTGCGACAAGTGCGGCGTGGAGGTCACCCGGCAGAAGGTGCGCCGCGAGCGTATGGGCCACATCGAGCTGGCCGCGCCGGTGAGCCATATCTGGTATTTCAAGGGCATCCCCAGCCGCATGAGCCTGCTGCTGGATATGTCCCCCCGGGCGCTGGAGAAGGTGCTCTACTTCGCCTCCTTCGTGGTCATCGACCGGGGCGAGACCAGCCTGCTGGAAAAGCAGCTCTTGAACGATCGGGAGTACCGCGAGGCCCAGGAGAAGTTCGGGGCCGACGCCTTCCGGGCGGGCATGGGCGCCGAGGCCGTCAAGGAACTGCTTCAGCAGATTGACCTGGACGCCCTCTCCGAGAGCCTGCGCAAGGAGGTCAAGGACGGCACCGGCCAGAAGAAGATCCGCGCCGTCAAGCGCCTGGAGGTGGTCGAGTCCTTCCGCAAGTCGGGCAACAGCCCGGTGTGGATGATCCTGGACGCCGTGCCGGTCATCCCCCCGGAGCTGCGCCCCATGGTGCAGCTCGACGGCGGCCGCTTCGCCACCAGCGACCTGAACGACCTGTACCGCCGGGTCATCAACCGCAACAACCGCCTCAGCCGCCTGCTCACCCTGGGCGCGCCGGATATCATCGTGCGCAACGAGAAGCGCATGCTCCAGGAGGCGGTGGACGCCCTGATCGACAACGGCCGGCGCGGCCGTCCGGTCACCGGCCCGGGCAACCGGCCCCTGAAGAGCCTGTCGGATATGCTGCGGGGCAAGCAGGGCCGCTTCCGCCAGAACCTGCTGGGCAAGCGCGTGGACTACTCCGGCCGCTCGGTCATCGTGGTCGGTCCCTCCCTGCGCATGTACCAGTGCGGCCTGCCCAAGGAGATGGCGCTGGAGCTGTTCAAGCCCTTCGTCATGAAGCAGCTGGTCGCCCAGGGACTGGCCCACAACATCAAGAGCGCCAAGCGCATGGTCGAGCGGGTGCGCAGCGAGGTCTGGGACGTGCTGGAGGAGGTCATCAAGGACCATCCGGTGCTGCTCAACCGCGCGCCCACCCTGCACCGCCTGGGCATCCAGGCCTTTGAGCCCATCCTGGTGGAGGGCCGCGCGCTGAAGATTCATCCCCTGGTCTGCAAGGCCTACAACGCCGACTTCGACGGCGACCAGATGGCCGTGCACGTCCCCCTGTCGGTGGAGGCCCAGGCCGAGGCCCGCTTCCTGATGCTCTCGGCCAACAACATCCTCAAGCTGGCCGACGGCCGCCCGGTGGTCACCCCCACCCAGGATATGATCCTGGGCAGCTACTACCTGACCATCGTGCGCGACGGCGCCAAGGGCGAGGGCAAGATCTTCGCCAGCAAGGACGAGGCCGAGATCGCCTACTCCGCCGGGGAGCTCTCCCTGCAGGCGCGCATCAAGGTGCGCATCTCCCGCCAGTGGGAGGGGGAGACCTACACCAAGGTGGTCGATACCACCCTGGGTAAGCTGATCTTTAACGAGGCCATTCCCCAGGATATTGGCTTTGTGGATCGCAGCAAGTTTGAGAACCTCTTTACCCTGGAGATCGACGAGCTGGTGGGCGAGAAGATGCTCCACAAGATCGTCGAGCAGTGCTACCGCGCCCACGGGGCCACCCAGACCTCGGTGGTGCTCGACGGCATTAAGGCCCTGGGCTTCAAGTATTCCACCAAGGGCGCAATCACCATCTCGGTGGCGGACATCGTGGTGCCCGAGGCCAAGAAGGAGCTGCTGGCTCAGGCGGACGAGCAGATCCTGGTCATCGAGCGGCAGTTCCGCCGCGGCCTGATCAGCGAGGAGGAGCGGTACAACCGCGTCATCTCGGTGTGGACCAAGACCAGCGAGTCGGTCACCAAGGCCCTGATGGACAGCCTGGATCGGTTCAACCCCATCTACATGATGGCCCACTCGGGCGCCCGCGGTTCGGTCAACCAGATTCGCCAGCTGGCGGGCATGCGCGGCCTGATGGCCAACCCCTCCGGCGAGATCATCGAGCTGCCCATCCGCACCAATTTCCGCGAGGGCCTGACGGTGCTGGAGTTCTTCATCTCCAGCCATGGCTCCCGCAAGGGCTTGGCGGATACCGCCCTGCGCACCGCCGACTCGGGCTACCTGACCCGCCGGCTGGTGGATGTCTCCCAGGACGTCATCGTGCGCGAGGACGATTGCTTCGCCACCCTGGGCGAGCCGGTGCGCGGCATGACCATGACCGCCGTGACCAACAAGAACGAGGTGGTCGAGCCCCTGGAGGATCGCATCCTGGGCCGCGTGGCGGTGGAGGATATCTATGATCCCAACACGGGCGAGCTGATCGTGCCGGCCAACACCATGATCGACTACCGGCAGGCCGCCGCGGTGGTGGCCGCCGGCCACACCGCCGTGCAGGTGCGCACCGCGCTGACCTGCCGGGCCGAGAACGGCGTGTGCGCCAAGTGCTACGGCTCGGATATGTCCACCGGTGACCTGGTGCATGTCGGCGAGGCGGTGGGCATCATCGCCGCCCAGTCCATCGGCGAGCCGGGTACCCAGCTGACCATGCGAACCTTCCACACCGGCGGCGTCGCCGGCGACGATATCATCCAGGGTCTGCCCCGCGTTGAGGAGCTCTTTGAGGCGCGCAAGCCCAAGGGCCAGGCCATCATCACCGAGATCGGCGGCGTGGTCAACCTGACCGAGACCAAGAAGAAGCGCGAGTGCACCGTCACCAACGGCGACGGCGAGAGCAAGACCTACCTGATCCCCTACGGCGCGCGCCTGCGGGTCAAGCAGGATCAGGTGGTCGAGGCGGGCGACGAGCTGACCGAGGGCTCCATCAACCCCCACGATATCCTCAAGATCAAGGGAATCAAGGGCGTGCAGAGCTACCTGCTCAAGGAGGTACAGATGGTGTACCGCCTGCAGGGCGTGGAGATCGCCGACAAGCACATCGAGATCATCATCCGCCAGATGCTGCGCAAGGTGCGCATCGAGGAGTCGGGCGATACCGACATGCTGCCGGGCAGCGCGGTGGACATCTTCCAGTTTGAGAAGGAAAACCAGGACGTCATCCTGGCCGGCGGCCAGCCCGCCGTGGCCAAGCGCATGCTGCTGGGCATCACCAAGGCCTCCCTGGCCACCGAGTCCTTCCTGTCGGCGGCCTCCTTCCAGGAGACCACCCGGGTGCTGACCGAGGCGGCCATCCGCGGCAAGAGCGATAACCTGCTGGGCCTGAAGGAGAACGTGCTCATCGGCAAGCTGATCCCCGCTGGCACGGGCATGCGCCGCTACAAGGACATCCAGATCAACACCGCCGGCGGTCTGCCCATCCAGGAGCGCCTGGCTGAGCAGCCCGAGGTGTTGGATGCGCCCGCGGTCGAGCCCATGGCGCTGGACGCCGATCCCGGCGAGGAGCTGCTGCTGGACCTGCCCGAGGACCTCTCCCTGGAGGATGAGGACGCGTAAAACCCTGCGACCGCCCCGGCTGACGGCCGGGGCGGTTTCTGCCGGAAACATCCATGGGAATAACATCCATTCTCCCGGCGCATGCTAGGGGTGCAGGGCGCAAATCCCCCTGTGTTAGCGGGTTTCGCCCTTGACACCCATGGGGGAAAATGATAGAATTATGCGGTGCTCGTCTGGAGCAGGAGGGGAGACCCGTCAAATGGTCTTCATGGAGGCGCTGCGCGCCGACGCGAGCAAAGTTGTGGGCACCAAGCAGGTGTTGCGCGCCCTGAGCCAGGGCCGCGCGCGGGTGGTGTACCTGGCCCAGGACGCCGACGCGGCCATTCGGGATCAGGTGCAGGCCGCCTGTCAGGTGCAGGCCGCCTGTCAGGGACAGGCTGTGCCCCTGGAACCCGTGGCCAGCATGAAAATCCTGGGCGAGGCCTGCGGTATTGCCGTGGGGGCCGCCGTGGCGTGCACGGTTGCCCGGCGCTGAACCCGATCACCAACGCCCCGAGGTGGGCGTCCCGCCGGAGAGGCTCCGGCCTATGAGATTGTCATCCCGCCGGAAGGTCCGGCATTTGCATATCGTCATCCCGCCGGAGGGTCCGGCTTTTTGTCGAGATGATTGCGAGCTCCCGAGGGTTGCGGGGACTTTCAATAGATCATCTCCCTTACAGACAGGAGGTGCACAAGCATGCCGACGATTAACCAGTTGATCCGCAAGGGCCGTGAGAAGGTCAGCTACAAGAGCAACTCCCCTATTTTGAAGGAGTGCCCTCAGAAGCGCGGCGTATGCCTGACCGTGCGTACCCAGACCCCGAAGAAGCCCAACTCCGCCCTGCGCAAGATCGCCCGTGTTCGTCTGTCCAACCTGATGGAGGGCACTGCCTACATCCCGGGTATCGGACACAACCTGCAGGAGCACTCTGTGGTGTTGATTCGTGGCGGACGCGTGAGGGATCTGCCTGGCGTACGGTACCATATCGTGCGCGGCGCGTTGGATACCGCTGGCGTGGCCAAGCGGATGCAGGCCCGCAGCAAGTATGGCGCTAAGAAGCCCAAGAAGTAAGTAAGCGCGCCCGGCTCGCCGGGTAAGCGGGGTACGCCCTCCATCAAGGAACGGGTGGGGGGAGTTCCTTTGTCAGGAGCGCCCGGTGGATGCTGCCGCCCGGCGCCGACCATTGGCCGTTGGGCCAAAGAGCGCGAGGCTGCCCTCAGGGGCGGCGTCTTGTGCTGCAAAGGAGGGGAAACATATGCCCAGACGTGGATTTATTCCCAAGCGTGAGGTGCTGCCCGATCCCATCTACGGCACCACGCTGGTGACCAAGCTGATCAACCAGTTGATGTATGACGGCAAGAAGGGCGTGGCCCAGTCCATCGTGTACGATGCGTTCAACCGCATCAGCGAGAAGACCGGCAAGGCGCCCGAGGATGTGTTCGAGCAGTGCATGGCCAACCTGATGCCGGTGCTGGAGGTCAAGGCCCGCCGTGTAGGCGGTTCCACCTACCAGGTGCCCATCGAGATCCGGCCGGAGCGCCGCCAGACCCTGGCGCTGCGCTGGCTGGTGGAGTTCTCCCGCAAGCGCGGCGAGAAGACCATGAACGAGCGCCTGGCCGCGGAGATCATGGACGCCGCCAACAACACCGGTTCGGCCGTCAAGCGCAAGGAAGACACCCACCGCATGGCCGAGGCCAACAAGGCTTTCGCCCACTACCGGTGGTAAGCAGTTCGGGCCTGCGGGCCCGAGTCCCTATCAGATTTGTTTTGTTGAATGAAGAGATGCGATTTTTTGGATCATTCAACAGAAAGGAGGATCGCAGTGCCTAGAGAGTATTCTTTGGAAAACACTCGCAACATCGGTATCATGGCGCATATCGATGCCGGTAAAACCACCACCACCGAGCGCATCCTTTTCTATACGGGCCGCGTGCACAAGATCGGTGAGACCCATGAAGGCGCGGCAACGATGGACTGGATGGAGCAGGAGCAGGAGCGCGGCATCACCATCACCTCCGCCGCTACCACCTGCCACTGGCGGGGCTGCCGGATCAACATCATCGACACCCCCGGGCACGTGGACTTCACGGTGGAAGTTGAGCGGTCTCTGCGCGTGTTGGATGGTTCGGTCGCAGTCTTTTGCGCGAAGGGCGGCGTGGAGCCCCAGTCCGAGACGGTTTGGCGTCAGGCGGACAAGTACGGGGTGCCCCGCATGGCTTTCGTCAACAAGATGGACGTGGTCGGCGCGGACTTCTTCCGCGTGCTGCGCATGATGCACGACCGTCTGCAGGCCAACGCTGTGGCCATCCAGCTGCCCATCGGCGCTGAGGACACCTTCAAGGGCCTGGTGGACCTGATCGAGATGAAGGCCTACGTCTACATGGACGACCTGGGCAAGGTCGAGGAGTCCATGGAGATTCCCGAGGACCTGCGCGAGCAGGCCGAGGATTACCACACCCAGATGATCGAGGCCATCGCCGAGACCGATGAAGGCCTGATGGAGAAGTACCTCGAGGGCGAGGAGATCTCCGTGGAGGAGATCAAGGTCGCCCTGCGCAAGGCGACCATCGCCAACGAGATCGTGCCCGTGCTGTGCGGCACCGCCTACCGCAACAAGGGCGTGCAGCATCTGCTCGACGCGGTGGTGGACTTCATGCCCTCCCCGCTGGACATCGGCGCGGTCAAGGGCACGGAGCCCGACGACGAGTCGGTGGAGATGAGCCGCGAGCCCTCGGACGAGGAGCCCTTCTCGGCCCTGGCGTTCAAGATCATGACCGATCCCTATGTCGGCAAGCTGGCGTTCTTCCGGGTATACTCCGGCACCCTGGCCACCGGCAGCTACGTCTTCAACAGCACCAAGCAGCGCCGCGAGCGCATTGGCCGCATCCTGCTGATGCACGCCAACCACCGCGAGGAGCTGGAGAAGGTCTATTCCGGCGATATCGCCGCGGCGGTGGGCCTGAAGGACACCACCACCGGCGACACCCTGTGCGATGAGGATCACCCCATCCTGCTTGAGTCCATGGTTTTCCCGGATCCCGTGATCCAGGTCGCCATCGAGCCCAAGACCAAGGCGGGCCAGGATAAGATGGGTATCGCCCTGGCCAAGCTGGCTGAGGAGGATCCCACCTTCCGCACCTACACCGACGAGGCCACCGGCCAGACCATCATCGCCGGCATGGGCGAGCTGCATCTGGAGATCATCGTCGATCGCCTGCTGCGCGAGTTCAAGGTGGAGGCCACGGTGGGCGCGCCCCAGGTCGCCTACAAGGAGTCCATCCGCAAGGCGGTCAAGGCCGAGGGCCGTTTCGTCCGCCAGAGCGGCGGTCGCGGCCAGTATGGTCACTGCGTCATTGAGATGAGCCCCAACGAGCCCGGCAAGGGCTATGAGTTTGAGAACGCCATCGTCGGCGGCGTCATCCCCAAGGAGTTCATCGGCCCTGTGGACCAGGGCATCCAGGAGGCCTCCAAGAGCGGCATTCTGGGCGGCTTCGAGGTGGTGGACTTCAAGGTACGCCTGGTGGACGGTTCCTACCACGACGTCGACTCCTCGGAGATGGCCTTTAAGATCGCCGGCTCCATGGCTTTCAAGGAGGCCATGGCCAAGGCCGATCCCGCCCTGCTGGAGCCCATGATGCGCGTGGAGGTCACCATTCCGGAGGATTACATGGGCGACGTCATCGGCAACCTGAACTCCCGCCGCGGTCGCATTGAGGGCATGGAGAACCAGGGCAACACCGAGCTGGTGCGCGCCATGGTGCCCCTGGCCGAGATGTTTGGCTATGCCACCGACCTGCGCAGCCGCACCCAGGGCCGAGGCGTGTTCTCGATGTTCTTCGACCACTACGAGGAAGTGCCCCGTTCCATCGCCGAGAAGGCGCTGGGCAAATAAACGAAACCATCCCATTGCGGATAAGGAGGATATGCTGCTATGGCGAAGCAGAAGTTTGAGCGTAACAAGCCCCACGTGAACGTCGGGACGATCGGCCACGTGGACCACGGCAAGACGACCCTGACGGCGGCCATCACGATGGTGCTGAGCAAGATGGGCGACGCCG
>JBMNTT010000017.1:0-52206 GCA_050945875.1 Christensenellales bacterium
GTTTTTGCAGTTAATCCCAGGGTAGCGCGCGGGCCCGGCGGGCATCCTAAAGAAAAAAGGAGGCATGAAAATGCAAGGACCGACGCGAAATCTGCTCAACCAGGTCTACCAGGACGCGCGCATGGGCGCGGCGGCGATCGAGCTGCTCCAGCCGCTGTGCCTGCCGCCGGAGTTCCGCAAACATATCGACGAGCAGCTCAAGGGCTACACCCAGATCTACCTCGACGCCCTGGGCCGCCTGAGCGACCGCAACCTGCCCCCGGCGCGGGTGCCGATGATGGCGCGCATGGGGCTGTGGATGTCCACCAAGAAGAACCTGTGGCACAACCAGAGCACCGACCACCTGGCCGGCATGATGATCCAGGGCAACATGATGGGCGTGATCAGCATGACCGGCGTGCTGCGCCAGAGCCAGGGCGCCGATGAGGACGCCCTGCAGCTGGGCCAGCGCCTGCTGGAGGCGGAGCAAGCCCACATCGACGACATGCGCGCCTTCCTCTAAAGGCCCGCTACCCCCGCGCGTCCGGCCGTTGGCCGGGCGCGCTTTTTATCCGAAGACCCAGAATAGCCCCAGGGCCGAGGCCGCCGCGTTGAGCAGGATAAACGCCACCGCCGCCAGCAGCAGCTGGTTGTAGAGCTTGTCCCGGTTGACCGACTCGGGCGCGCTGGCCACGGCGATGCCGCCCACGGTGGACAGCGGGCTGATGACCACGCCGTTGGTGCCCACGACCACGCCGATGACCAGGCGCATGGCCGACACCGTGCCCAGCTCCGTGGCCAGCTGGCTAGCCAGGGGGATCAGCGTGGGCATGACCACGCCGGTGCCCGAGGAGACCGCGCCCATCAGGCCGCCCAGGATGACAAAAATGGGCTGAGCCGAGCGGGGTCCCATGACCTTGCTCAGCTGATCCGACAGCAGATCAATGCCCCCGCAGGTCTTGACCACGTTGATCAAGACCGCCATGCCGCCGATGAGGATGATGGTCGACCAGGGGATGGAGGCGACGGCCTTCTTCTGATCCGCCGCGCCCAACAGCAGCAGCAGGCCTGCGCAGGTGAAGCACATCAGGCCGATGTCCAGCCCGAAACCGATGACCCCCACCAGCACCGCCGCGATGGCCGCCAGGGTCATCAGCTGCTTTTTGTCGAACTTGACAAAGGAGGGCTTCTGCGCCATGCGTTGCACCTTCAGCCCGCCCAAGAGCAGGTAGGCCCCCAGGGAGAAGATGGTCATGCTCACGCCGTAGGCCAGCCACATGGCGTTATAGTTCATCAGGCCCTGCTCCTGGGCGAGCTGCTGGGCGACGATGCCGTTGATGGCCAGGGGCGACAGGCCGCCCACCATGATGCCGCCCATGGTGACCAGGCTCATCATCAGCACGGGAATCTTGTTCTCCACGGCCACGTACAGCGCCACGGGCATGATCACCGCCACGATCAGGCCGCCCGCGCCCGCCCCGGAGATCACCGCGCCCAGCAGGAAGAACAGCAGGGGCAGCACCTTGGCGTTGCCCCGGGCCAGGCAGGCGATGTTCTGGCTGAGCGCCTCGGTGGTGCCGTTGAGGTTGGCGATGCCGAACAGAAAGGTCGTGGCCAGCACGATGAAGAACACCGTCATGGGCCAGCCCGAGGAGACGATTTTGCCCACCTGGATGTCCACGCCGTTGGCCGCGGCGATGGTCGAGAAGATGAACGCTGCGATGATGGCCAAGATGCCGGCGTTCTTCTTGGTGATGGCGCTGATGGCGATGACCGCCACCAGAATGATCAAGCTCCAAACTGCAATCATGATGCTTTCCCTCCGCTCAAATTTCCTCGGCGATGCGCGCGCCCATGGCCGCGCAGCCCACCTTGCGCGCGCCCGGCGACCAGATATCCGCCGTGCGCCAGCCCGCCTGCAAAACCCGGTCCACCGCGCCCTCCACCGCGTCGGCCTCGGCGGGCATGCCCAAGGCGTAGCGCAGCAGCATCGCCGCCGACAGGATCGCGCCCACGGGGTTGGCCAGGTCCTGCCCGGCGATGTCCGGCGCGCTGCCATGGATGGGCTCAAACAGACCGCCCTGACCCGCGCCCAGGCTGGCTGAGGGGATCATGCCGATGGAGCCGGTGATCATGCTGGCCTCGTCGGAGAGGATGTCGCCGAACATGTTCTCGGTCAGCAGCACGTCGAACTGCGCCGGGTCCTTGACGATCTGCATGGCGCAGTTGTCCACCAGCATGTGGCTCAGCGCCACGTCGGGATACTCGGCGGCCACATCCTGCACCACCCGCCGCCACAGCCGCGAACAGTCCAGCACGTTGCTCTTGTCCACGCTGACCACCCCGCGCCGGCGCAGGCGCGCGGCCTGAAAGGCCCGATGGGCGATGCGGGCGATCTCATGCTCGCTGTAGCGCATCTCGTCGGTGGCGACGGGCTCGCCTTGCTGCACGCTGGTGGCGTGCCGGCCAAAGTAGATGCCCCCGGTCAGCTCCCGCACCACCAGAAAATCGATGCCCCGCGCCACAATGTCCGGCCTAAGGGGCGAGGCCTCAGCCAGCTGGGGGCACAGCCGAGCCGGCCGCAGGTTGGCGTACAGGCCCAGGGCGCCCCGCAGGCGCAGCAGCGCCCGCTCGGGCCGATTCTCCTTGGGCACCCCCTCCCACTTGGGGCCGCCCACCGCGCCGAGCAGTACGCCGTCGGCCGCCTGGCAGGCCGCCAGGCTGGACTCGGGCAGGCTGACGCCGAACTGGTCGATGGCGCAGCCGCCCATGGGCGCCTCGATGAAGGTGAAGCGGTGGCCGAATTTCTCCGCCACCCGCTCGAGCACCCGCGCCGCCTGGGCGACGATCTCCGGGCCGATGCCGTCGCCCCGGATGAGGGCAATGTTTTTCTGCATCCTTGTTTCCTCCCTTTCTGCACAAAAAAACGCCCTCGATGTCCACAACAGGACATCGAAGGCGGATTTGACTTCCGTGGTACCACTTCGATTGGCGCGCAAAGCACGCCCGCTCAACGCAACAGCCCCAAGGCGATTGCTTCTCCGAGATAACGGCGGAACCCCGTGCGCCCCTACTGCCCTTCGGCGCGCCCGCTCCCCGGCCAGTCGCCTGGACCCCTGCCGCTGTCTCGCACCGCCCGACAGCTCTCTTGAGGCTATGTTTCCAGACTTTTCCGGTTCCTCGCGTTTGACGGAGCTCATTTTAGCACCGCGCGGGAAGGCTTGTCAAGCAGGAAATATTTCCCATCCGCGCAAGCCATGGCCCGTTCGGCCGCTCAGTGAAGGGCGGCCCCCAGCTGGGCGCGCAGGCATGGCCCGTTCGGCCGCTCAGTGAAGGGCGTTCCCCAGCTGGGCGCGCAGGAAATCCGCGCCCCAGGCGACGCCCTTGAGGGAGTCCTCGGCGCCTTCGAACTCGATGGACAGGTAGCCGTCGTACCCCGCGTCGCGCACGATCTGCAGGCACTGCACCACCGGCACCACGCCGTGGCCGATGATCGCCCCGCGCAGGCGGTTGCCCGCCCGGGTGGAGAACCAGCCGTTGCCGGGGTTGGGCTCCTGGCCGGTCTTGAAGTGGAAATCCTTGGCGTGGACATGGCAGGCATAGGGAGCCAGCCGGCCGACGGCCTTGGCCGGGTCCTCGTCGGCGCACATAAAGTTGCCGATGTCCAGCAGCAGGCCGAAGTTGGGGTGGTTCACCGCGCAGAGCAGCCGCTCGACCCGCTCGCTGTCCTGGGCGAACAGGCCGTGGTTCTCGATGAGGATTTTCACCCCCAGGTCCTGGGCGAAGTCCGCCGTCGCCCGGTAGGCCGCAACCAGGGTGGGCAGGGCGTCGTCGAAGCTGCGCCCGCCGACGTGGTCGGCGGGGAAGCCGGTGGTGGCGTCGTGGCGCATGGCGGGCGCGCCCATGGCCGCCGCCGCGCGGATCTCATCCTTGAGCCGCTCCACCTCGTCCTGCCAGGGGCGCTTCAAAAAGTCCGAGCCGGTGGCGTAGTTGATCACCGGCAAACCCAGCCGCTGGCTCTCCTGGCGGATGCGGGGGGCGTAGTCCAGGGCGCTGACGCCCTCGGGCAGGATCAGGTTGGCGAACTCGACGGCGGCAAAGCCCATCCGCTGCGCCTGCTCCATCACGGCGAGCTGATCCATCTGACCCCCGGCCACCAGGGGATAAAAGCTGTACGAACTCACAGCCAATTTCATGGTCTCGTCCTCCTTCAAAACAGAGAGGGCACGCCGAACGGCGCGCCCTTCGGGTGCTTCCATCATACCCGTTTAGGCCTCAAAAGACAAGGGACCCGAGAGCACCTGTTGCTGCTGCTCCTGCTGGAACTGATTGGTGTACAGCTCGTAATAGTGCCCCTTCTGGGCCAGCAGCTGCTGATGGGTGCCCTCCTCCAGGATGCGGCCCTCGCCGATGACCAGGATGCGGTCGGCCGAGCGGATGGTGGACAGGCGGTGGGCGACGATGAAGGCCGTGCGCCCGGTGAGCACCTGGGTGATGGCGTGCTGGATGGCCATCTCGGTCTCGGTGTCGATGGAGCTGGTGGCCTCGTCCAGCACGAAGATGCGCGGATCGGCCACGATGGCCCGGGCAAAGGAGATCAGCTGCTTCTGCCCGGTGGACAGGCGGCCGCCGCCTTCGCCGACCTCGGTGTCGTACCCATGCTCCAGGTGGGCGATGAACGCGTCCGCCCCGACCATGGCCGCGGCCCGGCGCACCTGCTCGTCGGTGGCGTCGAGCTTGCCGTAGCGGATATTCTCGGCCACGGTGCCGGAGAACAGGTGGGGCTGCTGGAGCACATAGCCCAGGTTGCTCTGCAGCCAGAGCTGGCTGCGCTCGCGGTAGTCCACCCCGTCGATGAGGATGCGGCCCGCGGTGGGCTCATAGAAGCGGCAGATCAGGTTGACGATGGTGGACTTGCCCGCGCCGGTCTCGCCCACCAGGGCGATGGTCTGCCCCGGGGCGATGTGCAGGTTGAAATCCCGCAGCACGGTCTCCCCCGCGCCCTTGTAGCCGAAGTCCACATGCTCAAAGACGATGTCGCCGGTGATCTGCTCCCAGTTCTCGCGCTTGGGAGCCAGCTGGCTGCCGTACTTCTCCACCACGTCCATGCGGTCGGTGATGTCGGGCACCTCGTCGATCATGTCGATGACGCGCTCGGCCGCCGCCTGGGCGGACTGCATCTCCGCGAAGATGCGGGCCAGGTCGCGCACCGGGTCGAAGAACATCGTCGAGTAGCTGATGAAGGCCACCAGCACGCCGTAGGACAGGGTGCCGCCGATGACGCCGCTGCCGCCCTGCCAGATGGCCAGGGCCGTGCCGATGGAGCCCAGGGTCATGGCGATGGGCATGTAGGAGGCCGAGAGCAGGCTGGCGCGCACCGAGGCCTTGTACATGCCCTGGGTCTCGCCCTCAAACTCCTTGAGGTTGGCGTCCTCGCGCACCAGGGTCTTGGTGGTCTTGGCGCCCATGATGCCCTCGTTGAAGCTGCTGGTGATCCGGCTGTTGAGGGCGCGGACCATGCGGTGGTTCTTCAGGATGCGCTTTTGAAAGACGATGCTGATGATCACCAGGGGCGGCAGCACCGCCATGGTGATCAGCGCCAGCTGCCAGTTCAGGGAGAACATCATGATCAAAATCCAGACCATGTAGCACAGGCCGTAGGCCAAGTCCACGATGCCCCAGGCCACGGTGTCGGCGATGCGCTGGCAGTCGCTGGTCATGCGGGCCAGGATGTAGCCCACGTTGGTGGTGTCAAAGTAGGAGAAACTCAGGTTCTGCAAATGGTTGAAGGCGATGGTGCGGATGTGGTGCACCACGCCCACCTCCACCTTGCCCGCCAGGTACACCAGCAGGTATGTGGCGGTGATCTGCACCAGCACGATGCCGATGAACAGGGCGATGAACCAGCCGAAACCCGACAGGTTGCCCGGCACGATGAACTGGTCGATGGCGGTCTGATTCAGGCGGGGCTGGATGGAGTCCATCAGCGCCATGACCAGCATCACCACCACCAGGATGGCTAGATACCGCCAGAAGGGCCTGGCGAACTGGATCAGCCGCCGCCACACCTTCATGTCCAGCTTGGTCTTGGTATGCATCTGTTCTGTCTGCGCCATCAGGCGTTCACCTCGCTTTCCAATTCGGCCTCCAGGGAGTTCTGGATGGCCCACACCCGGCGGTACAAGCCGTCCTGGGCGATGAGTTGTTCATGGGTGCCCTCCTGGGCCACCCGCCCGCCCTCGAGCACGACGATCTTGTCGGCCTCGGACAGGGTGCTCAGCCGGTGGGAGATGATGAAGGTGGTGATGCCGGCGCGCCGCTGGCGCAGGGCCTGGCGGATGGCCGCGTCGGTCTGGGTGTCCACCGCCGAGAGGGAGTCGTCGAAGATCAGGATGTCGCTGTCCCGGGTCAGGGTGCGGGCGATGGCCACGCGCTGCTTCTGCCCGCCCGACAGGGTGACGCCCCGCTCGCCCACCACGGTGTCATAGCCCTTCTCGAAGGACTGGATGAACTCGTGGGCCGAGGCGATGCGCGCCGCGTCCTCCACCTGGGTCTGCTCCCGCTCATCCATGGAGATACCGATGTTCTCCCCGATGGTGCGCGAGTAGAGGAAGGGCTCCTGCAGCACGATGCCCACCCGCTCGCGCAGGTAGCGGCGGTCGATGTCCTTGAGCGCCACCCCGCCGATGGTGATCGAGCCGGCGGTGTAGTCGTACAGGCGCTGCAGCAGGTGCACCAGGGAGCTCTTGCCGCTGCCGGTCGCTCCCAGGATGGCCACGGTCTGGCCGGGCTCCACCGTCAGGCACAGGTCCTCGAGCACCGGGTCGCCCTCGCCGTAGGCGAAGGAAACGTGGTCGAACACGATCCGGGCGCGGATGTCGGGCTTTTCGTGGCGGTCGCCGGGCTGCTCCTCCAGGGGCGCGTCGAGAATCTGCTGAATACGGCCGGTGGAGATCAGGGCCTTGCCCATGTCCGCCAGGATGCGCCCCATCTGGCGCATCGGCCAGATCAGCATGCTCGAGTAGCTGGCAAAGGCGGTTAGGGTGCCCAGGGTCAGGGTGCCGTGTACGCAGTTGTACACGCCCACCAGGATGACCACCATGCTCTGGAAGAAGCCAAAGCCGTCGCTCATCGCCCAGAAGGCGCTCATGGTGGTGTTGAGCTTAAACCACTTGTCGCGGTAAGCGGTGTTCTTCTCGCCGAATTTATCGATCTCGTAGGCCTGTCGGCCGAAGGCGCGCACCACGCGCACGCCGGTCAGGCTCTCCTGCAGCACGGTGCTCATGGCCCCCTCGATGCGGTCTGCCACCTCGAACTCGTGCTGCATGCGCTTGAAGAAGAACAGGCTGGTCAGGATCATGAAGGGCACCGCGCACACGGCGATCAGCGTCATGGGCACGTTCATACTCAGCATGATGCCCAGCGCCAGGGCCAGCATGAAGATGCCCCGGGCCAGCTCCACCAGCTGACCGGCCAGGAAGCGGCGCACGGTCTCCACATCGGAGGTGCAGCGCTGGATCAAGTCGCCGGTCTCGGTCTTGACATGGTAATCATAGGGCACCCGCTGCAGGTGGTCGTAGAGCCGGTTGCGCAGGGCGCGCAGGATGGCCTCGGTGGCGGTGTTGGTCCACGCGCCGCGGGTGAAGAGGAACACCGCGTTGACCAGGTTGATCAAAATCAGCGCCAGCCCGCAGATCCACAGGTTCTCCAGCAGCAGCGCCCGGTCGCCCAGAAAGTCCACGCAGGCGGCCATAAACGGCGAGGAGAAGGGCTGGTCGCCCAGGATTGAGTCCAGGATCGTGCGCATCACCTGGGGTGTGACAAAGCCGATGGCCGCCGACAGCAGCACCGACAGCAGCGCCCCCAGATAGGCCAGGCGATGCCCCCGCGTCCAGGAGACCAGCATCCGCAAACGGCGCTTGTTGGCGCCCTTGGTTGTCTGTTGCGTCAAAACGAATTCCCCCACTTTCTCTGTGTAAAATAAAACGCCATGGCACCGTTGGGCGCCATGGCGTTTGGATCGCATACAGGTGCTCTGTCATGGACAGAGGTCCAAAACCATGGGCCAAAAAGGCGCACAAATCCCCCGAGCTGCGGACAGATCGAACTTCTCCGCGGTCAGTTTTCCAGCGATTGCGTCCAGGTTCAAGTTGCTCATCTTCGGCCCCCCTTTCGGTTGCATTTTGGCTTGACAGCACTTAGTATACCGCCGGGCATGAAAGTTGTAAAGACCTTTCTTCAAAAAAATCCTAACTTTATCAAGATCTTCCAGGAGCGCCCCGCGTTTTTGTTGCAGTTTGTCCATCATGCGGGCCCCGGAGAACAGCAAAAAAGCCGCGGGACGCGGCTTGTCCTGCAGCTTTTCCTTCATTTTGGGTTCACTCCGGGCGATGGCAGAGGGTGGCGACGCCCACGGCCAGGCCCGCGGCGGCCAGCACGCCCCCGGCCACCCGCATGCCGACGCTGCCGATGACCAGCAGCAGCGCGCCGGAGAGCGCCAGCGCCCCGGCGCACAGCAGGGTGGAGCGGCGGCGCTTTTTCCGCTCCAGGCGGGCCTGTTCCACCGCCTCCTCCACCCCCCGGCAGAACTGCTGATACTGCTGGCGCATCTGGGCGAGGGCCTGGCGGGCGGCGACGGACTGGCTATCCTGCCAGCCCTCGCGCTGGGCCATCAGGGCCTCAAACTGCTCCAGGGGCTGAACCACCCAGTTCAAAATCTCCCGCTTGCCCTGCTCGAGGTTCCGGGCCGCGGCCAGGGTGGCCACCGCCGGGGCGAAATCCCCCTCGCGGCAGTAGCTGCCCGAGGCCAGGGCGTAGAGATTCTCAAAGCGCTTGACCTGAAGATCCAAAGGTTGATCCATGGGCTCCTCCTCTCCATCCGCCTCCCGGGCGGATCATGGGGCGCGCGCCGCCGCTTTTCAGCGCTCCAGCCGCAGCGGCGGCCCGCTCAGCCGCACCGCCATCGCCCCCAGGGCGTCCACCTGCCAGGGATCATGGGTGACGGCCAGCACCAGATGCTCCTCCCCGTGAGCCCGCACCTGCTCCAGCAGCGGCTGCTGGGTCGCCCGGTCCAGGCCCTTGAAGGGCTCGTCCAAAAGCAGCGCGCCGTGGGGCGCGGCCAGGGCCCGCGCCAGGGCGACGCGCCGACGCATGCCGCCGGAGAGCGCGTCGGGATAGACCCCCTCCTGCCCGAAAAGGCCCACCGCCTCCAGGGCGCGGCGGGCGGCGTCCCGGCTCACCCCCACCAACGCGATGTTTTCCTGGCAGGTCAGCCAGGGCAGCAGCCGGTCCTCCTGGAAGACCATGCTCAGCGGGCCGGGCAGGCCGACCACGCGCCCGCCGTCGGCGGGGATCAGCCCGGCGAGCAGGTGCAGCAGGGTGGTTTTGCCGCAGCCCGAGGGGCCCAGCAGGCACACCACGCCGCGCTCGGGCAGCTCCAGGGTAAAATCCTGCAGAATGATCTTTTCTCCGTAGGCCTTGGTCAATCCTTCTATGCGCATGTCACCCTCACCCAGTGGAACCTGCGGCCCAGGCGGGCGATCAGCCGCACCATGCCCCGCTCCAGCAGCATGCTCAGGGCGACCACCACCGCCGTCCAGGCGAACAGGTCCGCGGTTTCCAGATAGATTTTCGCGTAGTAGAGCTCCCGGCCGATGGCCAGTTCGGGCGTGCCCAGCACCTCGGCGGCGATGCCCGCCTTCCACCCCAGACCCATGGACACGGTCATGGCGCTGACCAGATAGGGCATGATCTGGGGCAGGTAGACCTTGATCAGGCGCTGGCCCCGGGACAGGCCGAACAGACGCGCCATCTGGCTCAGGCGGGGGTCCAGCTGAGCGATGCCCTCGCTGACGTTTGCCCAGACGATCGGCAGCACCATCAGGAAGCTGATGAACATCGGCACCCGCGCGCCCTGGATCCACACCAGCGCCAGGATGATGAAGGAGGACACGGGCGTGGCCTTGACCACCCCCAGCAGCGGCGAGAACAGCGCGCGCGCCAGGGGCAGACGGCTGCACAGCGCCGCCAGCATGCATCCGGCGGCCACCCCCGCGCCAAAGCCCGCCAGGATGCGCCCCAGGCTATATAGGGCGGTGCGCCAGAAATCCCAGTTGCCCGCCCAGCGGACCAACCGCCCCGCCACCTGGACCGGCGAGGCCACCAGCAGGTCCTGCCCCACCGCCCAGTACGCCGCCTGCCAGAGCGAGAGCCAAAAGGCGGCCACGGCCAGCTTGATCAGCCAGCCGCGCCGCCCGGATTTGGCCTTACCGGATAAAGTAGAGTCCGTCATCGGGCATCTGTCCTCCCACGCTCTTGGGATCCGCGTCGAAGAGCACCTGGAAGAAGCCGGCGACCTGCCGCTTCATCGGCTCGCCCTCGACGAAGGTGATGTTGCACAGGGGGATGGCCTTCTCGGCGGCCTGGGCCGTGCCCATGATGCCAAACTGCGCCACCCAGGCGGCGGCCTCGGGCACATGGGCGTTGACGTACTCGGTGGAGGCCTTGTAGTCGTCCAGGAAGGCCGAGAGCGCCTCGGGGTGGGCCTGGGCCCACTCGGTGCGCGCGATCAGGCAGCCCTGGGTCAGCTCGCTGCCGCCCCCCACCTGGCTCCAGGCCTCGGTCAGGTCCACAGCGATGCGCAGATCGGGGTTTTTCATCATGGCGCTGGTGGCGTGGGGCTGGGGCAGCATGCCCAGGGCCACCTCGCCGGCGGCCATCTTGGCGGCCAGCTCGGCATGGTCGGCCAGGTAGACGATCTGGACGTCCTCGCCGGGGGTCAAGCCGTTGGCCGAGAGGATGTAGTTGAGCACATACTCGGGCGTGGAGGCCTGGCCGGTGGCGTAGAGGGTCTTGCCCGCAAGGTCCGACACCGACTGCACCGAGTCGCCGTTTTCCAGGATGGACAGCACGCCCAGGGTGTTCAGGGCGATCATCTGCACCCCGCCGTTGGTCTTGCGGTACAGGGTGGCGGCCAGGTTGGTGGGCACCGCGGCGATGTCCGCCTCGCCGGAGGACACCTTGGCGACGATGGCGTCGGGCGCGCTGTCCAGGGTGAAGGCGTAGGCCCCGTCCTGCTGATGGTCGGCCATCAACTTGACCAGGCCGATGCCCGTGGGGCCGTTGAGCCCGGCCACCCGCACCGGCTCGGCGGCGGTCTGGGGCGCGTCGCCGCCGTCCGGCGCGGCCGAGGGCGAACCCTCAGGGGAATCGCTGGCGGCCGCAGGGGCGCTCAGGGTCGGCGTGGCGCCGGGGGCCTGGGCGGCGGCGCAGGCGGTCAGCAGCAGCGCCAGGGCGGCCAACAGGGCGAGAAAAGTCCACTTTTTCATCTTCATCGGCAGATACCTTCTTTCTGATCGGGCTGGGTAATACGGATGTTCTTGCCCTCCCGACGGATATTTCCCCGGCTCTGAAGGGTATCCAGGGCGCGGTACAGGCTGGCCCGACCCATGCCCAGCATGGCCGGCAGGGCGCTGATCCGGCAGGGCAGGGCCACCAGACCGGCGCCGTCCTGATAGTCGGCCAGGAAGGTCAATAGCCGCTCCTCCACGGTGGGGGCGGTCAGGCTGTCGATGCGCCGGGAGAGGTAGTGGATGCGGCCGGACAGGTAGAGCAGGTAGTTGTCCACCATGCGAAAGTCCTGCTGCATCAGCTTGCGCAGGGCGCTCTGCCCCAGCATCAGCACCTGGACCTCCTCCAGGGCGGTGATCCGGGTGGTGTAACGCCCTCGGGTCTGGAACAGGCTGGCCGCGCCGAAGATGTCCCCAGCCTTGAACCGGCTCATCACCATGCCCTCGCCCTTGTCCACCTGTACCTGCCCGGTCAGGATCAGGCACAGCCGGCGCTCGAAATGGTCCGGGTCGTAGATCACCGCGCCCTTGGGGTAGCGCCTGCGCCCCACATCCCGGCAGCCATACAGACAGGCCAGGGCCTCGGGGGACACCCCCTCAAAGAGCGGATACCGCCGCAGCTCCATCAGCTCCTGGGCGGATACCGGCTCGAGCTGCTGCATACGCCCACCTCCCAGCAAATCTTCTGTGAGGCCAGCATAGCACAGGGGTGGGATGAAGTCAATATAGTTTTCTGTTAATATCTATTTTGATACAAGAAATCCCCGGTCGCGAGGCCGGGGAGGGCGTGCGGAGCTGGTTGCGTCCGCCGGGCTGGATACGTCGCCCAGGGCTGGTTGCGTCCGCCGGGCTGGATGCGTCGCCCAGGGTCGGATGCGTCCGCCGGGCTGGATGCGTCGCCCAGGGTCGGATGCGTCCGCAGGGCTGGATGCGTCGCCCAGGGTCGGATGCGTCGCCCAGGGCCGGTCGCCGCCGCGCCAACCGGGTTCAGGAGACCCAGGTGACGATGGCCCCGCCGTCGCCCACGCAGGAGACCTCCGCGCCCTCGGGCACGGTGATGAACCCGTCGGCGTCGGGGGTCATGTAGGCGACGGCGTAGCGCGCCCCATCCACGCAGTTGACCTGCACCCGACCCTGCTGCCGGAGAAAATCCACATACTCCTCCAGGCAAAGGTCCCGCTCGGCCATGATCTGGGCATGGACCAGGCCGACGTAGCGGAAGTGCCAGGGCTCGTTGGTGATCTTGGTGATGTCCTGCTTGCCATCGGGGTAGCGCACGACAAAGCCGTAGCGCCAGCTGTTCTGGGCCAGCCACTTGCCCTGGGGCGTTTTGCCGAAATCGTACTTGGACAGCAGGCCGTTGACCTGGATATCCATCGCCAGGCCGGTCTGGTGCTCGCTGGCGCCGGGCAGGGCCACCCAGCTCAGGGTGTCGGCCCGGGCTTCCTCGGCGCTCATGCCCCGGGCCATGGCCTCGGCCACGCCCTCGTCGAGGATGCGCCGCTGCCGCTCGTAGGCGCGGTAGCCGCTGGTGATGATATAGCCCTGCTGGCCGTCGGCCTGGGCCTGGGTGAACATCGCCACCGCCGCGTCCAGGGCGACGCGGCTGAGCACCACGGAGCTATCCGTCAGGGAGAAAACGCCGCTGGGTTTATTCTCATAGACGTTGACCAGCTCGCCGGCGCTGCCGCTCTGGCCCAGAGGGTGGTCGGCGTTGACCAGCATCTGATAGCCCGACTGCGCTTGCGTCACGGACACCTGGTGGGTCGGCAAGCCGCCAAAGCCCGCCTCGGGCGAGGCCGACTGGGTCGCGGCGCTGTGCGTCGGCGCTTCGCCCTGGGCCACGACCTGGCCGTCGCCCGCTGGCGCGCTCAGGATGACCGTTGGCTCCGAGGCAACCTGGGGCTTGGCGGGTTGATCCAGCCACCAGCTCAGCCCAAATCCCGCCGCAAAGATCAGCACGGCGGCCAACAGCACCGCCAAGACTTTCTTCATCGCGTGTACACCTCCATAGGCATCATACCCCATCTCACCGGCTGCGAAATGAAGGTTCCCTTAAGCCTGGCTAACGATTTCTTCACCCAAACCGAAAAAACGCTGGACCCCGCAACAGGGTCCAGCGCAATGAATTCGCCCCCGATGGCTATTTTCCTGCCGACACCCAGGCGCCCATGCCCGCCTCGGGCAGGCCCAGGGTATCCGGGGTGGCCCCGGTGCGGTAAGCGGTCTTGAGCAGCTCGTGCAGGCCGGGCACATAGTTGCCCGCGTCGTCGGCCGTGCGCGCCACGCCCGGAATCGGCGCGATGCGCGCGCCGGCGGCCTGCAGGCTGCGCTCCAGGGCGGAGATCACCTTCAGCTCCGGCAGGGCGGCGGCGATGCCGCACACCGGCGGCTGCCCATCCCGGGCCATGCGCGCCGCGGCGTAGAGCTTGGCCCGCTCGTCGTCGTTGGGGTCGCCGTAGACCACCGGCCGCTCCCCGTCGGGGTAGCCCATCACGTGGATCGAGCCGTCCATGGGATGCCAGGCGGCCACCGCCCGGCCGCCGGTGAAGTCCATCTCGAACACCGGGCCCTCGACCCGCTCGGTGGCATGGCTGGCCACAAAGGTGATCGGCACGCCGCCGCAGGTGAGCACCTGGATCGCGCAGGTGTCGAAGTTCTCGATGTCGTTGGCCCGCCACAGCCCCGCGCGCACCCGCTCGGGCTCGGCCGCGCGGTCGGTCGCCGGGCCCAGCAGGAAGAGCAGGTTGTGCAAATAGTGGGCGCAGGCGTTGTGGGCGATGGAGTCGAACACCGGTCGGCCCGCCGCGTCAAAGCGCCGCGCCGCCCAGGGCCGGGCAAAGTAGGCGTCCAGCCGGGGCCAGAGCACCAGGGTCTTGGCGGACAGGGGCGCGCCGTAGCGCCCGGCGGCGATATCGGCCTTGAGGTTCAAAATCGCCCGGCTATAGCTCCACTGGTAACCCACCGCCACCGGGCAGCCCAGTTCGGCGATGTCCGCCGCCTCCTGGAGGGTGGCGGCCAGGGGTTTTTCCAGCAGGATGGCGCTGCCGTGCGCGCTGGCGACGCGGCACTGGGGCAAATGCTCGGCGATGGGCACCGCCAGGATCGCCAGCTCCGCCCGACCGCCGGCGGCGTAGAAGGCCTCAAGCGACGGGTAGCAGGGCACGCCCGCGGCGTTGAGCCGCGCCCGCGCCGCCTCGGGCGGATGGGGGTCCGCCGCGCCGATCAGGCTGATGGGCAGCGCGGGCTCGCCCCCCAGCAGGGCGTCCAGATAAAAATGACCATATCCGCCGGCTCCGGCCAGCACCGCGTGGATCCGCTCCATGCTCAACCGCTCCCTTTCGCATCCCGCCCGGGCCGCACCCGGATGCGGGTGGTAAAGAACCGCTCCTGAAAATCCGTGGCCGCGCGCACCTGCTCGGCCGAGACCGCCATGCCCTCGGGCGCGACCACCCACTTGTCCTCCATGTCGTCCAGGCGGTGGATCACCGCGGCGACCACCCCCTCAAAGCGCGCCACGGGCTCGTCCACCCCCAGCAGATAAGCGTCCTGAGCCTCGCCGTCCCCGCCCGGCACCCCGGGCACATAGCCGTAGTTGATCGGATACACGATGTCCTCATGCTCCGGGTGCCGGCTGCCCATCGGGCGGTCCACCACCACCCGCACGCGCCGACCTAGCGCAGCGCCATCCATGGCCATCCCTCCCACCATTTTATAGATCCATTATAAAAATTTTTCGCGCGGATTGCAATGCATGCTTCGCCCGCGCCCGGGCAAACTAACCCCGAGGTGAAGCAGGATGAAGCGCAAGAAATACCCCGTCGCGGACCAATGGACCGTCGCCCGGCGGCAGAGCGATCCCGCGCCCACGGGCACCCAGTATCCCGATGGACACCCTGAGCAAACCATGGGCACCGAGTATCCCGGCCAAACCGGCGGCGAGGCCTCCCCCGCGGGCGGTCTGCTGGTCCACCCCGTGCCCCTGCTGCCCGACGGCATGGTCCCGGGCCAGGCGCACTGAGTTCACGCGGGAAGAGGGCGGCGGTAAGCCGCCCTTCTGTTTGCATGAATCCGCCGAATTCAGCGCATGCTATGACCTGTAAGACCATACTAGTGGGAAGGAGTGAGTCCATGGATACCACGGCATTGTTACTGGTCATCATCGGCGCCATCAACTGGCTGCTGGTGGGGCTGTTCCAGTTCGACCTGGTGGCTTTCCTCTTTGGCGGCCAGGGCGCGGTCATCAGCCGGATCATCTATGCGGTGGTGGGCCTGGCGGGGCTGTGGAGCATCAAGATGCTCTTCGCGCCCAAGGCCAGCTACCGCCACCAGCCCGACGCCGCGTAAGCGAGCCCAAAAAGCCTTCCTGCCCGGCAGGAAGGCTTTTGCGCGCGTGGAATTCCTTCTCAAGGTTTTTTGAGGAGGGATTTTTTCATGTATCCGGAGTTTCTCACGCAAGCCGCCCCCGACATCCTGGCCCAGCTCACGGGCAAGGGCGTGTTCCTGACCGCCGGCCGCGATCCGGCCAACGCCATGACCATCGGCTGGGGCAGCCTGGGCATGTACTGGGGTAAGCCGGTATTCATCGCGCCGGTGCGCCTGTCCCGCTACAGCTACGGGCTGATCGAGGCGTCCGGCTGCTTCAGCGTGGACGTCCCCCTGCACGACATGGCCAAGGAGCTGGCCTACTGCGGCAGCCGCTCGGGCCGCGATGGGGATAAATTGGCCGCCCTGGGCCTGACGGCCGCGCCGGCCCGCTCCATCCCCGGCAGCATCCTGACCGACTGCGAGCTGCACCTGGAGTGCATCGTGCGCTACAGCCAGACCATGGACCCCGGCCTGCTGGGCGACCCGGCGGCGGGTAAGTGGTACGCCGACCGGGACGTGCACCGCATGTTCTACGGCGAGATCGTCGACGCCTACCGCGGCTGACCGCCATCGCGGCGCTGCCCCGGGCTTCGACCCCGAGGCCGCGGCGCGGTGAGCACCCCACAAGGAGGGATATCCATGCACAAGCTCGTCGTCCTGTCCGCGGACGCCCTGGTCAGCGAGGACCTGGACACCCTGAAATCCCTGCCCAACACCCGCCGATACCTGCTCGGCGGCAGCCAGATCACCCAGGTGCGCTCGGTCTACCCCACCATCACCTACCCCTGCCACACCACCATGGTCACCGGCGTCTACCCCGACCGCCACGGCGTGGAGGGCAACCTGGTCTTCTCCGCCCAGCGGGAGCCTTTGCCCTGGAAATGGTTTCACGGAGCGGCGCGGGCGACGGACCTGTTCACCGCGGCCAAGCGGGCCGGGCGCAGCACCGCGGCGGTGTTCTGGCCGGTGACCGGCAACCACCCGGACATCGATTTTCTCATCGACGAGTACTGGACCCAGGGCCCGGAGGACGTCCTCGCCGACGCCTTCGCCCGCTCGGGCAGCCGGGGCCCGGCCATGGAGATCGTGCGCCAGCGCCAGGGCCTGCTCCAGGGCCATGAGCGGGAGCACCCGGTGTGCGACGAGTTCGTCATCGCCTGCGCCTGCGACCTTTTGGAGCGCTGCGCCCCCGACCTGACCATGATCCACCCGGCCAACATCGACGGCGCGCGCCACCGCTATGGCGCCTTCAACGAGCGGGTGACCCAGCAGGTGATCGAAACCGACCGGTACATCGGCCTGCTGGGCGCGGCCATGGAGCGGGCCGGCACCCTGGCGGACACCAATTTCTTCCTGGTCAGCGACCACGGGCAGATGGACATCCGGCGCATCGTCAACCTGAACGTGCTGCTGGCCGAGGCCGGGCTGATCCAGCTGGACGAAAGCGGCCAGATCGCCTCGTGGCAGGCCTACTGCCTCTCCGGCGGCATGTCCGCCCTGGTGTACCTGAAGGACCCCTCCGACGGCGCGGTGCGCGAGCGGGTGGCCCGCCTGCTGGACCATCTGGTGGAGGAGGGGGTTTACGGCGTCAGCCAGGTGTTCACCGCCGAGCGGGCCCGGCGGGAGCACCGCCTGGCCGGGGACTTCGCCTTTGTGCTGGAGACCGACGGGTACACCTCCTTCGGCGACAGCCCGGAGCGCCCGCTGGTGAAGAACTTCGACAGCGCCGACTACCGCTACGGCCAGGCCACCCACGGCTACCTGCCCGAGAAGGGGCCCCAGCCGGTGCTGCTGGCCAAGGGGCCGGACATCGCCCCGGGCGTCACCCTTAACACCGGCCGCCTGGTGGACGAGGCCCCCACCTTCGCCCGCCTGCTGGGCGCGGACCTGCCCGGGGATATCGACGGCCGGGTGATCCGGGAGATTCTGCGACCCTGACCCACGCAAAAAGCGGGAGCCTGCGGCTCCCGCTTTTTTATGGCTCCCGGCGGCCCTTGAGCCGGCGCAGCAGGAAGAACCCCGCCAGCCCCGCCGCCATCAGCGCCAGGGTGATAACGATATGCGCCCCGCTAAAATCCGGTAGCGAGAGAATCCTCGGCAGCTCATCGGATACCGTCTCGCTCGTGATAAAGACGCCACTGACGAACTCCTTGCCCGTCACCAGCATCCACCGCCAGGGCAGCAGCTCCACCACCAGCGCGATCGCGCACAGCCCCGCCAGCGCCAGGCAGGCAAAACGCCAGGGGCTGCGGCGGTAGACGTACGCCTGCATCTGGCTGTTGAGCTCCGCCGCGGCCCGGGCGGGCTCGCCCAGGTCGGCCATGATCTGCTCGTCGCTCTGCCCCTGCTCCCGCCGGGCCTGGATGCCGGTGGCAAAGTCGCTCATCACCCGGGCGCGCACCTTCCACGGCAGGCGCAGCCGCCGCTCCACGGCGTTGACATAGCGCTTCATCGGGGGCAGAAAGCCCGCCCGCACCTCATGCTTCATCGTCCAACCCTCCCTGCAAGATGTCCGACACCGCGCCGGCGAACCGGTCCCACACCGCCCGGCGGCGCCGCTGCTCCCGCTCGCCGGCCTCGGTGGCGGTGTAGATTTTCTTGGGAGCGGCCCGCCCAACGGCCTGGGACCAGGCCGCCCGGATCAGCCCGTCATCCTCCAGCCGGTAGAGGATGGGGTAGAGCGTGCCCTCCTTCAGGTCAAAGAGCCCCTGCGAGCGCGCCCGCAGCTGGGAGAGCAGTTCGTAGCCGTAGCTGGGCTTTTCGCAGATCAGCTCGAGCACCAGCAGCTCCAGGCTGCCCTTCTTCAACTGCTGCAAGAACTTGTCCTCCATGGCGTCCTCCCTTCCTTCGGTATGTATTTAGCATTACTAGGTATAATTTGATGGTAGCACGCGCGCCCCGCCCTGTCAAGGGGACGCGGCCAAAATCAAAGCGGCGCGGCCAGCTGGCCGCGCCGGGCGGGATCAAGGGTTCTGTCAGACGTGGCCGGTTGCGCCGCGGGCGGTCAGCCGTCAATCGCGGTCCCGCCGGTCGCCCGCGAATCAGGCCGTGGCCCCGCCGGTCGCCCGCGGATCAGACCGTGGCCCCGCCGGTCGCCCGCCGGTCGCCCGCCGCCCGCGCCGCGGGGGTCAGGCGTCCATGCGCTCGCGCAGGGCCCACAGGCCCAGGGCGGGGTTGGAGATGTAGAAGATTTCCTCGCCATCCGGCAGGGTGTTGAACCCGTCGGCCCGGGCGGCGGGGTTGTAGCGGGCGGCGGCCTGCTCGTAGGGCATGTAGCCGAAATGGATGGCCTCCACCTCCTGGCGGGTCATATGGCCCGGGCAGTAGGTGATGGCAAAGCGTCCGTCGGAGGAGCCGTGGATCAGGTGGGCCGCCGCCGACAGGTTGGCCTTCAGGTCGTCGTTCTCGGCCGCGGCCCGGAGGATGGCGTCCCGCCCGGCGTAGCCGTATTTGCGCAGCAGGGGATCCAGGGCGGGGTCCTCGCCGCACTGGCGCACCCCCGGGGCCAGCACGATCAGCTCTCCCCCGTCGGCAATGGCCATGCGGGTGCGGTAGATGGCCTTGTTGCCGATCCAGGTGGAGCGGAACTCCCCGGGCTCCAGGTAGACCACCACCTTCTTGAGGGGCCGATCCAAAATATCCAGGTTGAGCCGCTGGGAGAGGGCGGCGGCCTGCTCGTAGCAGGCGCGGCCCGGGCTGATGAACAGGCCGTTGAGGGCATTGTTTCCCTGGTACTTGCCGATGACCGTCAGGGCGAAGACCAGGGGCGCGTCAGCCATGAAATGCTCCAGCGCGTAGTCCAGCACCGCGCGCACCGGGGTGTCACGGCGGCCCATGATGCGCTCCATGCCGTAGACCGCGCCCAGGAAGTGGGTGCCGTTGATCATGCTGTTGCCGCCCACGCCCACGAAGATGTTCTTGGCGTGGTTGGCCATGCCCACCACCTCGTGGGGCACCACCTGGCCCACCGACAGGATCAGGCCGTACTTGGGGTCCACCAGGCGGCGGTTGACCTGCACGTCGATGGGCTCCTCCAGCAGCCCCTCGGACACCTCCCGCACGAAATCGGCGGGCACCCGGCCCAGGGTGACCACGTCGTTGCGGTAGTCATGGACGATAAAGCGCTCCAGGGGGATGTCCGGCCCGAACATCTGGCGGATCTCCTCGGGCTGCATGGCCAGGTGGCTGCCCAGGGCGGGGATGACGTCCACCTGGCAGCCCGCCTGGGTGAGCAGCTCATAGTAGATGGCGGTGATGCGCCCGCCGCGCGAGTGCAGCCGGCTGATGTCCGGGGCGACGATCAGCGCGTGAGCGGGGATGGCCTGCCCGGCCAGGGATTGGGTCAGGACCTGGCGCAGGGTCTCCTCGGAGATGCCCGCGCCGAGCTGTTCCAGGGCGATGTTCTGCATGGATATGCCTCCCGTCAGATGACCTGGGCCTGATAGGCCGCCAGGTATTGTTGAAAGCGCGCGTCGTAGAGGGCGCGCTTGCCGATCTGCGGCGCGATGGCGCGGCCGGTGGGCGCGTCGAAGTCCGCCAGGCGGTCGATGCCCCCGCAGGCCTTGAGCGCCAAAGCCGCCGCCCCCAGGATCGAGGCGTGCTCAATGGTGGCGGTGGTCATGGGCGCGCCGAACAGGTCCGCCGCCATCTGCAGCCACAGGGGCGAGCGCTCGATGCCCCCGGTGATGCGGATCTGCCGGGGCTGGCCGGCCGCCTCGGTCAGGATCTGGTAGCAGTGATAGATATTCATCAGCACGCCCTCGAGCAGGGCGTAGTAGAGCTCGCCCACGCCCATCTGCCCCGACAGGCCCACATACCCGCCCCGGCGGGCGTCCTGCCAGCCCGGGCAGCGCTCCCCGTACAAAAAGGGCAGAAACACCGGCGCGGCTCCCCGATCGACCTCTGCGGCCAGGGCCTCGAGCTGGGCAAAGTCGTACCGCCCGCCCAGGACGGTCTTGCGCAGCCAGTCCACGCAGTTGCCCGCCCCGGAGGTGGCCGCCCCGGCGATGCGCTTGCCCTCGGCCAGGGCGTAGCACCAGGTGCTGGGCCGCTCGGGCAGCACCGGCTGATCCACCGCCATGCGGATGGCCCCGCTGGTGCCCACCGAGAAGGTCATGATCCCCGGGGCGGTGGCGCCCGAGCCGATCTGGTTGAGCGCGCCGTCCCCCCCGCCGGGGCAGACCGGGGTGCCCGCGGGCAGGCCCAGGGCCTCGGCGGCGGCCCGGCAGAGGGGCTGGGTGTCCTCCGGGTCCATCAGCCGGCCGATCTGTTCGGGCTCCAGCCCGCAGAAGGCCAGCGCCCGCTCATCCCACGCGCCGGTGTGGATGTTGTAGAAGCCGCTGCCCGAGGCGGTGCAGGTGGAGACGCCCTCCCGCCCGGTCAGCCGCTCGAACAGGTAGGCGCTCTGGCTGGACAGGCTGGCCATGCCCGAGAGGGCCTCGGGCTGGCAGCGCTTCAGGTGCATGTACTGCCACAGGGGGTACATGCTGTGCACCATGCAGCCGGTGCGCTGGTAGAACTCGGCCGTCAGGGCCCCGTCCCGCCGAAAATGGGCCACCGTGGGCGCGGCCTGGGTGTTGGCCCAGGTGCGGATCGGCCCCAGGGGCCGGCGGTCCCGGTCCAGGGGCAGCAGGCTGTGCCAGATGCTGGAGATGGCGACGCCGTCGATGGGCCCGGGGCTGGCCTTGAGGGCCTGCCGCCCGGCAGCGAACACCGAGGCCGCCATGGCCTCGGCGTCCTGGGTGACGATGTCGCACGTCCCCTCGGGGTAGGGCAGCTGGGCGAGCGAGGACACCCCGGCCTCGCGGTCGTAGACGATGGCCTTGGCCGCCTGGGTGCTGGCCTCCAGGGCGAGTACGCGCATCAGGTTCCCTCCTTACAAGTCGGTGCGTCCGCCCGCGGGCGGCTCAACCGCGCAAAGAAGGCCCCGGCGGGGCCTTCTCCAACTGGATCAGATGGCGTAGGCCGCGAAGCCCCCGTCGATGGGCAGGATGACGCCGTTGACGAAGGAGGCGGCGGGGCTGGCCAGGAAGACGATCGCGCCCACCAGCTCCTCGGGCTGGCCGTAGCGCTTCATGGGCGTCTGCTGGAGCACATGGCGGCCCCGGGGCGTGGGCTCGCCGGTCTCCCGGTCGGTCATGAGGAAGCGGTTCTGCTCGGTCAGCAGGAAGCCCGGGGCGATGGCGTTGACCCGGATATCGGTGGATACGTTGTCGTTGAAGTAGGTGGCCATCCACTGGGTGAAGTTGGCCAGGGCGGCCTTGGCCGCCGAGTAGCCCACCACCTTGGTCAGGGGCCGGATGCCCGACATGGAGCAGATGTTGATGACGTTGCCGCTCTTCTGGTCCTGCATGACCTTGCCGAAGACCTGGGTGGCCATCACCGTGCCGACGAAGTTGAGGTTGAACACCCACTGCAGCGCGTCGGTGGGCAGGTCGAAGAAGCTCATCTCGTCGCCGGTGGAGGCCTTGGGGTGGTTGCCCCCCGCGCCGTTGACCAGGATGTCCACCCGGCCCCACTTGGCCAGAACGCCGTCGCAGGCGGCCTGGATGCTGCCCTTGTCCAGCACGTCCACCGCCCAGGCCGCGGCCTCATAGCCCGCCTGGCGAATGTCCTGGGCGACGGCCTCGGCGGCCTCGCCCTTCAGGTCCAGCACCGCGACCTTGCAGCCCAGGGCGGCCATCTCGCGGGCCATCTCGCTGCACAGGATGCCCGCCGCGCCGGTGATGACGGCGACCTTGCCGCGGATATCGAAACTCGGGGTCTTCATCTGCAGGTACCTCCTTTTATTCGAGCCACTGGGTGTGGAACACGCCGTCCATATCCACCCGGCGGTAGGTGTGCGCGCCGAAATAATCCCGCTGGGCCTGGATCAGGTTGGCGGGCAGGTTGGCGGTGCGGAAAGCGTCATAGTAGGAGAGCGCCGAGGAGAAGCAGGGCGCGGCCACGCCGCACAGCGCGGCCTGGGCCACGACGTTTCGCCAGCTGTCCTGGGCCTGGGCCGTGACTTCGGTGAAATAGGGGTCCAGCAGCAGGTTGGCCAGGTCGGGGTCGCGGTCGTAGGCCTGCTTGATCCTGCCCAGGAACTGGGCGCGGATGATGCAGCCCCCCCGCCAGAGCAGGGCGATGTCGCCATAGCGCAGGTCCCACCCGTACTGCGCCGCGGCCTGGTGCATCAGGTCGAAGCCCTGGGCGTAGGAGCAGATCTTCGAGGCGTAGAGCGCCCTGCCGATGTCGGCGATGAAAGCCTGCCGGTCGCCGGTGAAGGCGCGCTTGGGCCCGGCCAGCGCCGGAGCGGCGGCCACGCGGCCGGCCTTGTTGGCCGACATACACCGGGCGAACACCGCCTCGGCCACCGTCGGCGCGGCCACGCCCAGCTCCAGGGCCTCCTGGCTGGTCCACTTGCCGGTGCCCTTCTGCCCGGCGGCGTCCAGGATGACGTCCACCAGAGGGCGGCCGGTCTGAGGATCGGTCCGGCCCAGGATGTCCGCGGTGATCTCGATCAGATAGCTGTCCAGCTCGCCCTGGTTCCACTGGGCGAAGACCTCGGCCATCTCGGCCGGGGCCATGCCCAGCAGCTCGCGCATCAGGAAATAGGCCTCGCTGATCAGCTGCATGTCGCCGTACTCGATGCCGTTGTGGGTCATCTTGACATAGTGGCCCGCGCCGTCCGCGCCCACATAGTCGCAGCAGGGCGCGCCGCCCGCCACCTTGGCCGAGATGTCCCGCAGCACCGGCCCCATCATCTCCCAGGCCCGCCGGGTGCCCCCGGGCATGATGCTCGGCCCGTTCAGGGCCCCCTCCTCGCCGCCGGACACCCCGGCGCCCAGGTAGTTGAGCCCCGCGCCCTCCACCTTGGCCGCCCGGCGGATGGTGTCCTTAAAGAAGGAGTTGCCCCCGTCGACGATGACGTCCCCGGGCTCCATCAGGGGGATCAGCGCGTCGATCATCGCGTCCACCGGCGCGCCGGCCTGCACCATCAGCATGATGCGCCGGGGCTTTTTGACCATGGCCACCAGCTCGGGCAGGGTGGCCGCCGAATGGATGTCCTCCCCCCGGGCCGGACCGGCCAGGAAGGCCTCGGTCTTGGCGTAGGTACGGTTATACACCGCCACCCGGTATCCATGGCGCGCCATGTTGCGCACCAGGTTCTGGCCCATCACCGCCAGGCCGATCAGTCCGATATCACATAGCTGCATCTGGGTCCCTCCTCATGCAAAGCATTTTTAGATGTAAGCGCTTACAGATAGTATACGCATTCTTGCCGGGTTCGTCAAGGGGCGCAGGGGAAAAATCCGCCCGTCAGCCCTCCAGGGCCAGCAGCTCCGTCAGCAGGGCGTCGACCAGGGGCAGGTATTTCGCGTCAAGCCGATGCAGCTTGTCCAGCAGCTGCGCATCCCGGCTGCGGGGCTCCCCGAACAGGATATAATCCGACGACAGCCCCAACAGGTTGCAGATCACCACAAGGGTTTTGACCGACACCCCCGTGCGCCCGCGCTCCAGCTCCGCCATGTACGAGACGCTCACCCCCACCAGCTCGGCGAACTGCTCGCGCGTATAGCCGGCGTCCTCCCGGGCCCTCCGAATCCTCAAATGCATGACCAACACCTCCACTATCACTTCTACTGACAGTATGGGTGGTCGGAATTTTTTGATACATCAACCGATATTGTATGTTTAACATATTGTATTAGTTGATATCCCCTGGTATAATGGAACCCGAGAACGCGGCGGCAGACCTCATCCCGCCGCAAAAAAGAAGGGAGAATCACGATGAAAAGGTGGTTTGCAATCCTGTTGACGGCGCTCCTGCTGGCGAGCCTGGCGGGCTGCGGACAGCGGACAGCGCGGGAGGCGGCCGCAACGACCCAGCGCCGCAGCGAGGCGTTCGACCCGGCGCAGGATGACCAGAAAGAAGCCCCGGTCTCCAGGAAGCCCGCCCAGTCGCCCGCCCCCGCGCAGACCCAAACGCCCGCCCAGTCGCCCGCCCCCGCGCAGACCCAAGCACCCGAGGAAACCCAGGCGTCTGGGGAACAGGCCGACGGCATGCGGCCGGCGTTTCAGGAGGCGATGGACAGCTACGAAGCGTTCATGGATGAGTATGTCGCCATCGTCCAGCAATACCGCGAAAACCCCAACGATATGGGTCTGCTCTCCGACTATACAGCGTATATGAGCAAATACGCAGACTTCGTTGAGGATTTTGAGCAGTGGGACGACGAGGAGATGAACGAGGCGGAAACCGCCTATTATATCGAGGTTCAGGCGCGGGTCAGCAAAAAACTGCTGGATGCCGCGCAGGAAGGGGGCGGCTGAAGTGAGAAGCAAAGCGCTCCTGGCGTCAAACCTCCTTGCCACCGGGTATTGCGGGGTTCTGCTGTGGGTCTTCGGCGGCGCAGTTATGGAAGCGGGCGGCACAGCCTGGATCCAGGCCGTTGGCGCATATTTTGAGCTGGCGTTTAGACTGCTGGGCATGGATTCGCCCGCGTTGAACCTCCTGTACGCAGCCGCCATCCTCCTGTGCGCGCACATCGCGGCGTTTGTTCTGGGCTGCCTGACGGGGTGGATCGCCTACGCGCGCCGGAAAAGCGGCGGCGCAGCCTTCGCGGCCACCCTGTACCTGCTCGGCGCCCTCTGTTTCCCGGTTTACCTCCTCTTTGGATTGCCGATTGCCATCGTCGGGTTTGTGGGCGGCAGCCTGCAGAAAAAAATCAACCGGGCGGCGCCGGCGGCGTGATCGGCCAAGAGATGCGCAAATCAAAAAGCGGGAATGGATTTCTCCATTCCCGCTTTGGGTTGGGCGGCAGTTTTCTTAACCGAAGTACCGCTTGAGCAGACCCTCGAAGGCCTTGCCATGGCGGGCCTCGTCCTTGCACATCTCATGCACGGTGTCATGGATGGCGTCCAGGTTGAGCTTCTTGGCCAGGGTGGCCAGCTCCTTCTTGCCGGCGGTCGCGCCGTACTCGGCGTCCACGCGCAGCTGGAGGTTCTCCTTGGTGGAGTCGGTCACGACCTCGCCGAGCAGCTCGGCGAACTTGGCGGCGTGCTCAGCCTCCTCGAAGGCGATGCGCTTGTAGGCCTCGGCCACCTCGGGGAAGCCCTCGCGGTCGGCCTGGCGGCTCATGGCCAGGTACATGCCCACCTCGGTGCACTCGCCGGTGAAGTTGGCGCGCAGGCCCTCGATCACCTCAGGATCCACGCCCTTGGCCACGCCGACAAAGTGCTCATCGGCCCAGGCGCGCTCCTCATCCTGCGCCTTGAACTTGGAAGCGGGCGCCCCGCAAACCGGGCATTTCTCAGGGATCTGACCCTCGGCCACATAACCGCAGACGGTGCAAACGAACTTCTTCATGAATGTTGCCTCCTTCACTAAATGCGTACATGTAGGTTTCAGCTAGTCACCGGATTCCCCGGTCGATGGCATGAGTATAGCATGAAATTGACTGACGCGCAAGTACTATTCTGAAATTTCTATTATTTTTTTCGAGAAATTTTGCGCGGTTCGGCAGCCGCCCGTCAGCCCTCCGGTAGCCAGCGGCTCTCCAGGTAGGCCAGCACCGCGTCCTGATCGTGGTGGCCGATGACTTGGCGCGCCGCGGCGCGCACCTCGGGCGCGGCGTTGGCCACCGCCACGGGGCAATCGGCCACGGCGAACATCGGCAGGTCGTTGGGCTGGTCGCCGAACACCGTCACCTGCTGCGCGCCGGTCATGCGGATCAGCTCGCGCAGGGCGTTGTCCTTGCCGGCCTTGGCGTCGTAGATTTCCAGCCACCGCCCGCCGGGGAAATACACCTCGTCAATGTCGTGCACGCACAGGTCGGGATCGAAGCGCACCTGGGCGTACAGCGGGGCCATGGCGGCGCCCATGTCCAGGGCGGCGACCTCGAAGATGCGCTCGCCCGGGATCAGCTCAAACCGGTCGACCCGGCGAAAGCGCGGGTCCCCGGCGGCGACGCGCCCGTCGATATAAAACTGCTGGGCGGGGTTGCCGACCCGCTTGTAGTAGACCCGCTGGGTCCCGTCGGGCAGCAGGGTGTAGACCATGGGGCAGCGGCCCGCCCCCTCGAACAGCGCCACCAGCCCCTCGGCCCGCTCCCGGCCCAGGTCGTTGACCACCAGGGGCCGGTCCGTGGCCGGATCGACCAGCATCACCCCGTTGGAGGCGATGGCGGGCAGGCGCAGCCGCAGGGGCGCGAGCACCTTGCGGGCCGATTCCCAGCTGCGGGCGGTGGCCACCGTGAAGGGACATCCGGCCTGGATCAGGCGGTTGATCCCCGCGGCGGTGCGGGGGGAGAGTACCTGGTCGCCGGTGAGCAGGGTGCCGTCCAAATCCGACACAAACAGCTGCATGTCCATCGCCTCCTTGAGCCGATTATACCACAGGCGGCTTGGCAAAAAAAGGCGCGCCCGCCAAGCCCCGGATTCCCCCGCCACGGGGGGTTTTTGCCTTGACATGACCTGATGGACGCGCTTATAATGAACAAGATGGAGGCACTCTCTCCATCTATCCGCGTCTCGATTGCCCGCGGGCATTCGTCTTTTTTCTCAACGTATCACCACAAGGAGGTACTCTCATGGCTACAAAGATGACCATCGATGGGAATACCGCAGCCGCTCACGTGGCATATGCCTTCAGTGACGTCGCTGCGATCTACCCCATCACGCCTTCCTCCCCCATGGCGGAAGTCGGCGACCAGTGGGCTGCCTATGGCCGTAAGAATCTGTTCGGCCAGACCATGCGCTTTGCCGAGATGCAGTCCGAGGCCGGCGCGGCCGGCGCGGTCCACGGCTCCCTGGCGGCCGGCGCTTTCACCAGCACCTTCACCGCCTCCCAGGGTCTGCTGCTGATGATCCCCAACATGTACAAAATTTCCGGCGAGCTGCTGCCCTGCGTGTTCCACGTCAGCGCCCGCGCCCTGGCCGCCCATGCCCTGAGCATCTTCGGCGACCACAGCGACGTGATGGCCTGCCGGCAGACCGGTTTTGCCATGCTGGCCTCCGCCTCGGTCCAGGAGGTCATGGACCTGGCCCTGGTCGCTCACCTGGCGACCCTCAAGGCCAAGGTGCCCTTCCTGCACTTCTTCGACGGCTTCCGCACCTCCCATGAGATCCAGAAGATCGACGCCATCGACTACGAGGAGATGGCCAAGCTGGTCAACTGGGATGAGATCAAGGCCTTCCGCGCCCGCGGCATGAACCCCGACCACCCCGAGCAGCGCGGCACCGCCCAGAACCCCGACATCTACTTCCAGAACCGCGAGGCGGCCAACAAGTACTACGACGCCACCCCCGCCATCGTGCAGGAGATGATGGACAAGGTTTCCGCCCTGACCGGCCGGAACTACCACCTGTTCGACTACGAGGGCGCGCCCGACGCCGACAAGGTCATCATCCTGATGGGCTCCGGCGCGGATGTGGCCGACGAGGCCGTGGAGTACATGGTCGGCAAGGGCGAGAAGGTCGGCGTGCTCAAGGTGCGCCTGTACCGCCCCTTCGCCATCGACGCCTTCATCGACGCGCTGCCCAAGTCCGTTAAGAAGATCGCCGTGCTCGACCGCACCAAGGAGCCCGGCTCCCTGGGCGAGCCCCTGTACACCGACGTGTGCAGCGCGCTGCTTGAGAAGGGCATGACCGATATCAAGGTTGTGGGCGGCCGCTACGGCCTGGGCTCCAAGGAGTTCACCCCCACCAGCGTCAAGGCCGTGTTTGACAACCTCGACGGCGAGATGAAGAACCACTTCACCGTGGGCATCGTCGACGACGTGACCGGCACCAGCCTGCCCATGGGCGAGACCATCGACGCCGCCGCCCCGGGCACCACCCGCTGCATGTTCTACGGCCTGGGTTCCGACGGCACCGTTGGCGCCAACAAGAACTCCATCAAGATCATCGGCGACCACACCGACATGTACGCCCAGGGCTACTTCTCCTACGACTCGAAGAAGTCCGGCGGCATCACCGTCAGCCACCTGCGCTTTGGCACCTCGCCGATCAAGAGCCCCTATCTGATCGACAGCGCCGAGTTCATCGCCTGCCACAACCCCTCCTATGTCACCCGCTACGACGTGCTCAAGGGCATCCGCGAGGGCGGCAACTTCCTGCTCAACTCCCCCTGGGCGCCCGAGCAGATGGAGGAGATGCTGCCCGCCTCGATGAAGCGCACCCTGGCCAAGAAGCACATCAAGTTCTACAACATCGACGCCATCAAGATCGCCGGCTCGGTCGGTCTGGGTGGACGCATCAACATGGTCATGCAGGCCGCCTTCTTCAAGATCTCCGGCGTGATGCCCTACGATCAGGCTGAGGTCTACATGAAAGAGATGGTCAAGAAGACCTTCGGCCGCAAGGGCGACAAGGTCGTCAACATGAACTGCGAGGCCATCGACAAGGCCATCGACGGGCTGGTGGAGATCCCCGTGCCCGAGAGCTGGGCGGAGGCCACCAGTGGCGCCGAGGCCGTCAAGGTCAAGGCCACCGAGTACTTTGACAACGTCGTGCTGCCCATCCTGCGCCAGGACGGCGACAGCCTGCCGGTGTCGGCCTTCGATCCCACCGGCACCGTGCCCACCGGCACCACCCAGTATGAGAAGCGCGGCATCGCCGTGAAGATTCCCTCCTGGGATGTGGACAACTGCATCGGCTGCAACCAGTGCTCGCTGGTCTGCCCGCACGCGGCCATCCGCCCCATCCTGGTCAAGAGCGACGCCGAGGTGCCCGCCACCTTCGTCACCAAGAAGGCCGTGGGTAAGGACGTGGCCGGCTACAACTTCCGCATTCAGGTCGCCCCGCTGGATTGCACCGGCTGCGGCAACTGCGTGGACGTCTGCCCCGCCAAGACCAAGGCCCTGGCCATGAAGCCCCTGGCCGAGGAAACCGAGGTGCAGGAGGCCAACTGGGAGTTCGCCATGAACCTGCCCGCCCCGCAGATCACCCCCAACAAGGGTACCGTCAAGGGCAGCCAGTACCTGCAGCCCCTGTTCGAGTTCTCCGGCGCCTGCGCCGGCTGCGGCGAGACCCCCTACGTCAAGCTGGTCACCCAGCTGTTCGGCGACCGGATGCTCATCGCCAACGCCACGGGCTGCTCCTCCATCTACGGCGGCAGCGCCCCCACCTGCCCCTACACGGTCAACGCCCAGGGCAAGGGCCCCGCTTGGGCCAACTCCCTGTTCGAGGACAACGCCGAGTATGGCTACGGCATGAACCTGGCCATGACCCAGCGGCGCGCCAAGCTGGCTGAGAACGTCCAGGCCCTGCTGGAGAGCGACGCCTGCGACTGCGTCAAGGAGCCCGCCAAGAAGTGGCTGGAGGTCATGGACGACGCCGAAGGCTCCAAGGCCATCGCCGAGCCCTTCGCCGCCGCCCTGAAGCAGGCCGGCGAGAAGGCCGAGGGCGCCACCCGCGAGCTGATCTGCCAGATCGCGGCCGATGAGGACCTGTTCATCAAGAAGTCCATCTGGATCTTCGGCGGCGACGGCTGGGCCTACGACATCGGCTACGGCGGCCTGGACCACGTGCTGGCCATGGGCGAGGATGTCAACGTGCTGGTCATGGACACCGAGGTGTACTCCAACACCGGCGGCCAGGCCTCCAAGGCGACCCCCACGGCTTCGGTGGCGAAGTTCGCCGCCTCGGGCAAGCGCACCCGCAAGAAGGACCTGGGCATGATGGCCATGAGCTATGGCTATGTGTACGTGGCCAGCGTCTCCATGGGCGCCAACCCCAACCAGCTGATCAAGGCGCTCAACGAGGCCGAGGCCTACCATGGCCCCTCCCTGATCATCGCCTACGCGCCCTGCATCAACCACGGCATCAACATGAACTTCTCCCAGGCGGAGGCCAAGAAGGCGGTCGAGGCCGGTTACTGGCAGCTGTACCGCTACAACCCCACCCTGGCTGAGGCGGGCAAGAACCCCTTCACCCTGGACAGCAAGGACCCCACCAGCGACTACAAGAGCTTCATCATGGGCGAGACCCGCTACGCCACCCTGGCCAAGCAGTTCCCCCAGGTGGCCGACAAGCTCTTTGATCAGGCCGCCGAGGACGCCAAGGAGCGCCTGGAGACCTACAAGAAGCTGGCCGACTGATCCCCGGCACAAAAACACCGCATCCGATTGGATGCGGTGTTTTTTGATTTTCTAGAGCACCCCCGCCGGGTTGCAGCGCACCAGCGCGGTCGGCTCCTCGGGGATCAGGCGCAGGGCCGGCGCGGCGTAGGGCAGGATCAGCTCGTCGGCCTTGCGCAGGGTCATCTCCCCGCCCGGCCAGGTCAGCCGGGCCCGGCCCTGGAGCACCAGCGCCACCTGGATGTCCCCGGTGGGCGGCAGGTCCGCCGGGCCCGAGGCGGTCAGCCGGGTGCAGGAGAAATAGGGCGTCTGCTCAGGCCCGATGAGCAGCTCCTCGCGCCCCCAGTCCCCCTGGCGCAGCGTCTTGGGCGGCACGCGGTAGCGGGCCAGGTTGGCCGCCATGTCCGCCCCCTCGTAGCGATAGCAGCCCAGCAGCCGCTCTCGGTGGGCGGCCTGCTCGGCGGGGCTGGCCCCCTCGGGCAGCTTGCGGGCGCCCACAGTGATATCCGAGGGCTCCTGCACCTCCACCAGGAAGCAGCCCGGGCCGACGGCGTGGGGCGCGCCCGCCTCGATGGTGAACACATCCCCCACGCGCACCGGCACCTTATGGCAGCAGGCCTCCATGGCGGCGATGTCCCCGGCGTCATACCCCCGGGCAAAGTCCGCCCGGGTGACGCCCTCCTTAAAGCCCAGCAGCACATAGGGCGGCTCGGGGACGTCCTCCCGCAGGCCGATGATGTACCAGCTCTCCTGCTTGCCGTAGTCGCTGCCAAAATGGGCCTTGGCGTAGGCCCGGGTGGGATGGGTCTGCAAGCCCAGCTGGTATTGGGCGTCCAGCAGCTTGACCAGCAGGCCCATGTGCGGCCCGCTGCGGGCCAGGTGCTCCGGGCCCAGCATGCCCTCGGGGTCCATGG
The DNA here is from genome assembly GCA_050945875.1 of Christensenellales bacterium. Lineage (GTDB taxonomy): Bacteria > Bacillota > Clostridia > Christensenellales > JBMNTT01 > JBMNTT01. The sequence goes on from JBMNTT010000017.1 coordinate 31,672, forward strand.
CCAGGGCCTCGAACAGGTAGACCTCCCGGCCGTCGTGCAGGATGCACCGGGCGCACCCGTCGTAGGGGTCCTCGGGCCCCGCGCCGGCCACCGGCGTGTCCGAGCCAATCCAGGCCTCGGGCCGCCCGTCGTCCAGCGGCGGATCGATCCCCCGGAACCGGTCGATCTCCCGGCCGCCGGGGTAGCGCACGATCTTGTTGGGCACCAGCCGAAGGGGAACCTCACAAAAGCGCATGGGACGAACCTCCTCACACACCGGCCTGGGGGCCGGGTCCTGATCGCCTGTCAATGCAACGCCCTCACTTATCCACAGGAAGGCCCCTCTATGTTGAAAAAAGGGCCGACGGAAACCCCGCCAGCCCCGATGCACCGCGCTCGCTGAATCGCGGACTTCCTGCCCAGGCGACCACTGGACCGCCGGCGCTGTCACCGAGCAGGCCCGCGCAACCGCTGAACCGCCGGTGCCAGGCAGACCCGCGCCGGCCTACCGGGCGGCGATGACCGTGCGCTTGACCGCGCCGGAGATCAGGTCCCTCAGGCGGTGGCGCGCATGGCCGATGATGACAGTGGTACCGTTGCACACCGGCTCCATGACGAACTGCAGCTTGGCCTTGGCCCCGTTGGCCCCGGCGCGGCTGGCCCCCACGCAGGACTGCTGCAGGACGCGGATGTTATCCACAACCTCGGCGATATCCCGGCCCGACACCTCCTCCACCAGGGTGGCGGGGTCCTGCGGGTCGCGGTAGATGCCCTCCACGCTGGTCAGAATGACCAGCAGGCGGGCCTTGACCAGCCCGGCCACCACGGCGGCGGTCTCATCGTTGTCCACGCACTCGACGACATGCCCGCAGCCAGCGCCCTGGGCCCGCAGGTCGCTCAGCTCCATGCGGCGGTTCTCATCGGAGGAGACCGGGTCGTTGTAATTGATGATGGGGATGGCCCGCTGGGCCGGGGCGCGCAGCAGCAGCCGGCGGATGTGCTCGCGCTTCTCGGGATCGTTGAAGTGCTGATGCTCCACCAGCACCTGGCGCACCGAGTAGGTCGGGTCGATGAAGCGGCGGTAGTTCTCCATCAGGATGGCCTGGCCCTGGGCGGCGTAGTCGGCCTTGGCGGCCTCCACCGGGCCGTCGATCTCCCGGCCGCCGTTGCGCTTCATATAATCCAGCCGGCCGATCTCCGTCGCGCCGGAGCTGACCCAGATGCAGCCCGGGTGCAGCTCGCTGCCCAGGCGGCTGAAGATGTTGTAGTCGATGTCGTTGTCCTGCTTACGGATCAGGGCCATGGAGCCGATCTTGCCCACCAGCTCATAGTCGAACTTCGTCATGCCAATTCCTCCTGTTTCGGCGCGTCCAGCTGGGTCAAATCGTGCACCCACTTGCCGCTGCGCACCCGCAGGTAGCCCAGCGCCGCCTTGATGACATCCTCGCACATCACCAGCGGGTACAGCGCGGTGATGGGCAGGTGCAGCGCCAGGCCGCCAATGAAGGCCACCGGCACCGTGTAGAACCACAGGGGCATGGTGTCCAGGCACAGGGAGGTCACCGTGTCGCCCCCGCCGCGCAGCACGCCCACGATATTGATGTTGTTAAACACCCGGAAGCAGGAGACCACGCCCAGGATGCGCATCAGGGTGACCGCCGTGGCGCGCACCTCGGGGGAGACGTTGTAGATGGTCACCGCCGGCTCGGCGATCAGGATGACCACCACGCCCATCACCGCGCCCAGGGCCGGGCCGACGAAGAGCAGGCGGTTGGCGTCGCGCCGGGCCTCGCGCAGGTCACCCTGGCCGATGTGCTTGCCGATGAGGATGGCCGTGGCCCCCGAGATGGAGAACAGCGCCACCATGCACAGGCGCTCCAGGGTGCCGGCCACGTTCATGGCCGCCACGGTCTCCACGCCCATGCGGCCGTAGGCGATGTTGCAGGCCGCGATGCCCAGGCTCCAGATGCCCTCGTTCATGATCACCGGCAGGCCCCGCTTCATAAAGCCGGCGAAGAACTCCATGCCCGGCCACTTCAGCTGGCGCAGCCGCGCCGCCGCGGGCATATGCATCTTGTAGGACAGGCCCACCATCAGCGCGCACTCCACCCCCGCGGCGATGACCGTGGCGATGGCCGCGCCGGGCATGCCCAGGGCCGGCAGGCCCAGCTTGCCAAAGATCAGGATGTAGTTCAGGCAGACGTTGGTGACGATGCCCATGATCGAGCAGAACATCGGCAGCCTGACCTGCTCAGTGGAGCGCAGGATGGCCGAGTAGCTGTTGGTCACCGCCACGATCGGGAAGCACAGCGCCAGGATGCGCAGATACCCGCCGCCCTGCTCGATGACTCGGGCGTCGTTGGAAAAGATGCTCAGCACCGCCTGGGGCGCGAAAAGCGCCACCGCCATGAACAGACACGACACCGCCAGCGTGATGCGCAGCATCAGCCCCTGGACCTTGGCAATGCCCGCCAGGTCCCGGTTGCCCCAAAATTGCGCGGCGAACATCGTGGTCGCCCCGGCGGTGCCGAAGATCACCAGGTCCAGCAGAAACTTCCACTGGCCGGCCTGGTTGACCGAGGCCATGGCCACCTCGCCCAGCTGACCGATCATCACCGAGTCCACCAGCTGCAGCGAGGTGCCGATCAGCTGCTGCAGCGCCATGGGCAGCGCTAAGACCAGCAGCGCCCTGTAAAATCCCTTATCCCAAAAATACCCTTTCCCCAGATCCTGCTTCACGCGAGCACTCCTCTTTTATCTTGATGTTTCTCTCCCAAGCCAACCGGCGCGCGCCGCCGTCGCGGCGGGTCGCAAAGGCCGGCCGGCCCATGGCGTCCCCTGGCGCGGTGTTGGAGAGCGAATATTTCTATTGTAGCACGCCGCGGCGAGGGGTTACAAGGGGCTGGCCTTCTTGGGGGCGAAGCGCAGCAGCAGCGCGGCGACGACCATGCCCGCCACGTTGATGCCCGCCATGATCAGAAACAGCGGCCGGTAGGAGCCCAGCGCCTCCACCAGCTGGCCGCCCAGCAGGCTGGCGACGATGCGGCTCAGGCCGAAGGCCACCACGTTGGCCAGCATCTGGCCGGTGGCCTTGAGCTCCGGCGGCATGATCTCGTTGATGTACACCGCCACGGCGAAGAGCAGCACGATGAAGCCCGCGCCGTGGAGCACCTGGGTGACCAGGATGAGGTAGGGGTTGGTGATAAAGCCCAGCAGCGCCCAGCGCACCGCGGTGATCCCGCCCGAGAGCATCAGCAGCTTCATCGCCCCGAATTTTTTGTAAATCTGGTCCCCTTTGATCAGGAAGGGGATCTCCACAAAGCTGCCCAGGGCGATGGCCAGGGACACCATGAATCCGTCGCAGCCCAGCTCCTTGGACAGGTACACCGAGAAGAAGGAGTAGTAGATGCCGATGGTGACGTTGAGCACCAGGGCCAACAGCAGCAGCACCAGCATCCGATAGTTCTTGAGCACCTGGAAGAGGGACGCGCCCTCCCCCCGTCTGCGGTGGCCCCGCACCTTGGGCAGGCCGATCGTCGCGGCCACGACGACCAGATACCCCGCCGCGCTGATGGGGAAGATCAGGCCGTAGTGGTTGTTCTCCCCGGTGAAGAGAAAGCCGCACAGGAACACCGCCAGGCAGTAGCCGACGGTGCCGAACACCCGCACCTTGCCAAAATGCAGCCCGTGGCCGGTGAGGTATTCCAGGGCGATGGTCTCTCCCAGGGGGGACACCGAGCACTGCAGAAAGCTGTAGAGCGAGGCCACCGCCAGGAAGAAGGGCAGGCTGCGCCCCAGGGGATAGAGCAGCAGCGCCCCCGCCGAGCCCGCCAACAGCAGCCGCAGCAGCAGGTTCTTGGTGGGCGCGCGATCCCCCGCGGCCCCCCACAGGGGCTGGGCCAGCAGCGCGATGAGCGGGCCGATGGCCAAAATCTGGCCGATCTGCGCGTCCCCCATGCCCACGCTGCTCAGGTACACCCCGATGAAGGTGGTATAGATGGCCGTGCCCATGGGCGACAGGGTGTAATACAGACAGAGGTTGAATACCTGCCGCTTGGTGCCGATCTCTTTGTCCATGATCCACTCCCCCAGCCTCTCCATTGTCAAGAACATCATAACAGCTTTTTGCGGCTCTGGAAAGCCCTTACAATTTGTTTTTTTCCCATATTGACGGGGTTCTCGGGGTTGGATATACTCAACTTGACAGATAATCGATGGGGGGTATCCCGATGACGATCCTGGGCCGACGGCTCGCCGCGCTGGACCGCGCAAAGGTCTCCCTGGTGGCCTCGCTGTTTGCGATGATGTTTTTCCTCGGGGTGGTCAACGGCGTGCGGGGGGTATGCCTGCCGCTGATGAAGGAGCAGTTCGGCGCGGGCTACGACGCGCAGGGCTTCATGATCTTCCTCTCCAGCCTGGCGGGGATGGGCTCCTCCTTCGTGGCGGCCTGGCTGCTGCGGCGCTTTGGGGTCAAGCTGCACCTGGCCTGCTGCATGATGCTGGTGGCCGGGAGCATGCTGGCGCTGTCCTTCTCGCCGGTGTACGGGGTGATGGTGGTGCTCTACACCCTGCTGACCGCCTCCTCCTCGCTCTACGAGACCGGCAAGAACGCCATGGCGGCCATCGTGTTCACCGCCAAGATCGCCGCCAAGATGATCCTGCTGCACCTGTTCTATGGCCTGGGCAACATCCTGGGGCCGATGCTCACCGAGCTGTGCTTCACCCAGCTGGGCTTCACCTGGCGGGGGATGTTCCAGCTGCTCACGCCGGTGGCCGTGGCGCTGGGGCTGTGGGTGGCCCTGTCGCGCTACCAGCTGGTGGGCGGCGGCGGGCGCAAGGACGCCCAGGGCAGCCAGCTGACCCTGGCGGCCTGCTTCAAACGGCCCATCGTCTGGCTTTTCGCCGTGACGACCTGTTTGGGCAGCGTGGTGGAGGGGGGCTTTGGCAACTGGAGCCTGCTGCACCTGCAGGACGTCTACGGGCTGGACCCGGTGACCGCGGGGGCGAGCTTCATGGCGCTGTTCTACACGGCCTTCTCCCTCTCGCGGCTACTGAGCGGCGTGCTGCTGGAGAAGGTGGGCTATATGCGCTCGCTGATCATCGCCGCGGCGGTGGCGGTGGCGCTGTTCGCGGCGGGCTTCGCCCTGGGGGAGCGGGGGGTCTGGCTGCTGCCGCTGACCGGGGTGTGCATCGCCCTGTTCTGGCCGACCATGCTCTCGGTGATGATCCAGGCCTTCGGCAAGGACTCGGCTTTGATGAGCAACGCCGGCATGCTTGTTTCCGCGCCGCTGGGGGCGCTGGTGCAGTGGGGCATCGGGTTGATCAACCAGTATGTGGGCGTGGCCTGGGGCTTTCGCTCGCTGACGGTGTTCGCGGCGCTGTATCTGGTGATGCTGCTGGTGACCCGCCGCGCCCTGCCCCAGGCCGGCGAGATTGCCACCGAGGCGGAAACTTGATATACTGGGGAGACAGAACAAAGAAGGAGGCCCCCTCTGATGCGGTTGAAACGGCTGTTAGCCGGCGCGCTGCTGCTGGCGGTGACGCTCACCGGCTGCCAGACAAACGCCAAGGTCTATGAGGTGCCCGAGGCCGGGCATGTGTTTACCGACGAGGAGCTGCTGGACATGTTCGGCGGCCAGTTCCAGATGACCAAGGACGCGGACACCTTCGCCGAGATGCTCGCCCAGTGCCCGGTGGTGCTCTCCGGCACGGTGTCCGCCAAAACCCCGGTGGGCGGCAAGCAGCCCTTCACCTATGTGGAGATCCAGGTGGACGCGGTCTACAAGGGCGAGGCCGAGGACGTGATCTACACCGGCGGGCTGGGCTTTCCCGTGCCCCAGGAGCAGGTCGAGGACCTGACCGCCCGCTACCCGGACGAGCCCCTGGACAAGCTCAACTGCTCGCCCATGACCTATGTGCCCGAGGGCACGCGCATCCTGCTGTTCACCAAGCGCAACGCCTCCAAGGACTCCCCCACCGGCGCGGTCTACCCGGTCTGGGGGCTGTACCAGGGGGTCTACGGCCTGGCCGAGGACGGCGCGCTGTCCTCCCTGGTGCAGAAGAACCAGCGGGACAACCTGACGGTTTTTGTGGCCGAGGACCTGCTGACCAACTATGGCACGCTGGAGAAGGTCCAGGCGCTCATCGCCCAGCAGACTGACAGCTAAGGCGCTACGCCCCCGCATCGCGACGCGATGCGGGGGTTTTTCTTTTGCCCGCCGGGCGTTTGTGGTCATATCCTCCAGATACGGCTGCGCGCGCGCCGCAACTGTGGTATACTCAGGCTGAACGATTGAGGGGGAGGCGATGGACATGAACAGGCATAGCCGGATCCTTGCAGTCCTGACCGCGTGCGTCCTGGCCGCCGGGGCGCTGGCGGGCTGCTCAGGCGCGCAAAACCTCGTTTTCGACGCGGGGGAGCAGAGCGCCCAGCCCGAGACCCGCCTAACCTTTTTTGGCTTCAAGTACGAGGCCATCAACGTCATGGCCATTGAGGACGCGCTGCATGGGTATATGGACGCCCATCCCGACGTGACGATCTCCTACGACGGGATCAAGAGCCCGGAGTATTTCGATGCGCTGGCCAAGCGCATGCAGACCGGCAACGGGGACGATATCCTGATGGTGGACCACGAGCGGGTGCTCGAGCTGGGCGCCCAGGGCCGCCTGGCCGACCTGTCGGACCTGTCCACGCTGGAGAACTTCAGCGACCTGGCCAAGAGCCAGATAGGCGCGGGCGGTAGCATCCTCTATCTGCCCACCTCCATCTCCGCCTTCGGCCTGTACTGCAACACCACCCTGCTCAAGGCCTACGGCCAGCCCATCCCCGAAAACCTGGCCCAGTTCGAGGCGGTGTGCGATTTCTTCGTCGCCCAGGGGATCACCCCCATCGTCGCCAACAATGACATTTCCCTCAAGACCGTCGCCCTGGGCAAGGCACTGCTCCCGCTCTACCAGCTGCCGGACCCCCAGGAGCGGCTCGACCGCTTCAACAGCGGGCAGGAGGATCTGGCTGAGGCCCTGCGCCCCGGCTTCGAGCTGGTCGAGCGCATGATCGACCGGCGCTGGGTGGACGCGCCGCGGACCCTGGACACCGCCAAGACCCGGGACGACCTGACCCTGTTCGCCCAGGGCGCCCAGCCCTTCATGCTCACCGGCGCGTGGGCGACGCCCCGCCTGCGGGAGCTGGAGCCGGATTTCGACTTTGAGGTGCGGCCCTACCCCATCCTGGAGGATGGGAGCGTGCTGGTCATCAACATCGACACGCGCATGAGCGTCAACGCCGACAGCCCCAACGTCGAGCAGGCCAAGCATTTCGTCGAATACCTGACCGACAGCGACGTGCTGTGGCGGTTTGTCGACAGCCAGGGCTCCTTCAGTCCCCTGAAGGACAACCGCCTGGCCGAGGACAAAGCCATCCAGGCCCTGAGCCCCTACCTGCACAACGGGCGCAGCGTCATCGGCGCGGACGACAACTTGCAGCTGCCCATCTGGGACTTTTCCCGGCAGTGCGCCGTGGGCATGCTCGAGGGGGACGACGCCCAGGCCGCGGTGGCGCGGATGCGGCGGCTGATCGACGCCTGGAGGAACGAAGGGGTGGGAGGGTCGAACCATGCCGGATAAACACAAGTGGAGTGTCCTGTGCCTGATCGCCCTGTTGCTGGCGGCGCTGCTGGTGGGCGGGGGATTCTACATCGCCAGCGTGCACAACGCCCTGTGGACCAACGCGGTGACCGATATCCTGGAGGTGACCGCCCAGGGCGCCCGCGTGCTGGACACCGATATCCAGAAGGACGCCGAGACCCTGCATCTGCTGGCCGCCGAGCTGAGCCAGGAGCGCTCCCAGGACGCCGAGGCCCTCCAGCGGCGCGTCGAGCTGTTCAGCCAGAGCGGCTCGGCCTACGTCTGCGCGGACCTGAGCGCCGGCGTGGTATACACCGATCTGCTCGAACAGGGACGCGCCCTCGAGGCGAATCAGCTGGCCATCTACCGCGCTTTGGAGGGCCAGGGCGTGCGCGCCCCCTTCCTGGACGGGCGGACCGGCGTGCCCACCGTGGGCGTGTACGAGCGCTTTTACTTCGCCGACGGAGCCGAGGGCTATGTGCAAAAGACCCAGCCCCTGGCGGAGGTGGCCGACCGCTTCTCCCTGTCGTTCTACCAGGACAAGGGCTTCTCCTACGTGGTGGATCAGCAGGGCGACATCCTGATCCGCTCCCAGCACCGCAACAGCAACCGCACCTTCCAGAACCTCTTCGACGTCATCGACCTGCAGGGAAACGACGAGCAGGTGATCGCCTCCTTCCGCGAGGCGCTCGAGAACGGCAAGAAGGGCGTCGCCCGCTTCCGCTACCAGCAGGAGGACTACGTGTTCTGCTATGTGCCCATGCAGGCCGCCTCGCAGTGGTACGTCGTGTCGATCGTCCCCAACCGGGTGATCATGGAGCAGGCCAACAACATCGTCCAGTACTCGCAGATTCTGCTGGTGCTGATCATCGCCGCCCTGCTGGTGCTGACGGCCTTCTTCCTCCTCTATCGCTACGCCACCCGCCGGGTGCTGGCGGCCAAGGAGGAGGCCCGCCAGGCCGCCGAGAGCGCCAACCTCGCCAAGAGCCGCTTTCTGTCCAACATGTCCCACGATATCCGCACCCCGATGAACGCCATCATTGGCATGACCAAGCTGGCCTCGGACCAGATCGACGAGCCCGAGCTGGTGCGCCAGTACCTGAAGAACATCAGCCTGTCCGGCCAGCTGCTGGTCGGGCTGATCAACGATATCCTGGACCTGTCCAAGATCGAGAGCGGCAAGATGACCCTCAACAACGCCCCCTCCTCGCTGGAGGAGCTGCTCAGCGGGATCGTGCGCATCGTGCAGCCCATGACGCGGGAGAAGCGGCAGCGCTTCGACGTGCGCCTGAACAAGGTGCAGCATGAAAACCTCTGCTTCGACGCGGTGCGCATCAACCAGGTGCTCATCAACCTGCTCTCCAACGCCGTCAAGTTCACCCCTGAGGAGGGCACGGTCAGCCTGGACGTGGCCGAGCGGCCCGCCTCGGCCGAGGGCTACGCCCACTATACCTTCCGCGTGGCCGACACGGGCATCGGCATGCAGCCGGAGTTCCTGGCCCACATCTTCGAGTCCTTCACCCGGGAGCAGGACAGCCGCGTCAATAAGATCGAGGGCAGCGGCCTGGGCATGGCGATCACCAAGATGATCGTGGACATGATGGGCGGGGACATCCAGGTGGAGAGCCAGCCGGGCCAGGGCACGGTGTTCACCGTGGAGCTGGATCTGATGCTCGCCCCGCCGCCGGACGCGCAGGGCGAGCCCCTGCCGCCGTTGCGGGTGCTGCTGGCCGACGACGACCCCGCCGTGTGCCAGTCGGCGCAGGGCTACCTGGAGGAGCTGGGCGCGACGGTGGATGTCACCCAGAGCGGGCCCGAGGCGGTGGCGCGGGCCGAGGCGGCCCATGCGCGCGGCGCGGATTACGACCTGATCCTGCTGGATGTGCGGATGGGCGACGCCGACGGCATCGCCGCGGCGCGGGGCATCCGCCAGCGCGTCGGCCCGAGGCCCCCGGTGGTCATGGTCTCCGCCTACGACTGGGAGGCTATCCAGGCCGAGGCCATGGCCGCGGGCGTCAACGGTTTCCTGCAAAAGCCCCTGTTCAAGTCCTCGGTGGAGCGATGCCTCCGGCAGTACGCGCTCGGGCAGGCGCCGACGGCGGATTCGCTGGGCGAGCCGCCGGAGCTCGAGGGCAGGCGGCTGCTCCTGGCCGAGGATAACCAGCTCAACCAGCTCGTGGCGCAGAAGCTCCTCGAGCGCATGGGCATGCAGGTGGAGACGGTGGACGACGGCCAGGCCTGCGTGGAGCGGTTCGCGCGCTCGCCGGCGGGCTACTTCGACCTGATCCTCATGGACGTGCACATGCCCGTGATGGACGGCTACGAGGCCACCCGGCGCATCCGACAGATGGACCGGCCCGACGCCGACGTGCCGATCTTCGCCATGACGGCGGACGCCTTCGCCGAGGACGTCGAGGCCGCCAAACAGGCGGGCATGGACAGCCACCTGGCCAAGCCGCTGAACATCCCGGCGATGCAGCGGGAGATTCAGCGGGCTCTGTCCCGGCGCAAGTAGCGCGGTTCTCACGCAAGCAGGCCGTACCCGTGCAAGCAGGCTGTCCCTGCGCAAGCCGGGCTGACTTTGCGCAAACCGCACCGCCCCCGGCCGCCCAGGACAAAAAACCGCCCGCGCAAGCGCGGGCGGTTCGTCGTCTCTCGTATCGATCAGTAGATCAGGCCGTTCTCGGTCTGCTCCTTGCGGTAGCGCTCCACCAGGCGGTTGATGCGGCTCAGGGGGTTGAGCAGGCGGCTGATGGAGTGGTCATAGTTGAGGCTGGCCATCAGATAGGCGATGTACTTGGCCATGTCGACCTCCACATACCAGGGCGCGGCCTTGAGCTCCGGGGTGCGGTAGGTCAGGTTGGTGGTCAGCACCTTGGTGATCAGGCCCTCCTCGTAGGCCTTATTGAAGGCGTCCAGCCCCTCGGTGAAGAAGCCGAAGGTGGCCGCCACGAAGATGCGGTTGGCCTTGCGGGCCTTGAGCTCCCGGGCGATGTCGAGCACCGAGTCGCCGGTGGAGATCAAATCGTCCGCCACGAAGATATCCTTGCCCGCCACGTCGTCGCCCAGGTACTCGTGGGCCACGATGGGGTTGCGGCCGTTGACGATGGTGGTGTAATCCCGCCGCTTGTAGAACATGCCCACGTTCAGGCCCAGCACCGTGGCGTAATAGATATTGCGCTGCAGGGCGCCCTCGTCGGGGCTGATGATCATCATGCTGTCCTTCTGGACCTTGATGTCCTTCTCGACGCGGAAGAGCGCCTTGAGCATCTGGTAGGAGGGCATCACGTTGTCAAAGCTGGACAGGGGCACGGCGTTTTGCACCCGGGGATCGTGGGCGTCGAAGGTGATGATGTTGGATACGCCCATGCGCTCGAGCTCCTGCAGGGCGTTGGCGCAGTCCAGCGACTCGCGGGAGGAGCGCTTGTGCTGCCGGCCCTCGTAGAGCACCGGCATGATCACCGAGATGCGCCGGGCCTTGCCCTCCACGGCGGAGATGATGCGCTTGAGGTCCTGGAAGTGGTCGTCCGGCGACATGGGCACTTCCATCCCATACATTTTGTAGGTGCAGCTGTAGTTGCACACGTCCGTCATCAGGTACAGATCGTATCCGCGGACCGACTCGCGGATGGTGCCCTTGCCCTCGCCGGTGCCAAACCGGGGGCAGGTCGCCTCCAACAGGAAATTGTCGTCGTGTTCATAGCCCGGGAAGGTGTACAGCGCGTCTCCGCTCAGCTCCCGGTTCTCCCGCCACGTTAACAGGTGATGATTGACCTTTTGGGCCAGTTCCTCGCACCCGCGCATCGCAATGATGCCCAGGGGCCCCACCGGAATCGTCGCAAAGGGATCCTGCTCAAACGCCCGTTGTTCTGCCGCCATGATGCAATTTCCTCTTTTCCTATGGATTTGATGCCGGAAAGCAGCCCAGCAGATGTATTATACAACCCTTTATCCATCCTTTGCAAACGAAAATCCGAAAAAATGGGGGAATCTGTGCAAGATTCCCCCATTTTTTGCAGAAAAAGCGCGAGAAATGGTTGGAAAATTCCGTAAAAGTGGAGCGGTAAGCCCTTACACATATCCATGGTCCACGGTGACCACGATCTCAAAGCGGCTGTCAAGCCGCTTGACGCCCCGGCGCAGCTGGGCGATGATCTCCCGGTCGGTGAGTTTGACCGACTGGGGCACCAGCACGTCGAAGATCAGGTTGGTATGGGTCTCGCCCGACACGATGCGAAAATCGTGCATGCCCAGCGCGGGGTGGATGGCCTGCACCACGCCCTGCACCTGCCCGCGCAGCGCCTCGGTCCGGCGGTCGTCCACGTCCAGGGGGTCCAGGTGCAGCGTGAGCAGCATGCCCAGCTCGTGGTGAGCCTTGCGCTCGAGCTGGTCGATGACGTCGTGAATCTGCATCATGTCCGCGTCGGAGCGCACCTCGGCGTGGGCCGAGGCGAAGCACTTGCCCGGGCCGTAGGAGTGCACCATCAGGTCGTGCATGCCCACGATGCCCTCGCCCCCCAGGATCAACGCCTCGGCGGCGGCGACCAGCTCGGGATCGGGCCGCTGGCCCATCAGCGGGCCCACCGCGTCCATGGCCACCTTCCAACCCGCCCACAGCACGAACAGCGACACCACCGCGCCCATATAACCATCGATGGACACCGGCGTGAAATAGCTGACGATCACCGAGACCAGGGTGGCCGAGGTAGCCGCCACGTCCGAGAGGGCGTCGGTGGCCGACGCGGCCAGGGCCGTGGAGCCGATGCGCTTGCCGATCTGGGTGCCAAACCGGCTCAGCCACAGCTTGACCAAAATCGAGGCCGCCAGCGCGGCGATGACGAAGGCCGAGCCGGAGACCGGCTCGGGGTGGAGAATCTTGTCCACCGAGGAGCGCAGAAACTCAAAGCCCACCACCACGATCAAAAAGGCGATCACCAGCCCGGAGATATACTCCGCCCGGCCGTGGCCGAAGGGATGGCCGCTGTCTGCGGGCTTGGCCGCGATCTTGAAACCCAGCAGGGTCATCACCGCGCTGCCCACGTCGGACAGGTTGTTGAAGGCGTCGGCCATGATGGCCACCGACCCGGACAGGGTGCCGATGACCAGCTTGATCAGAAACAGCGCCACGTTGCAGGCCATGCCCACGGCGCTGCCCAGCAGGCCGTAGCGCTCGCGCACCTTGGGATCGGTGACGCGGTCGGCGTCCTTTACGAAAAGGCGTATCAACAGTTGGGTCATAGGTCCGCTCCTTTATGCTCACACAAGTCCGACCGCGGTCGGCGTGTATTTTGGGGGGTCAGATATACCCTGAGTATAGCACAGCTTTCCCCATTGCTCAATTTACCAACCCGATAGGATATGCTACAATAGGGCAAAACGCTCCCATCGGGAGACGAGGAGGTCCACCCATGATCCATGTCTACGTCGACGGGCAGGAGGGCACCACGGGGCTGAAGATCCACGAGCGCCTGGCCGGCCGCGCCGATATCGCCCTGCTGACCATCGATCCCGCCCTGCGCAAGGACCCCGCCGAGCGCGCCAAGCTGATCAACCAGGCGGATATCGTGTTCCTCTGCCTGCCCGACGCCGCCGCCCGGGAGGCCGTGGCGCTGTGCGACAACCCTAACACCCGCATCATCGACGCCTCCACCGCCCACCGGGTGAACCCGGACTGGGCCTACGGCATCCCCGAGCTCTCCCCCGCCCACCGGGCCCGCATCGCCTCGGCCAAGCGGGTGGCCGCCCCGGGCTGCTACGCCTCGGGCTTTATCGCTCAAATCTATCCCCTGATCCGGGCCGGCGCGCTGTCCCCCGACGCGCAGGTCACCTGCAACGCCCTGTCGGGCTACAGCGGCGGCGGCAAGAAGATGATCGCCCAGTACGAGCAGGCGCCCCTGGCCGACGCGCTCAAGGGCCCCCGGGCTTACGGGCTGACCCTGGCCCACAAGCATCTGCCCGAGATGCGGATCCTCTCCGGGCTGACCCGCGCGCCCATCTTCATCCCCACGGTGGCGGCCTACTACCAGGGCATGACCGTGTCCATCCCGCTGTTCGCCGAGCAGCTGGGCGGCCGCAGCGCCCGCCAGGTGCACCAGCTGCTGGCGGATCACTACGCCGGGCAGCGATTCATCCAGGTGCTGCCCTTCGGCGGCGAAGGGCACCTGGACGGAGCCTTCCTGGACCCCCAGGGCTGCAACGGCACCAACCGCATGGAGCTGTTTGTCTTCGGCGACGACGACCGCACCGTGCTCACCGCCCGGCTGGACAACCTGGGCAAGGGCGCCTCGGGCGCGGCGGTGCAGTGCATGAACATCATGCTGGGCATCGACGAGGGCGAGGGCCTGGCGGGCTGACCCCAAAACCACAAAAATGCCCGGGCGCTCGCCCGGGCATTTGGTTTGCGCTCACTCGCCCCGGATGGCCCCGGCGGCGGCCTGGCAGGCCTCCAGGAAGATGCCCATGTCCGTGGAGTAGGACAGATACTGCACCCCGGCCCGGCGCCACTTCTCCGCGTCCGCCACCCGGTCCAGGAAGGTGCCCACCACCCGGCCCCGGGCCGCGGCCCGGCGGGTGATCTCCATCATCTGCTCCACCACCCGGGGATGATCGGTCTGCCCGGTCAGCCCCAGGGACTGGGACAAATCGTAGGGCCCGATGAACAGGATGTCCACCCCGGGCACCTGAAGGATGTCGTCCAGGTTCTCCAGGGCCTGCTGTCCCTCCAGCTGCAGCACCACCAGGGTGTCGTTGGCCTGCTGGAAGTAGGTAAACCGATCGGTGGCCGAGTAACGCGCCGCCCGCACAAACCGGCACACCCCCCGGCTGCCCTGGGGATGGAACTTGGCGCAGGCCACGGCCCGGCGCGCCTGCTCCGCGTCGGTCACCTGGGGCACCTGCACCCCGGCCGCCCCGATGTCCAGCGCCTTGCCGATGGCGCTCTCGCTCAGCTCATGCACCCGCACGATGGGCAGGATGCCCGCCACCTGCGCCGCCCGCACATGATCCTGCAGGCTCAGCGCGTCCGCCGGGCCGTGCTCGGTGTCCAGGATGCAGAAGTCGAACCCCGCGTAGCCCGCGATCTCCACAAAGGCCGCGTCCCCGGTCTTCATGAAGGGCCCGGATACCGCCTTGCCCTGGGCCAGGCGCTGTTTGAATGAAGCCATGTCCTGCATGCGTTTCCCTCCCGTTCCCGCTAGACCGATCGGCCGCGCGGCTTTGGTCAGCATCAATTCTCTCCCCATTGTACATGGAATTTTCCGCCCGGTAAAGCCGAAAAACCCCCTTGAAAAAAGTTTTTTTTCTGCTATACTATAGAGGTGTTCTGACATGGGGCTATAGCACAGCTGGCTAGCGCGCGTCGTTCGCATCGACGAGGTCAGGGGTTCGAATCCCCTTAGCTCCACCAAATTAGATACCATAGATTGATACAGTGTATCCGTCTATGGTATCGTTTTTTTATGCCCCGAAATGCCCGTATATCAAGGCTTTTTGAAACAGCGTTGTGCATTTCCTGCCCGGCTGTTCCCATATGTGCCGTTTGGGAGGTGTTTTCGGAGGTGTTTTATGCTCTCGGCTACCATCTGTAGTGGTCAGTAATCGTTAAACGACCGCCAATCGTTAAACAGCCGATGGTAAAATAAAGGCCGGACTTTACAGCATCACGGTGATGTCGCTTCCATTCAGAAAACTGTAAACCATCCTGCCATCGGCATATATCGACACATGGTCGAGCATGGCAATGCAGCGTGCATCCGTGAACTCGGCATCGAGGTACTCGAATTCCATCATTTCAAACAGGAATCCGCTCAGTACAGTGGATTTGTACTCCCGGTCATCCCGTTCCTGCTCCAGCGCTTCCATCTTCTTTTTCAGCTTTTCATAGTGGTCGGCGAGTTCATTGTACCGCCGGTTGTATTCTTCCTGATCCTGCGCATGAACGGCATTGTCCTCAATGGCTTTCTGAATCAGTCCGGCGATGACTTCCATCTCTTGAGCGGTCTCCGTTATCTTCGCATTTACCTCGGTGCAGTTCTCTAGGTCGTGTTTCACATCACGGATATCATTCAGAAGCGTTTCCCTGTTTTCGTGCAGAATACTGAGTGCTTCAAGGAATCCGTCTTTGAGCCGTTCTTCCGTCACATGCGGGGTACGGCATTTTTCTTCGCTTTTGAACTTGGAATTGCACTGCCAGATGACTTTCCGATACGGATCGTTGGAATGCCAAACCTTTGAACCGTATGTCGAACCGCAGTCTCCGCAGATGACCATCCCGGAAAAGGGACTGCTGCATTCATGCCGCTTACCGCTGGCTTTTCTTCTCTTCATAATGCGCTGAACCTCGGCCCAGGCTCTTGGCTCAATGATAGCCGGGTGACTGTTTTCCACATAGTATTGCGGCACTTCGCCCTCGTTCTTTTTCTGCTTCTTTGTAAGAAAATCTGTAGTGAACTTCTTTTGAAGTCGAGCGTCACCCTTGTATTTTTCATTAGTGAGAATGCTCTCGATGACCTGCGCCTGCCATACCTTCTTCCCGCCTGGTGTCGGAATGCCCTGCGCGGTGAGATGACGGGCAATGTAGCTGGGAGTTTTTCCGTTGCGGAACATCCGATAGATGAGGTCTACCGTTTTTGCTTCTTCTGGTACGATTTCTGGAAGACCGTCCGGACCCTTCCGGTAACCGAGGAACTGACCGTATGGAAGGCTGACTTTTCCGTCAGAAAACTGCTTCCGGCGGCCCCAGGTGACATTTTCTGAGATCGACCTGCTTTCCTCCTGCGCAAGGGATGACATGATCGTCAGAAGCAGTTCGCCCTTGTTGTCGAACGTCCAGATGGCTTCTTTTTCAAAATAAACCTCGGTGCCATGCTCTTTCAGCTTGCGGATAGTTGTCAGGCTGTCCACGGTGTTTCTGGCAAAACGGCTGACGGATTTGGTGACGATAAGGTCGATTTTGCCGTTCAGGGCGTCCGCAATCATCTCATTGAAACCATCGCGGTGCTTGGTATTCGTACCGGAGATGCCTTCGTCCGTATACACCTTGACGAAACTCCACTCTGGGTTGCTGTTGATATAATTTGTATAGTAGTCCACCTGTGCCTCATAGCTCGTGAACTGCTCATCGCTGTCCGTAGAAACACGAGCATATCCGGCTACTCTGCGCCGGGTGACCTGTTTCAACGGTCGGCGGGTCTGGGGATTGAATGTGGCAGGAATTACTGTCACATTTTTTGCTGTTGCCATGTATGCACCTCCTGTGCAAAATCATAATAGGTTTTGCTGAAAATGTAATGATCCGATTTGGGAAAACGGCGGTATAATGAGAGAGCCGTCAAGCCCTGCTCCGTGCAAGAGCCTTCTGTCGAGCGGCTTCCTTCATCTCCGGCGTCCACGATTCTGCCCGTGAGCGGTCTTGCCACCGTTTAACGATTTCAGAACCGTCTGCTGTAGTAATTACCAGTCTGTTGCCGTTTTCGGCTCTGACAGCCGTTATCTCACTGGGAGCGATGTCTCCAGCAAGCCTTTCAAGCACCGGCTCGGGAACTGCCTTTGACGGGCAGGCGTCCTTTCCGAAGTGATTGTAGGTATCGCATATCCATACCACCCCGGCGTGAGTCACCTTGCGGTGATAATGCTTGCCGCAGCATCCGCAGGTAATGATTCCTGTGAACGGATAAGATTTCTGCTTTACACCACGGTGGGCATGCTTTTCAGCCCTGCGGGTGAACTCTTCCTGCACAGCGTTCCATGTGTCGATGTCGATAATCGGCTCATGCGTTCCCTGTGCATGGTACTTCGGGAGAACACCGTCATTTTTCAGCGTCCGCTTCGTCAGATAGTTCTCACGGTAGGTTTTCTGTAAAATGAGATTCCCTGTGTAGGAATAGTTTTTCAGAACGGAACTGACCGAACTTTTGCTCCATTGCCCGTTCAGCCTCGTCTTCAGTCCGTCCGCGTTGAGGATCTTTGCAATTGCTTCCACACCTTTGCCGGAAAGGTAGAGAGAATACATCCGGCGGACGGTTTCCGCTTCTTCCGGCACAACGATGTATTTGCCGTCCCTCATCCGGTATCCCAGAAGAGTCCCGTCCCAGGGCTTACCTTCCTCGAAGTTCTTACGGATACGCCATTTCTGATTCTCGCTTGCCGACTGGCTCTCCGCCTGTGCGAAGGATGCCAGGATGGACATCATGACCTCGCCGTTGCCGGAGAGCGTGCGGATGTTCTGCTCCTCAAAAAAGACATCCACCCCCAGCGCTTTCAGTTCACGGACAGTCTCAAGAAGAGTGACCGTGTTCCTCGCAAAGCGGGAGATGGATTTTGTGATGACCATATCGACATTTCCGGCGCGGCATTCTGACACAAGCCTCTGAAAGTTTTCCCGGCTGTCTTTTGTGCCGGTTTTGGCTTCGTCCGCGTAAACGCCTGCGTACTCCCAGCCGGGGTGGTTCTGTATCCGGCTGCTGTATTCGCTGATCTGTGCCGACAGCGAATGGAGCATGGCGTCTTTTCCGGACGATACTCTGGCATATGCAGCCACCCGTTTCAGCTTCGGAGCCGTGTCCGAAAAGTGTACAGTCTCAATGTTTCTGCCCATTTTTTCGCCTCCTTTGTATCAATTTGGGGTTACTATATACATCCATATATAATGGGATAAGTCAAGCTACTTCTGCGAATATACTGCCGTCCGGAAGACCGTATTTTTTCGTCAGAATCACGCAGGCTCTTTTGAAATCCGCCTGGGTCAGAAGTCCATCCTGAACCAGCTTATCGATCAGTGCCAGCGAGGTATGATACATAATCTGCTGCTCCGGACTGTAAGGGTCTGCGGGAAGCAATGTAGCATTCCCGGCAGCAGTATTTTCTTTCCTTGTTTCCATAACTTTGGAACTCCTTTCCGCACTGCTGACAGGTCAGTGCATAGTATGCTTTTTTCTGCAACGATTCCGGATGCTCCTTCCACCACTGCATACGGCAGGCGTCCGAGCAGAACTTCTTCATTCTGTGATGTGGTACCTGTATCACGGGTCTGCCGCAGTTCATACAGCAGACTGTGCCTGGAATGACAGGGTGTCGGCGTATATGGGAGCGTACCGTGTTAGGTGATATCCTGAGAATAGAAGCAATCTCCCCGGCGGGTTTACCCTCCATCCGGAGATTATCTATAGCGATTTTATCCTGCGGTTTCATAGTGTCCTCCTGAAAGAGTACGGAGGATGACCGCGCGAGCCATCCTCCGCATCGGTAATGGATTATTCGTTGGGCGGGGTCTTGATTTTCAGACCCTTGATTGCTTCCGGATGAACGAGTTTTGCATCCACACGCTCGGAAGAAATATACGCCACCTGCCCGTGGTCAGCATAGCGCTCGACAAGGCGCTTGATGACACGCTTGCCGCGGTTCCCGATCCAGTAATAGTCGAAGCATCCGAAAAGTACCGGAATGTTGCCGGATTCGATACCGTCAAGGTTTTTCGTGGTATATACACGGAAACCGGAGAAAGTCTCATACCCATCCTTGTCATAGTTCGGATTCCAGATGTACCTGCCGTTGGCGTATTTCGTTTTGTGAAGCTTGAAGTAGGCATCATCCGACATAACGAGAACGCTCTTTTCCCGGTAGGGCTTACGGACAGAGTAGATCAGGTCGATTACATCGTCAATGCAGATATCGCCGACCTCTGCGGAAACGGCACCGACAGATACCTGGGACACAAGTCCTGTCGGTTTGCCGGAGCCGTTGCCACGGAAGAATGCTTCTTCCTCAGCATCACCGATGGCTGCAGACATTTCCTTCAGAATGTAATCTTCGAGATCAATGCCGGAGTCTTCCAGCAGTTCATCGGATACCAGAACCGAGGTTGCCACCTTATAGGCAGAAATCACGGTCTGACCGAAGCAGAGCTCCGTATCCGGGTAATCGCCGCTTTCATTGACCCACTGTGCCGTGGTATTACTCAGTACGACCGGAATACGCAAGTCATGAGTGGTGGGAATCGTATGGGCGAGACTGCGGAGAATGTTGTGCTCTTTCAGTCCCTCTATCAGCTTATCCTCATACTCATCCGGAACCAGGTACCCACCGGCACCGTCACTGCCTTCTCTGAGAGCATTTTCCGGCATTCCGGTATGCATATGCTCCCAGAACGCTTTACTGTAGGCAGCCGCCTTTCTGACAGCCGCATCGTCCGGTTTGCGTTCAGCCTTTTTCAGACCGTCAAATTCGGCTTTCATTTCATCGAGATGAGCCTTCAGCTCATCAACACTTCTGATGTTTTCCATTGTGTTTTATCCTCCTATTATTCAAATACCCCGACGAACACGGAGCAGACGCTCCATTACATCGTCCTGCGGCGTTGCACCGGACAGTTCTACGGTGCAGTTTTCTTTTACTACCTGGTAGATCTGATACCAGATGTTGTTGGCCTGTTTCATATACTCCCGGCTGATGTTCACATAGGGAGAATTTGCAACAGACCCGTTTGCGCGTTTTGCGAGGAAACCGTAAGTTGATACATACTCCTCGCACTGAACCCAGCGGGCAGCCGCCATTGCGTACTGCTCAATGATCTGGGTGGGGACGAGATGGTCACACCTGCGCTCTCGAAGCCAGGTCCAGGTTGTCTTGAAAATGTCTTCTGCACATAGAACGCTTCCGTCCTTCTGCACGGCTTTCATAAATTCACTGACAGGCGGCATTTCCTCACCGGTCAGTTCTGCAGCGTTTTCACCGAAATCCACAACGGTCAGCTTTCTGCCGCCGGGATTGCCGGCTGCCACTTTTTCGGTGATAGCTTTCGGCTTTCTGCCAGCACCGGGACGTGCTCCGCCCCGGCTCGTACCGTCTTTTGCCATGATTGTTTCATCCTTTCTATTGATTTCTTTGATTTTTTGCGTTTGAATTCGCTTTTTTTGTTCACGTGACCCCTCGCCGTTT
>JBMNTT010000018.1:0-50550 GCA_050945875.1 Christensenellales bacterium
CACGTTTTCTGTACATCTGACACCCCAAACGCCTTATTTTGACTGGCTTTTTATGTGTTCAGTATACCATAAATCACGCGATTTATCCAGTGTTTTCAACGTGTTGAGGGTTATTCAGCAGGCCCTATTTATTGATCACATTTCCGATCGCTTGCAAAAGCGAATCATTTTTCAGATGATTATAATATAAAGCACCCATTTTCTATCAAATTCCACCAATTTATCGGCACAGTTCAACACTTTTGCCAGTTTCTAGATTGAATTGGCATTTTATCTATAGAACCAATAATTTTGATTAGCGCCATTTTGAAAACAAACTTATGGATATAATAAGGAAGGGTTTTTTGCCGCGCTCGCATTTGGGCCGTAAACGGCCGCGCACGGCGCATATTGCATTCCCCTATCACCGATGGGCGGCAAACGCCCTGAGGGCCCTTTACGGGGCTCAGAGAGCCCTTTCCTCCGCAGGATGCGCGGCGTGCACAAGCGCAAAAAAAGCGCCCCGGAAAAATCCGGAGCGCTTAAGCCGCGTCAACGGCTGGCGAAGTCCGCGTACTGGCGGGTCCACTCCGCCTCGACCTTGGCCATGCCGGCCTCGTCGATGGACTTATTGTAGGCCTGCAGGGAGGCCTCGACCTGGTCGGCGGGACCCATGATGATCTTGGACAGCTCGGCCATGACGTTGGGCTCGATGGCAGCGTAGATGCGGCCCTCCTCGCTCTCGGAGTCCAGGCGCAGCACCCGCAGCAGATCGCCGTTGAAGGAGCAGCTCATGGCGATGGAGCGGTTGGCCGCGCGGTCCGGGGACTCGCTGGTGCGCTCCCAGTTCCACTTCTGGTTCTGCATCAGGTCCAGCTTGCGCACGCCGGTGATCAGGCTGTAGTTGCCCCAGTCGGCCAGCATCTTCTCGTACACGCCGGGCATCAGGCGGGGCTGGGTCTTGTCGTCGTTCTCATAGTACATGGTCTCGCCCTCGGCACCGAACCAGGAGCAGATGTTGCCCTCGTCGCTCATGTAGTAGGAAGCCCAGCGCAGGGCGGCCTCCACGTTCTTGCAGTTCTTGGTGATCTCGTTGGAGGCGGTGCCGGTGGTGCCGTAGCCCTTGAGCATGGGCTTGACGCCCTCGATGGCGTAGGGCGGCTCCAGGGAGGTGTAGTAGACGTTGGGATCCTCCAGCTGCAGGGTGCTGTTGGCGGTCCAGAAGGTCCAGAAGGTCTCCCAGGCGAAGGCGGGCTTGCCCTGGGCGTACGCCTCAGAGCGGGTGTCGCCGGTGTAGGTGAAGGTCTCCGGGTCCAGCAGCCCCTGGGTGTACATGTCGTTGACATACTTGATCGCGTCCAACGCGTGGGGCGATCGGGTGAAGAACTTGACTTGGCCGTCCTTGTCGACAATCAGGTTGACCACCGCGCGCTCGCCCCAGAGGTTGCAGAGCATGTTCAGCCAGGTGGGGTCCGAGCCGCCGTTGCCAAAGTTGATGGTCAGGGGGGTGAACTTCCCGGCGGCCAGGGTATACTTGGCCGCGTCGGCCTGCATCTGTTTGAGCAGCTGCGTCAGGTCGTCCAGGCTCTTGATCTCGGGCTGGCCCAGGGCCTCATAGATGTCGTTGCGCACGTTCAGGGTCTCGCCGCTGGAGCCGAAATCGTTGTTGGAGAACCAGTTGGGCGCGAAGTAGAGTTTGCCATCGGCCTCCAGGTTGAGTTTGTAGGTCAGCTCGGGCATCACGCTCTTCATGGTGGTGTCCTCATACTGGGCCCACAGGTCGTCGTAGGCGTACCAGGCACCCGCGGCGATGTACTTCATGTACGCCGCGCCCCGGCCCAGGTTCATCATCTCCGGATAGTCGTTGGCCACCAGCATGGCGTTGGCCTTCTGGTTCGCATCCCCGGAGGGAACGATGAAGTTGATGGCGGTGCCGGTCTTCTCGGTCATCTGACGGGTGCCGGGATCGTCCCCCCAGGTGCGCGGCTTCCAGGAGGGGTTCATCACCATGTAGGTGATGGTCACGATCTGTTGGGGCTCTGCACTCGCGTCAGCCTCCTGATTGTCCTCGGCTTTGCTGGGCGCCTCGCTTTTTCCAGAGCCGGCGGAGGGTGCAGGCGACGACTCAGGCGCGCCGCTGCTGCAGGCAGCAAGCAGCCCAGCCGTCAGGACCAGCGCTATCAAGAGCGCCAGGGTCCTTTGCAATTTGTTCATGGTTCCCCGTCCTTTCACGTTTTTTTATTGCTGGTTTTGATCCCAACAAGAATTGACAATTTTTAATTGCGTTCAATATTGTCATATCATTATTGGCATTCCTTGTCAAGCATTTTTTCAAAAATTTTTAAAATTTTTTGTTTTATGAACATTTATGCGTTAGTTTGTTCATTTTGTTGGTTTTTATCATATTTCGTAAAATATTGCACATTGGGTCTCAAAACGCGCGGCGGGGTTTGGCTGCCTCGCCTGGGATTGCAGGCGGGCGCGGGCAATCGTGGACGGGCGCAGACAACCTTGCAGACGGGCGCGCGGAGCTGCCGCGAACCGCGGGGCCCTTGGGCGTTTTGGGCGCGACGCGGGGGCGGACGCGGCGGAAAACACGGCCGCCAGCGCGGCGCATGAGGTAGCCGCGGCACAAGGGTAACAGCCGCGGCGCAGGGGGTAGCCGTCGCAGGGCATGGCGGGCGGCATTGCGAGCGCGGCGCAAAGCGGGCATTGCGCGCACAGGGCGCGCAGCGCGGGACGAACCCAAAAAAAGCGGAGAACCCACCGCAAGCGATGGGTTCTCCGCGCACATCCGCGCTCCGAACCGGAGGTTGGATTTCAAACGCGTTCGGGGAAGATCAGCCCTTGATCGCGCCGATCATGACGCCCTTGATGAAGTGCTTCTGGAAGATCGAGTAGATCAGCACAATGGGCAGGGTGGTGATGACAACCGTCGCGGAGCGCACGGTCAGCACGCTCTTACGGTTACGCTCCACCTGCTGGCTCTGATACGGGTCGTCCTGCTTGGCCTGCATCTGGGCGATGATGCGGTACAGGTAGGTCTGCACGGGCTGCAGCCGGTTGTCGTTGACGTACATGAACGCGTCAAACCAGCTGTTCCACTGGGCAACACCCACGAAGATACAGATCGTCGCAACGATGGGCATGGAGATCGGGATGACGATCTTGACGAAGGTCTGCAGGGTCGAGCAGCCATCGATCTTGGCCGCCTCCTCCAGCTCCTTTGGCAGGCCCTGGAAGTAGGTCTTCATCAGGATCATGTTCCACACGTTGATCAGCGCGGGGAGAATGTACACCAGGAAGTTGTTCAACAGGTGCAGATCGCGGTACAGCATGTAGGTCGGGATCAGACCTGCGTTGAAAATCATGGAGATGGTACAGAGCATCAGCATCCAGGTGCGGCCCATCAGCTCCTGCTTGCTCAGCGCGTAGGCGAACAAACCGGTCATGGCCACACCGGTGATGACACCGATGACGGTACGCAGGATGGTGATGATGTAGCCGTTGATGATCTCCTGGTCCTCAAACACCAGCTGGTAGCTGTAGACCGTGAAATCCTTCGGCCACAGGTAGATACCGCCCGCCTGCGCCTTCAACCCGTTGGAGAAGGAGTAGGCTACGCAGTTCAGGAAGGGGTAGATGGTGATAAAGCACCACCCAATCAGGAAAATGGCCAGAACGATATCAAAGATACGCTCGCCGGCACTCTTTTTAATAGCCATGGATTGGAACCTCCTCTCTTCCGCAATTCGTTACCAGATACCCATCTCGGCCTTGCTGGCGATCTTGTTGGTCGTGAACACCAGGATGAAGGCGACCAAGCTCTTGAACAGACCGACAGCCGTGGCGTAGCCGTAGCGGCCCTGCTGCATACCGACATCGTACACATACAGGTCCAGGGTACGGGCGGGATCGGCGACGATGGAGTTACGGAAGACCAGGAGCTGATCAAATCCGGTATCCAGCACGGAGCCGGTACGCAGGATCAGCATGATGACCACGGTGGGGATGATGGAAGGCAGGGTGATGTACCAAGCCTGCTTGAAGCGGTTGGCGCCATCGATGCGCGCGGCCTCGTAGATCTCCGCGTCGACGCCGGCGATAGCCGCCATGTAGATGATCGCCGACCATCCGGTTTCCTTCCAGATATCAAAGCAGATCATCAAGCCCCAGAACTTGCTTGGTTCACCAAACCAGAAGATTGGGTTCTCCTTGTCCTGCAATCCCAGCGCCTGCAGGATGCTGTTGATGGTGCCGCCGTCGCGGGCGAAGATCTGGGCCAGAATGCCGTAGCAGATAACCCAGGAAATGAAGTGGGGCAGGTACGAGATGCCCTGCACCAGGGACTTGATCTTGTTGCTCTTGACCTCGTTGAGCAGCATCGCCATCAGGATCGGCATGGGGAAGCCGAAGACGATCTTCAACAAGCTCAGGCAAATGGTGTTGTACATGACCTGGCCAAAGTACTTGTCGGCGAAGAAGTCCATAAAGTGCTTATACCAGGGGTCGGCAACGGGGCTCGCCCAAATGCCCAACTGCGCGGCGAAGTCCTTCCACGCCAACTGCAGGCCATAGATCGGGAAGAAGCGGAAGACGATCACCAGGATCAGTCCGGGAAGCACCATCAGCTGCAGCTCGCGCTGCGCCCACAACCGCTGGAAAAAGGGCTTCTTTTTCTTCGGCTTGATGATGGGGGCTTCCATGTTTTTCATCTCGGTTGCCATGCTAGAAAATCACATCCCATCCACGAATTTTCCGGCTTTCGCACCGGCTGCGGATTCCCCGGTCCGCATCAGCCGCGAAAGCGCGCCATAGGAAAATCACACACTCCCATGGTGTCCTGGATTCATTATACCAACCCCAAACCCGGGGGGCAATTGCTCTAATCAACGATTTCTTTTGCAATTAACGAAAAATGACCGAAAATCCCCCGCGTTTTTGTGAATTCTGTATAGGCCCGCCGGGGTTCAACCGCAACAAAAGGGCTCCCCGGCACAAGCCGGGGAGCCGCGCATCGCTCAGATGATGGGGGTCTGGCGGTAGAAGGCCACGCGCTGGTCGATCTCGGTGTAGTCGATGGGCTCGCCCTTGAGGAAGGCCTGCACCACCGGCATGCTGGGGATGCCGGCCCGGCCGCCCAGGCGGGTGCACTTGATGGCCGACACCGCGCTGGCAAAGCGGCTGGCGTCCTTGGCGTCGTAGCCGTAGAGCCGCCCGGCGATGTACGCGCCGTGGAACACGTCGCCCGCGCCGGTGGTGTCCTTGACGTCCACCTTGAAGGCCGGCCACTGGAAGAAGGCGCCGTCCTCGTCGATGCCGACCAGGCCCTTCTCGCCCAGGGTCAGGATGACCACGCCGCGGTCGTTCTGCATGCGCTCGCGCAGCTTGCGCAGGTTGGTCTCATAGTCGGTGTCCTCGCCGAAGACCGTGCGATAGTAGAACTCCGAGGGAATGAAGTGATCGATCAGGTTCAGGTTGTCATGGATCGCGTCCGAGTAGCCGTCCGCGTCGATGACCACGGGCTTGCCCGCCTGCTTGAACCAGCGGGCCGCGGTCAGGGAGGCCTCGTCCCCGCCGGAGATCAACAGCCAATTGCCCGACAGGATGAACGCCTTGTCCAGCTGCTCGGCGGTGATCATGGGGGTGGGGTTCGCGCAGGGCACGCCCAGGAAGCTGCGCCCGCCGGTGGATTGCTCCGCCAGGCACAGGCAGTAGGGCGACAGGGTGCCCTCCATGTCGATCAGGCGGGAGCAGTCCAGCCCGTGGCGCTCAAAATCCGCCCGGATGCAGGACCCGTAGATCCCGCCCACGGTGCCCACCATCGCGCCGGAGAAGCCCAGCCGGCCCACGGCCGCCATGGCCGTGGCGACCTTGCCGCCGTACTGCCAGCTGGCGTCCAGGGTGTGCACGCTCTGGTTATAGGTGGGGAGTTTCTCGATCAGCAGCAGCTGGTCAAAGACCGGCACGCCAACGCCGACAACATCCATTGTATCCTACCTCCTGTTATGGCTTGTGGGTCAGACGACCGTCACGCCCTTGGGGTTGAGCAGATTGATCCGGCCGGCGACAAACTCCTTGCCGCCCGCCTGGCCCGCGGCCAGCAGGCCCATGCTGTTCTTCTTGGCCTGGGGATCGGCCATGTAGCGCTCCTGGGCGGCGAAGATCGAGCCGCCGTAGTTGGTGCCAAAGTTGAACTTGACCATGCCGTGGGCCACCGAGGCGGCCACCTGGTCGTCGGGGATGCCCGAGCCGCCGTGCAGCACCAGGGGCACCGGCACCAGCTCGTCGATGGCCTGCAGCCGCTCGATGTCCAGATGGGGCTCCACCGCGTAGTGCCCATGGCCGTTGCCGATGGCCACCGCCAGGGAGTCCACCCCGGTCTCCTCGGCAAAGCGCAGGGCCTCGGCGGGGTCGGTGTACTTGCTGCTGTCGACATAGTCCGCCGCGTTGGCCCCCGAGCCGACAAAGCCGATCTCGGCCTCGACGTCCACGCCCATGGGGTGGGCGGCCTTGACGACCTGGCGGGTCAGGCCGGCGTTCTCGGCGTAGGGGAAGCTCGACGCGTCGACGATGACCGACTGGAAGCCCTCGTGGATGGCGGCCATGATGAAATCAAAATCGTGGCTGTGGTCCAGGTGCAGGCCCACGGGCACCTTGACCTTTCTGGCCAGGTCCTTGGTGATCGCCGCGAAGGTGGACACCGGGATATGCCGGTAGACCGTGGGGTACATCATGACGATCACGGGCATCTTGAGCTCCTCGGCGGTGTTGATGACCGTGGCGATGGACTCGTAATTGTGGCAGTTGAAGGCGGCCACGCCGTAGCCGGCCTTGTCCGCGGTTTTGAGAATCGTGCTGACTTTCTCTAGTGCCATGCTCGCTCCTTCCTGGACGCGGCCCCACGCACAAACCCGGCGGCAGAGGCTACCGCCGGGTCGTGAAGGGGTCGAATGAATGGGTTGTCAGGCCGCCTTACGTTCAGGGACGGTCAAAGCGCACGTCCACGTACTTGCAGGCCTCCTCCAGCACCTCGGCCCAGTGGCCGTGGATGCCGGCGATGTGGTGCACATAGGGCCCGTAGATGATGTTCTTCTCCCAGCGGGGCCAGTTGTCCACCTCGAACCAACCGTAGGAACCGTTGGTCTTGGGGCCGTCGACGATCTGCCCGTCGCCGGCGAACATGCTGTACTGCCCGTTGAGGCTGTCCAGACGGCCGATGGTGAAATCGCCGTGCTCCAGCTCCAGCCAGCCGCGCATGTTGTTCAGGGTGGGGTTGCAGCCCTTGCGGGCGATGGACACCGGGGCCGGGCCGCAGTGCCAGATCATCTCAGCGTTGTCGTTGGTGGGATGGCGCACGGTCAGGTCCGCGCAGAAGGGACGACCCTTGCCGCGGGAGGCCGCCATCAGCAGGCTCATGGTGATCGCGCACATCACGTCGGTCTCGCAGCCGATGGGCAGGCCGCAGTTGGTCACATCGCCGAACACCGAGCAGGGGGCGATGCCCAGCGCCTGGGGATACACGGTCCAGCACTCGCTGCCGATGGCGTCGAGCTGATAGAGCTTGCCGACCTCGAGCATGGCGATGCGCATGGCCGCCAGTTTGTACATCCGATCCTCATCCATGGGCGAGATGTCCATGGACTGGGCGATCTCGTCGATGACCGCCTTGGCCTCGTCCTTGCGGTTGGCCAGGATATCGTCCATGCGCTTCATGATGTCGGTGGGGGTGATGGGCACCAGCTCCACGCCCAGCTTCTCGAGCATGGAGGACTCGTCGATCATCATGCACAGGAAGGGCTTGGGCCGGGTGCCGATCTGGCCGACGCGCATGTTCTTCAGGCGCTTGACCACGCTGGCCACGCGGATGAACTTATCCAGGCCCTCGGCGAAGATGGGATCGTCCAGCCAGCAGTTCTCGATGTAGGTGAACTTCACGCCGTAGCGCAGCAGCACCTTGGAGGCCGGGAACATGCCGCACTGGGTGTCGGTCTGGCGCACCAGGGTGCCCTCCTGGGGGGGCGCCTCGTCCCGGGGACCGTAGAGCAGGAAGGGCTTGCCGATCTTCTTGGCCAGGCGAGCCACCGCTTCCTCGGTGCCGTAGTTGCAAAAGGGCATAAACAGCGCGTCCACATGGTGGGCGATCAGGTAATCGGCGACCTTCTCCACGTCGTCGGGGTTGAACAGCAGACCTTCCTCGTTGAGCCAATCGATGCCGACGATCTCCACGTCCTCATCCACCAGCTCGCGCACCTTGGCGCACACCTTGCGGCCGTTGTCAATGGCAAAAGCCGGATCGTACATCTGACGGCGGGTCGGAACCAAGCCCAACACCAGTTTGTTGTCGTTGAACAAAGAATTTGCCCCCTTTCTCATGCGCCTCGCCCTCGGCGGGGCGGCATCTTTATTCATTATAACATAGTGCGGGGGTCTTGCAAGGGACTGCAAAGGCTTGCATGGCAAAAAAATGCGAAGGATTTTTGTGCACCCGGCTGCAACCGGTTTCTCACTCCCCCACCCGGGGCAGCGGGCCCTCCTGCAGGGCCTCGCGCAGGGTAAAGCGCGCCATCTGATCGATGGGCACGAAGGGCATGTGGATGACCATCTGGCTGCCGATGCCCCGCTGGGAGTAAACCCGCAGGCCGTATCCCTCGCCGAAGAGCAGCTTGATCCGATCGTCCACGCTCTTGATGCCCATGCCGTAGATGCCCTCGCCCCGGCCCAGGCGCTCGCGGATCTCAAAGCCCACGCCGTCGTCGATGATGTCCAGGCGCACGGATTTGCCCACCCGCTGGGCGCGCACCACGATGGTGCCCGGCGCGCCCTTGGGCACGATGCCGTGGATGACCGCGTTCTCCAGCAGCGGCTGGAGGATCAGCTTGACCGTGGCGGCCGAGAGGATGGCGGGCTCCACCTGCCAGGCCACCCGCACCTGGCCGGGGTTGCCCAGGTCCTGGAGCACCAGGTAGGCCTTGGCCAGGTCGATCTCGTCCTGAAAGGGGATCATCTCCCCCTCCAGATGCAGACTCAGCCGGTAGAAATCCGACAGGGACAGGGCCATCTCCGCCAGGTCCCGCACCCCCCGCTGGGCCGCCCGGTCGTGGATGTTGTCCAAGGTGGTGTGCAGCAGGTAGGGGTTGACCTGGCTGCGCATGAACTGCAGCTCCAGCTCGGTGCGCCCCAGCTGGCCCTGGCGGTTCTGCCGCAGCAGGGTCTGCAGGCGCTCGACGGTCTCCCCGGCGATGTGGTAGAGCTCGCTGATCTCGTCGCCCCCGCGCACCTGCCAGTCCTGATCGAAATCCCCCTGGCCCACCCGCTCGAGCTGCTGACCCAAACGGGTCATGCGCGAGGCGATGTCCCGGCTGATCTGCCGCAGCACCAGACCAAACAGGAGGAAGAACAGCGCCACGCACCCCAGGGCCAGAAAGGGGATGGCCCCCATGTCCCGGTAGAGGTTGGCGGTGTTAAAGCCCATCACCAGCCGCCAGTGCCGCTGGTTGAAGATGCTGTCGCGCCGCAGCACCCCCTCCTCCTGGATCATGCGCGCGGCGCTCATGGTTTTGCCGATCCACGCGCTGTCGCTGGCGTCCATGACCACGCCCTTCTCATCCTCAATGTACCAGTAGCGCAGGGCGTTCATGTACAGGTCCCGGTCCGAGCCGAAGACCTGCACGTTGATCAGGGTGTCCATATCCCCCTGCAGCACCAGGAAAGCCCGCTCCCCCGGCGCGCCCTTGGGCAGCTCCACCTGGCGGATGAAGGCGAACTGGTACCTGTCCGACCGCTGCTGGATGACCATGGGGTTTTTGCCCGGGTTCTGGCGCACCGCCTGCCAGAAGTTGGGGCGGATCATGAGCTCCTGGGGATCGGCGACGTTGCTCTGGGCGTTGGCCAGCAGGTTGGGGTTGTCGGCGTAGAGACGGATGGCCCCCACCCGCTGCCCCTGGATGAGCAGCACATCCTCCAGGTCCTGCATGACGGTCTGATAGCGGGCCTGGGCCTGCTCGGCCGAGAGGGCCTCGGCGGTGGACAGGTAATCGCGCACCCGGGGGCTGCGGGCCAGGTTGTCGGCGATGTGGCGCAGGTTCTCCAGCTGCACATCCAGGCTGCCCGCCGCCAGGGTGGCCACGCTCTGGCTCTGGTCGTTGGCCGAGGCCTGAAAGTAGCGCTCGCTGGCGCCCAGGCAGATCGCCCCCACCACCGCCAGGCACAGCACCGCCACCACCAGGTAGATCAGGCTGAGCCGAAACGCCAGGCGGCTCCAAAAGTGCTCGCTGCGGGCCATCGGCCTCCCCCCCTTCCCCGGCGGCGCGCGGCGCCGGCCTCAATCGTGCATGCGGATGACCTTCTCCCGGTACTCGGTGGGCGACAGGCCGTAGATGTTCTTGAACTTGGTGCAGAAATAGGAGATGTTGTTGTAGCCCACGGCGCTGCTGACCTCGTAGATCTTTTTGTCGATGTCGCCCAGGAGCTCCTTGGCCCGCTCCATGCGGTAGCGGGTCAGGTAGTCCACGAAGCTCTCCCCCACCACGCTCTTAAACAGCGCGCCGACGTAGTTGGGCGTCAGGTGCACCTGCTCGGCCACGTCCGACAGGGTCAGGTCCTGGTTGTATCGGTTGGCCACCACGGTGAGCACCCGGTCGATGACCAGCTGGTTCTTGCTGCGCTTCTTCTCCCGGGCCTTGGTGGCGAAGATGGTCAGGATGTTGATCATCCACTGGCGGATGTTGGCGATGGTGCGGAACTCCAGCAATTTCCGAATCAGGTCCTCCCCGGCGAAGATATCCCGGAAGGAGGCGTTCATCTCAAAGAGCACCTTCATCCCCGCCGAGATCAGAAAGATGCACAGGTTCTGGATGTAGCTGGTGCCCAGGCCGGACTGCTCCAGGTAGTCGAACAGCTCGTGGATGGTGGGGGCGATATCGTCGGTGTTGCCCGCGACGATGTACTGGGTGATGCGCCCCTCGGTCTTGCGGATGAACTCGTTGTCCACCACCACCTCGGGGGTCTGATCCCGCTCCAGGTCGGTGTAGAACCAGATGGCCTCCTCCTTCTCGGGCAAGAGGCCGCTGGTCATCTCCGTGGCGTGGGCGTAGGAGGCGTGCACCTGGTCGAGCTGGGGCACGGTGTCGCCCACGAACAGGCTCAGCAGCATGCCGGTATTCTCCCGAAGCTGGGCCATCAGCCCCAGCAGCCGCTGCTCAAGCGCCACCATGTAGGCCTCCCGCCCCTGCCGGGGAACCTGTAGGATGGCCACATAGCGGTTCTCCTGCAGCTGAAAGGGCGCGCCCAGGCACTCGGGCAGGGCCTGTGTCATGATATTGACCACCATCAGGCCGGACAGATAGGTCGCCCCGGCCTCCCGCTGGACGATGCTGCCCTCGTCCACCACCATCAGCGCGCAGTAGTCCACCTGCTCCTGCAGGGGCACCTTCAGGGTCTTGAGGCGGGCGAGGATCTCCTCCTCCTCGTCATAATAGCCCTGGATCAGCCGCTGGTAGAGCTGCTCGCGCAGCAGGGGCAGGCTCTGCTCGAGCTGCTGGGCCAGCTGTTGCTGCAAAAGCTGGGCGCTTCGCTCCTGGCGGCACTGGGCCACCACCCGCTCGAGCTGCTGCATCAGCACCGGCATACGCACCGGCTTCATGATATAGCCCGACACGTTCAGCTCGATGCCCTTGCGCGCGTAGTCGAAATCCTCATAGGCCGACAGGAAGATGGGCTTGATGGGGTACTTGCGCTCCTTGATGCGGGTGAGCAGCTCGATGCCGTCCATGATGGGCATGCGGATGTCGGTGATCAGGATGTCCGGCATCTGCCGCTCGATCAGGGTCAGGGCTTGGCGGCCGTTGGTGGCCGTGGCCACCACCTGAAGGTCCAGGGCGTCCCACTGCACCAGGTCCTTCAGGCCCGACAGCTCAATGGGCGAGTCATCCACCAGCATAATCTTAAACATCGCTACCTCCTTAGGTCAGTTGGGGCTGATAGGGCATCCACACCGTCACCCGGGTGCCCACGCCCGCCTTGCTCTCCACCCGCAGGCCGTACTGAGGCCCGCAGTAGAACCGGATGCGCTCGGCCAGCACGTGCAGCCCGCCGCGGCTGTCGATGAGCACCTGCTCGAGCTCCGGGCGGCTCATGCCCACCCCGGAGTCGATCACCTGCATCACCAGGCGGTTGCCCCGAATGCGCGCCTTGACCCGCACGCTGCCCTCCCCGCCCTTGGGGGCCAGGCCGTGCACCACGGCGTTCTCCACCAGCGGCTGCACCGTCAGCTTGATCATGGTGTAGGCGTAGAGCTCCTCGGGCGCCTCGATGCGCAGGTGGAAATCCGCCCCGCGGTTGATCTGCTCGACCTGGACATAGTTGCGCACGATGTCCAGCTCGGTCTCAAAGGTGACCAGCTCCCGCCCCCGGTTGAGGCTGAGCCGGTAGAAATCCGACAGGGAGATGATCAGGTCCGACAGGTCGTAGCACTGGGTGCGCATGGCGGTCCAGTTCATCACCGACAGGGTGTTATAGAGAAAATGGGAGTTGATCTGGGCGTAGATGAAGCGCAGGCGCGCATCCCGCTGCAGGCGCATGCCGCTGTCCAGGCTGCTCTGCAGCTGCTGCAGGTTCTCGCCCATGCGCTGCACCTGGCGGGAGACCGCGCCGATCTCGTCGGGGGAGAGGTCCTCCACCGCGCCGTGAAAGCTGCCCGAGCCGATGCGCCGCATGTTGTCGGCAAGCTGGCTGATGCGCCGGGAAAAGCCGCGCACGATGGACAGCGAGGTGATCAGCAGCAGGCCGCAGGCAATCAGCCCGGCCACCAGGATGTAGTTGCGCATGTCCCGGGTCTGGGCGTACACCGGGGCCAGGGAGACCTCCAGGCAGATGGTCCAGCCGGTCATGGGCTCCTGGAGCTCCACCCGATAGTAGCCCCGGTTGCGCGCGGCCTGGGCGCGCCACTGGGCATAGTCCTCCCCCAGGGCCGCGGGCAGGGACAGACCGCCCTGGTCGGAGACATAGAACACCCGGCCCTGACCGTTGGCCAGCACCAGGACGCCCTCCTGGGCCAGGCCCGACTGCCCCAGGGCGCTGACGGGAAAGCGCGCGGCCATCACCAGGGGATAGGCCGCGGAGCTGTGGGGGCTGCCGGTGAGGATATAGATGAAAGGATCGGTCTCCTCCCGCTGGTAGAAAACCAGCTCGCGCTGGGCCAGCTGCTCGGGGGTGGTCATCTCCCACACCCGCTCAAGCGGCAGGATGTACGCCCCGTCGGCGGGCAGCTGGGGATGGTCGGTGAAGAGCATCAGCCGGGTGCCCGGCACCTCCTGCCCGGCGTACTGGGCCAGCACCGAGCGGGCGCCGTCGCCCAGGGTCGGCGCGGCGGGCCCGGGCTCCCGCTCGAAGCCCTCCAGGCTCTCCAGGGCCGAGCGGGCCGCGTCGCCCAGCAGGCCGAAGTTGGTCATGCGCAGCTGCAGGGAGTGGCTGAACTGGTTGAGGGTGATGCGCTGGAAGGACTGGCCCTGCTCCCGGGCGGTGTCCACCACGATAGCGTAACTGCCCCAGGCCAACAGCGCCATTGCCAGCGCGAAGATGATGATGTAGCACACGAATAGCTGGTAGGAGATGCGCCATCTCCCCCGGACCCGCGCCATCGGCCTCACCCGCCTTCCTCCCCTTCATCATACCATGATTTGCGGCCCTTGAAAATATGGGTGGCCCCCGCCCCCATCCTCTGCTATACTGGGGAAAAAGAATTTCGCACCACGCGGGGAGGGTTTCGAACATGACGCTAAACATCGCGCACCGCGGCTTCAGCGGCCAGTATCCCGAGAACACCATGATCGCCTTTGAGCAGGCCCTGGCGGCCCAGGCCGACGGCGTGGAGACCGACGTGCACCTCACGCGCGACGGGGTGATCGTCATCTGCCACGACGAGGACATCCGCCGCACCAGCAACGGCATCGGCGCCATCGCCGGGCAGACCTACGAGGAGCTGCTGCGCTGGGATTTCGGCGCGTGGAAGGGCCAGAGCGGCCAGCGCATCCCCACCCTGGACGCGCTGCTGGGGCTGATCAAGGACAGCGGCAAGCTGGTCAACCTGGAGCTGAAGAACAACCTGTTCCGCTATGAGGGCATGGAGCAGATGATTCTGGACAAGCTGGCCCGGCTGGACATGCTCGAGCAGGTCATCTTCTCCTCCTTCAACCACGCGTCCATGGGCCTGGTGGCGCAGCTCTGCCCCGAGGCCGAGACCGCCCTGCTCTACGGCAACCGGGTGGCCGATCCGGTCGCCCTGGCCCGGCAGTACGGCGTCAAGGGGCTACACCCCGCCTTTGAGACCATCGACCAGGCCATGGTGGACCGCTGCCACGAGGCCGGCCTGGCGGTGCGCCCCTGGACCGTCAACCCCCCGGAGATCATGCAGGAGATGCTGGCCCTGGGCGTGGACGCCATCATCACCAACGAGCCGGCGGCGCTGCACCGCCTGATGGACTGAGCCCCCGGACCCAAACAGCGGCTTGCAATGCGCAAGCCGCTGTTTCCTTTTGTCGCCCAAGAGGGCGCGTCAGCTCCTCCAAAAGGCGCGTCAGCCCCTCGAGTAGGGCCCGCAACCCCCTGCACAGGCCCTGTCAGCCTCCCAATAGAGCGATCCGCCCTTTCACGGCGCCTGCTTCGGCTCCCCCTGGCGGGCGGCCAGGTCCAGCAGCCGCTCGCTGAGCAGTTTTTCCACCTCCGCCCGGGCCGCCAGCTCCAGGGCGGCCTCGCGCATCTGCTGGGCTGTGGCGCTGGTATCCAGAAACTGCCGGGCCACGGTCTGCCCCTGCTGGCGCTGCACCTGCAAAAACCGATCGTAGAGGGCGAAGAGCTCCTGGTCGGGCAGCTGGTGCATGCCGCCGAGCAACCGGCCGATGTCCTGGATGCTCAGCACCTGCTTGAGGTGGTAGACCAGCAGGATATCCACCAGGTGGCGGGGCGAATATTTCTTCTTCTCCGGAGGGGGCAGCACCCCATCCTTGGTGTAGTTGTTGATCATGGTCTTGGTCAGCAGCTTGTCCCCGGGGTTGCGCCGCATCCAGTCCATGCGCTGCTCGATCAGCGTGGTCACCTGATCCATATACAAATCGATCTGGGGCACCTCCTCCAGGGGCACCTGGGGCAGGGCCTCAAACAATTTCGCCAGTTGGGCGCAGGGCCGCTGCGGCGCCTGCGGCGCTGAGGGTGCGCCGTCCTGCTTGGAATCCATGGATTCATCCCTCCTTCTCCCCAACAGTATAAGGTAAAGGAAACCATCTGACAAGACCTGTTCGGATGGATCGGTGGTGGGCATAACCCCGTGCCGCCGATCGACTGGGCCGCCCCGGGACGGACCTGGGCTCAAGGGACGGCGACCCGCGCCGTCAACATCAACCGCCCAGCCACGCGGTTGGGCGCGGCCCGACGATCCGTACGGCCAAAGTCAGGCCAGGCTGCCCAGCATGCGGCCCAGCGCGGCCTGACGATCCCGCGCCGGGTCGGCCAGGGTCACCGCGCGCAGGGGCAACCGGGCCAGAGCCTGGCGTTCCAGCTCGGCGCGCTGGGCCAGGTATCCCGCCCGCGCCCGCCTCTGGGGCTGACCCCGCTGGGCGGCGGTGCGCGCCAGGGAATCTGCCACATCCGACGGGGCCAGGTAGAACAGCACCGGCTCCAAGGGGGCCAGGGCCGCGGCCAGCCGCTCCAGATGCCCCAGCGCCGCCTCCCGGGGCAGCGCTGGGTAGAGGCGGTTGAGGTCGTGAATCTGGTGCTGCAGCAGGGCGCTCTCGCAGACCGTCACGCTCGCTGAGGGCGCGTTTTCGCGGGCAAAGACCCCAAAACGCTGGGCAAACACCTCCGAGAAGGCCGCAAAGGGCACCTGCGGGCGGTCCGTATAGCAAAACTCCCGCGCCGCCAGCGCCCGCTCCAGCCCCTCGGGCAGGGCGAGACCCCGGTAGGGCGTCAGGCAGTGGCTGCCGTAGGTTCGACTGCGCAGGGCCAGTCCCTCCCCCTGACCGGGGTACGCCCGGGCCAGCTCATCCAGGGCCCCAGGGCCCAGATACGCGTACCCAAACAGATCCAGGGGGTGATCCATCTGGCCCTCCACCCACAGCCGCGCGGGCACGCCCCAGCCCCGCAGCCGGTTGGTCAGCGCCCGGTTGGTGGTGGTTTTGCCCGAGCCCGGGATGCCCTCCAAGAGAATCAAGCGGTGACGCATCGGTTCCTCCCACAAAAAAAGAGGGGCGCAAGGCCCCCCCAGCGATTCGGGATCAATCCTCCAACGTGACCTTGGCGATGACCACGGGGGTCGTCGGCCGATCCTGGAAGCCCGTGGGCACGTTGGCCACGGCGTCCACCACGTCCATCCCGGCGGTCACCTTGCCGAAAGCCGCGTACTGACCGTCCAGATGGGGCGCGTCCTGGTGCATGATGAAGAACTGGCTGCCGGCGGAGTTGGGGTCCATCGCCCGGGCCATGGAGATCACCCCGCGGGTGTGCTTGAGGGGGTTGGCCACGCCGTTGGCGGCGAACTCGCCCTGGATCTGATAGCCCGGGCCGCCCATGCCGGTGCCCTCGGGGCAGCCGCCCTGGATCATAAAACCGGGGATGATGCGGTGGAAGGTCAGCCCGTCATAGAATCCCTTGCGCACCAGGGAGACGAAGTTCTCCACAGTTTTGGGGGCCGCCTCGGGCATGAGCTCCACCTCGATGACGCCGTGATCCTGGATGTCGAAGATCGCTTTCATGTGTCATTTCCTCCATATCTTTGTGGGCGTGGGGTCACGCCGCTGGGGTATCAGGGATGGGCGATTGGCCGCCCTCGGGCGCGTCCGGGCTAGGAGGCGGCGTATCCGAGGGCGCTGGGGTGCTCTCGGGCGTGGGGGTGGGGGTGTCGATGGGCGGCGGTGTGGGCGAGGCGGTCTGGCTGGGCGCCGGCGTGGGCCGTGCGTCCAGGCGCTCCTGCGTCAGCCCCGCGGCGGACGCCTCCCAGGCCGACAGAATGGGATCGGGGTTGATATACGCCCCCTCCTTCTGATACAGGCCGATGTGCACCTGGGCGCGCACCTTGCCGGTGGTGCCCTCCTGCTTGCCGGCGGTGTTGCCCGACAGGCCGACGACCTGCCCCTTGGTCACCGAGACCCCCTGGGCCACGGTGTCCGCGTAGCTCTTCAGGTGGCCGTATTCCACCCGCAGCCCGTCGCAGTTGAGGATCAGCACATAGCCCAGGTCCTGATCCCAGGCCAGTTTCTCCACCACGCCGTCGCCCACGGCATAGACCTCGGTGCCCACCGGGCAGGCGATGTCCACGCCCCGGTGCACCTTGCCGCCAAAGGGCTCGGCGGAGTCGGTGTAGTTGTGGCGGATGGTGTAGTCGCGCCGCTGATTGCTCACGTCCAGGGGAAAGGTTTTCCCCGCCAGCAGGGACGCGGCGGTATCCAGCCGAGCCAGCTCCCGCTGAGCCTTTTTCGCGCGCGCGCCGTCGCTCCGGTAGAGGGCGGCGAGCATCTCCCCGGGGGTGTCGCCCGAGCCGGCCAGGGCGGCGGTCAGCTCCTCGACGCCCTGGCGGCTAGCGCCCCGGCTGTCCCCCGCCCGGTCGCAGGCGGCGTAGACCTGCCAGGGATAGCCGTAGCTGCGCTCGGCCTCCAGGTACCGCGCCAGGGCGGCGCTGTCCAGGTCGGCCAGGGCCAACTGGTCCCCCGACAGCTTGCGGCCCAACACGTTGACGCCCAGGGCGCACAGCGCCCCCAGCGCCAGCATCAACACCAGCAGGAGGGGCAGCCGCCAGAGCAGGCGCTTGGCGGGTTTTCGCTTTCTCCGGCGGGGCTTGGCGCCCTCGGGTCGCTTCTGGTCACTGCGCTGCATGATGGTCAATGCCCTCCCAACGGTCCAGGGGCCAAATCACCTGCTGGGCCTTGCCCCGGATCAGCGACCGGTTGACCATGCCGATGATGCGGCTGTCGGTGCTGTTGGCCCGGTTGTCCCCCATGACGAAGTACTGCCCCGCCGGCACGGTGAACGCGGCGACGTCCTCGATCTTCTCATAGCGCACGTAGGGCTCGGCCAGGGCCTGACCATTGCGGTAGACCACCCCCTGGCGAATCTCGAGGGTGTCGCCCGGGCAGCCGACCACCCGCTTGACAAAGGTATCCTCAAAGCCGGGGAAGCCGGTGATCACCACCTCGCCGGCGCTGGGGTCATGGTGCTGGTAGACCAGCTTGTTGACGAAGAGCACCTCCCCGGTCTCCAGCCCCGGCTGCATGCTGGGGCCCTTGACCGCCACGAACTCAAACACGTAGGTGCGCACCACCAGGGCCACCACCACCGCCAGGGCGATGGGCACCACCCAGCTGAGCAGCTCCATCACCGGGTTGCGCCGGCGTCTTTTGCGGCGCTTGCGGTGCGTCGACGCGGTGTGTGTGTGCTGCAGATCCTTTCTCTCGGTCATTGCGCGCTCCCCTCAGGCCGCTCGAGCAGCTTTTTCATGCGTTTTTCAAAGGTGGGCCGGTCCATCATCACCAGGCGGCCGCAGCCCAGGCAGCGGATCTTGATATCCGCGCCCACCCGAATGATGCGCCAGCGGCTCTCCCCGCAGGGATGCTGCTTGCGCATCTGGACGATATCGCCCACCTGCAAATCCATCGGCATGGGTTGACCCTCCTCTCCCCTCAGGCGTAGCGCCGCCGGGTAAAGGGCAGCACCTTGTGGGCCTGGGGCTCCTCCAGCTTGCGCAAAAACGCCTCGACGCGCTGGGCAAAAAGCTGGGGCTTCTCGGCGTGGACCAGCCGGCCGCAGTTGGGCACCACCTGCAGCTCCCCCTGGGGCAGGGCCTGGGCCAAAATCTCGCCCTCCTGGGCGGGATGCAGCCGGTCCTGCTCGCCCCAGAGCACCAGCACCGGGCAGGCCACCCGGGGCGCCTGCTCCACCGC
Source organism: Christensenellales bacterium (assembly GCA_050945875.1). Classification (GTDB taxonomy): domain Bacteria; phylum Bacillota; class Clostridia; order Christensenellales; family JBMNTT01; genus JBMNTT01. The sequence continues at coordinate 18,906 of JBMNTT010000018.1, forward strand.
GGGCCACTCGTCGTAGCTGCGCAGGCTCTGCACCAGCACATCCTTCAGGTACGAGCGCGCAAACGGCGCGGCAAACCGGGCCGCCAGGGCGTCCGTCACCTGGGTCTGGTCGAAATACTGCCGCTGCAGATAGTCCTTGAGCTGGCGCTGGCCCAGCAGCAGGCTGATGAAGTCCCCCACATAGCGCGCCCGCAGCAGGCGCAGCCACCAAGGATAGCGCCGGTTCAGGCCGCCCGCGCCGCTGAGCACCCCGGCGATCACCCGCTCGGGGTGGCGCTCCATAACGCGCAGGGCGATCATGCTGCCGCTTCCCTGGCCGCCCAGGTAGACCTTTTTGAGCCCCAGCTCGTCCAAAAACGCCACCACGAAGGCCACCTGGTCCTCCAGGGTGTAGCGGATCTCGGGCTGGTCGCTGTAGCCGAACCCCAGCAGGTCCAGGGCGATGACCCGGTAGCGGTCCTTGAGGTGGTCCATGGCCTCCAGCCAAGTATCGCCCATCAGGCCCAGGCCGTGCAGCAGCACCAGGGGCTTGCCCTGACCCATCTGCTGATAGCGCAGGGTGTAGCCTTTGACCTGGATGGTGTCGCCCTGGGGGCTAACGGGATGTCTCTGCGCCTGACGCACCGGGATGCACCTCCTCACAGCGGGGATTGGGCTCCCTGGGGAACCATATAGAGCAGTATAACCCCATTGCCCGGCAGCGTCAAGCTGGGCGCGGGGTCGGCCGCGCGGGCTGGTTAGGCCGAGCTGCGCGCGCTGGTCGGGTCGGCCGCGCGGGCTGGTTAGGCCGAGCTGCGCGCGCTGGGTTGGGGCGGCCGCGCGGGCTAGCCAGGCCGAGGTGCGTGCGCTGGGTTGGGGCGGCCGCGCGGGCTGGTCGGGTCGGTCGCGCGTCCGCCGGGCACGCAAAACGGGGCCGCCCGTGGGCAGCCCCGCATGGGATCGGAGGCGCTGGATGCGCCCGGCGGGCTTACTCGCCCTCCTCCTCTTCCACCATCGCCAGGAAAGCGTCAAAGGCGGCCTGCATTTCCTCCTCGTCCTCGATGGCCTCCAGCAGGTCCTCGCCGTTGTCGTCGCTGCCGATGCGCATGACCACGACCTCCTGCTCCTCGTCGTCCTCGTCCTCGTCGACGGGGGCCAGGATGGCATAGTAGGTATCGTTCATCTCCACGGTGGCCAGATGCTCGAAGGGCAGCACCTCGCCGTCCTCGTCCACGAGCTCGACGATCGCGTCGTCCTCTTCCAGCTCCTCGGGGCGCTGGTCCTGATGCTTATCCATGTCATTACTCCTTTAATCGTTCTTATTTTAAAGGGCGTCGGCCCCTCAAAATCGTCCTTGCGCGTCCAGATAGTGCTGCAGAATGTAGGCCGCGGCGATGCGGTCCACCTGGCCCTTCTGCTGGCGGGCCTTGACCCCCCGCTCCCGCAGGGTCTGCCGGGCGGACAGGCTGGTCATGCGCTCATCCCAGTAAACCAGGGGCAGATCGATGCGCTCGGCCAGGGCGTCGCCCACCTGCCGCACCCGCTGGGCCTGGAAGCCCTCGCTGCCGTCCATGTTGCGCGGCAGGCCCACCACCACCCGCTCGGCCCCCAGCTCGGCCAGGCGCTTGACCAGGTAGGCCAGGTCCGCCTCCGGGGCGGTGCAGCGATAGGTCTCAATCCCCGTGGCGATCAGGCCGGTCGGGTCGCTCAGGGCCACGCCGATGCGCTTCTCGCCCACGTCCAGCGCCGCGATGCGCATGGCGCCACCTCCTATACCACCTTGATACACAGCAGCGGGCAGCGCGCCGAGCAGTAGCCGCAGCGGATGCACCTGCTGTCGTCCACCGCCGCGCGCCCGTCCACCAGCGACAGCGCCCCGGCCCTGCAGGCCGCCACGCACGCGCCGCAGCCCTGGCAGTAGTCATGGATCATCAGCCGCCGATCCGTGCGGCCCACCGCGGCCAGCTGCGCCGGGTCGGCCGCCTCGCCCCGGAACCGGGCGACGTTGACCGCCACCTCGCTGAGCTGCCCCATGCCCACGGCGACCGCGTCGGCCGCCGCCACGCCCAGGGCGTAATCCATGGCCGCGGCATAGTCGCTGATCATGTGTCCGCCGCACAGGGCCTTCATCAGGTACACGCCCTTGCCGATCTCATGGGCCTGGGCGACGGCCCGCTCCATCTGCTCGCGGGCGCCGTCCTGGATGCCCCAGCCCCGGGCGTTGAGGATGGGATGGATCACCTCGATCTCCGGGCGGGCGCAGCTGGCGCGCACCGCGGCGATGTGATGGGTGGACAGGCCGACCGCCCGCACCTTGCCCAGGGCCTTGAGCCGGTGCAGCTCCTCCACGGCCTCAAAATGGCCGCGCAGGGTGTCCCCGCTCTCCTGCTCGTGCAGCAGGAAGATATCCACATAATCCCGGTTCAGCGCCCGAAGGGCCTTCTCCACGCTGTCGCGGGCCATCTGGGCCGAGTAGGCGTAGCTCTTGGTGGCGATCACCCAGTCGGGCTTGCGCTTGAGCGCCAGGGCGATGGCGGGGTAGTTGTCGTAGAGCTCGGCGGTGTCGAGAAAATTGACCCCCAGCTGCGCCGCGCAGGTCAGCAGCTCCGCCCCCGCCTCGGGGGACAAGTTCTTCTGCAGCGGGCTCAGGGTCAGCGTGCCAAAGCACAGGCGGGACACCTGGATGCCCGTCGCCCCCAGGGGGCGCAGAAAGGGCGCGCCGGCGGGGGTGCGCTCAGCGGTCATGGAGCTGCTTGTCGATGTAGAAGCGCAGCATCTCCTCGAGTATTTCATCCCGCTCGAGCTTGCGGATCAGGCCGCGGGCGTTGTTCTGGGTGGTTATATAGGTAGGGTCCCCGGACATAATATACCCGACCATCTGGTTGATGGGGTCGTAGCCCTTCTCCTGCAGGGCCAAAAACACCTGCAGCAGCACATCCCGCACCATCTTGGCGCGGTCCCGTTCCAGGCGGAATTGCACGGTTTCGGCGAAGTTGTCCTTCTCGTTCATGCGGGCACCTCCTTTATGGATGCATTATATACCTTTCTTGTGGGTTTTTCAAACCATCCCGGGCGAACTTTGGCGGAAAATTCCGGGGCCGCCCCGCGGGGGGATGCAATTTCAACCATAATCTGCTACAATAGAACCTATCTTATACGCGAGAGGAGGGGATGGCCACGGCGCGCCGACCCAATATCCTGCGGCTATGCCTGGTGATCGTGCTGGTGCTGTGTATCGGCATCGGCGTGTGGCAGGGCGTCCTCTTTATCCAAAGCCAGGGCCAGCCCGCCGCCTCGGTGTCCGGGGGCACCATGGTGGCCCTGCCCTTTTCCAGCGACACCCCCTACGAACCCTTCGGCGAGGGCTTTGTGTATTTGTCCGATCAGGGGCTGCACTGCATCGACCCCGCCGGGCAGGAGCTCTGGCAGCAGACCATCGCCGACCTGGCCGGCCTGTCGGTCTCTCAGAGCGCCATCGTCTGCTACCGGGGCAACACCGCCATGCTGCTGGGGGCCGACGGCGCGCTGCTATCCCAGGTGGATTGCACCGACCCGATCGCCTTCGCGCGCATCGGCCGCGGGCGCATCGCCGCCTGCACCCAGCCCGACGGCGCGGCCCGGCTGGTCATCGCCGACTACGCCGGCAACATCCTGGACACCCTAGACTACGGCGCGGGCGAGCTGATGGACTGCGGCTTTGACGGGCAGGACAACCTGTGGACCCTGACCATGGCCGCCTCGGGCTCCCGGCCGGTCAGTCGGCTGACCACCTACCGATCCGACGAGGCCGAGCTGGCCATCGTCGGGGACGTCATCGTCGAGGACCAGGTGGTCTACCGGGTGGACTGTCAGAAGAACGCCACCACCCTGGTGGGCACCCAGGACGTGCTGCGCTACGGCGGCGACGGCAAAAAGCAGGGCTCCTGGCTGGTGTACGGCTGGGTGCTGGAGGACACCGACAACTACGACGGCAGCGCCCTGCTGCTGGCCCCTCAGCGGGAGGCGGGCGCGTCCCTCAGCGTGCTGCGCCTGCTGCGGCCCGATCAGCGGGACACCACCTACAACCTGGCCAGCAAGTACACCCAGGCCTTCCTGGCCCCGTCGGACCTGGTGGCCGTGTCCACCGACAGCGTCTATCTGATCCCCCGGGGCGGCGGGGACAAGCGGGAGGTCGCCCTGCCGGGAACAATCGACCGAGCCCTGCGTTTAACCCATCAGCGATACCTGATCTGCGAGCTGGACGGGCGCGTATTGCTCTACGCCCTGCCCCTGTCCAAATAACTGCCTAAGGAGGCGCGGGTATGAACCTGATCGATCTGGCCATCGTCGGCGTGCTGGCGATCTCGGTGATCTTCGGCCTGTATAAGGGGTTCCTCAAATCGGTGCTCAACATCGTGGTTTTCCTGGTCAGCTGGGGCGTCGCCCTGCTGTTTTACAAGCAGTTCGCCGCCTGGCTGAGCCTCAACACCCCCCTGGCGGACTGGATCACCTACCTGGTGGACGGCTCCTTCTCCTCCCTCACCCCGGAGATCTCCCGGGTGGGCATCGAGCAGATTCCCATCGACCAGGTGGGCCAGCTCATCACCCAAGCCAAGCTGCCCGCGCCGCTGGACAGCATGCTGCTGGAGAACGTGCGCAGCCTGTCCTTCTCGGGCATGGGCCTGACCACCCTGAGCGAGTACTTCAACCAGACGGTGCTCAATCTGGTGATGGGCACGGTCAGCTTCATCATCCTGGTGGCGGGCTCCACCCTGATCCTGAGCATCATCGCCGCCTGCGTGGCCTCGGTGGTGCGCCTGCCGGTGCTGCGCCAGCTGGACATGGTCCTCGGCGGGGTGATCGGCCTGGTCTACGGCCTGGGCATCCTGTTCATCCTGTTCACCCTGCTGCCCTTTGTGCAGCTGATGCTGCCGGCGAACTTCCTGACCCCCTACATGGAGGGATCCAAGTTTATCCCCTTCTTCACCGACCACAACTTTTTCCTGGGGGCGCTGCAGCACTATGTGGCCTGACGCGCTGTTTCACGTGAAACAAGGGCGGCGCTCACGCGCCGCCTTTTTGCATGAGGAGGAATGATCCATGAACCGATTGATCGGCCGGGACGTCTACCTGGCCACCCTGGAGCGGGCCGACTGCCGCCGCCTCTGGGAGATGGACGCCTACGACTTCGATCACCCCGCCGAGGAGCCCAACCTGGGCCACAGCGCCGAGAAGGCCGACGCCTGGTTCGACGAGATCCAAAAGCTCCAGGGTCGGCAGCATGTGCGCCTGGGTATCTTCCTGCGCGACGGCGCGGTCATCGGCGACGTCGCCCTGCAGGACATCGACTGGAAGAACCGGGTCTGCTCGCTGGGGATGGGCTTTTCCCGCCTGGAGGACCGGGGCAAGGGCTACGGCGCCCAGGCCGCCGAGCTGATGCTGGACTACGGCTTTCGCCTGCTGGGGCTGGAGCGGATCGCCGCCAACACCCTGTCGCCCAACCGAGCGGCCCAGCGCTCCCTGGAGAAGCTGGGCATGCGCCTGGAGGGCGTGGAGCGCCGGGCGGTGCTGCTGTGCGGCGAGCGGGTGGATCGGCTCCACTACGGGCTGCTGCGGGATGAATTCCTCCAGAAAATCTAAAAGGCATGCAAAAAGGCGTTCAGCGGGGGCTGAACGCCTTTTTTGACGGGCTAACGGGCCAAAATCTCGCGCGGCAGGCCCTGAAGGCCCATGTCCGCATAAGGGCAGGTCTCCAGCTGCGGGGCCGCGCGGGAACGGGAATTGTTTCACGTGGAACAGGGCCTCAGCCCTTGAGCCGCTCCATCAGCTCCCAGATGCGGTCCAGGTCCTCCCGGGAGTAGTAGTCCAGCTGGATCTTGCCCCGCTGGAGGGTGCCGGTGATCTTGACCTTGGTGCCCATGGTCTCGCGCATCAGGTCCGCCAGGGGGTTGAGGGCCTCGGGGTCGGCGGCGGGCTGGGGCTTCTTCTTGGCGCGCTCGCTCTTGTGCTGGGCCACCAGCTTTTCCGTCTGGCGCACCGACAGACCCTTCTCCACGATGATCTGGGCCATCTGCAGCTGGGTCTTGGCGTCCTCCAGGGCCACCAGGGCCCGGGCGTGCCCCGCCGAGAGGGAACCCTCCTGGATCATCACGAGGATCTCGTCGGGCAGCTGCAGCAGACGCAGGGTGTTGGCCAGGGCCGGCCGGCTGCGCCCCAGGCGCTGGGCCGCCTCCTCCTGGGTCAGGGAGAACTGGTTGATGTAGGCCTGGATGCCCGCGGCCTCCTCGACGGGGTTGAGGTCCTTGCGCTGCAGGTTCTCAATCAGGGTGACCTCCAGCTGCTTGCGGGGATCGAAATTGCGCACCAGGGCGGGAATCTCCTTGAGCCCGGCGATCTTGGCCGCCCGCCAGCGCCGCTCGCCGGCGATGATGCGGAAGCGGTCCCCGGTGGGCTGCACGATGATGGGCTGCAGCACGCCGTGCACCGCCATGGACGCGGCCAGGGACTCCAGGGCCTGGGGATCAAAATTGCGCCGGGGCTGATCCTGGGTGGGGTCGAGCTGGCGCAGGGGGATGAAGTACACCCGCCCGTCGTCGGCGGGCTGCTGATCCGGGGTCTCAGGGGTCAGCACATCCTCGGGCAGCAGCGCGCCCAGGCCCTTGCCCAGGCCTTTCATGCCTTTTTTCATGCCTGGGTCCCTCCATTGGCGGCGAGAATCTCCCGGGCCAGGGCCTGGTAGGCCTCCGCCCCGGAGCACTTGGGATCGTACAGGTGGATGGGCAGGCCGTGGCTGGGGGCCTCCCCCAGGCGCACGTTGCGCGGGATGACGCTCCTGTACACCTTGTCCCGGAAGAACTTGCGCACCTCCTCGACTACCTGGGCCGAGAGCTTGGTGCGCGCGTCGTACATCGTCAGCACCACGCCCTCCACCTCGATCTTGGGGTTGATGTGCTTCTTGACCAGCTTGACGGTGTTCATCAGCTGGCTCAGGCCCTCCAGGGCGTAGTACTCGCACTGGATGGGCACCATGACGCTGTCCGCCGCGGCCATGGCGTTGACCGTCAGCAGGCCCAGGGAGGGCGGGCAGTCGATGAGCATAAAATCGTACTGATCGGCGATGGGCTCCAGGGCGCGCTGGAGCACGAACTCGCGCCCCAGCATGCTGACCATCTCCACCTCGGCCCCGGCCAGCTCAATGTTGGAGGGGATGACGTCCAGATTGGGCGTGGCGGTGTGCACCAGCGCGTCGGTCGCGGCCACGGAGTTGACCAGCAGGTCGTACACCGAGTAGGGCACCTCGAACTTGTCCACCCCCAGGCCGCTGGTGGCGTTGCCCTGGGGGTCCACGTCCAATACCAGCACGCGCATGCCCTGCTCGGCCAGGCAGGCCGACAGGTTCACCGTGGTGGTGGTCTTGCCCACCCCACCCTTCTGATTGGTCACAGCGATCTTCTTGGCCATGTGCTCTCTCCTCTATCGCATCCCGAAAGCCGGGCGGTTCTGCATTGTTTCATTATAGTGCATTTTGGCCGATTCCGAAAGGGCAGGGACAAAAAAAGACGGCCTTGCGGCCGCCAAACGAGGGGGGTATGGAGTTGGGATGTTCCAGCAACCGCCCGAGGGCGGCTGTTGGCTAGTTTTTAGGCCGCGCCAGGCGCACGGCGTGGTTGCGCTTTTGCAGGGTGATGGTAATCTGTACCGCGTCCCCCAGATCCTCCTGGGTCATCTGGGCCGAGGCGCCGGCCTGCTGCAATTTCCTGAGGGTGTCCCGCAGGGTATTGACATACAGGCGCACATCCCGCAGCGCATAGGTCATCTGGCCGGCAGCGGACTGCTGCCCCGCCAGGGTTTGTTCAATCAGGGTCTCGGTGTCCTTCACCGACAGGCTTCGGGCGATCACTTTATCAAGAATCGTCTGCTGGAGCGTCTCATCGGCCACCTTGAGCAGGGCCCGGGCGTGGCGCTCGGTCAGCTCCGACTGGATAATCTTCTTGCGGATGGGAGCGGAGAGCTTGAGCAGGCGCAGCTTGTTGGCCACGGTGGACTGGTTGACGCCCAGCTGCCGGGCCAGCTCCTCCTGGGTCATGCCGTGCTCGCGCAGCAGCACCTCGTAGCCGATGGCCTCCTCAAAGAAGTGCAGGTTCTCCCGCTGGAGGTTCTCCACCATGGCCATCAGGGCGCTCTGGCGGGACACCGCGGGCAGGATCAGGGCCGAGATGGTCTCAAAGCCCGCCATCTTGCAGGCGCGCAGCCGCCGCTCCCCGGCGATCAGCTCGTAATGCCCGCCCACCTGGCGCACCTGGATGGGCTGGATCAGCCCGTTCTGCCGGATCGAAGCGGCCAGGGACTCCAGGGCGATGGGGTCGAACACCTGCCGGGGCTGGTGGGGGTTGGGCACGATGGCGTCGATGGGCAGCTGCATCACCGCGATGCGGGGAAAGTCCACCACCTTGCGGGGGGCGGGCGCGGGCGTCGGGCGTATAGACATGTTCATCATCGGTTCAACATCCTCCCCTGGACCTCTCTTCTCTGTCAAAACAAAAGGACTCGCAAGTGTATGGAGAATAATTCTCCTCTGCACCTGCGAATCCTTCTAATTTCTCATATTTGATGATGAGAATCGATTGACAGCGTTTTACACGGGTATTTCTCCTGTTTCCTCCCGATCTCTCACGATTCGTGCGGATTTCGTCACACTAAGGGCTGTTTTTGGGGTTTTCCCGCGGCCCGGGGATAGGCGGAGGGGGATTTTTGCCGCTTTTCGTAGACCGCCAGGCGGTGGGTCCTGTCGCTTCCTGGCACCTGGCAGGGGATGACCCGCCCGGCGGCCGCGCCCAGCAGGGCCGTGGCCTTGCGCGCGGCGGCCACCTCCTCCTCCACCGAGGGGCCCTTGAGCGCCACCAGCCGTCCGCCCACCTGCACCAGGGGCAGGGTGACCTCCAGCAGCGTGGGCAGGGCCGCCACCGCCCGGGCGGTGACCACCGAGAAGTTCTCCCGGAAGGCCGGCTGGCGCGCCGCCTCCTCCCCCCGCAGGTGCAGCGCCCGCACGCCCACCAGCCCTAGCCGCTCGATGACCGCCTCGAGAAAGGTCACCTTCTTGCCCGTGGCCTCGATCAGGGTGACCGCCAGATCCGGCCGCAGGATGGCCAGCACCAGCCCGGGAAAGCCCGCCCCGGTCCCCACGTCCGCCAGGACGGCGTTCTCCGGGATCAGCCCGGCGGCCAGGGGCGTGGCGCTGTCGAGAAAATGGTAGACCGCCACCTGCCCCGGCTCGGTCATGGCCGTCAGGTTGACCCGCTGGTTCCAGTCGATGAGCATCTGTCCGTATATCGCCAGCTGATCCACCATCCGCGCCGACGCGGCGACCCCCATGGCCGCCAAACCCTCCGTGAGCACCTGTTTCATGCGCGCTCCTCCCTCGCCCGTTTTTCTAAGTACACCAGCAGCACCGCGATATCCGCCGGGGACACCCCGGAGATGCGCCCGGCCTGGCCCACCGAGGCCGGGCGGATGCGCGCGAGCTTCTGGCGCGCCTCCAGCCGCAGGCCCTGGATGCCCTCGTAGTCCAGGTCCTCGGGCAGGCGCTTGTTCTCCATTTTGCGGAACTGGTCGATCTGGGCCTGCTGCCGGGCGATATAGCCCTCGTAGCGGGCGGTGATCTCCACCTGCTCGGCCACGTCCCCCATCAGGGCCGCGTCGCCCACCCCCAGGTCCACCAGGTCGGCGTAGCCAAAGCCCTGGCGCTTGAGCAGATCGAAGGCCGACACCCCCTGCTGGGGCGGCTGCTCGCCCCGGGCGGCCAGTTTGGCCGTCAGGGCCGCCACCGGGGGCAAAATCGCGCCCCTGAGCCGGGCGGATTCCCCCTGGATGGCTCCCCATCTACTCTCCATCGCCCGATAACGCCGCTCATCGACCAGCCCAAAGCGCCTTGCCAGGCCGGTCAGCCGCCAATCGGCGTTGTCCTGGCGCAGCAGCAGGCGGTACTCCGCCCGGCTGGTCATCATCCGGTAGGGCTCGGGGGTGCCCTTGGTCACCAGATCGTCCACCAATACCCCCAGGTAGCCGTCCGCCCGGGAGAGCACCAGCGGCGCCTCCCCCAGGGTGTAGCGGGCGGCGTTGGCCCCGGCCAGCAGGCCCTGGGCCCCGGCCTCCTCATAGCCCGAGGAGCCGTTGATCTGCCCGGCGCAGTACAGCCCGGCAACCTGCCGGTAGCCCAGGTCCGCCCCCAGGGCTGTGGCGTCGATGCAGTCGTACTCGATGGCGTAGGCCGCGCGCATCATCTCCGCCCGCTCCAGCCCGGGCAGGGTGCGCAGCATGGCCAGCTGCACGTCCTCGGGCAGGCTGGAGCTCATGCCCTGCACATACATCTCCACGGTGCGCTCCCCCTCGGGCTCGATAAACACCTGGTGGGCGGCCTTGTCCGCAAAGCGCACCACCTTGTCCTCGATGGAGGGGCAGTAGCGCGGGCCGGAGCCCTGGATCACCCCCGAGAACAGGGGCGAGCGGTGCAAATTGTCCCGGATGACGCGGTGGGTACGCTCGTTGGTGTAGGTCAGGTAGCAGGGCAGATGGGGCCGCGCCTCCCCCTCGGGCAGGAAGGAGAAGCTGCGCGGGTCCCGATCCCCCCACTGCGCCGCCATGCGGGAGAAGTCCAGGGTGCGCCGGTCCACCCGGGCGGGGGTGCCGGTCTTAAACCGCTGCAGGGTGAAGCCCAGCTCGGTCAGCGCGTCGGATAGGTAGCTGGCCCGGCTCAGGCCCGAGGGGCCGGCGTCCTGAACAAAATCGCCGACCACGACCCGGCCCTTGAGGTACACCCCGGTGGCCAGCACCACCGCCCGGCAGCGAAACACCGCGCCCGTGGTGGTCTCCACCGCCGTCACCCGCCCCCCGGCGGTGTGGATGCGCCGTACCTCGGCCTGGCGGATGCGCAACTGCGCCACGCCCTCCAGGTGGGCGCGCATGCGCTCCTGGTAGGCCCGCTTGTCCACCTGGGCCCGCAGAGCGTGCACCGCCGGGCCCTTGCCGGTGTTGAGGGTCTTGATCTGCAGCCGCGTCGCGTCGGCGCACTGGCCCATGTACCCGCCCATGGCGTCGATCTCCCGCACCAGGTGGCCCTTGGCGGTGCCGCCGATGGAGGGGTTGCAGGCCAGCAGGGCGATGCCCTCCAGGTTCAGGGTGATCATCAACGTCTCCCGGCCCAGGCGCGCGCTGGCCAGGGCGGCCTCGCAGCCCGCGTGCCCCCCGCCCACCACCACCACGTCATAGCGCCCCGCGTCGTATCCCAAGGTCCTTCCTCCTATTTGCCCAGACAAAATTTTGAAAAGATGGCGTCGAGCACCGCCTCGTCCGCCGAGGCCCCGGTGATCTCCCCCAGGGCCAGCAGCCCTTGCCGCAGGTCCACGGCCACGCAGTCGGGCGTCATACCCGCCCGGGCGGCCTGCTCGGCGGCCCGCAGGCTGGATTGGGCCCGCTGCAGGGCCTCCAGGTGCCGCAGGTTGGTGACCAGGGCGTCCTCCGGGGCGTCGCCGGCCATCAGGCGGGCGTACACCGCCTCCAGCAGCGCCTCCACCCCCTCCCCCGTGGCCGCGCTCACCGGCAGATACCCCGCCGGGGCCGGGGCCAGGTCGCACTTGTTGGCCACGGCCAGGGCGGCCATGCCCGCGGGCAGCGCGGTCTCGGGCCGGGCGGCGTCCATCACCCACAGGGTCAGGGCGGCCCGCTCCCCGACGCGCTGAGCCCGGTCCACCCCGATGCGCTCCACCGGGTCGGCGGTCTCCCGCAGGCCGGCGGTGTCCGCAAAGCGCACCGCCAGCCCGTGAACCCGGCAGGTCTCCTGCAGCACGTCCCGGGTGGTGCCGGGCAGCTCGGTGACGATGGCGCGGTCCTGGCCGAGAATGGCGTTGAGCAGCGAGCTCTTGCCCACGTTAGGCGCGCCCAAAATGGCCACCAGCGCCCCCTCGCGGATCATCCGGCCGGTGCGCTGGTGCGCCAGCAGGGCCGAGAGATCGGCCAGCACCTCGCCGATGCGCTCGGGCAGCACGTCCAGCACCCCGACGCCCAGGTCCTCCTCAGGGTAGTCCAAGCTGGCCTCCACCTCGGCGGTCAGATCGGTCAGGGCGGCTTGGATCGCGCCGACGCGCCGGCCCACCGCCCCGCCCAGCTGATCCAGGGCCGAGCGGGCGGCCATCTCGCCCCTGGCGTGGATCAGGTCCATCACCGCCTCGGCCTGGGACAGGTCCATCTTGCCGTTTAGGAAGGCGCGCTGGGTGAACTCCCCGGGCTGGGCCGGGGCGCAGCCCAGCTCCATCAGCAGCGAGAGCACCTGGCCGACCACCAGCATGCCGCCATGGCAGTGGATCTCGGCCATATCCTCGCCGGTGTAGGAGCGCGGCGCGTCAAAGCGCACGGCCATCACCTCGTCGAGCACCCGGCCGTCCCGCGCCACATAGCCGTGGACCAGCCGACCCGGCGGGGGCAGGGGCGCGCGGCGGGCGGTGGGGCGAGCGTCGCGCGCAGCCTCGGCGGCGGGCGCGGCAGTCCCGTCGGCAGGCGCGATAGTCCCGTCGGCGCTCGCTTGGGCGGGCGCGGCAGTCCCGTCGGCGGGCGCGGCAGCCCCGGCGGCGGGCGCGGCAGTCCCGTCGGCGGGCGCGACAGTCCCGGCAGCGGACGCTTGAGCGGGCGCGGCAGTCCCTGCGGCGCAGGTCCCCGCGGCGACCCTCGGCCTGCGCCGGAAAAAGGCCCGGGCCAGCGCCTCGTGGCAGCCCGGCCCGCTCAGGCGGATGACCGCCACGCCCCCCTCGCCCGGCGGGGTAGACAGCGCGCAGATCGGTCGGCTCATGTTTGCCTCCTCATGAAAGAAACCCCGGGGCGCGGCAAAAGCGCGCCTACGGGGTCGGTTATTGCGGATTACTTGCCCTCGGCCTTGGGCGCGGGCTTGTCGCCCCCGGCCCGCTTGGGGGTGATGACCACCCGGCGGTTGGGCTCCTCGCCCTCGCTGTGGGTGGTGACAAAGGGGTTGGACTGCAGGGCCGCGTGCAGCACCCGGCGCTCGAAGGGGTTCATGGGCTCGAGCACCACGCGCTGACCGGTGCGGCGCACCTTCATGGCCATCTTGCGGGCCAGGCGCTCCAGGGTCTCCTCCCGGCGGGCGCGGTAGTTCTCGGTGTCCAGCGACACGCGCACATATTGGTTGCCGTCCCGGTTGACCACCAGGCCGGTCAGGTACTGCAGGGCGTTGAGGGTCTCCCCCCGGTAGCCGATGAGAATGCCCATGTTGTCGCCGTCCACGCGGATGTTCATGTTGCCGTCGTCCAGCTGGGCGAGCACCTGGCCCTCGACCTCCATCAGGCCCAGCAGCTTGCCCAGAAAGGCCTTGGCCCGATCCTCCAGCTCGCCCTGGGTCTCGGCGAAGGGCGGCAGCTCCAGCGGCGCGCCCTCCTCCCGGGGGGCTCGCTCCGGCCGGGGCGCGGGCTTGGCCGGCGCGGCGGCCTTAGCCGGACGGGGCGCGGGCCGATCCCCGGCCTTGGGGGGCTGGGGCAGGCTGGCCTTGGGCTGGGCGGTCTTGGTGGCCGGGCGGTTGGTCAGATGGCCCTTGGCCGCGGGCTCATCGGTGTGCAGCTTGACCTGGGGCTTGTCCGCGGACTGGGGCGCGCTGGGCCGGGCGGGCGCGGGTTTGGCCGGCGCGGCGGGCTTGGGCTCCCGGGCGGCCTTGGCGGCGGCCGCCTTGGCGCGCTGCTCGGCCTCCAGCTCCGCCTCGAAATCCCGCTCGGTCAGGCGCACCACCGCCGGGCGGCTGCCGATCAGACCGAAGAGCCCCTTGGAGCCCTCGTCGACAATCTCGATGGAGACGTCCTCGATGGACAGGTCCATCTGGTCCAGGCCGCTGGCGATGGCCTGCTCGACGCTCTTGCCCTTGGCTTCTAACACCTTCACGATTCGTCCCTCCTTATGAATCGGACCGGCCGGCCTTCTCATCCTGCTTGCGCTGCTTGAGGATCTCCTTGGCCTCGCGCTCGCGCTCCTTCTCGCGCTCGCGCATCTCCCGCAGCTTCTGTTTCTGCTCGAGCTTCTGCTGCTTCAGGCGGGCGGCGTTGTCCTTCTTCTCCTGCTTCTCCTGGGGGGAGAGCATGAAAAAGTCGATCAGCCGGGGCTGCACGAAGCTCATGACGTTGCTGGTCACCCAGTAGAGGCTGAAGGAGGAGGTACCGGTGGAGCAGTAGATCAGCGAGAGCACCGGCATCATGTACATGAGGATTTTGTTGGTCGATCCCCCCGGGCCGTCGGCGGCGACAGGGTTCTGCTTCTGCATCATCTTGGTGGAGAACACCTGGGTGCCCACCGCCAGGATCGGCAGGATGTAGAAGCCGTTGTTCACGCCGAAGAACTGCTCCGCCACCGGGGCCATGACCTGGGTATACTCCTCCATCAGGGCGGTGGTGGCGTCGCTCTGACCCATGTAGTAGAGCAGGAAGTTGGCGTCGGGCACCACGGGCACGCCGTTGGCCGCGAAGGTGTACCCGCCCGACAGGATCGCCCCCAGGGTGCCCAGGTCGAAGCGGAAGAAGGAATCCGGCTGCCAGATGTTCTTGATCCACAGCCAGCCCTCGGGCTGGTAGGCGGCCACGCCCCCGGCCTTGACCGCCTCGAAGGCGGCGTAGCTCTGCTCGTTGGCCACCACGCGGAAGACGTAGAACATGGCCATCAGGATCAGCAGCTGCAGGATCATGGGCAGACACCCGCTCATGGGGTTGATCTTCTCCTTGGTATACAGCTCGCTGATCTTGCGCTGGATCAGCTCCTGGTCGTTCTTGTACTTGGCCTTGATCTTGTTGAGCTTGTCCTGCAAGGCCATCTGCTTTTTCATGCCCTTGCGCTGCTTGATATCCAGCGGCAGCATCAGCAGCTTGATCAGCACCGTCATGGTGACGATGGTCCAGCCGTAGTTGGGGATCACCTTATAGATGATATCCAGCAAAAACCGCAGGATATCCGACAAAATGGGAATATTCAACGCGCCTTACGCCTCCTCTTGCATCGATGGGGGTAGATATCCGGAACCGGGTCATAGTACGCGCCATCGTGCAGCGGATGGCATCTCAAAATCCTGCGCAGGGCCAGTAAACCGCCCTTGACCGCGCCGAAGCGCGCGACCGCCTGATAGGCGTAGCTCGAGCAGGTGGGGTAGAACCGGCAGGTGGCCGGCTTGATCGGGGAGACGTACCTGCGGTAGAGCGCAATCAGGGACAGCGCCAGGCGCCGCATCAGGCCCGACCGCTGCCCCCCTTGAGCAATCCCCCGCGGCGCAGCAGTCCCCGCATGGCCTGACCCACCTGGGCATAGTCCATCCTGGCCAGGGGCTCCCGGGCCACCAGCACCAGGTAATACCCCGGCTTGATCTGGGGAATCTCGTGGCGGAAGTTCTCCCGCATCAGCCGCTTGACCCGGTTGCGCTTGACGCTGCCGCCGATCTTCTTGCTCACCGAAAAGCCCGCCCGCAGCACGGAGCCGTTGCGCTTGAGGGCCAGCAGCACCATGCCCGGGCAGGCAAAAGATTTTCCCCGGCGGTACACCCACTGGAAATCCCGGTTCTTTTGCAGCCGATATCGCTTGTTCACCTGTTCGCCAACCGTCCTTCCCAGGCGGGAGCCCGCCGGACATGCAAGGGCTCCATTTTGAAAAAAAGGCCACTAAAAGCGGCCTTACGCGGAGAGAACCTTGCGACCTTTGGCGCGGCGGCGGGCCAGGACGTTGCGGCCGTTCTTGGTCTTCATCCGCTGACGGAATCCGTGCACTTTGCTGCGCTGACGCTTCTTGGGCTGATAGGTGTTGACCATAACGCAAAACACTCCTTCAGAATGATGGGATTTGTCTTCAAGCATGTCATCCGCCGGCGCGCTGCCTGCGCCGATTGCGCTGCAGGGCGGCGATCGCCCGCCGATTGCGCCCGCCCAGACCCGGCTCATCCACATCGAGCCCGGCCCGTTGATGAAATGGACAGAAGTACGCATGTATTATAAACGAACCGCCCGGAGCCTGTCAACAAGCCTTTCCACAGCGGTTTTTCAAAAATTGTTGTCGAAAAAACAGTTATCCACAACATCTTGTGGTTCCCGCGCCCCCCTGGGCAAAACCGGCGAAAATCCCGTGGGCAGGGGGTTTGCGCTTGATGAAAAGGGCGAAATCTGCTATGATGAAAAGGAGCGTTATCGCCTGAAGGGCATGGTTTATTCACAGGCTGTGGATAACTTTGTGGATGAACAGGGGATAAGCGGGGGAAATCCCAGGGGAAAAATGCCAAAATCCCCATGTCTGGCCCGCTGCGCGGCTGTGGAGATGTGGAAAATGGTTTTTTGTGGATCGCGGTAAGGAGGATGTTAGATGGAGCAGCTGGTGCAGCTTCTGGAGCAGGTCAAGGGCGACGTGCGCAACGAGGTGACCGACGCCACCTATAATCAATGGATACAGGGGATCGCGCCCGTGGCCATGGAGGAGGACAGCATCATCCTGCAGGTGCAGAGCAAATTCGCCCAGTCGATGCTGACCAACCGATACCGCCAGATGTTCGAGGCCGCCTTCCGCCGCTACGGCCGCCGGGAGTACCAGGTTTTTTTCGTGCTGCCCGAGGAGATTCAGGCCGCGCCCAGCCCGGAGAAGAATCTGCTGGCCCCCAACCTCAACCCCAAGTTCACCTTTGACACCTTCGTGGTGGGCGCGAGCAACCAGCTGGCCTACGCCGCCTGCCGCGCGGTGAGCGAGAACCCCGGCCACGCCTACAACCCGCTGTTCATCTACGGCGGCGCCGGGCTGGGCAAGACCCACCTGATGCAGGCCATCGGCCACGCCATCTACGCGGCCAACCCCGCGGTCAAGGTCATCTGCGTGACCAGCGAGAAGTTCACCAACGAGTTCATCACCTCCCTGCAGAACAAGCGCACCACCGAATTTCGGGATTATTATCGCTCGGCGGACGTATTATTGATCGACGATATCCATTTTATCGCCGGCAAGGAGTCCACCGAGGAGGAGTTTTTCCACACCTTCAACACCCTGTACAACGCCAACAAGGCGATCATCATGACCAGCGACCAGCAGCCCCAGAAGATCCCCACCCTCGAGGAGCGGCTGAGCAGCCGGTTCTCCTGCGGCCTGCTGGTGGATATCCAGCCGCCCGACCTGGAGACCCGCGTGGCCATCTTAAATAAGAAAGCCCTGGCCGAGAACATCACCATCTCCGACGAGGTGGTCTTCTACATCGCCGACAAGATCGAGTCCAACATCCGGGTGCTGGAGGGGTCCCTGACCCGGGTGATGGCCTACGCCCAGCTCAACAGCAAGCCCGTCACCCGCGCCCTGGTGGACGACGCGCTCAAGGACATCCTGGCCGACCGCGCCCCCCGCAAGATCGACGCCGAGCTGATCCAGCAGCGGGTGGGCGAGCTCTACGGCCTGAAGAGCGAGGACTTCCGCAGCAAGAAGCGCAACCGCTCGGTCTCCTACGCCCGGCAGGTGGCCATGTACCTGTGCCGCGAGCTGACCGACCTGTCCACCACCCGCATCGGCGAGGCCTTCGGCGGCCGGGATCACACCACCGTGATGTACGCCTGCGAGAAAATCGCAGAGGATATGCAATCCGACCCCAATATCCGCGCCACGGTCAGCGATCTGCGCAAGCGCATCAGCGAAAATTCCTCCACAATTTGAGGAGAATTCTCCACAGCCGTGTGGACAGGCGGGGGGCTTTCGCCGCCCGCTGGGGAAACGGTGGATAAATCAGGGTCTCTGTCCACCGGGTCGTCCACGGGGGTCAAGCCCCGTGGTTTTGGGCCTGGGACAGGTTATCCCCAGCGTCAACAGGTGTTAAGAACACTACGGCTGTCCCATACCGAACCCAAAAGAATCTTCTCTCCATCTCTCCTGGTTCAACCAGGTTATTCCTCTCTACGCATCCAACGGAAAGGAGCACCCCCTCATGCGCATCAATCTGGAAAAATCCCAACTGATGGGCGCCATCGCCACGGTCAGCAAAGCCATCTCCTCCAAATCCACCCTGCCGATTTTGGAGGGCATCTATCTGGAGGCCCAGGACAACCTGGTCACCTTCACCTGCTCGGACCTGTCCCTGTCGATCCAGACCAAGGTGCCCGCCACCGTCGAGGAGGAGGGCCGCGCCGTGCTGCCCGGCCGCATCTTCGGCGAGGTGGTGCGCCGCCTGCCCGAGGGCGCGGTGGACCTGACGGTCTCGCCCAGCCAGCAGGCGGTCATCCGCTGCCGCGCCTCCAAAACCACCCTGCAGACCTTCGCCCCCGAGGAGTACCCCGCCCTGCCCGAGGTGGCCGACGGCAGCGAGGTGCAGGTGGCCCAGGGGCTGCTCAAGGACATGATCCGCCAGACCCTCTTCGCCATCGCGGTGGACGAGTCGCGCCCCATCCTGACCGGCGCGCTGCTGGAGATCGAGGGCGACGAGCTGCACATGGTCACCCTGGACGGTTACCGCTTGGCCCTGCGCAACGGCAAACTGCCCGCCGGCCACGAGGGGCTCAGCGTGGTGGTGCCCGGCAAATCCCTCACCGAGATGGGCCGCCTGCTCTCCGACGGCGAGGACGCCGTCTCCCTGAAGGTGGCCGACGGCCACTTTATGATGGACCTGGGCCACACCGCGGTCATCTCCCGGCTGCTGGAGGGCGAGTTCATCAAGTACCGCCAGATCCTGCCCAGCGATTTTCAGACCACCGTGCAGTGCGAGCACCAGGCCCTGCTCGACGCCGTGGAGCGCGCCAGCCTGCTGGCCCGGGAGGGCAAGAACAATTTGGTCAAGTTCTCCATCGCCGAGGAGAAGCTGGTCATCACCGCCAACTCCGAGGTCGGCGAGGTGTACGAGGAGGTGCCCGTCGCCCTGAGCGGCAAAGCCCTGGACATCGCCTTCAACGCCCGCTACTTCTCCGACATGCTCAAGGCCCTGGACGACGAGGTCATCAGCCTGTATTTTGGCACCAATATCAGCCCCTGCGTGGTCAAGCCCGTCGAGGGCGAGGACTACCTCTATCTGATTCTGCCGGTGCGGCTGTATAACCTGTGAGGCTTTGCCCCTGCCCCTGGCGCAGGGGGCAGGGGTTACGCGCTGCGGAGGCTGCGCCTGTCCTCGCGCTGCAGGCCTGCGGCCCACGCGGCTTTGCCCCTGACCCTAGCGCCCGAAATCAACGCCGCGTCCCACAAACGGGGCGCGGCTGCGCGTTTGTGTTGAAGGAGGTCCCGCCGTGCAGATCACCCGGATTCGCCTGAAGAATTTCCGCAACTACGCGGCGCTGGACATCCGCCTGGCGCCTGGGCTGACGGTATTCTACGGGGCCAACGCCCAGGGCAAGACCAATATTTTGGAGAGCATCTACCTGTGCTGCACCGGCCGCAGCCACCGCACCGTCAAGGACGGCGACCTGGTGCGCTGGGACAGCGCCGGGGCCTATGTGGGCATCGATTTTCAGCGCGAGGGCGTCGCCCGCGTCATCGAGATGACCATCCAGCCCGACAAGGCCAAGAAGGTGCGCCTGGACGGCAAGATCATCCCCCGCATCGGCCAGATGATGGGCCAGCTCAACGCCGTGCTCTTCTCCCCCGAGGACCTCAAGCTGGTCAAGGAGGGGCCGGGCATGCGCCGGCGCTTTTTGGATATGGAGCTCTCCCAGCTCTACCCGACCTACTTCTACCACCTGCAGCAGTACCACCGCGCCCTGAAGCAGCGCAACGCCCTGCTGCGGGAGGGGCGGGCCCATCCCCGGGCGCTGGAGCAGCTGCCCGCCTGGGATGAGCAGCTGGTGGCCAGCCTGCTGCCCGTGGTGGCCACGCGCAAGCGCTTTGTGGCCGAGCTGAGCGGCCACGCCGCCGACATCCACCGCCAGCTCACCGGCGGGGGCGAGCGGCTGGAGGTGAGCTATCAGGCCAGCCTGGACGCCGCGGACGCCCAGGCCGCCGCCCAGGCCCTCAAGGGCTCGCTCAAGGAGGACCTGCGCCGGGCCACCACCTGCCTGGGCCCCCACCGGGACGACTTCGCCATCAGCGCGAACGGCGTGCCCCTGCGCGCCTACGGCTCCCAGGGGCAGCAGCGCACCGCCGCCCTGTCCCTGCGCCTGAGCGAGCTGACCCTGATGCAGACCCACATGGGTCAGGCCCCCATCCTGCTGCTGGACGACGTGATGAGCGAGCTGGACGTCGAGCGGCAGAACCTGCTGCTGCGCTTCGTGATGGGCCAGCAGGCCGTCGTCACCTGCACCGATCTGACCCAGCTGCCCGAGGGCCTGAAAAGCCGCATGCGGGCCGTGGAAGTTTCCCGCGGAACCGTTGCCGACCCGGGCTCAATGCGCTGAAAAAGGCTAGCTTTTTGGGACAAAAAATGGTATACTATAATAGTAGAAAAAAAGAAGACGACTCCCCGTGGCAGCGTCTTCTTTTTTTGAGGAGGTTTCAGCGATGATCTTGCATGTTGGCGGGGATAAACTCGTGCGCGTGGCCGACGTGGTGGCCATCCTCGACCGGGAGAAGGCCCTGGCCTCCCCCGAGAGCCGGGAGTTCCTCAAAACCGCCCGGGACGAGGGTTTTATCGTCTGCGTGTCCCCCGATCCGGTCAAGAGCTACGTCATCGCCGAGGAGGGGCGGCAGTGCCGCATCTACGCCTCGCCCATCACCTCCACCACCCTGCTGCGCCGCAGCCAGCTCTCGGTCATCGACGCGATCTGATCGGTTAGCCCCCGGGCTTTTTCGGAAAGGAAGGTACCTGTATGGAACACCAGCAAGAATACGACGCTTCGCAGATTCAGGTGTTGGAGGGTCTGGAGGCGGTGCGCCGCCGGCCGGGCATGTACATCGGCTCCACGGACATCCGCGGGCTGCACCACCTGGTCTATGAGATCGTCGACAACTCCATCGACGAGGCCATGGCCGGCTTCTGCGACGCCATCGACGTGACCATCCACCCGGACAACGCCGTCACCGTCGTGGACAACGGCCGGGGCATCCCCACGGGCATCCACCCCAAGATGGGCATATCGGCCACCGAGGTCGCCCTGACCAAGCTGCACGCTGGCGGCAAGTTCGGCGGCTCGGGCTACAAAATCTCCGGCGGCCTGCACGGGGTGGGCATGAGCGTGGTCAACGCCCTGTCGAGCACCCTGAGCGTGCAGGTACGCCAGGATGGCAAGGTCTTCACCCAGCGCTACCACCGGGGCAAGCCCGAGGGCCCGCTGGAGGTGGTCGGCCAGACCGAGGAGACCGGCACCACCATCACCTGGATGGCCGACGAGGAGATTTTTGAGACCCTATCCTACCATTTCGACACCCTCAAGACCCGCCTGCGGGAGTACGCCTTTTTGAACAAGGGCATCCGCATCCGCCTGACCGACCAGCGCGAGGGCCAGCAACAAGAGCAGGTCTTTCACTTCGAGGGCGGCGTGACCAGCTTCGTGGAGTACCTCAACCAGAGCAAGGAGGTGCTCTCCCCCGAGCCGATCTACATCTTCGGCAGCCGGGACACCAGCCAGGTGGAGGTCGCCCTGCAGTACAACGACACCTACCAGGAGAACGTCTTCTCCTTCGCCAACAACATCCACACCCCCGAGGGCGGCACCCACCTGGCGGGATTCCGCTCGGCGCTGACGCGGGTGTTCAACGACTACGCCAAGCGCAACAACATCATCAAGACCGCCGACTCGGCCCTCTCGGGCGAGGACGTGCGCGAGGGGCTGACGGCGGTGGTGTCGGTGCGGCTGGTGGAGCCCCAGTTCGAGGGGCAGACCAAGACCAAGCTGGGCAACTCGGAGATGCGCTCGCTGGTGGACGGCGTGGTCAGCGACCAGCTGGCCACCTACCTGGAGGAGAACCCCCAGGTGGCCCGGCTGATCTTGGACAAGTGCATGACCGCCTCGCGCGCCCGGGAGGCCGCCCGCAAGGCCCGGGAGCTCACCCGCCGCAAGACCGCCCTGGAGAGCACCTCCCTGCCCGGGAAGCTGGCCGACTGCTCCGAGCGCGACCCGTCCAAGTGCGAGATCTTCATCGTCGAGGGCGACAGCGCCGGCGGCAGCGCCAAGCAGGGCCGGGACCGCCGCTTCCAGGCCATCCTGCCGCTGCGCGGCAAAATCTTGAACGTCGAGAAGGCCCGGCTGGACCGCATCCTGACCAACGCCGAGATCCGCGCCATGATCACCGCCTTCGGCGCGGGTATCGAGGACGAGTTCGACGAGAGCAAGCTGCGCTACGACAAGATCATCTGCATGACCGACGCGGACGTGGACGGCAGCCACATCCGCATCCTGCTGCTGACCTTCTTCTACCGCTACATGCGCCCGCTCATCGAGAACGGCCATGTCTACATCGCCCAGCCCCCCCTCTACCGCGCCGTCAAGGGCAAGAAGGAGACCTACCTGTACGACGACCCCGCCCTGGCGCGCTATTTCGAGGAGAACGGCAAGGAGGGCGTCACCCTCAACCGCTACAAGGGCCTGGGCGAGATGAACTACGAGCAGCTGTGGGAGACCACCATGGACCCGGACAACCGCGTGATGCTGCGGGTGACCATGGAGGACGCCGTGGCCGCGGACCTGATCTTCGACATGCTCATGGGCGAGCGGGTCGGCCCGCGCAAGGAATTCATCGAGGCCAACGCCAAGTTGGTCAGCGATCTGGATATCTAATCAGGATGAGGTGAACACGCTTGGATTTCGATCAGCAGGACAATAGCCGCCTGAAGCCCATCAACCTGGAGGAGGAGGTCAAGAAATCCTTTATCTCCTACGCCATGGCGGTCATCATCAGCCGCGCCCTGCCCGACGTGCGCGACGGGCTCAAGCCGGTGCACCGCCGGGTGCTCTACGCCATGAGCGAGCTGGGCAACACCCCGGATAAGCCCTTCAAGAAGAGCGCCCGCATCGTCGGGGAGGTCATGGGCAAATACCATCCCCACGGCGACACCGCCATCTACGACACCATGGTGCGCATGGCCCAGGACTTCGCCACCCGCTACCCCCTGGTGGAGGGCCAGGGCAACTTCGGCTCGGTCGACGGCGACTCCGCCGCGGCCATGCGCTACACCGAGGCGCGCATGAGCAAGATCACCCTGGAGCTGTTGGGCGAGATCGACAAGGATACCGTGGATTTCGGCCCCAACTTCGACGAGACCCTCACCCAGCCCCTGGTGCTGCCCAGCCGCTTCCCCAACCTGCTGGTCAACGGCTCGAACGGCATCGCCGTGGGCATGGCCACCAACATCCCGCCCCACAACCTCGGCGAGGTCATCGACGGGGTCATCGCCCTGATCGACAACCCCGACATCTCCATCGACGAGCTGATGGCCTACATCCCCGGGCCGGACTTCCCCACCGGGGCGACCATCATGGGCCGCGCCGGCATCCGCGAGGCCTACCACACCGGCCGGGGCCGCATCATCGTGCGCGCCAACAGCGAGATCGAGGCCATGAGCGCCAACCGCTCGCGCATCGTCATCACCGAGATTCCCTACCAGGTCAACAAGGCCCGGCTGGTGGAGAAGATCGCCGAGTTGGTGCAGGCCAAGGTGGTCGACGGCATCTCCGACCTGCGCGAGGAGTCCGACCGCAAGGGCATGCGCATCGTCATCGAGCTGAAGAAGGACGTCAACGCCAACGTGGTCTTGAACACCCTGTACAAGCACACCCAGCTGCAGGATACCTTCGGGGCGATCATGCTGGCCCTGGTGGACGGCGAGCCCAAGGTGCTCTCCCTCAAGCAGATGCTCTACCACTACCTGGAGCACCAGAAGCAGGTCATCGTCCGGCGCACCCAGTACGACCTGGACCGGGCCTTGAAGCGCGCCCACACCCTGGAGGGCCTGATCATCGCCCTGGACCACATCGACGCGGTCATCAACCTGATCCGCGCCTCCCAGACCGTGCAGATCGCCCGGGACGGGCTGATGAGCCAGTTCTCCCTGTCCGAGGCCCAGGCCGTGGCCATCCTGGAGATGCGCCTGCAGCGGCTGACCAACCTGGAGCGGGAGAAGATCCAGGGCGAGTACGAGGAGGTCATGAAGAACGTGGCCTACCTGCGGGGCATCCTGGCCGACCCGGGCCAGGTGCTGCAGATTATCCGCACCGAGCTGACCGCCATCAAGGCCCGCTTCGGCGACCCGCGGCGCACCCAGATCTCCGCCGTGGCCAATGAGATCGACATGGAGGACCTGATCCAGGAGGAGGACATGGCGGTCACCATGACCCATTTCGGCTACATCAAGCGCCTCTCCGCCGACACCTACCGCACCCAGAACCGCGCGGGCAAGGGCGTCATCGGCCTGTCCACCCGGGATGAGGACTTCGTGGAGAACATCTTCGTCACCAGCACCCACAACCACATCCTCTTCTTCACCAACATGGGCCGGGCCTACCGCATCAAGTGCTACGAGATTCCCGAGGCCGGCCGCCAGGCCAAGGGCACGGCCATCGTCAACCTGCTGCAATTGGACCACGGCGAGAAGGTCACCGCCGCCTTCCCGGTGCCCAGCGACTCCTACGGGCAGTACCTCTTCCTGGCCACCCGCCAGGGCGTGGTCAAGAAGACCCCGCTCTCGGAGTTTGACAACATCCGCAAGGGCGGCCTGATCGCCGTCAATCTGCGGGAGGACGACGAGCTGATCGGCGTGTGCCTGAGCGGCGGGGACGCCGAGATCCTGCTGGGCACCCGGCAGGGCATGTGCATCCGCTTCTCCGAGCGGGACGTGCGGCCCATGGGCCGCCCCTCCACCGGCGTGCGCGGCATCGACCTGGCCCAGGGCGACGAGGTCGTGGGCATGGGCATGGTGCTGCCCGGGGCCGAGGTGCTCTCCATCGCCAAGCGCGGCTACGGCAAGCGCACCGCCATCGAGGAGTTCCGCGTGCAGAGCCGCGGCGGCAAGGGCATCAAGGCCATGAACCTGACCGATAAGACCGGCGAGCTGGCCGACATTGAGCTGGTCTATCCCGATCAGGACCTGATGATGATCAGTAACGACGGCACCGTCATCCGCATCCCCGTGGCCTCGATCTCCCAGCTCGGCCGCAACACCCAGGGCGTGATGCTCATGCGCCTGGCCGAGGACAGCGAGGTGGTCTCCGTCGCGCCGGTGGAGCACAGCGAGGAGGCCGAGCTGCCCGACCACGAGCCGAGCGAGGAGACCGAGCTGCCCGCCGAGGGCGAGCCGACCGAGCCCGAGCTGCCTGACCCGGAACAGCCCGGCGCCGACCCGGTCGAGACCCTGGCGCAGGACGATTTCACCCCCGCCCCGGCCGACGGCGCGCCTTTCTCCCCCACCGGCCTGGACAGACTCATCGACCGGGCCGAGGGCCGGGACCTGCCCGACCCCGAGTAAACCCATTGATGTTCCCATCCCCAAAGCGGGCCGCCCAGCGCGGTCCGCTTTTTGGTTGACAATAGTACTATATAGTACTATACTCGTTCTTGAGGTGATCACCATCGACACACAAGGCGGTTTTTTGATGTCCCGGATCAAGCAGGCGGGAGGACGGCTGTTCGAGCGGCTGCTGCGCGAGAGCGGCGTGGAGGCCTTCAACGGCGCCCAGGGGCGCATCCTCTATGTGCTCTGGCAGCGGGAGAGCATGACCATCTCCCAGATCGCCCATGCCACCTCCCTGGCCAAGACCACCCTGACGAGCATGCTCGAGCGCATGCAGGAGGCCGGACTGATCGAGCGGACGCCGGACGCGGCCAACCGCCGACAGGTTTTGATCCGGCTGACCGACCGGGCGCGGGGCTACCGCGCCGACTACGACCGCATCAGCCAGCGCATGAACGAGATCTACTACCAGGGTTTCACCCAGCGGGAGGTGGCGGACCTGGAGGACAAGCTGGCGCGCATTTTGGACAACATCGAGAGGATGGAAAAGACGCTATGAAAAAAGTCTCCCTCAAGCAGACCAACGGCTTCTGCCCCCAGGCGCTCTACTGCTACGGCACCTACAAGGAGGATGGCTCGGCCAATTTCGCCCTGTTCAGCTGGCTGAGCTACTGCTGGAACGGAGAGCTGCAGGTGATGGCCTGCATCGGCGAGGACAAGCTGACCCGCGACCGCATCCGGGCCACGGGCAAATTCTCGGCCTGCCTGGTCACCGAGGGGCTGCTGCCCGCGGCGGACTATCTGGGCCACCACAGCGGCCATGAGCCCGGCAAGATGAATATCCCCCTGAAGATCGGCAAGGGCGAGGCGCTGGATGTACCGGTGCTGGCGGACAGTCCCTGGTGTTATGAGCTTCAGGTGGCCCGCACCCTGCCCCTGGAGGGCGGCGGGGAGCTCTACCTGTGCCGCATCGCCAACATCCTGGCCGACGAGGTCCTCACCGACGAGAGCCGCAGCCTCGGCGAGCGCATGGCCGCCGTGTCGCCGGTGCTCTCCTCGGGCGTGGACCGCTATTTTGCCCTCAAGCCCGAGCCCGTGGGGGCCTGGGGCGACTGGAAGGACCTGAAGGACCCCAAGTGAACGTCCATGGCTGAGCCGCCCCGCGCGCCGGGTGCCCCGCGCTAGCTCGCCCCATGCGTCGCGCCCGTCATTCCCACGCCCCGAGCCGATCCGGCCCGGGGCGTTTGCGCGGGTCCCGGGAAAAAGGCGCTAGCATATTTTTCCCGCTGTGCTATAATTGTCCTAACAATGGTTGGAGGTGACCTGAATGCTCTATCCCAAGGGACGACAGGAGACCCTGGACGACGCGCTGTTCGCCAACCCCACCAGCGAGTACCGGGGCGCGCCTTTTTGGGCCTGGAACTGCAAGCTGGACAAGGACGTGCTCATCGAGCAGATCGAGCAGATGAAGCGCATGGGCCTGGGCGGTTTCCACATGCACAGCCGCACCGGCATGGCGACCGACTACCTCTCCGACGCGTTCATGGGCATGGTGCGCGCCTGCGTGGACAAGGCCAAGGATGAGGGCATGCTGGCCTGGCTCTACGACGAGGACCGCTGGGCCTCGGGCGCGGCGGGCGGCTATGTCACAAAGGACCACCGCTACCGCGCGCGGTATCTGCGCGTCTCCCCCTTCCCCAGCGACGAGGGGACTTTTGTGGCGGCCTACGGCGTGGCCCTGGACGACGAGGGCTGCCTGCGGGATACCGCCCGGCTGGCGGAGGATCAGCCCGCGCCCGAGGGCATGACCCGCTGGGAGGCCCGCCTGGTCATCCACGCGGACGATCCCTGGTTCAACAACCAGGCCTACCTGAACACCCTGGACCCCGAGGCGGTGCGCCGCTTCATCGAGGTCACCCATGAGCGCTACGCCCAGGTGGTGGGCGATGATTTTGGCCGGACCGTGCCGGCCATCTTCACCGACGAGCCCAACTTCTCGGCCAAGGGCACCCTGTCCTTCGCCGACGAGGCCGGGGCGGTCAACACCGAGGCCATGGGCGTGGTCGGCGCGGACGCCGAGGCCCTGGCCGTCAAGATTCCCTGGACCGATACCCTGCCCGAGACCTACCGGGCCGCCTACGGGGAGGACCTGATGGACCGCCTGCCCGAGCTGTTCTGGGAGCTGCCGGGCGGCCGGGTCTCCCAGACCCGCTACCGCTACCATGACCACGTGGCCGAGCTGTTCGCGTCCTCCTTCGCCGACCAGGTGGGCGCCTGGTGTCGGGAGCACGGCATCCTGCTCACCGGCCATGTGCTCGAGGAACCCACCCTGACCAGCCAGACCACCGTGGTGGGCGACGCGATGCGCTCCTACCGCGCCTTCGGCCTGCCGGGCATCGACATGCTCTGCGACCGGCGGGAGTACACCACCGCCAAGCAGGCCCAGTCCGCCGCCCATCAGTACGGCGCGCCCGGGGTGCTGAGCGAACTGTACGGCGTGACCAACTGGGATTTCGACTTCCGCGGCCACAAGCTGCAGGGCGACTGGCAGGCCGCCCTGGGCGTGACCGTGCGGGTGCACCACCTCAACTGGGTCAGCATGAAGGGCGAGGCCAAGCGCGACTACCCCGCCGCCATCGGCCACCAGTCCCCCTGGTACGAGCAGTACCCCCTGATCGAGGACCATTTCGCCCGGATCAACACCGCCATGACGAGGGGAACCCCCCTGGTCAAGATCGGCGTCATCCACCCGGTGGAGAGCTACTGGCTGCACTGGGGTCCCCGGGAGCAGACTGCTCGGGTGCGCGAGGAGCTGGACCGCAAGTTCGACGAGTTCGCCCAGTGGATGCTCTTCGGCCTGATGGATTTCGACTACATCTGCGAGAGCCTGCTGCCCGGCCAGTGCGAGAAGGGCGGCGCGCCCCTGGCCGTGGGCCAGATGGCCTACCAGGCCGTGGTGGTGCCGGGCTGCGAAACCCTCAGGAGCACCACCGTGGAGCGGCTGGAGGCCTTCGCCGACGCGGGCGGGCAGCTGATCTTCATGGGCAACGTCCCCGCCTTGGTGGACGCCGCGCCCTCGGACCGGGTGCTCAAGCTGGCCGCCCGGGCCCAGAAGATCGACTATGAGCAGGGCGCGCTGCTCACCGCCCTGGAGCCGCTGCGCCAGCTGCAGGCGCGCGATGACACCGGCCGCCCCTGCGACGGCCTGCTCTACCAGATGCGCCAAGACGGGCAGGACCGCTATCTGCTGCTGGCGCACGGCAAGAAGCCTGTCAACCCCGACGTGGTCGCCCCCGAGCGCCTGCAGATCCGCATCGCCGGAGAGTGGAAGCCCACCCTGTACGACACCATGACCGGCAACATCGCCCCCATCCCCGCATCCTACAAGGGCGGGGACACGGCGATCGAGCGCACCCTCTACGCCCACGACAGCCTGCTGCTGCGCCTGAGCCCCGGCCGGGCCGACGCGGCGGAGGGCGCGGGTGAGCCCACCTGCGCCTGCGGCGAGTCCACCCACGCCTGCGGCCAGACCTATCGCGTCCGCCAGGCCGTGCCCGTCACCCTGCACGAGCCCAACGCCCTGCTGCTGGACTGGGCCGACCAGGTCGCCCTGGACGACGGGCCCTGGGAGGCGGGCGACGAGCTGCTGCGCGCCGACAACCGCATGCGCGCGCGCCTGGGCTGGCCCAGCCGCATGGACCGCTTCGCCCAGCCCTGGGTGGTGCCCGAGGAGCCCATCCGCCACAGATTCCGGGCGCGCTTCACCGTCAATAGCGAGATTCCCCTGGTGGGCTGCCAGCTGGCCCTGGAGGACGCGGACGCGGCGGAGGTCTGGGTCAACGGCGAGAAGCTGGCCAGCCCGGTCGCGGGCTTCTACGTGGACGAGTCCATCGGCTGCCGGGCCCTGCCCGACCTGCCCGCGGGCGAGCAGGTCATCGAGATCGCCCTGCCCTTTGGCAAGCGCACCAACGTGGAGTGGTGCTACCTGCTGGGGGATTTCGGCGTGGAGGTGGCCGGGTGCGACAAGCGGATCACCGAGCTGGTGGACGCCCTGGCCTTCGGCGATTGGACCCGCCAGGGCCTGCCCTTCTACTGCGGCAACCTGACCTACCATGTGCCGGTCACCATGCCCAAGGACGGCGTTCTGTCCGTGCGCCTGCCCCAGTACCGCGGCGCGCTCTTGGGCGTGTCCCTGGACGAGGGGGCTGAGCGGCCCCTGGCCTTCGCGCCCTACCGGGCCGACCTGCCCGCCGCCGCCGGATGCCACACCCTGCACGTCACGGTGTACGGCAGCCGGATCAACGGCTTCGGCCAGGTGCACGACTGCGACGCGGCCCTGGACTGGTTCGGCCCCAACGCCTGGCGGACCGAGGGCGACAGCTGGGCCGACGAGTACCAGCTGCACCCCATGGGCGTGTTGGTGAGCCCCCAGATCACCCCAATGGAGAAAGGATGAACCCGAGATGACCAAACGCATCACCCTGGACCACTGCGGATTGCACTTCGTCGCCCAGGTGACCGACGAGGGCGACGTTAACCTGCTGCACCTGTCCACCCTGCCCTTCTGCGAGGACAGCGTCAAGAGCGATAACATGTTCACCAGCCGCAGCGACATGCGCATGGTGGAGGTGCAGGAGTCGGGCCAGAACTGGAACGACCACCACGCCGCCAAGCACACCGGCACCAACCCCGGCTACCGGCTGACCTACGTCTCCCACAGCATCGTCGACAACGACCAGGGACCCAAGATCGAGATCGTCCAGCGGGACGACAACCTGACCGTCGTCAGCCACTACCAGTTCTACGCCGGGCTGAGCGTGGTGCGCAGCTGGACCGAGCTGATCAACCAGGGCGGCCGGGACCGCAAGATCGAGTCGGTCTCCTCCTTCCACCTCAACGGGCTGAACAAGGAGGGCCTGACCCCCTGGGAGGACCAGTTTTTGATCCGTATCCCCCACAACACCTGGGACTATGAGTGCCAGTGGGAGGAGTTCACCCTGCCCGAGCTGGGCCTGCACCCCAACTATTCCACCCTCAACCGCGTGCACCTGACCAGCAACGGCACCTGGCCCACCGCCGAGCACCTGCCCATGGGCTACCTGGAGAACCTTGAGTGCGGCACCGCCATGCTCTGGCAGATCGAGAACAACGGCTCCTGGAACTGGGAGCTCAGCGCCGCGGGCGGCAAGGTCTACCTGCAGCTGTCCGGGCCCAACGACCAGGAGAACGGCTGGTTCAAATGCCTCAAGGCCGGCGAGCGCTTCACCACGGTGTACAGCGCCGTCGCCTTTGTGGACGGCGGCTTCGACGAGGCCGTGGCGCAGATGACCCAGTATCGCCGGGCCATCCGCCGCAAGAACTGGGACAATGAGAAGCTCGGCGTCATCTTCAACGACTATATGAACTGCCTGATGGGCGACCCCACCACCGAGAAGCTGCTGCCCCTGATCGACGCGGCGGCCGAGGCGGGGTGCGAGTATTTCTGCATCGACTGCGGCTGGTACTCCGACGGTCCCTGGTGGGACGGCGTGGGCGAGTGGCTGCCGGCCACCAAGCGCTTCCCCGGCGGGCTGAAGGAGCCCCTGGACTATATCCGCAAAAAGGGCATGATCCCCGGCCTGTGGCTGGAGATCGAGGTCATGGGCGTCGAGTGCCCCCTGGCCAAGAAGGTGCCCAAGGACTGGTTCTTCCAGCGCCACGGCGAGCCGGTCATCGACCACGGCCGCTATCAGCTGGACTTCCGCAACCCTGAGGTCGTCGCCCACGCCAACCGGGTGATCGACCGCCTGGTCAACGAGTACGGCGCCGGCTACATCAAGATGGACTACAACATCAACGGCGGCGTCGGCACCGAGCGCGACGCCGACTCCTTCGGCGACGGCCTGCTCAGCCACAACCGCGCCTACCTGGCCTGGCTGGACGGCGTCTTCGCCAAGTACCCCGACCTGGCCATCGAGAACTGCGGCTCCGGCGGCATGCGCATGGAGTACGCCCTGCTCTCGCGCCACTCCATCCAGTCCCTCTCCGACCAGACCGACTACCTGAAGATCGCCGCCATCGCCGCGGCCTCCCCCTCGGCGGTCACCCCCGAGCAGGCGGCGGTGTGGAGCTATCCCTTGGTGCAGGGCGACGTGGAGGAGACGGTGTTCAACATGGTCAGCGCCATCCCCTTCCGCATCCACCAGAGCGGACACCTGGCCAACATCTCCCCCGAGCGCTTCGCCGCCGTCAAGGAGGGCATCGCCTACTACAAGGCCATCCGCCACCACATCCCCCAGGCCACGGCCATCTGGCCCATCGGCGTGCCCCACATGGGCGACGACTGGATGGCCCTGGGGCTCA
>JBMNTT010000019.1:0-48582 GCA_050945875.1 Christensenellales bacterium
CCCCCTTCGCGGGGGGCGTGGATTGAAATCTCTGTTGTAATTCTGCCGCGTTTTTTAAGCGAGTCGCCCCCTTCGCGGGGGGCGTGGATTGAAATAATGGCGGGCGTCTGGGTTTTTGAATAGCGCGAGGTCGCCCCCCGCGAGGGGGGCGTGGATTGAAAAAATGGTGCGGCGGAAGGTACTCCGGCGTCATCGCTGCCCACCCTGGGCGCGCGGCAGAAAACGCCGAGGCTGGCCTGTCGCGCCCCCGGGTGGGTGTGTTGGATCGGATTTACCGGGCGTCTGGGTTTTTGAATAGCTCGAGCAGACCGCTTAAAAACGCCTGGGTGTCAGGGCAGCAACGGCACAGAAAGAAGAGAAAGGTGAGCAGTCCACAGCAGGACTTGCCTCCCTCCAGCGCAACATAGGCGCGGGTGCTCATCTCCATTCGGCAGGCCATTTCCTCTTGGGTGAGGTTGAGGATGTTTCAGGCCCTCAGCAGCTCCGCGCGGATGTACGCTTTGGTCGCGGCGTAAAGATGTCTTCTCATTTGGAAAATTCCTCCTTCTCTGTGAAAGTATCAGAAAATACGAGAAGCAGGAAGCGATGCCGTGAAACTTCAGCTAACCAGGCGCTGGGCGACAATCCCAAACAGGCCGTTCACAAAGACGTAGCCGATAAGTTCGGATTTGTTACCATCAGCCCCACGAAAAAGAAACGCCCTCGCCGTCAGGCGGGGGCTGGGTCTAGATGGTTCGACCGGCGCAGGCAGAAGAACGGGCGGGCGCTTTTTTTTGTGGCAAAATAATCTTGAGACCGGGGCGGAAAATCGGTATAATGGAAGGGATTTGTGAACAGAAAGAGGCAGGGCGGTATGGAAAGAGGCAAGCTGTTGGTGCGGGACAAATCCTTCTACAAGCTGGTGTTCACCCTGGCGGTGCCGGTGATTTTGCAGAGCATGATCACCATCGGCGTGAACATGATGGACACCATGATGCTGGGCTCCTACGGCGAGGTGCAGCTGAGCGCCTCGAGCCTGGCCAACGAGTTTATCAACATCTTCCAGATCCTATGCATGGGCATGGGCGGCGGCGCGGCGGTGCTGACCGCGCAGTACTGGGGGCGGCAGGACATCCACGCCCTCAAGCGCGTGGTCGCCCTGATGCTGCGGCTGTGCATCGTCATCGCCACGGCCTTCGCCCTGGCGACCTGGTTCTTCCCGGATTTTCTGATGGGCTTTTACACCCAGGACGCGGCGATCATCGACAAGGGCGCGCTGTACTTCCGCATCAGCGCGCTGTGCTACCCGCTGATGGGCGTGGCGCTGACGCTGACCATTGTGCTGCGCTCGGTGCGCAACGTGCGCCTGCCGCTGATCAGCTCCATCGTGGCCTTCTTCGTCAACATCTTCTTCAACTGGGTGTTCATCTTCGGCCACCTGGGCGCGCCGGAGATGCAGATCGAGGGCGCCGCCCTGGGCACCCTGATCGCCCGGCTGGCGGAGTGCGGCATCATCGGGGGCTATTTCCTCTTCGCCGACAAAAAGATCGGCTTCCGCCTGCGGGACCTGTTTGTCTCCTGCAAGGCCTACACCGCCACCTTCTTCAAGTACTCCCTGCCGGTCATCATCTCGGACACCCTGCTGGCCCTGGGCAACAACATGGTGGCCATCATC
The DNA here is from genome assembly GCA_050945875.1 of Christensenellales bacterium. Taxonomy (GTDB): domain Bacteria; phylum Bacillota; class Clostridia; order Christensenellales; family JBMNTT01; genus JBMNTT01. Next base: position 1,655 of record JBMNTT010000019.1, read on the forward strand.
ATGGGCCACATCGGGGCCTCCTTCGTCGCGGCCAACGCCATCGTCTCCCAGACCGTGCGGCTCTCCACGGTGTTCAACCAGGGGCTGTCCAACGCCTCGGGCATCATCACCGGCAACACCCTGGGCGCGGGCGAGCGCGACAAGGCCTACCGCCAGGGCGTCACCTTCTTCCTGCTGAGCATCGCCATCGGCGTGGCGGCCGCGGGCATCATCCTGATCCTCTGCCCGATCTTTATCGCAAACTTCAACATCACCGCCGACACCCAGGCCATCGCCTACGAGCTCATGGCCGCCGTGGCCGTCATGGTGGTGTTCCAGACCGTGCAGGGCGTGCTGACCAAGGGCGTGCTGCGCGGCGGCGGGGACACCCGCTTCCTCATGATCGCCGACATGCTCTTTCTCTGGCTAGTGTCGGTGCCCGCGGGCTACCTGGCCGGCCTGGTGCTGCACCTGCCCGCCTTTTGGATCTACATCGCCCTGAAGCTCGACTGGGCCATCAAGTCCATCTGGTGCGCCTTCCGCCTGAGAAGCCGAAAATGGATCCGCGTGGTCGAGGACCCCGAGGAGGGCGCGGCCTGAACGCAAAGAGCCCCCGGCAAAATGCCTGGGGCTTCTTTTGGTTTGATCAGCAGCAAGCCGCCGCCCGCCAGTCGGCAAACGGAGCGATGGCGTCGGCGGTCTGCTGCTACAGAGCGCGGAAATGGACGACGGCCCTCTCTGTCATGGATGTGCTCGATCGGTATAGGGCTTGCCATCCTTGTTGTAGGTCACGTTGAAAACCAGATCGCTCAGCCATTTTTTGAAATCGCGATTATCGGAAAACTGCTTGAACAGCTCCATATTGTCCGCCATGATCGAGAAAATGACCTTCTGCAGCACGCGGTCGCTCTCGGTGCGGGCTTCCTGCTTATCGCTGTTGCGCATGGCATTCTGATACTGCTCGTCACGACTGACCATTCCAGGGATCTCAAGAATCTGCCTACGGACATTATCGGCATCGTTCCAATCGATATTGCCGAACATGTCGTTGAAATCGGAGAGGATGGCGGACAGCACATCCAATTCGGGTTCCTGCTTGCCGTTGGCGGTACTCGTCGGAACCGGACCAACTTCAGCATCTTCATCGGGGAGGATCAGCGCAATGGTTTCCCGCTTCTCAACGCGGTAGCTGTCAAGGTCAATGGCCTGCAGAATGCCCTGGGAAAGATCATCTTCCTGTGGAGAGGGTAGTTTTGGAAGCAGCATGGTCAGGAAAATGGACAGCTTCTCCCATTCGGGATTTCCATAGGGTAGAATGGCGCTCAGGAAACCGTATGTACGGACAAAGCCCTTCGCGGCGCTCTTGAACTTGATCTGTCCGTCCGTTTCCAGCTGCTTGTACACCGCTGTACAGGCGTCCAGGATGGGATCGAGCTGGTCGCGATCAGCGCCGTCAAGATAGCGGTTGACCAGCGTTTCCACATGATCGCTGCTGTATACCTGACGGTTTTCCATTTCGGCAATCAAGTCATACAGCTTATTCGGGTCGGTTTCGCCGGACAGCAGCGTGGTCTTGTAGTACCGGGAGAACGACTGGATAATATCGTCCGGGTCATTGAAGAAGTCCAGCACAAAGGTATCGTACTTCTTCGGGCAAGCGCGGTTTAATCGGCTGAGCGTCTGCACAGCCTTGATGTCGTAGAGCATTTTATCCACGTACATGGTGTGTAGCAGCGGTTCATCATATCCGGTCTGGAACATGTCCGCCACGATCAGGAAGCGATACGGATCTTTCTTAAAGGTCTTGGGAATCGCGGCATCCGCAAAACCATTCAAACCGGCAGAGGTCACCGGCGGCTGATCTTTGTCTAGCTGCTTCTCGCCTGAGAACGCCAGAATGGCTTTATACGGGCTGTGCCTTGCAGCCAGGCACTTGTTCACCGCATGGTAGTACTCGATGCAGCGCTCAATGCTGCTAGTGATAATCATGGCGCGGGCCTGACCGCCTATTTTCCCTTTGGCGATGACCTGCTCGTGAAAATGGCTGACCATCATATCAGCCTTCTCTGCGATGGTAAACGCCTGACTCTCGACAAAGGCGCGGAGCTTTTTCTGCGCCTTCTTCTTATCGAACATCGGATCGTCCTCCACCGTCTTTTTCAGACGATAGAAGCTTTCGATGGGCGTGTAGTATTTCAGCACATCAAGAATAAAGCCCTCCTGAATGGCCTGTTTCATGGTGTACACATGGAAGGGGCGATGCTGCAATTCTCCCTTTTCATTGAGAATGGGATTGCCGGATGCATCGGCCACCAAAGTGCCGAACGTCTCCAGCGTCTTGTTCTTCGGCGTGGCCGTAAAGGCAAAATAGCTGGCGTTGGTCAGCAGCTTTTTGCCCTCGCACATGGCGTTGATCTTGTCCTCATTATCCATATCCGGATCGGACATGATGGCGGACAGCGTCAGGTTCATCTTGCCGGAGGTCTTGCCGTTCTGGCTGGAATGGGCCTCGTCGATGATGATGGCAAAATGGCGGTTCTTGTGGTCTTCGCCGATATCGGGCAGGACAAAAGGAAACTTCTCAATCGTGGTGATGATGATGCGCCGTCCATCCTCAATGGCCTTGCGCAAATCACCGGAATGCTCTGCCCATGCGACAATATTGCCCACCTGCGTAAACTGCTTGATGTTGTCGCGAATCTGCTTGTCCAGAATCACCCGGTCGGTGACCACGATGACGGAATCCACCAACAGGTTGCCCTGCGCGTCCTCCAGCCCGGTCAGCTGGTGCGCCAGCCACGCAATGGAGTTCGACTTGCCCGAACCGGCACTGTGCTCGATGAGATACCGTTTGCCCACGCCATTGGCTTTGACATCGGCCAGCAGGCTCTCAACCGCCATCAACTGGTGATAGCGCGGGAAAATCTGCTTGTACTTCACCTTGCCGGTTTCCGGGTCTTTTTCCTCGACCACGGCGGCGTAGTTTTCGATGATGCGGGACAGCATATCCTTCGTCAGAATGTTCTTCCACAGGTAATCCGTCATCAACCCATGGGGGTTGGGCGGATTGCCCGCGCCATCGTGATAGCCCTTGTTGAACGGGAGGAACCAGCTGTCGCCGCCCTGCAGGCGGGTGCAGAACTTCACCTGCGCATCGTCCACGGCAAAATGCACCATGCAGCGGGTGAATTGGAACAGCAGCTCTCTCGGGTTGCGGTCATGCTGATACTGATAAACCGCATCGTCCACGTTCTGCTTGGTCAGCTGGTTCTTCAGCTCAAAGGTGATGAGCGGCAGGCCGTTGATGAAGATGCACAAATCCAGCGACAGTTTGGTGTCGTCCGGCGAGAAATGCAGCTGACGGGTGACGCTGAAGATGTTCTTGGCGTGCATCTGCGCAGCGGCAGGGTTATTGACGCTGGGCGTCATATAGAACATGACAAGGCTGGCCGGGTACGCTTTGACGCCTTTGCGCAGCACATCAATGACGCCGCGCTTGGTGATTTCATCGCGCACACGGGACAGAAACTGCGCCCTCTTCTGCGGGTTGGCGTCCAGCTGCAGCTTTTTGACGGCATCGGGCTGGGTATCCTTCAGGAAGCGGAAAAGGCGCGCGGGATCCACGGCATATTCCATGTCGTAATCATAGCTGCGCCCCTGCTCGTAGTGATTTTGCTCCACCAACCACTTCACGATCAGGCTTTCCAGCCCGGCTTCGCTCGTATTGGTAAAGGGCATGATTACGCCTCCTCGTCCTTAACTTTTCGTGCGGCCAATTTGCCCACCTGCTTGACCGTCGTTAAGTAGGCCTTTTCCACGGGGGACAGGTTCTGGGCTTGAAATTTGCGATATTCCGCCTTGGCTTTCTCAAGAGCCTGCGCATGGCTGACTTTCCCCGCCCCCTGCAAAAGCGCTTCGCCGGTGGACTGCAATAAGCGATCCAGATGTTCCACATAGTCGGTCATATACATTGGGCGGTGGCGAATAGCCTGAATTTCTGCAAAATCGAAGTAGCCCGACACAAGGCCGTTCAGCACGCGTAGCTCGTCCTCTTCCAGATAGTTCTTGGCGGTTCCGATGTCCTTGGCGGTTGGAAAATCGCCTGAGAAGGTTTTTAAGCCCATGAAGGGCTTGGAGGCGTCCGCGCGTTCGTAGATCACCTCGGCGGCGGTATGGCCATGCGCGGCATAGTGCAGCTTGTTCTGCACCATTTTGAAAAACGCCAACGATTCTGCGCTGCTGGGATTGTAGTCCACACTGGTGGCATACAGATCCAGAACCTGGCGATATATTACCTTTTCGGAAGAACGAATATCCCGGATACGGTCAAGCAGCTCTTTCCAGTAGTTTCCTCCGCCCAAGTTCTTCAGGCGATCGTCGTCCATGGTGAAGCCCTTGATCATGTACTCCTTCAGTCGCTCGGTAGCCCAGCGGCGGAATTGGGTCGCGATGCGGGACTGCACACGGTAGCCGAGGGAAATTATCATATCCAGATTATAGTGAGCAGTCGAATAAGTTTTTCCATCGGCGGCAGTTGTTCGGAATTTCCGAACAACTGAAGCTTCGTCCAGCTCGCCTTCCTCAAAGATATGCTTGATATGCTCGCTGATGTTAGATTTGCTGCTCACAAACAGCTCGCAAAGCTGAGCTTGCGTGAGCCAGACGGTTTCATCCACAAAACGGACATCCACCTTGGCCATGCCGTCCTGTGACTGGTAGATGACGATTTCGCCCTGCTGCATGGCGAGCTTCCTGTCCATGGTTTATACCTCCTCGGGTTCCAGTTCTTCCTCGGCTGTGTCGTCTGCCGCGCCCACATCCTCGGTGTACCCAAAGTCCGGAATGTCAATGCCGCGCACGTCGATCTGCCCGGTGACGACATCGGAGATCAGGCGGGTGCGGAGGTCTTGCAGTGTCAAAATCTCCTTTTCAAGATTCTGCTTAAGGGCGACAAATTTCTCATTCAAAGCACTAAGATGCTCCATGATCTGTTCTTGCTCCTTCAAAGGAGGAAGCGGAATAACGATTGTGTAGAAATCATCCGTATATAGCCGCCAGAAACCCTCAATGATTCCTCTGACACGGATGCAAAGTTCTCGTCTGCACAAATCACTCTTCAAAACCGCTTCACCATAGGCGGGCAATATGCATTCAGTATTCGGAACAAGAACAGTATAGTCCGGGCTAATAACGCCTTTTTGTGGCGCCAGAGCAAATACGCCCAAATGCGCCTTCAAACGGTTCAAAACAAGATCGTCTTTGTAGCAGATTTTACCGCCAGCATACGATTCAGAAAGCATCCTCCGTTCATCAAGTTTCGAGTCAGGAACCAAACCGTACTTTTGGCTCATAGATAAGTGTTCTTCTTCTCCGGCAATGGAACGCTCGTCACGTTCAGTAAAAACATATTTGCAGCGAATGACATCCCAGTGTTCAGGAATAGTACTAATCCAATCAACACCAGAATCTTTCTGGAGGCAATTATCTGTAATTCCATGCAATACCGCATCGGCTATGAGATGTCTATGCTGTTCCTGTAATACGGCAATCTGCTTCCGCTTCGCCGCAATCAGTCGATTGATTTTCGACACCTGCCAGTCGAGGTAGCGCACAATCTGGTCTTGCTCGGCGCGGGGCGGAACTGGAAGAAACTGCTGAGCAAACACATCAAAGCGAAAATCCGATGATCGTTCACGGATGCCACGATAGAGTGACTGAATGAATCCTGAACGAGCCATTTCTCGTAGCGCATAAGCATAGTAATTGTTATTGCTATCACCATATGCCGTACATACATTGTACACAGGCGTACCCTTGCCGTCTGAATCAGACACACCAATGGCACCAGCAAAGGCATCCATCACATGAATAACCAAGTCTCCCTTTCGGATTCCCTGATAGCCAAACTCACGCAAAGCCTCTGTGAAACCTGTGGTTCTTCTATTCTTGCGCAAGGTGACCATACCGTCACGAAAGCAAGTAACTACGTCATCTTGCTCTCCAACAGGTCGCTGTTCTTTTCGGTACAGGAACTTGCCTCTCTGAGTTGACCAATGTGCAGGCATTCGATCTATCCAAGGAACCCCGCTTTCTTTGTACACTTCATACCGTTTCATCCCTGAATCCCTCCAAGGATATCGGCCAGCATCCCGTCGGTTTCCTGTTCCAGCCGTTGGAGGTCGGCCACGATCTCCGCCATCGGGCGCAGCTGTACGGGCTTGTAAAAATACTTGGTGAAGCTCAGCTCGTAGCCAATCTTCGTACCCTTGGGGTCGACAAACGCGCCGGGGGCATAAGGCCGCACCTCAGCGTCCATGAAGGCCTCGATGCCGCCCGCATACCTGAACGGAATGATTTCCGTGTCGGATTTGCTCTTGTCCGGCTGAATACGGCCTTTCTTGTCGCGGACGGGGTTGCCCTGTTCATCCAACAGGGGCTGCTGCACGGACACCTTCCAATAGCCGAATTCGCTGTTGGGGAAGATCTTGCTGACCTCGGTTTCTTCAAACGCCATGAAGATGCGCACGATCTGCGCGCGCTGCTCCGGGGAAAGCTCGCAGTTTTTTTCGCCCATGTTCTTGCGCAGCGGCGTCTTGATACCGGTGGCGTCGATGAGCTGAATATAGCCCTTGCGGCGTTCCTCCTTGCGGTTGGACAGCACCCAGATGAACGTGCCGATGCCCGTGTTGTAGAACATCTTCTCCGGCAGGGCGACGACGGCCTCCACCAGATCGTTCTCGATCATGAAGCGGCGGGCGTTGCTCTCGCCGCTGCCCGCGTCGCCGGTGAACAGGCTGGAGCCATTGTGCACCTCGGCGATACGGCTGCCCAAGGGCGTGTCCTGCTTCATCTTGCTGATGTTGTTGAGCAGGAACAGCAGCTGACCGTCGGAGGAGCGCGGAATCATGGACAGGGGAGCGCCGTCCGCTGTGGCCGCATTGAATCGGATGTCGAGGATTTCCTTCTTCTTGCCGCTGGCCATCTTATCGGCGTCGGTTTTCCAGCTCTTGCCGTAGGGCGGATTCGCCAACATGAAGTCAAAGCTGCGGATCGCGTGCTGATCGCTGGACAGCGTGGAACCGAAGGCAATGTGTTCGGCCTCGTCGCCGTCGCCCTTGAGAATCATATCCGCCTTGGCGATGGCGTAGGTTTCGGGGTTGATTTCCTGCCCGAACAGGTGGATGGAGACATTCTTGCCCGTTTCGGCAGCGATTCGATTTAGACGCTCCTGCGCCACCGTCAGCATACCGCCTGTGCCGCAAGCTCCGTCATAGCAGGAATAGGTCGCGTCCAGGAGCTGATCCGCAACGGGCGCGAAAACCAGGTCCGCCATCAGCTCCACAACGTCGCGAGGCGTCCAGTGCTCGCCAGCCTCTTCATTATTGGCCTCGTTGAAGCGGCGCACTAGCTCCTCGAAGATGGTGCCCATGGCATGGTTATCCAGACCCGGCAGATTCCCCCTCTGCTTTGGGCCCAGGTTGATGTCCTTGCTGACAAATTTCTGTATGACCGCGCCGAGGATGTCGGCGTCGATCATCGTGTCAATCTGATTGCGAAACTTGAATTTTTCCAAAATCTCCTGCACGTTGGGCGAGAAACCATCCAGATAGGCTTCAAAGTCTGTTTTGAGCTTCTGCGTTGTGGGGCGGCTGGTCAGATCGCGCAGGCAGAAGGGGGAAGCATTGCAGAAAGCCTGACCGGCGGCATTGCACAGAGCGCCCCACTGGTTGGAGATGCCTGCGCCGTCCAACACCTTCTTCATATCCAACACCTGCTGCTTGGTATCCTCCAGCACGGCGTCCAAACGGCGAATGACCGTCATGGGTAGGATCACGTCGCGGTACTTGCCGCGCACGTACACGTCGCGCAGGCAATCGTCAGCGATGCCCCAGATGAAGTTGGCAATTGTATTGAGCATATGGGCGTCCATATTCTGCCTCCATCATTTTCTATTTTATCATCTTTATCGGCGCCCCAGGCGCACGTCGGTGCCGGCGAAGGGCAGCACGCTGGTGACGGTCTTGTCCAACAGGCGGGAGGCGACGCGCTCGGAGTAGTGGTCGATCAGCTCCTGGGGGGAGAGGTTGGTGGAGATGGCGAAGGGCTTGTCCAGGCGCAGGCGCTCGGAGATGAGCATGTGCAGGGTCTCGGCGGTGACGTTGTTCATGCGCACCTCGGTACCCAGGTCGTCCAGGATGAAGAAGTCCACCTCCACCACGGCCTCGCGCATGGCCTGCTGGCCCGCCCGGTCGCCGAAGGCGCGCACGAAGGCGTCGAAGAAGCGGTAGGCGGTGACCTTGAGCACGCCGTAGCCCCGCTCGAGCACCCGCTGGGCGATGCAGTTGAGCAGGAAGCTCTTGCCCAGGCCCGCGGGCCCGGTGAACAGCAGGTTGTTCTTGGGGTTGTGGGGGAAGTTTTCCGCGTAGGCCCGGGCGAACTGCTCGAGCTTTTTCATCTGCGCCCGCTGGGAGAGCAGCCGCCCCGGGGGGATGACGTCCGGGAACACCGACAGGTCGAAGGCGGCGAAGTTCTCCCGGGCCAGCTCGGGCATCTCGGCCTGGTCGTACAGGGCGGCCAGCAGCCGCTGATGCATGCAGGCGCAGCGGCTGCGGATGGGGCTGCCCACATAGCCCGTGTCCTGGCAGACCGGGCAGCGGTAGCGCATGGCCAGCTGATCCTCGGGGTAGCCCCCGGCCTTGAGCAGCGCCCCCTGCTGCGCGCGCAGCCCGGCGATGGCCTGGTCGGTCTGCTCGGCGATGACCTCGGCCCGCTCGGGCTCGGCCAGCACCCGCCGGGCCTGGCCCGCCGAGAGCTCCTGAATCTCTTTCTCCAGGGTCAGCAGCTGCGGCAGCCGGCCAAAGGCCTGGTTGCGGCGGCGCTCGCAGTCCTCCCGGTCCAGCTGGCGCTGGGCGCGGTACGCGCTCTCCAGCTGCTGCAAGATATGGGCCACGTCCTGCATAGTCGGCCTCCTTTACAGGTTCTCCACGTCGTCGTAGAGGGCGTTGAGCTCCTCCTTGGTGTAGGTGCGCTGTTGCTCATACTTGGAAAAGTCCAGCTTCTTGGTCAGGCCCGCGCCGCCCGCGCCCTTGCCCCCGGCCAGGCGCGCCTCGTGGTCGGCCTGGGCCTGGGCCAGGGTGGTGACGCCCGCCTGCCGCCAGTTGGCCAAAATCCGGTTGATGAAGGCCATCTTGTTCTCGGCGAAGGTGGCGTAGTCCGCCGCCTGGAGCACCATCTCATAGCTCATGCCCCAGTCCCCGGTCCAGCGCAGGAAGGTCGCCCGGTCCCCCTCGGTGATGGGCTTGTCTGGGCTGCCCGCCCGGGTGAGCACTGCCGACAGGTCAAAATCCAAATGCTGCAGCTGCTTTTCATACTGCTGCAGGGCCGAAACCGTGGTAAGATGGAGCTGGTCGAAGCGCTCGAGCTGGGCGGCCACCCCCTCCAGGGTGCCCGGCCCGCCCTGGGCGGCCCGGCGCGCGGCCTGGAGCACCATCTTGTGGGAGAAGCCCATGGCCCCGGTGAAGTGCATGTATCGCTGCAGCTGGGCGGGGGTGGGCGGCGCGTCCCCCCGGCCCAGCTCCCGGAGCATCTCCCGGCACTTTGCGTCGAGCTTCTGCGCCTCGGCCAGGTAGGTCTTGATCTGGCTGCCGGTGGACAGCTCCAGCTCCGCCAGGCGGCCCAGGGTGCGATCCAGGTCGGCGAAGGAGGGCTGGCGCAGGCGGGCGGTGTCGGCGCAGGCGGCGATCACCCCGTCGGGCGCAAAGCCCATCTGCCCGGTCCATTTCTCATACAGGGCCAGCTCCTCGGCGGTGGGCAGCCGCCGGATGCCCAGGCGCGAGAGCACCTGGGCCGCCCCCGAGCTGGCCGCGGCGCTGCGCTCGGTCTTCTCCCGGGCGGCCTGGGCGCTGGTGACGCCCTCCTCGGCCCAGCTCTTGGCCACCTTGTCCAGGTAGGCCACGGGCACGGGTTTGCCCTTCTCCCGGCGCCATTTCTCCGCGTAGTGGGCGATCAGGATCAACACCACCTCCTGGGGCAGGCCGAACACCTCGATCCAGTCGTAGATGCGGTTCATCTCGTAGGCGCTGAAAATCTGCCCGGGGCAGGCCTGGGTGAGCTGCCGGTTGAACGCGCGGTAGGGCGAGGGGGCCTCGGGCGTCGCCTCGGGGGCCGGGGCGGGGCCGGAGCCGTGCAGCAGCGCGCCCTTGAGGTTGACAAAGGCGTAGCCCTCCCCCTCCCGGCGCATCGTCCCCTGGCGGCACCAGTAGGCAAAGGCCTCCTCCACCCGGGCCGCCGGCAGACCCACCGCCCGGGCGAAGCCCGCCAGGTCGGCGTTGTCCCCGGCGGGGTGGTAGCACTGCTTGAGCCCGAACAGGTAAACCTTGACAAAGTCCCCGGGCGCGGCCCGGAGATATTCCTCGATAAACAGATTCTCCACCGGGGTGACGTCGAAAAACGCCGCCTCCCGGTCGAAGGTACACAGAGCCATGGACAGCCTCCTTCATGAAGCGCGGATGCGGGGCATATGCTTATCTACATCATATCACAAAGCCCGGGGCAGGCCAATGCCCGCGGGGGAGGGAGCGTGAATCGGATGAAGGGCGCGCGGATGGGGCGAGCGGGTCGGGCGGATGCGCGGCGGCCGGACGGGCGTGAGCCGGGCGTGGGTCGGGCAGGCGCGGGATGGTCGGGCGCGGGTCGGGCAAGCGCGGGCTGGTTGGGCGCGGGCAGGTCGGGCACGGCTGTGGCACTGTGGCGCGCGGCGGCGCTGCTGGTATGCCTATGCCTGCTGCTGGCGGGGTGCAGCCCCTCCCAGCGGCAGATCGAGAAGGACCTAAAGGGTCGGGCGCTGACCGGCTACACCCTGACCGCCTCCCTGGACCCGGAGGCCATGACCCTGACCTGCACGCTGGACGTGGACTACGTCAACCCCGCGGGCCAGGCCCTGGGGGAGGTGCTCTTCCACCTCTACCCCAACGCCTTCTCCGAGGAGAGCTGGGCCCCCTTCGCCTCCTGGGAGCGGGACATGGCCTACCCCGAGGGCTTCTCCCCGGGCGGCATCCGCATTGAGCGCTTGGCCGTGGACGGCCAGGCGGTGGACCCCGCCATCTCCGGCGCGCAGCGGGACCTGCTGACCGTGGCCCTGCCCGCGCCCCTGGACGTGGGCGGCCGGGCGCGCATCGAGATGGACTACCGCGTGACCATCCCCCGGTGCGAGGGGCGCTTCGGCTACGGGGAGAACACCGTCAACCTGACCAACTGCTACCCCGTCGCCTGCGTGTGGGAGGACGGGGCCTTCGACCTGGACGGGTACGCCGCCGTGGGCGACCCCTTCTACTCGGACCTGGCCAACTACCAGGCGGTGCTCTCCATGCCCGCCAGCTACCAGGCCGCCTTCACCGGCATGGCCGCCGCCGAGGAGCTGGTGGGCGACCGGCGGGTATACACCGTCTCCGCCCCGGGGGTGCGGGACTTCGCCTGGATCGCCAGCCCCAATTTCTTGACCCGGTCCGCCCGGGTGGACGGGGTGCAGATCACCAGCTACACCGTATCGGGCGAAGGGTCCGCGGCCCTGGACGCCGCCAAGGCCGCCCTGCGCGCCTACAACCGCCGGTTCGGCCGCTATCCCTACCCCACCTACTCGGTGGTGGCCTGCGATTTCTACATCGGCGGGATGGAATACCCCAACCTGGTGATGATCGACCAATCCCTCTACCACCAGGAGCGGGCCGAGACGCTGGAGTTCGTCGTCGCCCACGAGACCGCCCACCAGTGGTGGTATCAGATGGTGGGCAACGACGAGGTCGCCGAGCCCTGGCTGGACGAATCGCTGACCAACTACTCCGCCCTGCTCTACTACCTGGACACCCAGGGACCCGAGGCCTTCGAGGCGGCCTACGAAAAGTTCGTCGGCCAGCCCGCCATCGACGGCCGGGCCATCAATCTGCCCGTGAGCGGGTACAGCGACCTGTTCGAGTACAACGACCGGGTGTACAACGCCGGCTCGGCCCTGTGGCGGCGCTGGCACGCCCTGGTGGGCGAGGAGGCCTTTAACCGGGCCATGAGCGCCTACTTCCAGGCGGGCTATCTGAAAAACGCCTCCTACGAGGACCTGCTCGCCGCCCTGGAGAGCGCCACCGGCCAGGACTGGCGCGCCTGGTTCGATCGGGAGCTGGCGGGCGGGGACGACGGCGCGGCCGCCACCAGCGGGGGGATCTAGGGGGCGGGAGGACGGCAAAGGGGCCGACGTCCGCGCGGACGTCGGCCCCTTTGGGTGGGGCAAGGTCATCGGTTGACCTGCTGTTTATCGCCTCTCCCCACGAGATAATCGGTCGAGACCTCAAAGCGCTCAGCGATTCTGAGCAGAATCTCCAGCTTGGGCTCCCGCGTCGCCAACTCATAGCCTTGGTAGGTCTTTTTGGGGAACGCCGCAGTAGAGGGCCATGTCATCCTGGGTGAGCCCCTTCTCTTCTCGACATTGTTTGAGCCGCCGGGCCAAAATCTCCCGCATGTTCCATCCCCCAAAATGGTTTTGACACCACCAGTATAGGAGAATAGCGTTCAGAAAATCCCAACAATTGTTGGTGTTGCTCTATCTTCGATATGTGCGCAGGCGAAAGAAACCTGAGAAAAAATCATCCCCCGGCAGCCATGCCGGGGGATTGCTTTACGCCTCGTCTTTGGGGGCAGGCTTCTTGCGGGGCGCGCGCTTGGGCTTGGCGGATCGCTCGCGGGGTGGAAAATGGATCGGGCGGGGTGTATACTGAGAGGGAGCGATCAATTGCGAGGGGGCGTGTTCGGATGGCGTTTTTTCCGCCCATCCCACTGATTCGAAAGAACCACTTGCTCAACAAGCTGAGGCAATGCGGCGCAACCTCCGAGACCACCGCGAGAACGCTTGCGGACGCGGGCGTCCTGCGTCCCCATGCGTTTGCGCGGGTGACGGAAAAAATGGTCAGAGATCAACTGCTGCAGAGAACCGCCGATGGCAGGTATTACATTTTGTCGGCAGGACGGCGTTGAAACCCTCAAAGACAATCCCCCGGCAGCCACCGGGGGATTGTTTTACGCCTCGCCCTTGGGGGCGGGCTTCTTGCGGGGGGCGCGCTTGGGCTTGGCCGCGCCGTCCTCGGGTTTCTTGGGGGCGGGTTTTTTGCGGGGAGCGCGCTTGGCCGGGGCCTTCTTGGGGGCCTCGGGCTGGCTCGGGGCCGCGGGCGCAACCGGTGCGGGCTGGCTCGGGGCCGCGGGCGCTGCCTGCGGGGCGGCGCTCGCAGACGCGCCCGGGGCGGCGGGCGACGCTTTGGGGGCGGGCTGCCGGCAGTCGGCCAGGGCGGTCTCGTACAGGGCCTCATAATCCGCCGCCGAGCGGGACCAGCTGTAGTCCCCGGCCATGGCCCGGGTCTGCAGCTTGCGCCATATCTCGGGGTGCTCGCGGTAGAAGAACAGCGCCCGGCGGATGGTGTAGAGCATGTCGTGGGCGTTGTAGTTGCTGAAGGTGAAGCCGTTGCCCGAGCCGTCGATCTCGTTGTAGGAGAAGACCGTGTCGCGCAGGCCGCCGGTCTCCCGGGCGATGGGCAGCGCGCCGTAGCGCAGGGAGATCATCTGCGACAGGCCGCAGGGCTCAAACAGCGAGGGCATCAGGAACAGGTCCGCCCCGGCGTAGATGCGGTGGGCCAGGGACAGGTTCATCTCGTTGCGGAAGGCCATCTTGCCCGGATACCGCCAGGAGGCCCAGGTGAACATGTTGCTGTAGCGCTCCTCGCCCATGCCCAGCACCACGAACTGCAGATGCTCGCCCATGATCTCGTCGAACACGCACTCGATCAGGTCCAGACCCTTCTGCCCGGTCAGCCGGGAGATCAGGGCGATGACCGGCGCGCTGGGGTCCTCCTTCAGGCCCAGCTCCCGCTGCAGGGCCGCCTTGCAGGCCGCCTTGCCCGACAGGTCCTCCCCGGTGAAGGGCGCGGCGATCATCGGGTCGGCCGCGGGGTCGTACTCCTTGGTGTCGATGCCGTTGAGGATACCCGAGAGCGCGTTCTGCCGGGCGCGCAGCAGCCCGTCGAGCCGCTCGCCCTCATAGGGATACTGAATCTCCCCGGCGTAGGAGGGGCTGACGGTGTTGATCCGGTCGGCGAAGACCAGCCCGCCCTTCATGAAGCTGGCCGAGCCGTAGAACTCCAGGCAGTCGCTGCGGTTGAGGGAGGGGTCCAGCGCCAGCAGGTCCGCCATCATCCCCCAGGGGAAGATCCCCTGATACTGCAAATTGTGCACGGTGAACACCGTGGCGATCTCCCGGTAGGCCGGGTTGCCCTGGTACTGGGTCTTGAGCAGCACCGGGATCATGCCGCTCTGCCAGTCGTTGCAGTGCAGCACGTCCGGGAAGAAGTCCAAATGCGGCAGGGCCTCCAGCACCGCCCGGCAGAAGAAGGCGTAGCGCTCGCCCTCCTCGACCCCCATGCCGTAGATCCCGTCCCGGCCGAAATAGTACTCGTTGTCGATGAAATAGTAGATCACGCCGCCGTAGCTGGCCTGCTCCACGCCCACGTACTGCTGCCGCCAGCCCAGGTTGATGTAGAAATGCATCTTGTGGGCGATGGTGGCCTTGAGCTCGGGCTTGATATCCTTGTACTTGGGCAGAATGACCCGGCAGTCCAGCCCCCGGGCGCCCAGCGCTTGGGGCAGGGCCCCGGCGACGTCCGCCAGGCCCCCGGTTTTCGCAAAGGGGACCGCCTCGCTGGTGACCAGCAGGATCTTCCTCGGTTCGTTTGCCATGTGCGATGCCTCCTTTGGTTAGATGACGGCGTTCTTGCCGATGACCACCGGGAAGGTGTCCTGCCCGGAGAGGGTGCGATCCCGGCGGATGAGCACCTGCTTGTCCAAAATCACATGGTCCAGTCGGGCGTTGTCCATGACCTCGCTGGACTGCATGATGATGCTGTTGCGGATGCGCGCGCCCCGGCCCACCCGCACCCCGCGAAAGAGGATGGAGTTCTCCACCTCGCCCTCGATGATGCAGCCGTCGGCCACCAGGCAGTTGCTGACCTTAGCCCCGCTCTCATACCGGGCGGGCACCTCGTCCTTGACCTTGGTATACACATCCCCGGCCCGGCCCAGCAGGTCCGCCCGGACCGCCGGGTCCAGCAGCGCCATGTTGTGCTTATAATAGGAAAGAACCGAGTCGATGCGCGCCACGTAGCCCGGGTATTTGAAGCCGTACACCCGCAGCTCGTCCAGCCGGGGCAGCAGGATATGCTTGGTAAAATTGGTGTTGCCGTGGGCGATGGAATCCTCCACCAGGTTCTCCAACAGGCCCTTCTCCATCACCGCCACGCCCATGAGCTGGTTGTTGCTCTTGTTCTGGGGGGCGTTGATCTCCATGTCCCAGATGCGGCTGCGGTCGTCCATGCGGATGGTGACGTGCCCATCCGACTCGCGGATGGCGTCCGGGTCGGACTCGGTATACATCACCGTGATATCCGCGCCGTGGTCGATATGGAAGTTGAGCAGGTCCTCAAAGGTGCTGTTGAAGATGACGTTGGAGTTCATGACGATGCAGTAGCGCTGCTTGGAGCGGCGGATGTAGCTCATCGCGCCCTTCAAGGCGTCCAGGTCGCCCTTGTAGGAGCCGACGTTGTCCCGGGTGCCAAAGGGCGGCAGGATGAACAGCCCGTCGCGCTTGCGGTTGAGATCCCACTCCTTGCCCGCGCCCAGATGGTCCATGATCGAGTGGTAGTTGCGCTGGGTGATCACCCCGACGTTGGTGATGCCGGAGTTGACCAGGTCGCTGAGCATGAAATCGATCAGCCGGTAGCGGCCCCCGATGGGCACCGCCGCCGCCGAGCGGGAGTAGGTCAGATCCTTGAGCCGGAGGGAGTTTTCCCCGGTGTAGATAATCCCCATCGCGTCGATGATCATTTGCTCTCCTCCTCCAGCTGGTAGTTTTTCGCGCTCTGTTTGTCCAGCATGGTGCCCGCCGGCAGCACCGCCCCGGCCTTGATGACCGCGTCCTCCCCAATGAGCACGATGCCGTCGTTCTTCAGGCTCGACAGCGCCGCCGGCTGCCCGTCCTCGCCCAGGGGCAGCCTGCCCAGCACCGCCCCCTCGCCCACCACGGCCTTCTCCCCGATGATGGCCCGGGTGACATGGGCGTTCTTCTCCACCCGCGCGCCGGGCATGACGATGGAATCCTCCACCACCGCGCCCTCGCCGATGGTCACCCCCGCGAAGAGCACGCTGGTCTTGACCGAGCCGTGGACGATGCCGCCCTCGGTGATGATGGACTGGTCCACCGTCGCCCCGGGGGCGATGTAGTGCGGCGGCTGCACGGGGTTGCGCGAGTAGATGCGCCAGGTGGGGTCGTACAGGTTCAGCCGCGGGGGGCTGGAGATCATGTCCATGTTCGCGTCCCACAGGCTGGTCACCGTGCCCACGTCCTTCCAGTAGCCCCCGAAGGGGTAGGCGTACAGGTCCAGCTGGTCGGTCAGCATGCGGGGGATGATGTTCTTGCCAAAATCGTGCGCGCTGCGCGGATCGGCCTCGTCGGCGATCAGATACTCGCGCAGCTTGGGCCAGTCGAACACATACACGCCCATGGAGGCCTTCTGGCTCTTGGGGCGCTTGGGCTTCTCCTCGAACTCGTAGATCTTTCCGTCGTCCAGGGTGTTCATGATGCCAAAGCGGCTGGCCTCGGACAGCGGCACCTCGATCACCGCGATGGTCGCCGCGGCGGCGTGCTTGGTGTGGAACTGCAGCATGCGCATGTAGTCCATCTTATAGATGTGATCGCCCGAGAGCACCAGCACGTGCTTGGGGTTGTACTGGTCGATGAAGCCGATGTTCTGATAGATGGCGTTGGCCGTGCCCTTGTACCACTCGCCGCTCTTGCCCTTCATGTAGGGCGGCAGCACGTACACGCCGCCGCTGGTGCGGTCCAGGTCCCAGGGCGCGCCGTTGCCCAGGTAGGCGTTGAGCTCCAGGGGTTGGTACTGGGTGAGCACGCCCACGGTATCGATCCCCGAGTTGACGCAGTTGGACAGGGGAAAATCGATGATCCGGTATTTCCCGCCAAAGGGCACCGCCGGCTTGGCCTTGGACTGGGTCAACACCTCCAGACGGCTGCCCTGCCCGCCAGCCAGCAGCATGGCAATACACTCTTTCTGGATCACGTATCTCACGCTCCTTTTATGAAACTTCCCGTTACAGGCAGCTTGTCTCATCCGATGCAAATATTGTACCATATTTCCCCGCGTTGCTAAACGGCAATCGTGCGACAAGATGAGAGAAATTCTGAACCGAAACCGGGATAGAACCATTGACGCTCACCTAATATTACCATACTTTTTCCCGGGAGAGAAGGGGCGCGGGGGAAAATTCCCGCAAGGATTTCCCCGCCCCGCGCAGAATATCTAGGCAAAGGGCATGCATGTCGACGCGCGCGAGGCGGGCGGGCGCCGACGCATGCGGGCGCGCGAGGCGGGCGACGGGAGGCCGGGGCGGACGGCGCGATGCGGGCGACGGGAGGCCGGGGCGGACGGCGCGAGGCGGGCGACGGGAGCGCGCGCCCGCTGAGCAAGGAGGGCATACATGAAAAAACGGGAGATCGGCCGGCTGGCGGTGTGTCTGTGCTTCGTGGCGGTGGGGCTGGTGTTCCTGCTGCTGCGCGAGCGCACCCTGTTCCTGCTGGTGTCGGCCGTGGGGGCGCTGCTGATCGGCAACGGCTGCTATGGGGTGTTTTTGTGCCTGCTGGGCCGGCGCGAGCAGGGGGCCGGGGCGCTGCTGCCCCCCCTGATCACCGCGGCGCTCGGCGTGGCGCTGCTGCTCGGGCGGGTGCAGGTCGCCGCCCTGGCCCCCCTGGTGGTGGGCATCTGGATGCTGCTCTTGTGCGCGGTCAAGCTGGTGGTGGCCCTTCAGTACCGCGACGCCCAGGAGCCCGGCTGGTGGACCCCCCTGGTGGGCGCGGCCCTGTACGGCGTGTTCGGGGCGCTGACCGTGTCGGACCTGATGAGCTCGCTCACCAGCCTGACCGTGCTGATCGGGGCCTACCTGGTGGCCTACGGCCTGCTGGAGACCGGGGAGTTCTTCGCCCTGCGCCGCTTCCGGCGCGGGCGTGAGCGGTGAGGCCCCGCCGGGCGCACATCGGCCTGCCGGTGTGGCTCTCCGCCCTGCTGCCCAGCAGCCTGCTCGCCCGCATCCGCAAAAACCTGCATGACCCCGAGGCCCTGGCCGCCCAGGCCCTCCTGGCCGACAGCGCGCGCCTGGAGCGCACGCCCGAGGGGGAGATTCCCCTGGAAATCTTCGTGCACCTGTCGGATCAGGGCTCCTCGGCCTTCGGGCACGTCGACCTGGCCATCGGGGACAAGGTGGTCTCCTACGCCAACTTTGACGAGCGGGGCAACCTCTTGGGCGGCCTGATCGGCCCGGGGGTCATCGCCCTGGCCGACAAGGCCCCCTACATCGACTACGCCCTGCGCCAGGAGAACAAGGTGGTGCTGGGCTATCAGCTGCGCCTGGACGCGGACGGGGCCGGGCGCATGTGGGCCAAATTCCAGCGGCTCTGCCCGGTGCTGGAGCCCTTCGTCAGCGAGCGCGCGCTCTGGGAGCAGACCGGACGCGCCGGGCCCGCCCCCTCCGACCCGGCCAGCAACCTCTACGCCGCCACCGGCGCGGCCTTCTACAAGGTCAAAAAGCGCAAGTATAAATGGTACTTCGCCCTGAACACCAACTGCGTATCCTTCGCCGACGAGCTGCTCGCCTGCGTGGGCATCGACCGGGTGCGCCTGATCGGCACCATGACCCCGGGCGAGTACTGCGCCTACCTGGAGCGCTGCCTGGGCGAGGCCGGGGAGAACCACTTCATGGTGCTGGCCCGCCGGGTCTACGCCGACGTGGACCGGCAGAGCCCGGAGCGGTAGGGCGGCGGGGGACGCGCCAGGGGCGGAGGAAAGCAAGCCGCCGGGCGTGGGCCGGCGGGGGACGCGCCGGGGCGGGGGCAAAGCCCTGGAGCCCGAGGACAGCGCAGCGTGGGACGAAGCCCTGGAGCCCGAGGACACGCGCCGCGTGGGGCGAAGCCCTGGAGCCCGAGGACACGCGCCGCGTCCGCAGGGCGGAACCCCCGCCCCCTGCGCCAGGGGCGGGGGCAAAGCAAAAAGGAGGAACCGACATGAGCGAGCTGGTTTTGTTCATCGACAGCGGCGACACCCTGGTGGACGAGAGCACCCAGGTGTTCGACGCGGCGGGCAACGTGCTGCGGGCGGAGTTCTTCCCGGGCACCGAGGCGGCGCTGGCCGCCCTGGCCCGCGCGGGCGTGCCCATGGTCATGGTGGCCGACGGGCGACATCGCTCCTTTGAGAACGTTTACGCCGGCCACCCGGTGGGCGCGCTGTTCGCCGCGCGCGTCTACTCCGAGGACGTGGGCGCGGAGAAGCCCGACGGGCGCATGTTCCGCGCCGCCCTGGCCGCCTGCGGGCTGACCGAGCGCGACGCGGACCGGGTGGTCATGGTGGGCAACAACGTCGCCCGGGATGTGGCCGGGGCCAACCGAATGGGTTTCACCTCGGTGCTGATCGACCGCTCCCCCCGGTACGACTACACCCCCCACGGCCCCGACGAGCGGCCGGATTACGTCATCCATCGCCTCGAGGAGCTGGCCGGGGTGCTGGCGGAGGTCGCCCGGCGGGATTGACGGGGAAAGGTGTTGACAATCATGACCAATTGGCCTATGTTGGGGACGGAGGGAGGTGTGTCCCATGGCGGGCGGTTGGCGATGGTTGGCACTGGCCGCGGCGCTGGCGATCTCTTCGGCGGGGGTTGGCGGGACCGCGCCTGACGCGGCCTCTGCGTCGGGCGCTGCTGGCCAGCAAGCGCGGCAAAGCGCGCGGGAGCAGATTCCCCCGCCCGAGCGCATCGACCTGTACGACGCGGCGGCGGACCGGTGGCTGAGCTTCACGCCCGACACCGAGGCCTATCAGGGGCTGCTCGCCCGGACGCGGGCGCGCGTGCCCGCTAGCCGATGGACGGAAGGGCCGGGCGGCACCGCGGGCAAGCGCTGCGACCGCGTCTACACCTACACCGGCCAGGAGGACGCCCAGATGCTCCGGGACTCGGGGCGGCGCTTCGTGCAGCTGGTCTACGACCAGCCCCGGGCGCGCTACGGCGAGGCCTTTGGCGAAGGCGTATACAAGTCCCCTGCGGGGGAGCCGCCCCTGATGGACCGGATCATGATGCCCCTGGGGGACGTGCCCGAGTCGCTCCATGAGGACCTGGCCGGGCAGATGATCTATCTGAAGGAGGACCTGGTCCTCATCAGCGGCGGGGCGTACCAGGACACCGAGCCCCTGGGCTCGCCCGACGAGCTGGCCGCCTATGTGGAGGCGCTCTACGCCAGCGCCGCCGCGGGCGGGGAGAGAGATGCCGCGGGCGGGGAGAGCGCCGCGGGCGAGGAGAGAGATGTCGCGAGCGGGGACAGCGCCGCGCGGGGCGAGCCGGGCGATGCGCCGCCCGAGGTATGGCGGCGCGCTTACGAGGCCATCCCCGCGCCCGACGCGATCGTCCTATCCCGGGCCGGGCGGGAGGACAAGGTGGTGGCCAGCGGCCAGCGGGACTACATGTGGCTGATGCAGCTGATCCGCCAGCGCCTGCCCAAGAGCGGGCGCCTGGCGGGGCGGGCGGCGTCGGGCGGGGCGGGCGGCGCGCTGGCCCAGGCCGGGGAGCGCTTGGCCGGGGCGGCGTGGCTCGGCGAGCTTCCCCGGGTGACGCTGCGCTACGATCAGCCGGTGGACCTGGGCGGGGTATACCTGTCCGGGGACGCGGTCGGCCCGGTGGACGCGATCGTCCTGCCCCTTCTCGCGCCGGGGCGACTGCTCTACTTCAACCAGGGCCGGGCGCTGTACGCCTGCGAGGAGCTGGGCCCGCCCGACGGGCTGCTCAACTACCTGCGCGACAGCGCCGACCGCGCCCTGTACGACGCCCATTGACCCTCAGCCCCGGAGCCTGCGCTCCGGGGCTTTTCCATTGCCAAAATCCGCCGATTGCTCTACAATGGAGCAGAACCTGTCAACGCGAGAGAAGGAGGCAGATCGATGGAGAAGATCCGCGAGAAAAAGGGATTCATTTGCGATATGGACGGCGTGATCTATCACGGCAACAACCTGCTGCCCGGGGTGCGGGAGTTTGTGGACTGGCTGCAGGGGCAGGGCAAGCAGTTCCTGTTTTTGACCAACTCCTCGGAGCGCTCCCCCCGGGAGCTGCAGCAGAAGCTCGCCCGCATGGGCCTACAGGTGGACGAGCGCCATTTCTACACCAGCGCCCTGGCCACCGCCGCCTTCCTGGACAGCCAGAGCCCGGGCTGCAGCGTCTACGCCATCGGCGAGGCCGGGCTGTACAACGCCCTGTACGAGCGGGGCATCACCATGAACGACGTCAACCCCGACTATGTGGTGGTCGGCGAGACGCGCAACTACAACTACGAGAGCATCTGCAAGGCCGTCAGCCTGATCTTCAAGGGCGCCAAGCTCATCGGCACCAACTCCGACCTGACCGGCCCGGTGGAGAACGGCATCGTGCCCGCCTGCCGCGCCCTGGTCTCCCCCATCGAGATGGCCACCGGCAAGAGCGCCTACTTCGTGGGCAAGCCCAACCCCCTGATGATGCGCACCGGGCTGCGCCTTTTAGGCTGCGCCGTGGAGGACGCCGCCATCGTCGGCGACCGCATGGACACGGACATCATCTCGGGCATCGAGTCGGAGATCGACACCATCCTGGTGCTCTCGGGCGTGTCCAGCCGCGAGACCATCGACCAGTTCCCCTATCGGCCCCGCTACATCCTCTCGGGCGTGGGCGACATCCCGCCCCAGGCGTAACAACCATTCAAGGAGGTACATCCATGCGCGCGATTGTCACCGTTGCCGGGCGCGACCAGGTGGGCATCATCTACCAGGTCAGCGGCGTGCTCGCCGCCTGCGGCGCCAATATCCTGGACATCAACCAGACCGTCATGCAGGACGTATTCACCATGGTGATGATGGTGGACCTGGACAAGCTCTCCGTGCCCTTCACCGACCTGAAGACCCAGCTCGACCGCAAGGGCGATCAGATGGGCCTGTCCATTCGGGTGCAGCGCGAGGAGATCTTCCAGGCCATGCACCGCATTTAAGGAGGGAGCGCCTTGTTTTCTCAGCGTGAAATCCTCGAGACCATCCGCATGATCGACCAGCAGCACCTGGACGTGCGCACCATCACCATGGGCATCTCCCTGCGCGACTGCGCCGACCGCGACCCGGCCGCCTGCTGCCAGCGCATCTACGACAAGATCACCCACAAAGCCGAGCATCTCGTGGAGGTCGGCGAGGCCATCGAGGCCGAGTTCGGCATCCCCATCGTGCACAAGCGCATCTCCGTCACCCCCATCGCCCTGGTGGCCGAGAGCTGCGACACCGAGGACTACGCGCCCTTCGCCGCCGCCCTGGAGCGCGCCGCCCAGGCTACCGGCGTCAACTTCATCGGCGGCTTCTCCGCCCTGGTGCACAAGGGCTACACCCCCGGCGACCGCAAGCTCATCGCCGCCATCCCCGAGGCCCTGGCCACCACCGAGCGCGTCTGCTCCAGCGTCAACGTGGCCACCCTGCGCGCGGGCATCAACATGGACGCCGTGGCCGAGATGGGCCGGGTCATCAAGCGCGCCGCCGAGCTGACCTGCGACCGCCAGGCCATCGGCTGCGCCAAGCTGGTGGTCTTCGCCAACGCCGTGGAGGACAACCCCTTCATGGCCGGGGCTTTCCACGGCGTGGGCGAGGGCGACGTGGTCATCAACGTGGGCGTCAGCGGCCCGGGCGTGATGAAACACGCCCTGGAACAGGTCAAGGGCGCGCCCTTTGACGAGGTCGCCGAGACCGTCAAGAAGACCGCCTTCCACATCACCCGCTGCGGCCAGCTGGTCGCCCGGGAGGCCTCCCGCCGGCTGGGCGCGCCCTTCGGCATCGTCGACCTGTCCCTGGCCCCCACCCCCGTGATGGGCGACTCGGTCGCCTTCATTCTGGAGGAGATGGGCCTTGAAAGCTGCGGCGCGCCCGGCACCACCGCCGCCCTGGCCCTGCTCAACGACGCGGTCAAAAAAGGCGGCGTCATGGCCAGCTCCCACGTGGGCGGCCTGTCCGGCGCGTTCATCCCGGTCAGCGAGGACATGGGCATGATCCAGGCCGTGGCGCGCGGCGCGCTCTGCCTGGAAAAGCTCGAGGCCATGACCTGCGTCTGCTCGGTCGGCCTGGACATGATCGCCGTGCCCGGGGATACCTCCGCCGCCACCCTGTCGGGCATCATCGCCGACGAGGCCGCCATCGGCGTGGTCAACAACAAGACCACCGCCGTGCGCCTCATCCCCGTGCCCGGGGCCAAGGTGGGCGACCGCGTGACCTTCGGCGGCCTGTTGGGCGAGGCCCCCATCATGCCGGTCAACCGCTATTCGTGCGAGGACTTCATCGCCCGGGGCGGGCGCATCCCCGCGCCGCTGCAGAGCCTGAAGAACTAAGGGGCTTGGCCCCACGCCGCGCCCCCGAGCGTTGGGGCCGCGGCGGCATCGGGAGGAACGTCAAATGGCTATCGACAAGGTTATCGCCCATCTGGACAAGCTCGGCCTGGCCGGGCGGGTTCAGCAGTTCGACGTGTCCAGCGCCACGGTGGCGCTGGCGGCTCAGGCCCTTGGATGCGAGGGCGCGCGCATCGCCAAGACCCTGTCCTTCCTGCTGGAGGGGGATCGGCCGATGCTCCTGGTCGCCGCCGGGGACGCCAAGATCGACAACGCCAAGTACAAGGCGCAGCTTCACGCCAAGGCCCGCATGATCCCCGCCGAGCGGGTGGAGGCGATGATCGGCCACGGGGTGGGCGGGGTGTGCCCCTTCGGCGTCGACCCGGACATCCCCGTGTATCTGGACGCCTCCCTGCGGCGCTTTGAGACCGTGTACCCCGCCTGCGGCAGCGCCAACAGCGCCATCGAGCTGACCCTGCCGGAGCTGGAGGCCGCCTCGGGCAGCCGGGGCTGGGTCGACGTGTGTAAGGGCTGGGCGTGAGCGCGGCCGCGCGGCAACGACACGCAGACGAAAAAGACCGGCGGAGTTCCGCCGGTCTTTGGCTTTGGACGGGATCAGGGCACGGTGAAGGGGACATCCAACGACAGGGCGTAGCGGGGCTGCTGCCAGAGCGGCAGGGCGGGATCGTCGCAGAGGGTATAGTTCAGCGTCACCCGGACCCAGTAATCCCCCGGGGGCAGGCCCTGGGGGCTGTTGCGGGGCAGACAGATCGACCCGCTGACCGTGTCCCCCGGCCGGAAAAAGGTGGTGTAGGCCTCGTCGGTATACGCGCCGTACCCATCCAAGCTGACGCCGCGGTCGGCGTCCAGCAGCACGAACTCGAAGAGCCCCTCGCCGGGGTGGCGCGCGTGGGCGAAGCTGTGACCCTGGGGAACCTGGTGATAGGCGGGGCAGCCGCCGGTGTAAACCGCCTGGGCCCACGCCTGCGCCTCCCCACCCGGGCCCACCCACAGGCGCGTCAGGGTCAGCTCAAAATAGCCGTCCCGAGCGACGGGGAGGGAGGCGATCGGTTCGGGCGCGGGGGACGGGCTGGACGTGGGGGCGGCGCAGGCCGAGAGCAGCAGGCAGGCCATTAGGGTCGCCAGGCGGCAAGGGGGGCGGTGCATGGGCAATCACTCCTTGGGCAGGGTGAAGGGGGCCTCCAGGGTCAACATGTACCGGGGCCGCAGCCAGGTCTGCTCGGCGGGCTCGTCGGCCAGGGTGTAGGAGAAGACGACCCTCGCCCAGTAATCCCCGGGGGGCACGGGGCTGTAACCGGGGTTGCCGGGCCGGGGAACGTCCAGATAACCGGTCAGCGCGTCCCCGGGGGCTAGCCGGGTGAAGGCCCCCACGTCGGTGTAGGTGGCATGGCTGTCCGGATTGTAGATCGTGCGGTCGGCATTGCGTAAGGAGATTTCAAAGGCATCCTCCTGGCCATGGTCGGCGTGCATAATTTCCCGGGTTTGGGGCTCGTCGGCGTAGAAGGGGGAACCGCCGGAGAAGACCGCCCGGGCGCTCAGGCGCACCTGGCCGTTGGGAAGGCGCACGGGCGGGTCCAGGGAGAGGGTGAAGTAGCCGTCCTGGACGGCGGCCAGGGGCTGCTGGGCGGGGCTGGCCGAGGGAACGGGGGCGGCGGAAGGGACGCACGCGCTCAATATCAACATCAGGATGGCCATCACCGCGATCCGTCTGCCCTGGGACTTTTTCATGTAGGATCACCGCCTTCTATGCATTCCTTTGACGGTTTGCCTAATACAAACTGACCCCTAATCCGTCTCGAATTGCTGTCGCTTTCACAAATACTCCCTGATTGGTTTCCGGTTTTCGACCGTGATGGATTCCACAAATATCGTTGCTCGTGGTATAGACGATCCCGCCGCTATCGCCCTCATCTGCAAGGTATGTCGTCAAGGTTAGGTTCGTTAGGCCAGATGTTGTCGAATAGAAGTTGTTGGAAGATACTTTCCCATAGGATTTACCCGTGGCAGCGCCACATTTATAGATATAAGTGCCCTGTGCGGGGAGCGCGTAGTTTTTCCGGAGCGTGTTGCTGGTGCATTGAATCATGTAGGACGCGCTCCAACTGGAATTGGTGATCTCAACAAATGAGGCGTCTACGCTACCGCTAAATTGCCGCGCCCTGACAATGCCGATGCTGGTGTCCCCATATTTCACGAACTGTCCGACCGTCGCGGTTCCATGTGCTGAGGTAAGAAAACCGTACTGGGAGCCTCGCTTTACAGGGTATCCGACGGAATAACGCTTTCCAGCGATCGTGACGCCGCCGCCGGCCATAACAGTGGCATCCAACACTACAGGACCTTCTGCGTTTTCGAAGATAACCCAAGGATCATCGAACACTTCCTGTTGAAATTGTTGAATCTTGGCTGGCGTCAGATCGACGATCCCAATTTTGACCCGATTGTCCTGTTCATTGATTTCAGCACACGTGACGTCGGATAAAACCGAGGATGCCTTTTGGCTGACACACCGACGCAGTTCTTCCATCGAGGACAACAAATCTACATACGCGTAGGGGGCAGTTTGAAAAAGCAAATTGGGTTCATCGGCTGCCTGAAGTATTGCCTGTCGTGCCTGCTCATCGTTATCCGTCAGCAAGACTACTAAATTCCCTGAATCGTTGATAAAACTACCGGAATACGTTTCGGGATACATGCCGGCATTGGTATAGTCATCACCGTTTACGATCGAGCGTCCCATCGATTGCTGGGCAAAGGCCTCCAGCATGGTGTTATAGGCCTCGTTGGCTCTCTCTTGGTTGGCAAGGATGGTCTCCTCAGAAGGTGAGGCGGATACGACCGTTACGCATGCGATGGACAATAGCATCATCAGTGACAGTGTAAACGAGATGCAGCGCTTCCATGTAGCCATTTGATTCCCTCCTGTCTGGATCGGACCATGAGGACTTGCCGATACACGTTACCTCCTATTTGGTTATTTCCTCATCAGTCATATTATCCTTTCAATTCTAAAATATGTCAATCGAGAAATCTGTCGATATTAATCGAATATGTTCTTCCCTTCAAAAAATAGGCGGGGACTTTCGCAATTTACCGAAAGTCCCCGCCTTTGGCGGGCAAAACCCACTACAGCGCCGCGATGTCCGCGATCAGGGCGTCCACCGCCCTCGGGTCGGTGGCCCAGCTGGTGCAAAACCGCACGGCGCAGCGGCCGTCGGGCAGGCGCTCCCACAGCGAGAAGGCGTACTTGTCCTGAAGCGCCGCCATCTGGGCCGGGGTGAGCAGCGGGAACTGCTGGTTGGTGTCCGAGCCGTTGAGCAGGTCGATCCCCTTGGCCGCGAAGGCGTCCCGGATGCGCAGGGCCTGGGTGACCGCGTGGGCGCTGACGCGGGCGTACAGGTCGCCCTCAAAGAGGGCCTCAAACTGGACGCCCAGCAGCCGCCCCTTGGCCAGCATGCCCCCGCGCTGCTTGAGGTGGTAGCGGAAGTCCTTGGCGATGGCCGGGTTGGAGATCACCACCGCCTCGCCAAACATCGCCCCGACCTTGGTGCCCCCGATGTAGAACACATCGGTCAGCCGCGCCATGTCCTTTAGCGTCACGTCGTTGGAGGGCGCGGCCAGGCCGTAGCCCATGCGCGCCCCGTCCACAAACAAGGGGATCCCCCGCTGACGGCACACCCGCGAGATGCCCTCCAGCTCCGAGAGGCTGTACAGGGTGCCGTTCTCGGTGGGCTGGGAGATGTATACCATGCCCGGCTGCACCGCGTGCTCGTAGTTGGCCTCGGCGTAGTGAGCCGCCACCAGCTCGTCGATGGCCCGGGCGGTGATCTTCCCATCGGTGGGGGGCAGGGTGAGCACCTTGTGCCCGGTGGCCTCGATGGCCCCGCTCTCGTGGACGTTGATATGCCCGGTCTGCGCGGCGATCACCCCCTGGTGCGGCCGCAGCGTCGCGGCGATGACCGTGGTGTTGGCCTGGGTGCCGCCCACCAGGAACTGCACCTCCGCCTCCGGGGCCTGGCAGGCCCGCCGGATATACGCCCGGGCGCGCTGGCAGTGCTCGTCCACCCCGTAGCCCGGGGTCTGCTCCAGGTTGGTCGCCGCCAGGCGCTCGAGAATCGCCGGGTGCATGCCCTCGGCGTAGTCGCACTCAAATCGAATCATCTTCCAAATCTCCTTTCAGCGCTGGGCGCGCAGGTGCGCCGCCACCTCGAACAGGCTGGGACAGAGCACCACCCGGCCGAGCATCTCCTGCGGCGCGGGCGCCAGGTCGGGCACCAGAAACACCGTCATCCCCGCGCGCAGCCCCGCCGTCGCCCCGATGGGCGAGTCCTCCGCCACGGCGCACGCCTCCGGCGGCAGGCCCAGCGCCGCCGCCCCGGCCAGGTAGGTATCCGGCGCGGGCTTGCGGGGAAGATCGTCGCTGCCGCAGAACAGCGCGTCCAGCCGGGGCAGGATGCCGCATCGGTCCAGCATCCAGCGGGCCAGCTCCTCCCCCGTGGAGGTGCACACCGCCCGGGGAATCCCCAGCTCGTCCAGCGCGTCCATCAGCGCCATCGCCCCGGGCTTGAGCGGCGGGGTCGGCGCCATCATCCGCTTGCCGATGGCGATCCGCCGCGCCCTGAGGCTGCCGTCCGCGTCGGTGACGCCGGTCTCCTCCTGGATCAGCTCCAGCGTGAACTCTAGGCTGCGGCCCAGACAGCGCAGCATCGCCTCCCGGCTGATCGGCCGCCCCCGCTCGGCCAGCGCCTCCTGCCAGGCCCGGATGGAGATCTCCTCGCTGTCCAGCAGCAGCCCGTCCATGTCCAACAGCAGTCCCTCGATGCGCCCCATGGCCGCCTCCCCCTGCGCGCTCGCGCGGTTTTCAACCATTATAGCATGAAAAAGATTGCAAAAACCCCCTTGATTTTTGCGACGGGTTCTTGTATAATACAGTTCGTGTCCGATAAATGCTGATGTGGCACAGTAGGTAGCGCACATCCTTGGTAAGGATGAGGTCACCGGTTCGAATCCGGTCATCAGCTCCAAAGAAAGTCGATCGCCGTTGGCGGTCGGCTTTTGTTATATAGGGCCTAGGTGGAAGGGTAATGCGCGCAGCTGGTTTAGACGCTACGAACTCCCGTCCAGATGCCCCAGCGCGAAGTCGATGCACTGCAGGATCAGGGCGGTGCGGGTCATGTTGAGCTGGCTGCACAGCGCGTCGATCCGCTCCAGCCAGTCGCTGGGCAGGCGCAGGCTGATCGACGCCTTGGGCCGCTGGGGATTGGGGATGAAGTTCAACTGATCCACCATGAACCGCCTCGCTTTCCCCTCGATCATATAGGAGCGCTGGGGAAAAAGATAGAGGCGAAAAGCGAACACAGGGCGCATCACATCTGTATGCGAGGCGATCGTCAGCCCTGGCGATACCCCAAATATCAAGCGGCCGCCCTCCCGCGCAGGGAGGGCGGCTGATGGGTCTTTAGAGCAGCACGTCGCAGCAGTGGTAGTCGTGGTCGATGGGGTGGGCGATCAGGCGGACCTTGAACCGCCGGGGACGGCACATGACCTGCGGGTCGCAGCCGGCCAGGCTCAGGCTCTCGGGCAGGACGAACTGGATGCACTTGACGCGCATGTCCCGGCAGGACGGGGCGTGGTGGGCGGGCAGCACCACGGTCTTCAGGCCGCGGGGATACTCCAGATCGTGCTCATCCACCTCGTTGAGGATGACCGCCAGGGCCACCCGCTTGCCCGGGCAGACGTTGCGCACGGTGACATCCACCTGCATCACGCGGCCGTTGGACTGCATGACCAGCTCGCCCGCGTCATACTCCAGGGCGTCCTGGCAGCTCGACAGGGCGATCTCGGCGGGCTCGGGGCAGTCCTCCGGGTGCACGACGATGCCGCAGTCCACCTCGACGCGGGGCGAGGGGAAGGTGACCTGGTTGCCCTCGTTGTCATGGTAGGCGATGGCCTGGTTGACGTTCTTGACGCCGCCGGTGGCCGCCATGTGGCGGATGGTGAAGCTGAGCGTCGCGCTCTCGTTGGCCGTGACGCCCAGCGAGGCGATGGTCCACCGCAGGGTGGTGGCGTTGACCATGCTCACCGAGCCCCGGCTGGGCTGCTGCACGCCGGTGATCGCGAAATCCGGGTTGAGCATCTCGTCGATGACCACATCCGTCGCCCCGGGCTTGGAGATGTTGGCCGCCAGATCGGCGAAGAGCTCCTCCAGCTCGGCGTCGTCCGGGGTGATCGCCACATGGGCGGCGTCCGGATCGGTGGCCCAGTTGTTCAGGGCGGCCACGTCGATGCCATCCGCGCCGATCAGGCCGATGCAATAGATGACGATCCCCGCCGCGCGGGCGGCGGCGGCCACGGGCGCGGGCGGCGCGCCGAAATTGGTCACCCCGTCGGTGAACATGACCATCACCTTTTGGTGGGTCGAGGCCGGGTCAAACAGGGACATGGCCTGGGTGAAGGCGGCCGCGTGGTTGGTCTGCCCGCCGGCGGTCAGGCCGTTGACCGCGGCCTTCAGGTCCGCCACCGAGGTGGTCAGTTGGGTGTTGGCCGAGGCGGCGCTGGCGAAACTGACGATGCCAATCTGGCTGCCCATGCCGATCTGCCCGTCGGCCGCGCCGTCGGTCGCTTCATCGATGATATCGATGAAGGCGCGCGCGCCGGCCTTCATGTTGGCAAGCGGCGCGCCGGTCATGCTGCTCGAGCGGTCCAAGATCAGCACAATATCCGTGGGGTTGCTGGCAATATCCGGTGAAGCGGTCAGCGCCAGGGTGACGGTCAACGTGCCGTCACAGGCGATCTTATCCGCGCTGATGCGTTTGTTGGAGCTGATGATCCCCATATTGGGTCCCTCCGTTTCTGTGCGAGGCCGCTGCTGCGGCCTCATCATAGGATATGACGCGGCGGGGGATGGGTGTGCGATTTTTGGGGACGGCGCGAAAAATCGGGAACGGACGCCCGCGCCGTCGCCGGCGGGCGAGCTGGCCGGGGCGAGCTGGCCGGGGGCGGGCGAGCTGGCCGGGCCGGGGCTAGCTGGCCAGGGCGGGCTGGTCGGGGGCGGGCGAGCTGGCCGGGGGCGGGGCGGACGCGCTCGGGCTGAGGGCGGCCGGTTTGCGTCCCCGTTGGGGAGAAAACCGCCCGATTTCGGCCGAAAAACCGCCTGAATCCGGCCGCCCGGACGGGGCGGACTGTGGTATAGTGGCACTGTGAAGAGATGGATGTCCCGCGAGCGGGGCATCCCTTTTCTTTGCGCCAAAAGGAGGGAGGACATGAGCCCAGTCGCTTCCGGCCAAGGCCGGGAACCGCTGACCGATTTCGCCGAGGCCTTCTGCCAGGCTTACGCGGCCTCGGGCAACGCCCCCCGGGCCTGTCTGGCCGCGGGATACGCCGGCACGCCCCACGCCGCCTCGGCCAAGGCCGCCCGGCTGCTGAAAAAGCCCGAGGTGGCCCGGCGGGTGGCCGCCCTGCGCGCCCGGCCCGACGACCCGGACCGCGTCAGCCCCGACGCGCTGATCGACAAGCTGCTGCGCGTCTACGAGCTGGCCACCGACCCCAACGCCGACCCCAAGCGCTACACCGGCCGGGACGCCACCGAGGCGGTGCGCGCCATCGCCCAGCTGACCGGCGCGGCCGACGCCCACCGCCGCAGCCAGACCGACCGCAAGACCGACCTGATGGAGCGCCGCCTCGAGCTGGAGCGCGAGCGCAACGACCTGCTGGGCAAGGCCCAGCAGATCATCGTGCAGATCCCCGGGGTGGCCCGGCCCGACAGCCTGACCCCCGGCGCCGTGGTCGCCGTGGACGACTACCGGGTCGACGGCCGCCGCCGGGGCCGATAGGGGGTGTCCTGATGGCTGAGGTCATCCAGATCGACTACACCCCCTCGCCCAAGCAGCAGCTCTTCCACGGCTCCTCCGCCGACGAGGTGCTCTACGGCGGCGCGGCCGGCGGCGGCAAGAGCAAGGCCATCGTCATGGAGGCCTTCATGCGCTGCATGGAGCACGCCGGCACCCACGCCTACCTCTTCCGCCGCACCTACCGCGAGCTGGAGGACACCCTGATCCTGGAGGCCAAGCGCTCCATCCCCGACGAGCTGGGCAAGTACGCCGCCTCGGCCAAGGACTTTCGCCTGAAGAACGGCTCGGTGCTGCACTTTCGCCACCTGCAGAACAGCCGCGACCTGATGAAATACCAGGGCGCGGAGATCCACTGGCTGTTCATCGACGAGCTGACCCACTTCACCCTGGAGGAGTACAACTTCCTCAAGACCCGCCTGCGCGCCAGCACCCAGCTGAACATCAAGCCCGTGGTGCGCTGCGCCAGCAACCCCGGCGGCATCGGCCACAGCTGGGTCAAGCAGCGCTTCATCGACGCGGGCGAGCCCCTCAAGGTCCACGAGAACCGCGAGCTCAGCCAGGCCCTGGGCCGCGAGAGCGTCACCACCCTGCAGTACATCCCCGCCCGCGCCACCGACAACCCCTACATCTCCGAGGACTACATCCTCGAGCTGGAGCGCAAGCCCCCCAAGCTGCGCGACGCCTACCTCTACGGCAAGTGGGACGTGTTCGAGGGGCAGGTGTTCACCGAGTTCGTCAACGACCCGGAGCACTACCACGACCACGTGGGCACCCACGTGATCTCCCCCTTCCCCATCCCGGACCACTGGCCCCGGTGGCGATCCTTCGACCACGGCTACACCCGCCCCTTCTCGGTGGGCTGGTGGGCCGTCGGCCCCGACGGCACCCTCTACCGCTACCGCGAGTGGTACGGGTGCACCGGCCAGCCCGACCGCGGCCTGCAGCTGACCCCCATCCAGATCGCCGACGGCATCGCCCAGCGCGAGGCCGACGAGCGCAGGCGGGGCATCCGCTTCTCCGCCGTGGCCGACCCGGCCATCTGGGACGCCAGCCGCGGCGAGAGCGTCGCGCTGATGATGGAGAGCAGGGGCGTGTACTTCACCAAGGCCGAGAACGCCCGCCTGTCCGGCAAGATGCAGCTGCACTACCGGCTGAAGATGACCGACGGCGTGCCGCGCATGTATATCTTCAGCACCTGCAAGGACTTCATCCGCACCATCCCGGCCCTGGCCTACTCCCGCACCGACGCGGAGGACGTGGACACCGCCAGCGAGGACCACATCTACGACGAGACCCGCTACATGCTCATGGAGCACAAAATCTCCGCCGCGCCCAAGCTTTCGCCCCCGCGCATCGGCCAGCTCGACCCGCTGGACATGCGCGCCCGGCCCGCCCCCCGGCGCGACTGGTGACCGCCGAGAAAGGATGACAAGATGAAAAAATCGCCTCAGCCCGCCTGGCGGCTGCTCGCCGACGAGCGCCCCGCGGCGCAGGCCCCCCGCGCCCCCGGCCCGGGGGACGAATACCTGCGCTACGCCTACGACCTGTTCGCCCAGTTCGACCAGGGCACCCGGGCCACCCGCGACAAGTGCCGCCGCAACGAGGCCATGTGGCGCGGCGACCACTGGGACGGCATGCCCCCCTCGGGCCAGGCCGGCGACCCCCGCCCCGTCACCCCGGTGCTCTTCTCCACGGTGGAGAACCTCCTCTCCGACCTGATGGACCACTACCCCGAGGCCCTGCTGCTGGGCCAGGAGGTGGGCGACGACGCCGTGGCCGAGAAGATGAGCGCCGTGGTCAGCTACATCCTGCTGCGCAGGGGCTTTAAGAGCACCTACCGCGACAAGTGCCGCCAGGCCCTGAAGATGGGCACCAGCGTGCTGGAGGTCTTCTGGGACGAGAGCCTCTACGGCGGCGCCGGGGACGTCAACATCCGCCGGGTCGATATCCGCGACTTCTACTGGGACCCCAATGCCCCCGACCTGCAGCAGGGCCGCGCCTGCTTTAAGACCAGCTGGAAGCCCCTCTCCTACTTCAAACAGCGCTACCCCGACAAGTGGCAGGGCATCCAGACCGACTGGGCCGGCTACGCCAAGGCCGACTACGACGGCCTGGACCCCAGGGACCACGCCGGGGACGTGCTGCTGCTGGAGCACTGGTACCGCGTGTGGGACGCGCGCAAGAAGCGCTACGTCGTGCACATGGGCCAGATGGCCGGCGGCGTGCTGCTGTTCTGGAGCGAGCAGGACAAGGCCCTGGCCGCCGGCGGCATGTACGAGCACGGCATGTACCCCTTCATCATGGAGCCGCTCTACCCCAAGGAGGGCGAACCCACCGGCATGGGCGTCATTGACGTGTTCGGCGACATGCAGCGCTATGTCGACAAGCTCGACCAGTTAATGATCCGCAACATCCTCATGAGCGCCCAGCCCAAGATGCTGGTCAACCGCAACGCCGAGCTCGACCCGGCTGCCCTGGCCGACTGGGAGAGCGCCTTCATCGAGGGCAGCCGCATCGACGAGGGCGCGGTGCGCTGGTTCCAGCCCCAGCCCCTCTCCCCCTACACCGGCCAGGTCCAGGCCCAGAAGATCGACCGGCTCGAGCGCGACAGCGGCCAGAGCGCCTTCAACCGCGGGGACGTCACCGGCGGCGTGACCGCCGCCAGCGGCATCATCGCCCTGCAGGAGGCCGGCAACAAGCGCAGCCGCCTGCTCATCGACCAGCTCTACGACGGCTTCGAGAAGATGGTGCGCATGATGATCGACCTGATCTGCGAGAACTACACCGAGGCGCGCTACATCCGCATCAACGGCCAGGACGCCGAGCCCGACGCCTTCGCCCGCTTCAACCCCGGCGAGGTGCGCATCATGGGCGGCCACGCCTCCTGGCGCGACAACGCCCTGCCCTACATCGAGTTCGACATCCAGGTCCACGCCCAGCGCGAGACCGCCGCCACCACCGCCTATCTCAACGAGCTGGCCGCCCAGATGGTCGCCGGCGGGCAGCTCATGCCCGACGAGGCCCTGTCGATCATGCAGTTTAAGGAGAAGAAGAAGGTGCTCGGCCTGGTGCGAAAGCGCATGGCCCAGCAGGACCAGGTGGCCATGCTGCAGCTCGAGCGCGAGCAGCTGCTCGCCCAGCTCGCCCAGGCCCAGCGGCAGATCGAGCAGCTGGGCGCCCTGGCCGGCGCGCCTGCGGCGGGCGTTACGCCTGCGGGGGGCGCGGGCTGGGCCGGAGGTATGCCGGCGGGCGAGGCAACGGCGCTGACGGGGCTGGGGACGGCGCCTGCGGCGGGCGTTACGCCTGCGGGGAGCGCGGGCTGGGCCGGGGATATGCCGGCGGGCTATGCGACAGCGCTGACGGGGCTGGGAACGGCGCCTGCGGCGGGCGTTACGTCTGCGGGGAGCGCGGGCTGGGCCGGAGGTATGCCGGCGGGCGACGTGACAGCGCTGACGGGGCTGGGGACGGCGCCTGCGGCGGGCGTTGCGCCTGCGGGGGGCGCGAGCTGGGCCGGGGATATGCCGGCGGGCGATGCGACGGCGCTAACCGAAGTCCCCAGCGCGAATGACAACCGATAAGAGGGGGCGTTGCCCCTTTTTATATTCCGGCCCCTGGCCGGTGCCCGAGGTAAGCTCGCTTGACACAAAGGAGGAAGTCCATGCAGCAGAACCCTTCGGTCGAAACCAACCCCGTACAGGCCGACGCTGTACAACCCCCCATGCCCCAGGCCCGGCCCGACTATGACACCGTGCCCGTGGAGCAGGTGCTCGCCCCCGAGGAGCAGCCCGACACCCCGCCCGACTACTACCGCAGCCAGGCGGAGGTGGACCGCGCCATCGGGCGAAGGCTGGCCGCAGCCCGCGCCAAGTGGGAGCGCGAGGCCGCGGGCGCGGCGAATCCCGCAGGCGCGGAGCCCCGCCCGGTGGGCGCCGTTGTGTCGCTCGCCGGCACAGCCCCCGCCCAGCCCGCGCCCCCCGCAGGCGTCATGCCCGCCGCAGGCGCAGGCGCGGAGCCTCGCCCGGTCGGTG
The DNA here is from genome assembly GCA_050945875.1 of Christensenellales bacterium. Classification (GTDB taxonomy): domain Bacteria; phylum Bacillota; class Clostridia; order Christensenellales; family JBMNTT01; genus JBMNTT01. The sequence continues at coordinate 37,045 of JBMNTT010000019.1, forward strand.
ACGCTGCATTGCTCGCCGACGCGGCCGTTTCCAGCCCCGTCAGCGACGTTGCATCGCCCGCCGGCATGCCTCCCGCCCAGCCCGCGCCCACGGCAGGCGTCATGCCCGCCGCAGGCGCAGGCGTATCGCCCGCCGCGGGCGATGCGTTCACCCGCCAGGTGCTCAAGGGCGTGGCCGCCATCCAGGTGGCCTACGACCCGGCGTTCACCCTGGAGGGGGGCTTCGAGGCCTCGCCGGACTTCAAGCGCCTGTGCCTGGCCGGGTGGGACCCGGTGCAGGCCTACGAGCTGACCCTGGGCCGCGAGGCCGACGGCCGCGCCGAGCTGGACCACGCCCGGCAGCGCCGCGCCTCCCGGCCCAACCCCGCGCCCGGGGGAAACGGGGGCGTGCGCGTGGACTTCCGCAACATGACCGAGGCCAACTTCAAGCGCATCGACGAGCGCTTGAAGCGCGGCGAACATGTGCGCATCTGACAAAGGAGAGAGTGCTTTGAGCAACACCATCAACAAGACCTCCACCGACGCGCTGTCGGTGACCATGCAGGAGTACTACGACCGCAAACTCATCCACGACATGGCCCCCAAGCTGGTGCACTACCAGTTCGGCCAGAAGCGCCCCCTGCCCAAGAACAACGGCAAGACCATCCGCTTTCGCAAGTGGACCCCCTTCGCCGCCATCACCGACCCGCTGACCGAGGGCGTCGTGCCCGCCGGACAGAACCTGGCCATGACCGAGGTCTACGCCGAGATCGCCGCCTACGGCGACTATGTCGCCGTGACCGACATGCTCGACCTGACCGCCCTGGACCCCGTGATCAACGACTCGGTGGAGCTGATGGCCAACCAGGCCGGCCTGTCCATCGACGCGCTGACCCGCGACGAGCTCTTGACCGGCACCAACGTGCAGTACGCCGGCGGCAAGACCGCCCGCAGCGCCATCACCACCGGCGACGTGCTGACCACCACCGAGATCCGCAAGGCCGTGCGCACCCTGCGCAAGAACAAGGCCAAGCCCTTCGAGCACGACGGCGGCAGCCACTTCATCGCCATCGTCTCCCCCGACGCGCTCTACGACCTGCAGAACGACGCCCTCTGGCAGGACGTGGCCAAGTATCAGGACGCCGAGGCCATCTACTCCGGCGAGATCGGCCGCATGTTCGGCGTGCGCTTCGTGGAGACCACCGAGGCCGGCGTCTTTAAGGGCGCAGGCGCGTCGGGCGCGGACGTGCTGGCCACCCTGGTCTTCGGCGCGGACGCCTACGGCGTGGTCGAGATCGAGGGCTCCGGCGCGACCAACGCCAACACCATCGTCAAGCCCGCCGGTTCCGCCGGCTCCGCCGACCCCCTCAACCAGATCTCCACCGTGGGCTGGAAGGTGGCCGGTTACGCCGCCAAGATCCTCCAGCCCAGCTGGATGGTGCGCATCGAGCACGGCGCCAGCGACGCGGTGACCACCGCCGGCTGATCCGCGCGGCCGTTGCCCGCGCACAACCGCCCCGCTGGGGGCGCGCCCCGGGACCAAACGCGTCCCGGGGCGTTTTTTTGAAAAAGGAGGAATCGCCATGCCCGCCAAGACCATCGCCGCGAACAACCCCGAGCCGACCCAGCCCGCCTCCGTGGAGGGCCAGGCCCGCGCCATCGAGCGGCGCACCGCCCAGGCCGCCAAGGCCCAGCGCACCACCCGGGTGGTCGTCCCCCGGGAGAACGGCGACGAGAAAAACTTCGACATCCCGGTCATCATCAACGGCCACACCTTCCTGATCCAGCGGGGCGTGCCCGTGGAGGTGCCCGACATGGTGCTCGACGTGCTGATGCACGCCGGGCTGCTCTAAAGGAGGCGACCCATGACCTTTTCGCAGCTGCGCCAGGAAGCCCTGCGCCTGATGCAGGAGGACCTGGACAACCAGGCCGAGTTCGAGCCCCTGCTCTCCGACGCGATCAACCAGGGCTATCGCCTCATCGCCCAGCGCCTGGGCCAGGACCCGCCCCCCCTGGCCGAGGACGACGACACGCCCGCCTTCGCCCCCGCCGAGTACCACGCCATCCTGGCCGACTACGCCGCCTACGTCATCCTGGGCACCGGCTCCTCGGGCCGCCAGAACCGCGCCATGTTCTTCTACAACCGCTTTTTGACCCTGCTGCCCCGGGTGCGCAGCCTGGCGGGCCAGACCCCCGGCCCCGGCGGCAGGCCCCTGACCCACCGCTACCGCGTATAAAGGAGGAGACCCCATGGCCAGCGAAGAGCAGGTCCTGCTCATCCGGAGCTTCACCGGGATCGACCAGACCCACGGCGAGCACAACCCCAACGCCTCGGGCAGCCCCGACGCGCAGAACATGCTCGCCCGCGAGGGCGCCCTGGCCACCGCCCCGGGCAGCGCCCTGTACACCGATCAGCGCGCCCCCGCCCCCATCCGCACCCTGATGGACTACCACAAGCGCAACTGGGACGGCACCGTCACCGATTGGCTGATCGCCGCCGCCGGGGGCAGCCTGTACACCCTCGCCCCCGGCCAGGCCCCCCAGCCCCTGGCCTCCGGCATGATCAGCGACGCTTACAGCTTCATCAACTATCAGCACGAGGACACCGACATCATCATCTTCGCCAACGGCAGCGGGGTCCTCCAGAAATGGGACGGCAAGGGCCTGCCCGAGCCCCTGATCGCCCAGGGGCCCCAGGACCCCGCCACCAGCCGCTACCTCACCTTGCACTACGAGCGCGTGTGGGCCGCCGGCGACCGCGAGCACATGGACCGGCTCTACTACTCCCGCGCCTTCAACCCCTACGACTGGTCGGCCTACGACGCCTCCGACGAGGCCGACGCCCCCGAGATGGCCGGCGGGGCCATCGACATCCCCACCTGGGACGGCAGCGTCATCCGCGGCGTGGCCAACCTCTTTGACGACGTGGTGATCTTCAAGGACCACTCCATCCACCGCATCGTGGGCAGCTACCCCGGCCAGTACGAGGCGGTGCGCGTGCACGGCAGCGTGGGCTGCGTGAGCGACCGGTCCATCGTGACGGTGAAGGACGGCGTGTACTTCTGGGGCCGGGAGGGCATCTGCAAATACGACGGGGCCAGCGCCTACCCCCTGGAGGACAAGCGCATCGCCCCCTTCGCGCGCTCCGTCAACCCCGCCGCCCTGGACCGGGTGTGCGCGGCGTGCTTCGACAGCAAGCTCTTCTTCGCCCTGCCCGAGGGCGACGCCGCCGAGAACACCTGCCTATTGATCTACGACCTGGCCACGGGCAACTACATGATCCGCCGGGGGCTGTCGGTGCTGGACCTGCGGGTCTTCGGCGAGCGGCTGCTCATGGCCTGCGCCGACGGCTCGGTCCAGGTCTACGGCCAGGGCTCCGACTGGGCCGGAGAGCGGATGGACTGCCACTGGACCACCCCCTGGCTGGACTGGAACGCCAAGTACGCCAACAAGACCGTCACCCGCGTCTACTTCTCCGGCTACGGCCAGGTCGACGACCCCCAAAACCCCCAGCCCCAGCTGCGCATCGAGGCCTTCACCGACCGCGGCGGGCCCCCCAAGGTGCGCGAGCTGACCCTGCCCGCCGCCCCTGGACCCATCACCCGCAAGAGCCTGCTGGTGCGCGGCCGGGCCCTGCGCCTGCGCCTGTCCAACATCAAGGGCCGGGCCTTCACCCTGACCGGGGGCGTCAGCGTCACCCTGGAGAGCGACATGGACTGAGGAGGGAGCGCGTGAAAGACCAGGGATTCCGGGAGGTCTTCGGCTTTGACAAGCTGGGGCTCAAGCAGATCAACGACACGCTGCGGGCGCTGTGGAAGAAGGTGATGGGGGGACTGGACTGGCGGGACCTGGCCGAGCCGACCCAGCAGGTTATCGACAACAAGGCCGAGCGGGGCGAGCTGGCCAGCCTGGACAGCCGGGTGACCAACGAGGCCGAGCGGCTGCGCAACTACGCCGAGACCATCGAGGCCAAGGCCGACAGCGGGGTGGACGGGGTGCTGCGGGTGGAGGAGAACCTGAAGCTGTTCTCCACCACCGAGCAGACCGAGGCCAGGATCGCCAGCGAGGTGCTGCGGGTGGAGGGGCAGACCGACGAGAAGCTCAAGAACTATTCCACCGTCGAGCAGACCGACAGCAAGATCAGCCAGTCGGTGGCGGACATCCGGCAGGACCTGACCCGCTTTAGCACCGTCGAGCAGACCGAGGAGCGGATCAGCGCGGTGGTGGCCGAGGTGGACGGCAAGCTGGGCGGCTACGCGAGCATCGACCTGATGCAGGACGAGCTGGCCCTGAAGGTGTCCAGCGCCGCCTACCAGCAGGACCGGGTGTACCGCCAGGCCGCCGCCCCCGAGGACCCGCGGATCGACATGCTCTGGCTGGACACCTCGACCAGCCCCAACCAGCTCAAGCGCTGGAGCGGGGAGGGGTGGGCGGTGGTCAATGAGACCGACGCCGGTTGGCGCAACTATGTGCAAGACAGCGAGTATCACGAGCTGGACAGCATGGGCTCCTACTACACCCACTGGCCGCTGTACAGAGGGCTCGAGCAGGGCGTGGACTATGTGCTCAGCGTGGGCAGCATCACCCCCCTGCGCGGCTCGCCCACCCAGGTGGCGGTGCTCCTGTTCGATTACGACGTCAACGAGTCGGGCCCGAGATACCTGCTCAACGTCAGCCAGGAGTTGCAACAACTGCATTTCGTCGCGCCGGTGCGGGCGGACCGAAACTGGTCGCTATTGATCTACAACGGCCTGAACGGTCAGACCTACGGCAACATCCTGCGCTTTGAGCATGTCAAGCTGGAAAAGGGGGTCCGCGCCACAGCCTGGACCCCGGCCCCGGAGGACCCGGTTACCGCCGTGGCCACGGGAAACGGCGTGACCATCAACCGCGACGGTGTGTTCATCGACACCAACCGCTTCGACCTGAACCTGCTGGGCGGCAACGGGGAGACCGTGCTGAACATGAGCGCCGCGGGCGTGGGCGGCTTTCAGCAGCTGCGGGCCCGGCGGCTGGAGGTGGCCGACCTGTACGTGGCGGGCAAGCTCTGGCGACATGAGGCGGATACCATCTATTATGTCGACGGGAGCACCGGCAGCGACATCGAGAGCTCCGGCGGCAGCGCCGCGCCCTACCGGACGGTCGCCTTTGCCCTGAGCCAAATCCCCAAGTGCATCGTGGGACGCATCAAGCTGTACATGATGGGGGATCAGACTTACTCCGTTCCGACTGTCAAGGGCTTCTACGGACCCGGCGGCTTGACGCTTACCAACTGGACCCAGACAAAATGGAGAAACTCAGGCTCCGTGCTGTTCGAGCGATGCGCGTGCATCATTGGCGTTGGAAACTGCATTGCCAGCAGCTTTAAGGCAACCGAATGCGCCTGCGTCGAACTCTATTCGGACCTGGCTACGGTCACCGGCACATGGACAACCTCATATAATTTTGTGGATTGTCCGATCGGGATGATCTCGGACAGCGAAGCCTATGCGGAAGTCGGCGTGAGCAGCAATAGGTCGTATGTCATCCTCCAAAATGTCAAAGGCGGTCCCTGCGGGTATTCGCTCTTTGCCTCCATAGGCGGTCTGATCACCTGCGGCGTTGCCCGGCCAATCGGTCCCATCCTGGAGGAGACGGGCGGAAAAGTCATCACAGCCGCGCAGGAGACGTCCGGCTCCCAGACCCCGGTCACCCCGCCCAAGCCTACCGAGACCACCCAGCAGTTCGCCTGTTCTTCCATGGCTACCTGGCGCACCGGGGACTGGCGCACCGACGACTCGGGGAAGAACCGGGCGGTGCAGGCGCACTTTAGCGGAGGGGCCAGCGGCAACAACGTGGGCTGCTTCTTCTTTGACTTCACGAGCCTGGCGGGCAAGACCATCCGCAGCGCGACCATGCGCCTGACCCGGTACACCAACGGCGGGCGCAGCGACGCGGTGACGCCCTACATCGGGGTGCACAGCCTGTCCAGCGCCAGCGGCGCGCCCGCGCCCGGGGCGGTTTCAGCCATGTCCCCGGGGCTCTCCTGGGGGGAGAGCCGCAGCTACGACGTGACCAACCAGCTCAAGGCCATCGCGGCCACGGGCGGGGTGGGCGGGCTGTGCCTGTACGACAGCGGCAACAGCGCCGGCAACTACCTGGTCGTCGTGGACAAGCCCACGGTGACCGTGACCTATCTGTAGGAGGGAGCGCGTGAAAGACCAGGGATTCCGGGAAGTCTTCGGCTTTGACAAGCTGGGGCTCAAGCAGATCAACGACACGCTGCGGGCGCTGTGGAAGAAGGTGATGGGGGGACTGGACTGGCGGGACCTGGCCGAGCCGACCCAGCAGGTCATCGACGGCAAGGCCAGCCGCACCGAGCTGATCGCCCTGAACCACCAGGTCATCGACGAGGCCGAGCGGCTGCGCAACTACGCCGAGGGCATCGAGGCCAAGGCCGACAGCGGGGTGGACGGCATCCGCCAGGTGCGCGAGGACCTGGCGCTCTACGCCACCCGGGAGGAGACCGCCCAGAAGATCGCCAGCGAGGTGCTGCGGGTGGCGGGCGAGACCGACGAGAAGCTCAAGAACTATTCCACCGTCGAGCAGACCGCCGACAAGATCGACCAAGTCGTCGCCGACATCAACCAGGAGCTGACCGCCTACGCCACCGTCACGCAGACCGCCCAGGCCATCGAGAGCGTCGTGGCCGACGTCGCCCTGATTGACGGCAAGCTCGCCCTGAAGGTCGACCAGCAGGCCTACGACGCCCAGCGCGTCTACCGCCAGGACGCCGCCCCGGACAACCCCCAGCTTGACATGCTCTGGCTGGACACTGGCCGCGCCCCCAACCAGCTCAAGCGCTTCGACGGCGAGCGCTGGCAGGAGGTGACCGCCGACCTGAGCGGCTACGCCACCGGCGACGAGCTGCTCGGCTCGGTGGCCGGGCTCTACGACGCCGTCAACCAGCTGCAGGTGCAGGCCGACGGCGCCTACGCCACCAAGCAGAGCGTCGTCGAGCAGATCGCCACCGCCATGACCCAGACCGCCGACGCCATCGAGATGCGCTTTACCAGCATCCAGCAGCTCATCGGCCAGCTCTCCGACGACAACCAGGGCCAGTACGCCCTGCTGAGCACCTACATCCGCTTCCAGGACGGGCATATCCTGCTGGGCCAGGAGGGCAACGACTTCTCCCTGGACATCGGCAACCAGCAGATCAGCTTTTTGCAATCCGGCGCGCAGGTCGCCTACCTGAGCGACAGCAAGCTCTACATCACCCAGGCCCAAATCCTCGACGCCCTGCGCCTGGGCGGGTTCGCCTTCATGCCCCGCGGCAACGGCAACCTATCCTTCGTCAAAATAGGAGGCTGAGTCCATGGCCCTTTCCGGCAGCTTCACCGGCGCCATCCGCGACGGCAAGTACACCCTGCGGGTGGACTGGTCCGCCACCCAGTCGGTGGCGAACAACACCTCCACCGTCACCTGCAAGCACTACCTGATCGTCGCGGCCAACTACTGGGTGGATTTCGGCGGGCGCGACAACACCACGTCCATCGACGGGACCAGCCTGGCCTGGAGCAGCCCGGCCGTCGACTGCGACGGCGGCACCGTCTACCTGGGCGAGGTCTCCCGCACCGTCAGCCACAGCGCCGACGGCTCCAAGAGCCTGTCCATCGCCGCCACCTTCAACATCCAGATCACCGCCGGCGGCGTCTTCTGGTCCGCCATCAACGCGTCGGCCTATGTCGCCTTGGATACCATCCCCCGGGCCTCGTCCATCTCCATGCCCGCCACGGTCACCATGGGCCGGGCCGTCACCCTGACCGTGAACCGCGCCTCCTCCGCCTTCACCCACCGGCTGCGCTACCACTTCGGCGGCCAGCAGGCCTACTTCGCCCAGGGCGTGGGCGCGTCCTACAGCTGGACCGTGCCCAAAGACCTGGCCTACGAGATCCCCAACGCCGCCGTGGGCGTCGGCCGGGTGTACTGCGAGACCTACAACGGCTCCGCCCTGATCGGCACCGACTCGGTGGGCTTCACCGCCGCCGCGCCCGAGGACATGATCCCCAGCCTGGCCTACACCCTGGCCGAGACCGGCAGCGCCCTTGCCGGCATGTTCGTCCAGGGCCGCAGCCGCCTGAAGGTGCAGCTGACCGCCGTGGGCGCGTACGGCAGCGCCCCGAGAAGCTACGCCATCCAGGCCAACGGCGCCACCTACGCCGCCAGCAGCGCCACCACCGGCGCGCTGACCCAGGCCGGCGCCAACACCGTAACCATGCGGGTGACCGACTCGCGCGGGCGCACCGCCACCCGCACCGCCACCATCGACGTGAAGGCCTATCGCGAGCCCTGGATCGACCGCTTCACCGCCGTGCGCTGCGACCAAGACGGCAACCCCTCCGACCAGGGCGCGGCCGTGCTGTGCACCGTCTCGGGCGGGCTGACCGAGCTGCCCGGCAACGCCGGCGAGCTGGCCGTGTATTACCGGCGCAGCGACCAGGACGAGGAGACCCGCTTGCCCCTGCCCGCGCCCGGGCCCGCCTTCACCGCCACCGCCCAGGCGCCCGACATCGACCCGGACCACTCCTACAGCTTCCGCGTCGCCCTGCGCGACGCCTTCACCACCACCACCCGCGCCCAGGCCGTGTCCACCGCGGCCGTCACCTTCGACATCCGCGCCAGCGGCAACGGCCTGGCCTTCGGCAAGGTGGCCGAGCACGAGAAGGCTGTGGAGGTGGCGGCGGGGTGGGAGCTGTGGCTGGGGGATAAGCCCTTTGTGCCCTATAAGGCCACGCGCATCCCCGACGGCGCAGACCTCAACCACGAAGCCTACAAGATTGCCGGCGATTATTTCTGCAGTACCAACCAAAGCGCGCAAACCCTTCAACACTGCCCGACGCGTAGCGCGTTTTATTTGCGGGTCCGCGTCAACAGCGGCATTGTCCAGCAACAGATAGAAATCTACACTGGCAACGCTGTCATCCTAAGAGGATACTTTAATTGGTCGGATTTGTGGGGGGATTGGTGTTATTATTTTCCGAAGGAAACACAGATCACTCAGCTAGCACTGCCCTTATCCAGCGCGGTGGAAACCACCCTGAGCGGATGTCGGTACAGCATCGACCCCAACGGATGGGTGTCCGTGGTGGTCGCCCTGCGGCTCAAGCCCAGTGAGATCACCAGCAGCACGGTCGTTGCGACACTGCCCGTCGGATATCGGCCGGGAGATTACATCTACACCATGTGCGCGCAGCTCAACGGAGGTTTTTCCGAAGGCTACCGCCCCTGCACCCTCTTCTGCCGATCGGATGGAACGATCGTGGTCAATCCTACCAATCGGACAGAGCAGGATTTTTACGGAACGCTTACCTTTCGAGCTAATGGATAAGGAGGAAGCGGATGCAATACCGCTATGGCTGCGTCGTCGACGCGCAAGGATGCTATGTGGACTTCGTGCTGGTGTGGCTCGAGCCGGGAGGAGAACGCATCGACAGCTATCGCCTGCAGCCCGGGGAAACCCTGCTGGACGCGCCCGCCCCGGAGGGCTTTGTGCGGCCCCGCTGGGACGGCCGGGCTTGGACCGAGGGCGCGACCGCCGAGCAGATCGCCCAGTGGCAGGCAAGCCAACCCCCTCAGCCCGATCACCAGCCCGATCCTCTGGAGCGCGCCGCCCAGCTGCAGGGTCGGCTGGACAACCTATACAGCGCGCTGGAGAGGGGGTTGGAGGCGTGAACCAGGATCATCTGTGCCAGGCCCTGGAGGCCATGGTGCGCGCGGTGCGCTTAGCGCTCATGGGCGAGCTGGGCCGGTCCCTGCCCAGCGGGCAGGCCGTCGCCTGTCGGGCGCTGCTGCCCCCCTGGTCCCCGGGCCTCTACCAAATCGGCGACCGCCGGGTCCACGCAGGGCAGGTGTGGCGCTGTTGCCAGGGGCATGACAGCCGGCAAGACCAACAGATCGTCCCCGGCCAGGCCCCGGCCCACTGGGCGGCCGATCACGCCGCCGACGCCCGCTGGGCGCTGCCCTACGCCCAGCCCGCCGGCGCCCACGACGCCTATGCCGCCGGCGACTACATCCTGTGGCGGGACGGCGAAACCTATCGCTGCCGACGCGACGGCTGCGCACACGACCCGGACGCCGACCCCCAGGGCTGGGAGCCCGTCCGCAACCCGTGAGCGCCCCGCGCCCGACCGGGCGCAACCACCCCACCTGAGAGGAGCAAAACCATGGCCACATCGACCACCGTCAAGTACGACAAGATCCCCGTGGAGCTGCCCACCGACGCGCTGCCCACCGACGAGCAGATCGCCCAGCAGGCCGCCGACTACGGCGAGCTGACCTACGGCGGCGCCCTGGCCGAGGCCAAACAGGCCTACGACCGCGGCGTGCTCCAGCAGCAGCAGACCCTCGACCGCTACCGCCAGCAGTATGAGCAGGAGCAGCAGAAGGCCGGCGTCGCCTACGCCCAGCAGGGCAACGCCATCCAGCTGCAGGCCCTCTCCCGGGGCTTTGGCCGCTCCACCTACGTGCAGGACGCCCTGCGCCAGAACGACGTGCGCAAGCAGGCCGCCGTCGGCGAGCTGGCCAACCAGTTCCAGCAGCAGAACGCCCAGATCGATCAGCAGCTCAATCAGCTGCTGGCCGAGTACAACGACGCCTCCACCCGCCTGACCCAGGAGCGCGGCAAGGCCATCTCCCAGAAGGTCGCCGAGCTGACCCAGCAGCGATACCAGAACCAGCTGCAGCTCAAGAGCCTGGAGACCGAGCTGTGGAAGCAGCAGCTCGCCCAGGAGCAGTTCGACGCCCAGCAGGCCCTCCAGCGCGAGACCCTCCAGGCCCAACTCGAGCAGCAGCGCCTGCAGCGCGAGCAGGAGCAGGCTCAGTTCGACGCCCAGCTCGCCCTGCAGCAGGCTCAGTTCGACTGGCAGAAGCAGCAGGCCGCTCAGCAGGCCGCCCAGGCCGTCAGGACGGTGTACACAGGGGGCGGCGGTAGCTCAGGGGGCGGTTCCGGCTCAGGCGACAAGTCAAAATCGACCACGACGGAGCAGAAAACCATCGATTTGGTGAAAGCGAGGCTGCCGACAAATGTCGCTCCGCAAGTGCTCAAGGATAAGGTTGTGGACGCGCTGAACATGCAGACCCGAGCGGCTTCAGCTCAAAGGGGCTATTGAGAGGGGGAGAGGCTGTGAGCAGTAAGGCGGTCATTCCTTCCCTGGCGCAGCGCAAAGCCGCTCAGGAGGAGGAAAAGCGGCGGCAGAAGCAGCGGGCGCAGCAGGCCAAGCAGGAGCGGGAGCGGCAGAACACGGGAGCGCAAACGGGGGGCGGTCAGGCACCGGGGACCCGGGCGCAGCGCGGCCAGGCGTTGGGGACCCAAGCGCAGACCCAACCTGCCGCCAGCGGCCTACAGTCGATCCGCGCGGCGGCCACAGCGATCACGGCCGCCGCGCAGTGGATCAAGGTTGGCCAGAGCGCTCCGATCAACTGGAAGCAGTCTATCACCCTGCCCGGTCAAGAGCCCGCCGCGCCCGGGAACCTGCGGGTGAACCCCGCCCCGTCGGCGCGAGCGGGTTCCACCGTGACC
>JBMNTT010000020.1:0-47105 GCA_050945875.1 Christensenellales bacterium
CGTCAATCAGGCGGCGTTCCCCCTCGGGGTAGGCCAGCTCGTAGTCCGTCAGGTAGGTCAGCGGGTGGCGGAAGTGGGAGACCAGCAGGCCCTGTCCGCCCAGGGCCACCACCCCGGCGTCCCGGTCGTCCAGGGGGGTGTCGGTGATCACCTGGGGCGGTCCCCAGGTGCGCCCCTCGTCGGGGCTGAAGCACAAGACGGTCTTGCCGAAGGGGCAGATATGCCCCACGCGGAAGCCCGAGCAGGCCATCGCCAGGCGGCCGTCCCCCAGCCGGGCCACCGAGGGCCAGGCGAAGTAGCCGAAGGTGTTGCCGGGCATGGCGCAGACCTCGCCGTGCACCGCGTCGGTCAGCAGGCGCATCGAAATCCCTCCTCCTCGAAACTTGGTTACTGCCATTGTAGGCCCTGCGCCGACCAAATGCAAGGGCTCGCTGCGTTTGACGGGGGCGGGGCGATGTGCTATACTAAACAGTACGCCTGCGGGCGTTGCTTTGTCGGAAACAGCGGCGCCGCCGCTGGTTCGCCGCCGGAGAGACCGGCGGTTTTTTGTTGGGGCGCAGCCCCGGACCCATTTGAGAAAGAGGTATCGATGACACAGACCATCCTACAGCAACCCGACAGCCAGGCCTTTTGGCAGGAGCTGGCTCTCTCCGACCCGATGCAGCGGGCGATCACGGACATGGGCTTTGCCGAGCCCACGCCCATCCAGCGCCAGAGCATCCCGGTCACCCTCTCCGGCGCGGACGTGATCGGCCAGGCCCAGACCGGCACCGGCAAGACCGCGGCCTTCGCCATCCCGATCCTGGAGCGCATCGACCCGGCGGTGCGCCAGCCCCAGGCGCTGGTGCTCTGCCCCACCCGGGAGCTGGCGGTGCAGACCGGGCGGGAGCTGCTCAAGCTGGCGCGCTACATGCCCAAGGTGCGGGCGGTGGCCCTGTACGGCGGCGAGCCCATCGCCCGGCAGCTGCGCCCCCTGGCCGAGGGCGCGCAGGTGGTGGTGGGCACCCCCGGGCGGGTGATGGACCACATGCGCCGGGGCACCCTGAAGCTGGACGGGCTGAAAATCGCCGTGCTTGACGAGGCCGACGAGATGCTGGACATGGGCTTTCGCGAGGACATGCAGACCATCCTGGACGGCACGCCCGATGACCGGCAGACCCTGCTCTTCTCGGCGACCATGCCCGCGCCCATCCTGGCCCTGTCCCGGCGGTACCTGAAGGACCCGCGGCACATCGCCATCGCCAAGCGCCAGGTCACCGTGGCGGCCATCGCCCAGAGCTACCTGAGGATCCGATACGACGCCAAGGAGGAGCAGCTCGCCAGCCTGCTGGAGGGCTACGCGCCCCGCCTGGCCTTGATCTTCTGCAACACCAAGCGCCGGGTCGACGAGCTGTGCGCCGCGCTCAAGGGCCGGGGCTTCGCCGCCGCCGCCCTGCACGGGGACATGCGCCAGCGCGAGCGGGATACCATCATGGCCAGCTTCCGTCACGGGCTGATCAAGATTCTGGTGGCCACCGACGTGGCCGCCCGGGGCCTGGACGTGGACGACGTGGATCTGGTGGTCAATTTCGACCCGCCCCAGGACCCGGAGTACTATGTGCACCGCATCGGGCGCACCGGCCGCGCCGGGCGCGCGGGCCGGGCGGTGACCTTCATCACCAGCCGGGAGATGAACCTGCTGCAGAACATCCGGCGCTACACCCGGGCGGTCATCCTGCCCGAGCGGGTGCCCACCGGGCGGGACCTGGAGCGCCTGGCCGCCGACCGGTTCAAGCAGCGCCTGGAGCAGGCGCGGGCCGCGGGCGCGCCTGAGCGGCTGCGGTCCCTGGCCGCCGAGCTGCTGGCCGAGGCCGAGGACCCCGCCGAGCTGGTGGCCGCGCTGCTGGCCCTGCAGGAGAAGGCCTAAATCACAAGCGCCGTTCCCAAGGGAACGGCGCTTTTCCTGTGGGGGATCATTTCTCGCCCCGGGCCAGGAGATTGTCCTTGCCCATGCCCAGCACATAGGGATTTTGGTCGTACTGATAGCAGAAGTCCAGAAAATCCCGCCGCTGGTCCGGGTCGGCCATGAGCTTGCGCAGGATGGGGCGGGGTAGGGTGCGGGCGTAGGCCCCGGGCCCGGCCAGGCGCACGTCGCGCAGGCCGTTTGCCGCCAGGATGCGCTTGAGCTCGTCGGGCATGAAGTGGTAGGTGATGGGCCAGGGGGCCTCCCCGGCCTCGTAGGCGGCGATGGCCTCCTCCTCGCCGAACCCCCCCCGGGCCAGGAAGTCCTCGGCCCCGGCCTTGTCGAAGCGGAAATCCTCCACCAGGTCGGCCTCGTGCTCCAGGCACCACCTCGCCCAGGGATCCTCGGGCTGGTCGGAGAGGATGTAGGGGTGCTTCTGCAGGGGGTTGGCGCGGTAGGGCAGCGCGCCCAGGCGGCTGGCCACGCTGACGAGCAGGCGCTTGCGCGCGATGCGCGCCAGCGAGGCGATGACCCGCTCGTGGTTCGGATAGGTGTAGCAGATCGGCGCGTCGAAGCTGATGACCAGGTCGAAGGCCCCGTCCGCGTAGGCCGACAGGTCCTCCAGCGCGCCCTGGACGAAGGTGATCCGATCCAGCGCGCCCGCGGCCTGGGCGGCCTCGCGCGCCTGGTCGATCATGGGCGCGGAGATGTCAAAATGGGTGACAGATAGCCCCCGCTGGGCCAGCAGGATGGAGAAGCGGCCGCTGCCCGCCCCGCCGTCGAACACCGTGCGCACCCCCTCCAGGCTGTCCAGCAGCGCCCGCTGCAGGTGGTCCTTCTGCACGATATCGTCGATGAAGGTGCGCTCGCGCTGGCTCTCGCGCACCCCCTTGTCGGGCTGGTTCCACTGGCGATGAGAAATCCTCTGGCTGTAATCCATGGGGTCGCCTCCTTTTGCCGCGCGCCGCCTAGGCGGTGCGGATAAAGACCTCCGATTGCAGGATGCCGGTCAACAGCGCCTGGGTCTCCTCGCGGATGCGCGCCAGGGGGACCCGCTGGGCGTAGCAGGCGTCGATGTAGGCCCACAGCCCGCTGCACAGAAAGGCCGAGAGGGGCGCGCTGCCCAAAAGCGGGGTCAGCCGGCTGCGCTCGCGCTCCACATGCCCGAGCACCTGCTCGAACACCCGGCTGTAGAAGCCGGCGTGCAGGGCGGGGTTGCGCCGCTGGGACATCTGCCGCAGGAAGGGCCCATCGCTCTCAAACAGGTCCAGGATGCACGAGAGCAGGTTGCGGTAGCTCTGCACCGCGTCGCCGCCGGGGTTGTTCTCCCCCTGCAGGCGGCCGAAATCCGCCAGCGCCACGGCCGCCAGGCGCTGAAACATCTCCTCGATCAGGGCGTCCTTGTCGGCGTAGTGGGCGTAGAAGGTGATGCGGCTGACGTCCGCCCGGGCGCACAGCTCGGTGACGGTGATCTTGTCGTAGGGCTTGCCGCCCAATAGCGCCACCAGGGCGGCCTGGATGCTCTCCTGGGTTTTGCGGACGCGTCGGTCTCCCACATCGATACACTCCCCGGCGAATTGTCAGGTTTTGTACAGGCCGGGGGCGGTTGTCATTGCCCGCCGGTCGAGTTGGGGATATCATAACACATGTACAAATAGCGCACAAGCGCGGGAGGTGCGGAAATGATGAAGCGCGAGCGGATCGCGAAAATCGTGCGAGCGGCGTCGGTGCCGCCGGTGTGGGTGGCGCTGCTGCTGATCCTGGTCTACGCCCTGCGGCCGGGGGTGTTCGCCGGGCTGGGGCAGATGATCGCGGTGCTGGTCTGCCTGGCGGGGGTGCCCCTGGCGGCCTACCCCATCGCCGCGCTGATCCCCGGCCTGCGCCGCAAGGGGCGGGAGGGGCAGCGCAACCTGGCCTTTGTGATGAACCTGGCGGGCTATGTCCTGGCCTGGGGCTACGCGCTGATCAGCGGGGCCTCCCAGGGGCTGCGGCTGATCGTGTGGACCTACCTCATCTCCGTGGCGGTGCTCACCGTGCTCAACAAGGCCGTCGGGCTGCGGGCCAGCGGCCACGCCTGCAGCATTGTCGGGCCGATGCTGCTGGCCGTGCGGCTGCTGGGCTGGGGCTGGGCCCCGCCCTGCGCGGCGCTGCTGGCGGCGGTGGTCTGGTCCTCGCTCGCGCTCAAGCGGCACACCCCCGGGGAGCTGGCCCTGGGCGCGGCCTCGGCCCTGGTCTCCTTCGCCGCCAGCGTGCTGATCACCTGACAGGCGTTCCCTCCGAAAGGAAGGGACGCCTTCTTTTTTTACGATAAAATATATGCTATCCTATAGACAGACCAGGGGGAGGAGGCGGGCGGGATGATCCAACCCATCGGGGCGGCGTGCGAGCCGGTGCCCATGTGGCCCTACGAGCGGGCGCTCAAGGCGCTCTATGAGCGCACGCGCATCGAGCTGGGCTTTGAGCCCGAGCTGGCCGGGGCGGACGGGTTCACCCGCCTGCGCAACCGCATGCTGCCCGGGATGGACGCGATCCTGGCCGGGCGACCCTTCCACCGGCACCCGGCCTACAGCTCCGAGCAGCTGCTCAGCCTGACCGACCTGGACCTGGCGCCCCTGATCGGCAACCAGGTGCGCTACGCGCCCATGCCCTGGCACGCCAACGGATACTTCGAGTGGGTGCTGACGCTTTCGGGCCACTGCGTCTACTATGTGGGCGACCGCACGGTGCCCCTGTCGGCGGGGGATGTGCTGCTGCTGCCCCCGGGGGTGCGCTTTACCTTTTTGAACACCTGCGAAAGGAGCCGGGTGGTCTCCCTGGCGCTGCGGGCTTCGACCCTGGGCGGCAGCCTGTACGCGCTAATGGCCTGCCCGGGGGCGCTGCCGGAGTTTCTGCGGCGCACCCGCCGGGCGGAGCTGCCCATCGCCTACCTGCGCCTGAGCACCGGCGACCCCGCCGCCCTGGGCGGCCTGGCGCGGGCCCTGGGCGAACTGGCCAAGGGCGACAGCCCCACCCGGCGGCCCCGGATCAACGCCCTGGCCCTGGAGTTCTTCAGCGCCCTGACCGAGCTGCCCGAGGAGGATACGCAGGCGGTTTTGGCCCACACCAGCGCCGACGCGGGCGAGCGCATGATCGCCTATGTGCGCACCCATTTCCAGCGCCTGACCCGGGCGGAGCTGGCCGAGCAGTTCAACTACAGTGAGCGGCAGGTCACCCGCCTGCTGCGCGAGCGGGCGGGCATGAGCTTCGCCCAGCTGCTCTGTCAGACCCGCTTGGAGTACGTGGCCAACACCCTGGCCACCACCGACCTGCCCGTGCAGGCCATCGTCGAGGCCTCGGGCTACGGCTACAACAGCCATTTCTACGGCCTGTTCCGCGAGCGCTTCGGCATGGCCCCCATCGACTACCGCCAGCGCCTGCGCGAGGGGCTGCCCGCCGAAATCCGATAATCCCCCGGCAAAACGTGTCTCGCCCGGCGCTGGCGGGCGGGGGCGCGTCCCGGTATGCTGGAGATGATGATAACCGGGAGGAGGTCCCTGCGATGTCGATACCGACCCTCAAGGGGCGCGGCCGGCTGGCCACGCTCTATGTGCACGACGCCCCCTTCGTCTGCCTGGGCGGGGAGATTCACAACTCCAGCGCGTCCAGCCTGGACTACATGGAGCGCAAGGTCTGGCCGGCCCTGCGGCCGATGCACCTGAACTGCGTGCTGGCCCCGGTGAGCTGGGAGCTGACCGAGCCGGAGCCCGACAAGTTCGATTTCACCCTGGTGGACGGGCTGATCGCCCAGTGCCGCCGGGAGGGGGTCAAGCTGATTCCCCTGTGGTTCGGCCTGTGGAAGAGCACCTTCGCCTCCTACGCGCCGGGCTGGGTCAAGCGCGACTGGCGGCGCTATCCCCGGGTGCACACCGCCGCGGGCGCGCCGCTGGATACCTTCTCGCCCCTGGGCGAGGCTTCGATCGCGGCGGACGCGACGGCCTTCGCCGCGCTGATGGCCCACATCCGCCAGGTGGACGAGCGGGAGAACACCGTCGTCATGGTGCAGGTGGAGAACGAGTGCGGCATGTTCGGCGCCGCCCGGGAGTATGGCCAGGCGGCGGACGCGGCCTTCGCCGCGGCGGTGCCCCCGGCCCTGGCCGCCCGCTACGGCGTGAGCGGCCCGTGGGCGGAGGCCTTCGGCCCGGACGCGGAGGAGTTCTTCAGCGCCTGGTGCTTCGCCCGGGCGGTGGAGACCGTGGCCCGGGCGGGCCAGGCGGCCTACGACCTGCCCATGTTCCACAACGCCTGGCTGGAGACGCCGCCCTTCGGCCCGGGCCGCAACTACCCCAGCGGCGGCTGCGTGGCCAAGTGCCTGACGGTGTGGCAGACTGGCGCGCCCAGCCTGTGCTGCTTTGGGCCCAACGCCTACGGCGACGTGCGCCCCATCAGCGACGCGTACGCCGCCTGCGACAACCCCATCTTCATCCCCGAGACCGGCGGCGGGCCCGGGGCGGCGGCCGGCGCGCTCTACGCCGTGGGCCGGCACAACGCCCTCGGCTTTGCGCCCTTCGGGGCCGAGCGCATCTGGGGCGTGCCCATGGGCCTGATGGACGATCCCTTCGCCCCGGCCGGGGCCCCGGTCGACCGGGCGTCGCCCCAGCGGCTGGCCGCCGCCTACGACCTGATCGCCAGCCTTCACCCCCTGATCCACCGGGCGCACCAGGACGGGCGCATCTACGCCTTCAAGGAGTCCGGGGACCGGGGCGCGGTCATCGAGACCGGCAAATATCGCATCCTCGTGGCCTACTCCGACGCGCCCACCGCCTTCACCCCGGGCGGCGGCATGCCCTTCCCGCCGCCCAAACAGCCCGGCGCGCCCGAGGGGGGCGGCCTGATCATCCAGGAGGATGAGGACACCTTCCTGGCCGCGGGCCTGGGCTACCGGCTGGAGTTTTTGCCCCTGCCGGGCAGCGCGGGCGCGGTCACCTACGAGTTCATTGAGGAGGGCGTTTACCAGGACGGCGCGTGGCGGCCCGGCCGCCGCATCAACGGCGACGAGGCCCGTCAGGGCCTCAAGCTGGGCGACATGCCCGAGGTCCGGCGCGTGCGCGTATACACCTACCAATAAAAAACCGGCCTAGAAAGGAGCGTTTCCATGTTTGTCAAAAAGCTGACCCGACAGGTGATCTGCAACCCCGACGAGCCGGTGGTCTCCACCCCGGCGGGCAAGCTGCGCGGCGTCATCGTGGACGACACCTTCATCTTCCGCGGTATCCGCTACGCCACCGCCCGGCGCTTTCACGCCCCGGAGCCCATCGAGCCCTGGGAGGGGGTGCGCGAGGCCATCATCTACGGCCCGGTCTGCCCGGAGATCCACACCCCGGTGCCCCACGACGAGTACACCGTGCCCCACGTGTTCTATCCCCAGGATGAGGACTGCCTGTTCCTGAACGTGTGGACCCAGCGCCTGGACAAATCCGCCAAGCGCCCGGTCTTGGTTTGGCTGCACGGCGGCGGCTACTTCTCCGGCTCGGGCATCGAGCACTACGCCTACGACGGCGAGGAGATGAGCCGCTTTGGCGACGCGGTGGTGGTCACCCTCAACCACCGGCTCAACGTCCTGGGCTACTGCGACTTCTCGGCCTACGGCCAGGCGTACCAGAACTCCGGCAACGCCGGCCAGGCCGACCTGGTGGCGGCCCTTGAGTGGGTGCGCGACAACATCGCCTGCTTTGGCGGCGACCCGGACAACGTCACCATCTTTGGCCAGAGCGGCGGGGGCGGCAAGGTGGTCACCCTGCTGCAGATGCCCGCGGCCGACGGCCTGTTCCACCGGGCGATCATCCAGTCCGGCGGCATGAGCTATATGCCCGGCATGGAGCGCACCGGGCAGGTGGCCCGCCAGCTGAGCGCCTACCTGCTCGAGGAGCTGGGCCTGACCGCCGAGCAGGTGGCCCAGGCCGAGCAGGTACCCTATTGGCAGCTGGCCGAGGCCGCCCAGCGCGCCACCGACCGCATGAGCCGGGAGACCGGCCAGCGGGTCAGCTGGGGCCCGACCATCGACGGGGCCTACTATGTCGGCCATCCCATGAGCGTGGGCTTCCGCAAGGAAACGGCCCACATCCCGCTGTTGGCCGGCTCGGTCTTCGGCGAGTTCCGCAACAACTTCAACCAGCGCCTGGCCGAGGGCAGCAAGAACCAGTGGCCCGAGGCGCTGCGCCAACAGCTCATGACCGAGCAGCTCGGCGAGCTCGCCCCGGCGGCCCAGGCCGCCTTCCGCCAGGCCTTCCCCGAGAAGAACCCGGTGGACGTGCTCTTCCTGGACGACGGCATGCGCCGGGCGGCGGTGGCCTTCACCCAGAAGCGCGCCTGCGACGGCGGCGTGGCCTACAACTACTTCTTCACCCTGGAGTCGCCCTTTAACGGCGGCACCACCGCCTGGCACAACGCCGAGATTCCCTACGCCTTCCACAACGCCGAGTACCTGGAGCCCTCCTTCATCCCCGGGGTGACCGAGGGGCTGCAGGATCAGGTCTGCGGGGCGTGGGTGGCCTTCGCCCGCTCGGGCGATCCCAACCACCCCGGCCTGCCCGACTGGCCGGCGGTCACCCCGGGCAAACAGCCCACCATGATCTTCGACCGCGACACCCGCCTGGGGGTGGATTTCGACGCGGCGCTGCTGGCCGAGCTGGGCAAGCTGCCCCCCAAGCCCATGCGCCTGCCCAAGGGCGCCGGACCGGCCTTCCTGGGCGGCCCCAAGACCTGACCGACCCGCGCCGCCGTCCGTGCAGCGCCTGGCTGTGCGGCGCAGTTCGCGTGTCCCGCGCCGCCGTCCGCGCAGCGCCTGGCTGTGCGGCGCAGTGCGCGCATCCCGCGCCGCCGCCTGCTATCCTCAGCGCCCCGAGGCCTCTTGGCCCGGGGCGCTCTGCTTGACAAACCCGGCGGATCGGGCTACCCTGGAGTCCAAGCCCCATCCCATGTGAACAGGAGAGAAGCAGATGAAAATCGTTTTGCTCGAGTCCCTGGCCATCTCCCCGCAGGCGCTGGAGGCCTATGTTCAGCCCCTGCGCCAGGCGGGGCACACCTTCCAAGCCTACGCCCGCGACCTCGACCCGGCCGTGCAGATCGAGCGGGCCCGGGACGCGGACGTCCTCATGCTGGCCAACATGCCCTTGTCCGGGGAGGTCATACGGGCCTGCGACAGGCTCAAGTTCATCAACGTCGCCTTCACCGGCGTGGACCATGTGGACCTGGCGGCCTGCCGGGAGCGGGGCGTCCAGGTCAGCAACGCCTCGGGCTACTCCAACCGCTCGGTGGCCGAGCTGGCCCTGTGCATGATGCTCTCGCTGCTGCGCAACCTGCCCCAGGTGGAGGCGCGCTGCCGGCAGGGGGGCGTCAAGGACGGCCTGGTGGGCAGCGAGCTGTTCGGCAAAACCGTGGGCATCGTCGGCCTGGGGGCCATCGGCCAGACCACCGCGGCCCTGTGCCATGCCTTCGGCTGCCGGGTCGTCGCCTACAACCCCCGGCCCAAGCAGGCGGCCGATTTTATCGAGCGGCTGCCCTTTGAGCAGGTGCTGGCCCAGGCGGATATCCTGTCGCTGCACTGCCCGCTCAACGAGAGCACCCGCGGCCTGATCGGCGCGGCGGAGCTGGCGCGGATGAAGCCCACGGCGATCCTGATCAACACCGCCCGGGGCCCGGTGGTGGACAGCGCCGCCCTGGCCTCGGCGCTCAACGCCGGCCGCCTGGCCGGGGCGGGCGTCGACGTGTTCGAGCGGGAGCCGCCCCTGGACCCGGGCCATCCGCTGCTCTCGGCCAAGAACACCCTGCTCACGCCCCATGTGGCCTTCGCCACCGAGCAGTCCATGCTGCTGCGGGCGCAGATCGTCTTCGACACCCTGACCGCCTACCTGGCCGGGGAACGCAAAAATGTCATCCTGTAAAGGGCCCAAGGGCCGCGCACGGGTCTTCCGCGCGCGGCCTGTTTTTCTTCAGCGCCGGGTATCGCGCCAGCGGCGTTCGGCCAGCACGCCCCGCGGCCTGGAAGCCCCCGGCGTGCCAGGGATCGGCCGGCGGCCGAGGCGATGCGAAACGCCCCGGACGGCCCCGCCCGGGGCGCCGGGCTCTGCATCACGAAGGCGGCCATGGGGCTGCGGCGGCGGACGGAAGCTTCTGCGCCAAGCGCGTGGGCGGCCGCTTGCCATTGCGCCCCGGGTGGGATACACTGGTCTTGACAAATCCCCGCGTGGGAAGGAACCGGAACCATCAGAAGGGAGCGCGCGAACATGTCTGACAAGCCGAGCGTTGTTTTTGCCGCGTACTGCGTCGCCGGGGGGCTGGCGGATATCACCCCGGCGCAGGCGCGCAGGCTGACCCACCTGAACATCGCCTTCGGCGTGGTGCGGGACAACCGCATCGACGCCAGCGCCATCCGCTACCACCGATTTTACCTGGATCGGCTCCGCCAGATCAATCCCGATCTACAGGTGCTGCTGTCCACCGGCGGGGGCGGGGCCGGGGGCCACGGGGAGGCCACCGCGCCGGAGAACCTGGAGGGTTTCGTGCGCTCGACGATGGAGGCGGTGCGCGAGTTTGACCTGGACGGCATCGACTGCGACTGGGAGTTTCCCTGCGACAGCGGCAACCTCGCCGAGCGGCGGCAGCATGTGGACCTGATGCGGGCCTACCGCCGGGAGCTGGACCGCTACGAGCGCGAGCGCGGCGGTAGGAAGTGCTGGCTGACCATCGCCGCCGCGGCCTGGGACAAATACCTGGCCAACACCGACGTGGCCGAGGTGGCCAAGGCGCTGGACTTCATCAACCTGATGACCTACGACATCCGGGACCGCGCCTGGCCGGAGAACTACACCGGCCACCACACCAACCTCTACCCGCCCAAGGACGCCTTCTACCCCGACAGCGTGGCCGGCTGCGTGGAAAAATACCACGCCCTGGGCGTTCCCTACGACAAGCTGGTCATCGGCGCGGCCTTCTACTCCCGCCGCTGGGACGGCGTGCCCAACGCGCGCCACGGGATGAACCAGAAGGTGGACGCGCCCTGCGTCTACGGGCCGAGCTACACCGCCATTCGCCTGGTCTATGAGCCCGGCGGCGAGTATGTCAAGTATTGGGACGACGACGCCAAGGCCCCCTGGCTGTTCAACGGCTCCAGCTTCATCACCTACGACGATCCCATGAGCATGGCCTTAAAGGCGGCCTATGTCCGCCGGACCGGGCTGCGGGGCCTGATGTACTGGGAGCACTCCTACGACCTGACCGGCGAGCTCTTCGACGCGCTGTACGAGGGGCTGTTCATCAGCCCGTGAGGGCCGCGCGTTGAACCGCGCGCGCCCGGCAAGACAAAAGCAGACCGATCCGATCGGTCTGCTTTTGTCTGGTCCGCCCCTTGCAAGGGAACCCATGCTCAGCGGGCGTTTTGCACAAGCGCCATCACTTCATCCACTGTCAGGACCTTGCCCAAGGAAACCACTTTGCCGTCCACCATCAGGGCGGGCGTTGTCATCACCCCATACGCGGCAATCTGCGCAAAATCGGTGACGTGGTCGACGGTCGCATCCATGCCGAGCGCTTTGAGCGCCTCAAGGGTATGGGCTTCCAGCTGATTGCATTTCGCGCAGCCGGAGCCGAGAATTTTCACGCGCGCGCCGCCGGTCTTGCTGTTCTTGGCCGCCTGTAGGGTTTGGGCGTCGACCCCACCGCAGCAGCTACGAGCGCCCTTTTTCGTTCCAAACCATTTCATCGTGATCCCTCCTAAATCAGTAGCGTGTGAAATGCGTTGAATAGATATCCGACAATGAGGATCCCCGCTGTGCAGATGCCGATAAACAGAGCGAGCAGTTTCGGTTTCACCGCTTTGCGCAGCAGAATCAGGGATGGCAGCGATAGCGTTGTGACGGCCATCATCCAGCTCAGAATGGCGCCCAGCTGCGCGCCTTTGGCCAGCAGGGCCTCGGCCACGGGGATCGTCCCGAAAATATCCGCATACATGGGTACCCCGATCACCGTTGCCAAGATCACGCCAAAGGGGTTGTCGCGACCGAGTACCGCCTCGATCCAGTGTTCGGGAATCCAGTTATGGATGATCGCCCCGATGCCCACGCCGACAAGGATATAGGGGAAAACCTTCTTGAAAGTGGCAACCATTTGATCCTTGGCGTAAACCAGCCGTTCTTTTTGGCGCAGCGCCGGCGCGTCGATATCCACTGCGCTTGCGCTCCGGATAAAGGACGCCACATACTTTTCCATGCGCAGCTTTTCGATCAGCGTGCCCCCAACCACGGCGACCGCCAAGCCGACAACGACGTAGGCGATGGCGATTTTCCATCCGAAAATGCTCGAGAGCAGAAGCAGGCTCCCCAGGTCAACCATCGGGGAGGAGATCAGGAAGGAAAAGGTCACGCCGAGGGGAAGTCCCGCGCTGGTAAAGCCGATAAACAGCGGGATGGAGGAACAGGAGCAAAAGGGCGTCACCGTTCCGAGCAGCGCGGCGATGAGATTCGCCCCGACCCCATGAAATCGCCCCAAAATCTTTTTGCTGCGTTCCGGGGGGAAGTAGCTTTGGATATAGCTGATCAGAAGGATCAGGAAGCAGAGCAACAACGTGATTTTGCTTGCGTCGTAGAGAAAAAACTGAAGGCTCCCGCCGACCCGTCCGGTCACATCCAGCCCGCAAGCGGATAGTCCCATGCCGATCAGCTCATGGAGCCATCTCATGCCGAGGAGCTGATTTTGAAGAAAATCCCACACTATCGACATTTGCAGCCGCCTCCTTCGGAGCAGTTCAGCGTCCCGATAAAGGCCTTAAACGCCGTGAGCGTCTGGCAATTGAGTGAATAGTGCGACCACTTACCCTCCTTGCGGGTTGCCACCAAGCCGCATTCACACAGGATTTTCATATGGTGGGACAGCGTCGGCTGGGTAAAATCAAAGGCTTCCAGCAGCTCGCAGCCGCATTTTTCCCCGCCAGACAACAGGAGGACGATTTTCAGCCGATTGGAATCCCCGAGGGCCTTGCAGATCAAAGCGATATCCATCGCGCTCATTCCGAACACCTCGCATAGATTGCTGTCTATACAATAGCATACGCATAGATGATCGTCAATGTGTTTGGCAAAAATTTTTTCTCATAAACCAAAGCAGTCGATTGCTCGAACGAACAATCGACTGCTTTGGACGATGGTGCCGGCGGTCGGGGTCGAACCGACACGGTATCGCTACCACGGGATTTTGAGTCCCGCACGTCTGCCAATTCCATCACGCCGGCGTGTCAACGCTAGCTATTATACCATGGCGATTTGCCCTTTGCAACGGGTTTTTGCCGGGGACCGGGGTCACTGGGGCCGGGGCAGGTCGATCCAGTAGCGGCGCACCGGCACCCCCGGCCGGAAGGGGGAGGGCAGGATGTTCTCCAGCGCGCCGCCGTTGCGCTCGATGACCCGGGCCGAGGCGGTGTTGGCGTCGTCGCAGGTGACCAGCACATGGTAGATGCCGTGGGCCGCGGAGATGGGCAGCATCTGGGCCAGGCCGTAGGTGGCGTAGCCCCGGCGGCGCAGGCTGGGGGTGATGGAGTAGCCGATGTGCCCGCCCTCGACCATCAGCTTGGGCGTCAGGCTCATGCGCAGGGTGAACACCCCCACCAGCACGGTCTGCTCGTCGTCCATCAGGTAGTAGACCTCGTAGGGGGTGTTCTCCGGGCCCAGGTCCAGCCCCTGGGCATGGCGCTCCATCAGGCGCAGCCAGTATTTGTAGCTCCAGGGGGTGACGGAATCCTGCCAGTGGCGCTCCCCGGCGTCCTTGAAATCCCGGAGCATGCGGAAGAAGGCCTGCCGGTGGGCCAGGGCGGGCCGGAAGAAGGACAGGTGGGCGTCGGTGGGCAGCAGAAGGCTGGTCATGGATGGCTCCCCCTCACTCGGCTGCGCCCGTTTCGGGCGCCAGGCCGCTGACAAAGCGATAGACGTCGGCGTAGACCTGCTGGCGGTTGGTCTCGTTGAGGATCTCGTGGCGGCCGCCGGGGTAGAGGATCAGCTCCACGGCGTGGCCGCTCTCGCGCAGGCGCTGGGCCACCTTGGCCACGCCCTTGCCGTAGCCGCCCACCGGGTCCTCCTCGCCCGAGATCATCAGGATGGGCAGCCGCCGGGGCACCTGGGCCGCCCAGTCCCGCCGGTTGACCCGCTGGAGCACCGAGAACAGGTCGTAGAAGCCCTGGGCGGTGAAGGTAAAGCCGCACAGCGGGTCGTGCAGGTAGGCGTCCACCACCGCGCTGTCGCGGCTGAGCCAGTCGAACACCGTGCGCGGGTCCTCGATCCGGGCGACATAGCCCCCGAAGGCCAGCTTGTTCAGCAGCGCGCAGGGGGCGTCCGCGCCATGGCGCTTGCCCTCGAACTTGGCAAGGGCCCGGGAGAAGCTCATCATCCCCGGCACCCCCGCCCCGGTGCCCACCAGCACCAGCCCGCTTAGCAGCTCGCCGTGCTCGGCGGCGTACTGCCGGGAGAGGAAGGAGCCCATGGAGTGCCCCAGCAGGATCACCGGCAGGTTCGGGCACTGCGCGCGCGCCTGCTCGGTCAGGGCGCGCATGTCGGCCACGGCGTGCCGCCAGCCGTCCTCCGGGCCGAAGTAGCCCTGCTTGCCGCCGCTGGCGTCGGAGTGGCCGTGGCCGGCGTGGTCGTTGGCATAGACCCAAAACCCCTTGGCCGCCAGGTAGGCGGCCAAGTCGGCGTAGCGATCGGCGTACTCGGCCATGCCGTGGGCGATCTGGATCACGCCCCGGGCGGGGACGCCGTCGTCCCGCCACAGCTGGGCGTGGATGAGGCCCAGGCCGTTGTCGGCCGGATAGGTCCACTCTCTCTGGCGCAGCGCCATCAAAAACCCCTCCTCTTGAAAAGGTATCCCTATTGTACCACCTTTTCTCCGGCGGTAAAAGGCGCTATACTAACAGGAGCGATTTTGTGGGAGGCGAGCGGATGCAAGGATTCGTGTGCGAGCTGTGTCCCCGGCGGTGCGGCGTGCGTCGGGAGCTGGAGCGGACCGGGCCGGGGCGCTGCCGCATGGGCGCGCTGCCGGTGGTGGCCCGGGCGGCCCCGCATCACTGGGAGGAGCCCTGCGTCAGCGGCAGCCGGGGCTCCGGGGCGGTGTTCTTTTCCGGGTGCAGCCTGGGCTGCGTCTTCTGCCAGAACAGCCCCATCAGCCAGCGCGACGAGGGGGCCATGGTGTCCATCGAGGGGCTGCGGAGCATCTTCGCCGACCTGGCCGCCCAGGGGGTGCACAACCTCAACCTGGTCAACCCCACCCACTTCGCCCTGGCCATCCACGAGGCCCTGGCCGAGCCGCCGGGCCTGCCGGTGGTGTACAACACCGGGGGCTACGAGCGGGTTGAGACCCTGCGCATGCTCGACGGGCAGGTGCAGGTCTACCTGCCCGACCTGAAATACCTGCGGGGGGACATGGCCCAGCGCTACTCGGACGCGGCGGACTACCCCCAGGCCGCCACCGCCGCCCTTCAGGAGATGGCTCGGCAGGTCGGCCCGGCCCAGTTCGACAGGGAGGGCCTGCTGATCCGCGGGCTGATGGTGCGCCACCTGGTGCTGCCCGGGCAGATCGCCCAGGCCAAGGCCGTGCTGCGCTACATCAAGGACGAGCTGCCCCCGGGCACCCTGGTCAGCCTGATGGGGCAGTACCTGCCCTGCGGCCGGGCGGCGCAGTACCCCGAGATCAACCGCCGCCTCAGCCGCCGGGAGTATGACCAGGCGGTGGACTGCCTGTATGCCCTGGGCTTCGAGGCGGGGTATGTGCAGGACCGGGCCTCGGCCCAGAGCGCCTACATCCCGGATTTCCACCTGCAGGGCGTGACGCCCTACATCCTCAAATAAAAAGGCGCGGGCCTTGCGGGTCCGCGCCGGGCGCTCAGTGCTCGAAATCCGCCAGCACCGTGCGCAGATAGTCGCTGAGCTTCTCGGTGGTGTCGTAGCTCAGGGCGTGCTCCAGCTTGCAGGCCTCCTCCTCGGCCACGCCCTCCTCAACGCCCAGGATGTCCATCAGAAAGTGCTTGAGCAGGTGGTGCCGGCGGATGACGCTCTCGGCCAGGCGGTCGCCCTCGGCGGTCAGGCGGATGGTGCCGTAGTCCTCGTGCTCGAGCAGCCCGTGCTCCCGCAGGGTCTTGATGGCCCGGTTGACGCTGGGCTTGGAAAAGCCCAGGGCCGCGGCGATGTCCGTCACCCGCGCATACCCCTGCCGCTCGCTCAGGGTATGGATGGCCTCCAGATAGTTCTCCAGCGATTCGGTCAAAACGATGCCAGCGGTCACGGGGGTCCCTCCTCGCGCTTTTTTTCAGTATAGCATCTTTTGGCGAGATTGGTCAAAGGGGTGGAAATTACACGTAGTTTATGATACAATGTGTAAACGTTGTAAAAACTGCAATAGGAGGACAGCCCATGGATTCAAACAAAATGATGCAGACCTTAGACGATATCGGCCCGCGCAAGCTCTACACCCGGGGCGAGGAGATCTTCAACGCCGTCAGCCACGGCGTGGGCACCCTGCTGTCCATCGCGGCGCTGGTGGTGGGGGTGGTCTTTGCGGCGCTGTACGGGGACGCCTGGCGCGTGGTCAGCGCGGCCATCTACGGCGCGACGCTGATCATCCTCTACTGTATGAGCACCCTGTACCACGCCATCACCAACCCCACCGCGAAAAAGGTCTTCCGGGTGTTCGACCACTGCTCGATCTTCTTTCTGATCGCGGGGACCTACACGCCCTACACCCTGGTCACCCTGCGGGGCCCCTGGGGCTGGAGCCTGTTCGCCGTGGTGTGGGCGGCGGCGATTTTGGGCACCGTGCTCAACGCCATCAGCATCGAGCGGTTCAAGAAGTTTTCCATCGTCTGCTATGTGGCCATGGGCTGGGTGGTCATCCTGGCGGTCAACCCGCTGCTTCAGGCGCTGCCGATGCCGGGCTTCTGGCTGCTGATCGGCGGCGGGGTGGTCTACACCCTGGGCATCATCTTCTACAAGCTCAAGAATCTGCGCTACGCCCACTCCATCTGGCACCTGTTCGTGCTCGGCGGCAGCGCGCTGCACTTCTTCTCGATCCTGCTGTACGTCCTGCCCCAGCCCTGAGGGCGCGACCGGGGTCGAGCCTGTGCGCGCCGCCGGGACTGCGCGCCGCCGGGACTGCGCGCCGCCGGTTGCAAACCCTTCCGCCCCGCGGTATCATAGGGGCGGAATCTTTTTTTGGAGGCGCGAGCATGCAGAATTTGGCTTACTATAACGGGCGGATCACCCCCATCGACGAGATGATGATCCCGGCCAACGACCGGGGCTTCTACTTTGGCGACGGCGTCTACGAGGCGGCCATGGCCTATGGCCGGCGCATCTTCGCCCTGGGCGACCACCTGGAGCGGATGGAGAACAGCGCCCGCAAGCTGCGCATCGCCCTGCCCCAGAGCGCAGCGAAAATCGGCGCGCTGCTGGAGGAGCTGTCCGCCCAGGTGGACAGCCCCAACCAGTTCCTCTATTGGCAGATCACCCGGGGCGCCGGCCCCCGCAACCACCTCTTCCCCGAGGGGGCGGCGGCCAACCTGTACGCCTACGTCAAGCCCTGGGGCCAGGTGTAGATGGCCGACGACTACCGGGTGATCACCATGGAGGATACCCGCTTTTTTCACTGCGACATCAAGACCCTCAACCTGATCCCCAACGTCATGGCCGCCCAGCGGGCCCGGGAGGCGGGCTGCCAGGAGGCGGTGTTCGTGCGCGACGGGTGGGTGACCGAGAGCTCCCACGCCAACGTGTCCATCCTCAAGGACGGCGTGTTCATCACCCACCCGCTGGACAACCTGGTGCTGCCCGGCACCGAGCGCAAGCACATGATCGCCTACTGCGGGCGGCTGGGCATCCCGGTCAGTGAGCGGGCCTTCACCGTGGCGGAGATGATGGCCGCCGACGAGATCATCCTCTCCTCCACCAGCCACCCCAGCATGCGCGTGGCCCAGGTGGATGGTCAGCCCGTCGGCCTGCGCGACCCGGAGCGGGTGGCGCGCCTGCGGGCCTGCTACCTGGCGGAGATCGGGCAATGAGCCCCCGCATCCGCGATTACGGGATCGCGCCGGGGCGGCTGCCCACCGGGCCGCGTAACCGCATCACCGACGTGGCCGGGGTGCGGGTGGGGCACTGCACCCTGCGCCAGGGCGCGATCAACACCGGGGTGACGGTCATCCTGCCCGGGCCGGACAACCCCTTCGCCAACCGCTACACCGCCGCGGCCTATGTGCACAACGGCTTTGGCAAGACCTGCGGGCTGATGCAGGTGCAGGAGCTGGGCTCCCTGGAGACCCCCATCGCCCTGACCAACACCCTGAACGTCGGCAAGGTGGCCGACGCCCTGGTGGCCTACACCCTGGCGCGCTGCCAGGGGGAGGGCGTCGCCGCCCACACGATCAATCCGGTGGTGGGCGAGTGCAACGACAGCCGCCTCAATGACATCGCCGCCCGGCCGGTGGAGTCGGCGCACCTGCTCGCCGCCATCGAGGCGGCGGGGGAGGACTTCGCCGAGGGCGGCGTGGGCGCGGGCTGCGGCACGGTGTGCTACGGGCTGAAGGGGGGCGTTGGCTCGGCCTCCCGGCGGATTTGCCTGGCCGGGCGGGTCTACACCCTGGGGGCCCTGGTGCAGAGCAACTTTGGCGCGACGGCCGACCTGGTGCTGGCCGGGCAGCCCGTGGGCGAGCGCATCCTGGCCCGGCTGGAGGCCGGGGCGGGCAGCGCCCAGGACCAGGGCTCGATCATGACGGTCATCGCCACCGACCTGCCCCTGTCCGATCGGCAGCTCTACCGGGTGATCCGCCGGGCGGGGGTGGGCATCGCCCGCACCGGGGCCTACACCGGCCACGGCAGCGGCGAGGTGATGATCGGCTTCACCACCGCCAACCGCCTGCCCGCCGCCGGGGCGGAGCTGACCGAGATGACCTGCCTGCGGGAGGACCTGCTGGAGGGGCCCTTCCAGGCCGCGGCCGAGGCGGTGCACGAGGCCATCCTCAACTCCCTGGCCGCCGCCGAGCCAGCCACGGCCCTGGACGGGAGCCTCTGCCACGCCCTGGGGGAGTTCCTGCCCGGGGCGCTGGACGGGTGAACCGAAAAAAGGCCCTGGAAAGCGCGCGCTTTCCAGGGCCTTTTTGTGGGTTTACAGGTAGATTTCGGGGTTGACCACGTTGTCGGGCCGCCGCCCGTCCAGGGCCGCGAGGATGCGGTCGGCGGCGTGGCGGGCCATCAGGGCCCGGGCCTCGTGGGTGTTGGTGCCGATGTGGGGGGTGAGCAGCACATTGGGCAGGGCCTTGAGGCAGTCGGGCACCTCGGGCTCAGCGGGGAAAACGTCCAGCGCCGCGCCGGCCAGCCGCCCCTCGCCAAGGGCGCGGGCCAGGGCCTGGGTGTCGATCACCGCGCCCCGGGAGGTGTTGACGATCTGGGCGGCGGGCCGCATGCGGGCCAGGGCCGCCGCGCCGATCAGCCCGCGGGTCTGGTCGGTCAGGGGGCAGTGCAGGCTGAGGATGTCGCTTTGCTCCAGCAGCGCTTCCAGGCTGCGATAGCCGTAGGGGCAGCCGTCGACCGGGCGGCGGTTGTGGTAGATCACCTGCATGCCCAGCAGGCTGGCCAGCTCGGCCACCCGCCGGCCGATGTGCCCCATGCCCACGATGCCCAGGGTGCGGCCCATCAGGCTGTGGCCCATGTTGCGCCCCATGCCAAAGAGGGTGTCCGGCCCCTCGGCGCGCATGCGCCGGTCCAGCTCGGCCACCCGCCGGTTCAGGCAGAGCATCAGGCTCAGGGTCAGCTCCGCCGTGGCCAGGGAGGTGGCGTCGGGGATGTTGGTGACGGGCACGCCCGCTCGGGTGGCGGCGGCCACGTCCACCCGGTCGTAGCCAGCGCCGTAGTTGCTGATGATGGCCAGCTGCGGCGCGGCCGCGATCAGCTCGGCGCTGATCGGCCCGCCCGCCAGGATGGCCCGGGCCCGGGAGGCCAGGCGCATCAGCTCGGCGGGGGAGAAGCAGATTTGATCGGGGTAGGCCACCTCGCAGCGCTCGAACAGGGCCTCCAGCCCGGGCGTGGGGATGCGGTGGGTAATGACGACCAAGGGTTTCATGGCGCTCACCCGATCTTCCGGTACCAGGGCAGCCGGGTGATGGGGGCCTTGACGTCCTCGGAGCAGGGGCCCGAGACGATGGAGCCGTCGTCGCCCTGCCAGATGCCCTTGGGGAAGACCACGGTGCGCATCTGCGCGCCCTTGGCCACCACCGGGGCCACCAGGATGTCCTCGCCGAGCATGTACTGGTCGCGGATGAAGCCCATCTCGGGGTGGTCGAAGTTCATGGCCCGCAGCATGGGCAGGCCGTCCTTGGCGGATTGCTCGGCCAGGGCCAGAATCTCCGGGCCCATCTGCTCGCGCAGGCGCACGCATTCCATCACCGCGTAGAGCTCCTCATCCTTCAGGGCCTTCCAGGGCGCCAGGGAGAACTGCATCACCGGCATGAAGGTGGCCAGCTGGGCCCAGCGCACGTACAGCTCGCTGTCCAGGTGGAAGTCCGGGTCGGAGAAGTTGCCGTCCAGCCCGCCGCCGATCATGTCCGGGCAGTTGAAGCTGTAGCCCATCAGGCCCTGAACGATGGCGTTGGGGATCAGGCAGCCCAGGCCGGCGTCATCCCAGCGGGAGGGCTTGTCCCCCTGCCGCCAGATGATGGGCTGGTTGCCCAGCTTGAAGCCGGCGCGCAGCTCGTTGAGCGGGAACTCCATCCCCAGGGCGGCGTAGCTCTCCACCTCGTCGCTGGGGTGGGCGCAGCCCTCGTAGACGAAGTCCTGGTAGGTGGGCAGCTCGCTGGGATAGGGCGCGTCGCCCGCGTCGAGCTTGAAGCCGCCCACGCCGTACTCGTCCACCAGATAGTTCAGGCTGGAGAGAAACCACTTGCGCCCCTCGGGCTTGGCGTAGTCCACGATGGCGGAGATGCCGTTCCACCAGCCCCGCAGGCTGACCTGCTCGGGGTGGGCGCTGCCCTTGGGCTTGACCAGCATGCCGCTTCTGCGCAGATACTGGAACAGGTCGTTGTCCGGGCTCATGTAGGGCACCACCCAGAGCATCACCTCAAAGCCCATCTGGTGCAGCTCGTCCATCATGGCCTTGGGGTCGGGGAAGCGGCCGGGGTGGAAGGTCCAGTTGCCGTAGTCGATCATCCAGAAATCGTCGATCATGAACACCCCCGGGGGCATGTCGTGCTCGATGATCTCGTGGGCGTATTTGAGCACCTTCTGCTGGTCGGGGTTGTGCAGAAACTCGATCCAGGTGTTGTACTGGGGCACGGTGAAGTTGATGGGCGCGGGCAGCTTGCCGCTGGGCGGGAAGTGCCGGCCCATGGCCGCCTCGTAGGCCCCGCGCAGGGTGCCGTGGCCCTGGGAGAAATCGATGTCCCCGTAGGGATGGTCCACGGTCAGCTGCCCGTCGGCGAACTGGAAGCGGAAGGGATGGTCGCACCAGACGTAGCGGCCCTTGTCGCTCAAGAGCAGCGGGGCGCACTGGTTGCCCAGGTGG
Organism: Christensenellales bacterium; assembly: GCA_050945875.1. Classification (GTDB taxonomy): domain Bacteria; phylum Bacillota; class Clostridia; order Christensenellales; family JBMNTT01; genus JBMNTT01. Next base: position 21,500 of record JBMNTT010000020.1, read on the forward strand.
TAGTGCAGGTCGATCTGCGGGGTGGAGGCGGGGTAGGGCATCTGCGCGGCGGCGCCCACCTGGCCGCCCCACCACAGCTCGCCCGGCAACAGAGAAATCTGCTGTTTCATGGCGTATCGGCTCCTTTCAGGGTGAGAATCTAGGTCCAGACTACGCGAAGCGCGGGGGATTGTCAAGGCGCTTAAACTGAGGGGGAAAATGTGGTATGATACCCCTAGCAACGTCTACATCGAGGAGGCAGCACGATGGATCAGACCCAACAGCGCATCTTGGACATCATCGACCGCAACCGGGAGCGCGTCATCGCCTTCGGGCGGGACATCTTCGAGCACGCCGAGCTGGGCTACAAGGAGTACCGCACCAGCGAGCGCTTCGCCCAGGAGCTTGAGGCCCTCGGCCTATCCCCCCGGCGGGGCCTGGCCATCACCGGCGTGGCCGCCGATCAGGCCTGCGGCCGGGGGCCGACGGTCGCCCTGATCGGCGAGCTGGACGCGCTTCGCATCCCCAACCACGCCCACGCCAACCCCGAGACCCAGGCCGCCCACTGCTGCGGGCACAACGCCCAGCTGGCCGGCGTCTTCGGCGCGGCCATCGCCCTGACCGATCCGGCGGTGCGCGAAGCGCTGTGCGGCACGGTGCGCCTGATGGGCGTGCCCTCGGAGGAGTTCGGCGAGGTGGCCTTCAAGAACTCCCTGGTGGAGCAGGGCAAGATCCGCTACGGCGGGGGCAAGTGCGAGCTGATCCGCGTCGGGGCCTTCGACGATGTGGACCTGGCCGTCACCCACCACCTCTCCGACGAGGGCACCGTGGTGGGCTGCGGCACCAGCAACGCCTTCGTCTCCAAGGCCATCGCCTACCAGGGCAAGGCGGTGCACGCCGCCGGCCCCCACGAGGGGGTCAACGCCCTGAACGCCGCCTCCCTGGGCCTGACCGCCCTGGCCTACCAGCGGGAGACCTGGCGGGATGAGGACTGCGTGCGCGTGCACCCGATCATGACCCGGGGCGGCGACTTGGTCAACATCGTGCCCGACGACGTGCGCATCGAGACCCTGGTGCGCGCCAAGAGCCTGGAGGCCCTGGAGCGGGTGGACGCGGCGGTGGACCGCGCCTTCAAGGCCGGGGCCATGGCCATCGGCGCGGGGGTGACCATCGCCACCGTGCCGGGCTACCTGTCCACCCTGCCCCTGGAGCGGCTGGACGCCCTGGCCGAGGCCGCCCGCCTGGCCGACCCGGGCTATACCCTGGCCGATCCCGAAGGCCACAACGCCGGTTCCACCGACGTGGGCGACCTGTGCCAGCTCATGCCGGTGCTCCAGTTCAACACCGGCCATGCCCTGGGCCACGGCCACGGCGTGGACTACGACCCCGGGGACGAGGACGAGGCCTATGTGCTCACCGCCAAAATCTTCGCCCTGACCGCCTACAACCTGCTGCGCGACGGCGCGGCCGAGGCCCGCGCCGTGATGGACAGCTACACCCCGCCCATGACCAAGGACCAGTACCTGGCCTACATGGAGCGCATGATGCGCACCGAGCGCATCCCCATGGCCTGACCGGCCCAGGAGGCGACGATGGATATTTTTGACATCATCGGCCCGGTGATGGTGGGGCCCTCCAGCTCCCATACCGCGGGGGCCGTGCGCATCGGGCTGATCGCCCGCAACATCCTGGGGGAGGCCCCGGCGGCGGCGCGCATCGCCCTGCACGGCTCCTTCGCCCTGACCGGCAAGGGCCATGGCACCGACCGGGCCCTGGCGGCGGGCATCTTGGGCATGTCGCCCGACGATCCCCGCATTCCCGACAGCCTGCGCCTGGCCGAGGGGGAAGGGCTCCAGATATCCTTCACCCAGGAGGACCTGGGGGAGGTGCACCCCAATACGGCCCGCGTCGAGCTGACCGGCGCGTCGGGCAGGACCTGTCGGGTGCAGGCCAGCTCCGTCGGCGGGGGCAACATTGCCGTGACCAACGTCAACGGCATCGAGGTGGACTTTGACGGGCGGCGGGCCACCCTGGTGGTGGTGCACCGGGACCGGCGGGGGGTGGTGGCCGCCGTGGCCGAGACCCTGACCCGGGCGGGCTGCAACATCGCGGCCATGCGCCTGTACCGCACCGAGAAGCACGGGGACGCCTTCATGATCCTGCAGACCGACGAGCCCCCCGCCGAGGAGCTGGTGGCGCGCCTGGGGGCGCTGGAGCACGTACAGGAGGCCTCGGTGTTGCCGCCGGTGGCCTGAAGGAGGTAGGGATATGCAGCGAGGAACCCTGGCGGACTGGGCCGCCCGCGCCAGCCAGGCGGGGGTGAGCATCGGGCAGCTGGCCCTGATGGACCAGGCCGCCGAGAGCGAGCAGCCGCCCCAGACCGTCTATGACCGGATGGACGGGTACCTGACGGTGATGGCCGAGTCGGTAGCCGCGGGCATGGCCCGCACCGGGCGCACCGACAGCGGCCTGAGCGGCGGGGAGGCCGCGCGGATGAAGGCGGCCATCGCCCAGGGCCGCCTGGAGGACACCGGCTTTCACCGCACCATCGCCATGGCCCTGGCCGTGGCCGGGTGCAACGCCGGCATGGGCCGGGTGGTGGCCGCGCCCACGGCCGGGGCCTGCGGCATCCTGCCGGCGGTGGTCATCGGCGCGGCCCAGGAGCATGGGCTCGACCGAAACAGCCAGGTGCTGGGGCTGTTCGCCGCCGGGGCCATCGGCGAGGTCATCGCCCGCCACGCCACCATCTCCGGGGCCCAGGGCGGCTGCCAGGCCGAGTGCGGCGCGGCCAGCGCCATGGCCGCCGGGGCCCTGTGCCAGATGCTCGGCGGCGAGCCGGAGCAGGTCATCCAGGCCGCGGGCATCGCGCTGAAAAACCTGCTGGGCCTGGTGTGCGACCCGGTGGGCGGGCTGGTGGAGTGCCCCTGCGTCAAGCGCAACGCCGGGGGCGCGGCCAACGCCCTGGCCGCCGGGGCCATGGCTCTGGCCGGGATCCAGTCCGTCATCCCGCCCGACGAGGTGATCGCCACCATGAAGCGGGTGGGGGAGATGATGCCCGCCGCCCTGCGGGAGACCGCCGAGGGCGGCCTGGCCGCCACCCCCACGGGCAAGCGCATCGCCAAGGCCCTGCGCTGAGCCCAGCTGAGATAGAGAGGAAGCGTTTGCCATGAATTTGATCTTCATTCGCCACGCCGAGCCTGACTATGCCCACGACTCGCTGACCGAGAAGGGCTGGCGCGAGGCGGAGCTGTTGGCCAAGCGCACGGCCGCCTGGTCCGTGGAGCAGTACTATGTCTCCCCCCTGGGCCGGGCCCGGGCCACGGCCCAGCCCACCCTGGACAGGCTCGGGCGCGCCGCCGAGGTGCTGCCCTGGGCCCACGAGTTCGACGCGCCGGTGCTGGACCCCGAGTCGGGCGAGCGGCGTATCCCCTGGGACCTGCTGCCCGCCTACTGGACCGAGCAGCGGGCCCTCTACGATATCGACGCCTGGGCCGACGCGCCCCTGATGCGCACCGGCGCTGTCAAGGCCGAGTATGATATGGTGTGCGCCGGTCTGGACGAGCTGCTCGCCCGCCACGGCTATGTCCGCTCCGGGCGGTACTACCGCGCCCAGCCCGGCGGCGACGGGACCATCGTGCTGTTCTGCCACCTGGGGGTGATGATGGTGATGCTCGCCCACCTGCTGGGCGCCACGCCCCTGCAGATGTGGCATGGCTTCTTCGTCGCCCCCTCGTCGGTGACGGTGCTCTCCACCGAGCAGCGCGCGGGCGACGCCGCTTTCTTCCGCTGCCAGATGCTCGGCGACACCGGGCACCTGCGCGCGGGCGGCGAGCCGGTCTCCCACATGGGCAGTTACGCCAAGGAGGTCTTTCAGGGGTAACGCGGTCGATGATCCAAGAAGGCTGGGGTGTGTACGCATCTTCAGCCTTTTTTGATACATTTCTTTTACACTATATTGGTGACTTGGATACAAGCTTTGTTCTAAAGTGATCATGATAAGGGGGGATGGTTATGCGTTCCGAGTTGCGCAGATCGCTGCTTTCCTGGCCGTTTTGGCTCTCCGTGTTTCTGTGCGCTGCGATTTACATCAGTCCCTATTGGGATTCGCTGGGGGACATTTTGGCTGGCAGGATGGACTCCGACTATTTCAAGCTCTTTGGCTATTCCCATGATCTGACGTTTCTCTGGCATGCCGCCCCCTTCCTTGGCTGTGTCCCTTTCGCGGCGAGTTTTGCCGACGAGACGGCGTGCGGTATGCACCGGATGATGATCGCGCGCCAGGGCAGAAAAAGATACTTCGCCAAGCGGATGTTTGCGGTCTGGCTCTCGGGATATGGTGTGGTTTGTTTGGGAATGCTCCTGGCCATGGCGTTTTGGATGATGGTTGGAAAGGCGCCGATGGCTCAAGGCTATGATTTTACCTTCTCCTATGTCAGCGATTTTCACTGGACGCCGCTTGTCCAAGGGGGACATTTCATCCGCGGGATGGTGGTTGCCTGTTTGTACACCGGATTATACGGAGGTTTTTGGGCGCTGATGGGGCTGGCGATAACGGCATATACACCCAATCGATATGTTGCGGTCGTCGCGCCATTTCTCATCTACTTCTTTTCCTCGTTGATCTGTACCTTTATTCCGCAGCCTTATAACGAGTGGCATCCTGTTCGTTTGGTCTCGGCCGCTTATTTGGGGTATTGTCTGCCCTTTGGATGGGCTTGGGCGGCTGCCCTGGCGTATTATCTGTTGTTAGATGCCCTCATGGTCGGGCTGTTTGTTCTGGGTATTCAAAGGAGGGACCGGCATGGGAGCTTTGCGTAGAGCGTGGAAGATTGCTGGTTGCGGAATTGGTGAGCTATTGGATCAGCCTCGCTTCTATTTGGCTTTGCTGCTACCCATGGCATTTGCAGGTTATCATGTCAGCACTTGGTGGCGAGGCAGCATGGTGATGGGACAACCCTTCTCGGTTTTTGAACCTATTGTTCATTTTTTCAGCAATCGGTACATGATGGTGGTGTACTTCAATGCGCTGTTTCTAGTGTTGTGTGACGCTCCCTTTTACACCGCTTTCGACAGCTTTTTGCTCATGCGTTCCAGCCGCAACCAGTGGTATGTGGGTAAGTGCCTCCAGGTGATTCTCTTTTCCTTGCTCTATGCGGTTGCGGTGGTACTGTTTGGTTTGTTATGCGCGCTTCCGTTTAGCTATCTGGGGAACCTGTGGAGCGTGGTGGGTCAGCGGATGACCCAGGATAGCTTTGGCGTATTCACGGGTATCATAATGCCGTTGCCGGGAGGCTATCTCAATAATCTTCGCCCTTTTTCGGCGCTGATGTTCTCGGCGGGGTTGTGGTGGCTATATAGCTGTGCGCTATCCCTGGCGGCGTTAGCGGCTAACCTCTACTTTAAGCGCTGGATGGGTACCGCTCTGGTTATGGCGGTAAACTTATTGGGTTTACTACTGGTGAGCATGAATAATACCGCTTTGATTGGCTACCATCCCGCTTGTTTTGTCTTGTTACAGAATGTGCGAACCGACGTTTTCTGGGGATTCAGCAGTTATGGTCAGGTGACCCTGATGTTTGTCGCGTTGAGTGTGGTTTTTGTGCTGATTGGGAACGCCAAGGCGCGGCGCTATGCGCTGGAGGTCGCCCCTTGAGGCGCGTGGTAGTCGGTATTTATCCGCCTCGAGCGACAGCCCTTAGCTTGATCCTGACGCCACTGGTGGCTCTGAGTGTCAGTTATCCGATGTTGCTGACGAAGTGGTATCTGCCCGCGGAGGCAGTGGAGGACACCCTGGGCACATTGCTGTTGGGATGCTTTGGTGGGTTTGCCGCCAAGGGGGAGTTGTCTTTGACGGCCCTATCCCAGTATCTAATGATACTGTTGCCGCCGATCGTGTTGGCAGGTTATGGGTATGCTCGCCAGACAATGCGCTGGCAGTGGATGACAGCATCGCGGTTTGATACCTATGCCGCTTGGTGGCGGCAACAGCTGGCGGAGGTGTGGTTAGGCGCAGCGGGATATCGATTGGTTCAAGTGGGCCTGGTTTTCGGGTTTAGCCTGTGGGAGCATCGCCTCGCGCTAGAGCCGCTGAGGTGGACGGATTTTGGCTGGCTGCTGACAATCTTGATTCTGCACACGGCCCTGTGGATGCATCTACAGCTGCTGATGCAATTGATTTTTGATGATGCGCGGATTGGCTTTGGCGTGCCGTTATTGTTCCTGGTGATCAGCCTGATTCTGAGCAACTTGTCTGGTTTTTCGATCCCGTTCAATTTTCTGCCGGGATTGTGGGGAATGACCCAGTGCAGCTGGTTAATCGGCGCGCAAGGGTTTACCCCCTGGGTCTTGGGGATTGAGGCGCTTGTCATTCTCAGTGTCAGTCTGGTTGGATGGCGATATTTAAAAAGCATCGGATTGCGTGCGCGTTAGGAGGGAAAGTAGATGACGGAAAGAACGCCCCCTGCCATCGAGGTGATCGGCCTGAAACGTCGGTATGGGCAGGAATGGGTCTTGAAGGGAATCGACCTGACACTCGAACCGGGAAAGATCCATGGAATCATTGGCAAGAACGGCTCGGGTAAGACCCTGTTGCTCAAGTGCATTTGCGGGTTCGTGCCGCCCACAGAAGGCAAGGTGCTCGTGGATGGCAGGCAGGTGGGTAAAGATGTGGATTTTCCGCCGGAGGTGGGGATGATTATCGAGACGCCGGGATTTCTGCCCTACTATAGCGCGCGGCGCAACCTGGAGATTCTGGCCTCGATCCGGCGCAAGGTCGGTCGGGGGCGCATTGATGAAGTGCTGCGCTATGTGGGCCTGGATCCCCAGAATCGCAAAGGAGTGGCGAAATACTCCATGGGAATGCGTCAGCGGTTGGGGTTAGCGCAAGCGCTGATGGAATATCCTAGTATTTTGGTGCTAGACGAGCCAATGAACGGTCTAGATAAGCAAGGCGTCGCCTGGTTGAGGGGGCTGTTGTCTCAACAGCGGGACCAGGGCACTACGATCCTGATGGCCAGCCATTCGATGGAGGATGTGGACCTACTGTGCGACACGGTGCACGAGATGGACGGCGGCGAATTGACGGATGTGAAAGTGGTGTAACCATAGCGCGTGAGTCGGCCACGCGTTTGGTCCCCGCGGATGCGGGTACAAAGGAGGGTTGGATGATGAAGAAACGGTTGGTGTCGTTGGGTGCGGTGCTGGTGCTGGCGTTTGTGTGCTGCTTCGGCGGCGTCGCGTTCGCGCAACAGGATATAGAGTCCATGACAGACTGGCGCATTTATCCTGGCGGGTCCAGTGTGTACTCCAATGATATGACAGGTCGTACATGCAATAAGAATATTGCAGGGGTGCCTGCTGTACATCGCGTTACCAAATGGATCCATGTTCCGGAGTCTACGGGAACCTACATCAACAAAACCTACTCAGCTGTGTATCTGAACAACCATTCCAATCGGGTTAGCGATGGTTTTGTGACGTTTACGGCTGCAGCTAGGAAGCTTATTCCTTTCGCCTCCGGCTATGGCGCAAGGGGAGGCGGATACATCCTGAAGATTCAGTCCGCTAGTGAAAGCCGGAACCAATACTTTATAACGGGTTCTTGGGCTCCAGATCATTATGAGTGAGTCCACCGCTTAGCACGATCAAAGAATGGGATGTCGCCGACGCATCCCATTCTTTTCTGAAAGGACCTTTTTGTGAGGAAGCGAAATGAAGCACAAAAAACTTGTACCCGTTGTCCTGATCGGTTGTCTCTGCCTGCTGATGGCTTGTCAGCCGATTCCAGAAGCGTCCCGGTATAATCATCGTTTGGCTGCCGTTTCTTCCCAGCAAAGCGGTGTGGATGGGGAAAATCCGGCGGAAGATGGGGATAAGGATAGCTGGGATGGGTTCAATCCCTATATACAGAAGAATGAGCTATTCCAAACCAAGCTGTCGGCTAATGGCCAAGAGATGGAGATTCGCGCGCATGTACGAGCGCCGGAAGTGGATACCGCTCAGGAAATGATTGTGTCCCTGATGACCTGCGACCAGCAAGAACAAGATAAACTCGCCAGCGTCTGGATTGGAAATGACGCCTATCAGGTGAGCCAGAATGAAGAAAACCAACACGAGTGGTTTCGCCAACTGTGGGGCGTCCAGGATGATCGCAGATATATTGAGTTTGACTCGTCCATTACCTTTCATGCGGGATATGCAGATCAAGAAAAGGGCAAATTTGCTGCAATCCATGAGAATCAATTGACCGAGCGTGAATTTGAAACAAGGACGGGCACGTCTATTCAAGATGTTCAAAACATGTGTTTTGAGATGTTGACGCAAATGGGACTTGCGCAGGACTACACGCAAGAACCTACGCTCTCTTGTTATGGTAAAATATTCCAGCCGACTTACTGTGAGGTCGTTTTTCAAAGGGCATTCCCACAGCTGCCGGCGTGGGGAAGAGGCGCGAGTTATTTTCATACGCCGACGACGCTTAAAGAGAGCCCTATGAAGCATTTATCTGGGGAGTGTATCCAAATTCGTTGCACAGGCCAACAAATTCTCGATATTTCTTGTACCCAATCGTCGATATTGGAGCAACATGAGATCTCGTTGCTGCCGTTTTCAACCATCATCGCCGCACTGGAGGATCAATTTTATATGGATCCGCCGGTAACGGTCAGCGGAGAACGGATTTGTATCGAACAGATTGATCTGTGTTATGTCGGAGAGCCTCTGGTGGATGATTCTGTCGGACCCAATGATCTCATTGTGAAGCATCGCATGCGTCCGATGTGGGTATTTACAGGCGTCAACATATCAGACCCCGATGCGAAAAAGGAGTATTTCATAGATGCCGAAACTGGAGAAATGATCTTGACAGGGAAATAGAAATACGATCTTTGAACTGTCTTGCGGTCTTTTCAAATTTGTGATGAAGCTTCTGTTTATTTGTGAATTGGCTGATAAAGGATTCCTTGAAGGCGTTTCTAATCAACATCTGGATTATATTTTGTCGATTTTCAAGGAATCGTGGCGAACGAAAGCGATTGACATCCGCGTGATCCCGTCGCAGAATAAAGGTAGAAATGATATATCAAAGTGGATGCACGGAGGGGGGATGCCCATGCGTTCCTGTCTGCGCGATTGGCAGTTTCCCCAACCGTTTTGGCTTTCGGTGATCCGGTTCGTGCGCATCGGCCGACCCTGGGGGCGGCAGGGTGCGCTTCCGCTGGGCGGCGCGGGCGGGCGCGCCCGCGCGGTCGACCCTTTCCGAGGCGTTGGGCGTCCCTCCTCCGCTGTATCCAATCGGTGAGACCGACCCGGCCTCACGCCCCGCGCGCGACAAAAGCGGGAGATTGCAGTGCAATCTCCCGCTTTGCTATGGCCTTTTACCGCACCGGCTACTGAGGCTGTCGTTGTCCACACCCTCGGCTGCACGGTTACCGCGTAGTTGGCGCGCTGGCGGACGGACACGTCGCAAAACCTATAGCCTGACAGCGGTTTTTGTTGACATCATGATCAATGTGCCGCAAAATATCCATAAAGGATATAGCGAATTGAATCGGTGCAGATACAGCTGGCCGATCGTCATGGACGCTCGTCCAATACCACGGCCCACGATTTTGCGCATTGATTTGGGCTGCGCGATGTGAGTCGTAGTTGGGGATTGCTCAGACCGTTGGAAAAGGAGGGACGGACATGCGTCGCGGAAGATGGATACAGGGCTGCTGCTGGCTCATGGCATGCCTTTTGTTGGCAGGCTGCGCTCAATCCCCAGAGCAGGCTGGCGGTTTCGTGGCCTCGGCGGAGGAACAGATTCCCCTTTACACCGAAAAGGAGTGCGAGCAACTGGGGATTCTGGATCAATATTCCTATCAGATGATTGACTGTGGCAGCACGGTTGAGGAGCTTGCGCGGAACAGTGATATCGTTTCGTTGTGCGAGCGCACATTACGCAGAAGGAGATTTTCTCCTTCTTTAGTGGAGGCCCTCAGGGTACGCTGGTCACCCTGGCGTGCGAGGAGGTGTACAAGGGAAACCCACCAAGCGTTTTCACGGTGGAGACCAGCGGCGTGCCGGTGCGTCTCTCCCAGGTCAATGAGATCACCCGCAGCCAGGAGGAGTTCTACTCGCTGCAGTACCTGCCTTTGACGTACGCACCCTTTGGGGAACCGCTCATCCTATTTGGCATTGAAACGGGCGAGAATCCTTCTCCCCGTAAAACGGATTACGCGGTGACAGGCATGATGATGGGGGTGTACCGCGTCGATGATCAGGGACGGATCGACACCGCTGTGTTTGACACGGCCAAGGCGAGCGTGACCGATCGATATCCCGTCATTGCCGATATGCTCGATAATGTGCAAACGCTGCAAACGCTTGAGCAGATATCGCGGTAGCGGTTCCACCAAACAGAGCGGGGAGATTGTATGCAATCTCCCCGCTCTTCGCATTTGGGTTACCGCACCGGCATCCACACCTGCATCTCGCTCTCGCCGCGGTTAGCGAAGGCGAAGTAGGGGATCAGCTTGACCGGCGTGGGCTGATAGCGGCCCTGATAGGGGCTGTAGAGCGCCGGGGCGGGCTCGGGCCGGAAGCCCTGGGCGGTGATGACGTTGGCCCCGAAGGCGGGATCGAAGGCCACCTCAAAGCCGCCCTCTGCGTCCAGGAACAGGCTGCTGAGGTTGTCGCCGTTGTCCACGCCCTCGGCGCAGTAGACGATCGGGCCCAGCTGCACGGCCACCTTGCCGGCGTCCTGGCCGACCTGCTCGGCCGCCCGCATCAGCACCGGCTCCATGGCGAAGTTCAGGGTGATCTCGCGCTGGCCCTGGAAGTAGGCGTAGCCGTCTTTCAGGGTGTAGGGCGCGCTGGCGGTGAAGGCCTGGCACCAGCCGGGGATGCGCACGGCCAGGGTGTCCACGCCCTCGGCCTGAAGCAGCACCTCCCCGTCCAGGGGGTAGTTGGTGCGCTGGCGGACGGACACGCCCTCCTTGTCAAAGCGGCTGTCCATGAACTGGTGCACATAGAGCACCCCGTCCTGTCGGCCGTAGAGATAGTCCCCCAAGGTGGCGAACAGGCGGGTCAGGTTGGGCGGGCAGCAGGAGCAGTCGAACACCCGGACCCGCTGGGTGATGGGGTAGCGATCCCCCTCCCGGACGCTGGTATCGTGGTGGTTGAGCCCCGGCCGCACCGACAGGGGATTTTCGTAGAAGAAGCACTCCCCGTCCAGGGAGATGCCCGAGAGGATGCCGTTGTACAGCGCCCGCTCGATCACGTCGCCGTAGCGGCCGTCGGCCTTGAGGCTGAGCATGCGCTGGGCGAAGAAAGCCAGGGAGATGGCCGCGCAGGTCTCGGTGTAGGCGACGCGGTTGGGCAGGTCGTAGTCGAGGGTGAAGGCCTCGCCGTGGTGGGACTGGCCGATGCCCCCGGTAATGTACATGCGCCGGGTGGTGATGTTGTCAAACAGCGCCCGGCAGGCGTCAAAGAGCGCCTCATCCTGGCAGATGGCCGCCAGGTCCGCCATGGCGCAGTAGAGGTAGCAGGCGCGCACGCTGTGGCCCTCGGCGGTGCGCTGCTCGCGCACGGGCAGGTGGCTCTGGGAGTAGCTGGGCTGGGCGAAGGGGTACTCTTTTCCCAGGTCCTTGTCGTTGGCGCCGCGCTGGTCGATGAAGAACTTGGCCAGCTCCAGGTAGCGCTGCTGCCCGGTACAGCGGTAGAGCTTAACCAGGGCCAGCTCGATCTCCTCGTGGCCGGGGGTGGCGAAGGGCGCGGAGCCCTCCTGGCGAAAGACCCGGTCGATATAGTCGGCGTAGCGGCACATCTGCCGCAGGAAGCGGTCCCTGCCCGTGGCCTGGTAGTAGGCCACCGCCGCCTCGATCAGGTGCCCGGCGCAGTAGAGCTCGTGGTCGGTGCGCCGGGTGAAGCGGGCCTCGGGCTCGCACACCGTAAAGTAGATGTTGAAGTAGCCGCTCTCCTCCTGGTGGGCGGCGATGCAGTCGATCACCCGCTCCACGTCGGCCTGAAGCGCGTCGTCCCCGCCCTTTTGCAGGATGTAGGCCACGCTCTCGGCCCACTTGGCAATGTCCGAGTCCCAGAAAATATGGGGCTTGTTGGGCATGCCCTCCTTCCAGGAGAAGTTGAAGGCCTCGAAGCGCCCGGTGTCGGCGAAACGGTCCCGGACCGCGTAAACGGTGGTTTTCCGATTCCGCTGCTGGACCTGCTGCCAGAATCCGCCGGTGATGTCCACATCTTGAAAGCCAATCGGTTGCATGCGCTTTTCCCCATTTCTATGGCGTTTTCATTGCCCCGCCCACGCGGGTACGCTATAATAGTAGCCAAAGCCAGCCGGGAAAACAACCGAGAAAAACACGCAAAAGGTGAGAAAAACAGACATGATCCAAGCCCAAGCCCCCAGCCTGTCCTATGCGGCGTGCGGCCTGTTTCGCACCGACGAGCCCTGGATCCACCCGTCGCGGGTGGAGAGCACCTATGAGATCATCTGCGTCAGCGAGGGCGCGGTCTGCCTGCGGGAGGGGGAGCGCGTCTACCGTCTGGGCCCCGGGGACCTGGTCATCCTGCTGCCCGGGGTGCGCCACGAGGGCTGCGAGGGCAGCCGGGGCCGCACGGGCTTCTACTGGGTGCATTTCTCCGCGCCCTCGCTGGAGGCCTTCGGCGTGGCCGAGCGGGTGACGCCGGCCTTCCCCAACCTGGCGATCTTCCGGCAGCTGCTGCACGTGGCCAACACCCCGGAGTATCCCGCCTACGCCCCTGCCGCCCTGATCACCGTCCTCCTGGCTGAGATCGCCGCCATTCAGGCCCAGATGGCCCTGCAGGACTGCCAGGTCGCCCGGGACGCGGCGGAATACATCCGCATCAACGCCCGTCGCCGCCTGACCGCCGGGGCGGTGGCCCGGCAGTACGGTTACAGCGGCGAGCACCTGACCCGCCTGTTCCGCAGGGCCTATGGCACCGGGCTGAAGGCGTACATCTGCGAGGCGCGCATGAAGGCCGCCCGGGAGCTGATGGCCAACTCCCCCTTCACCGTCAAGGAGGTCGCCCAGATGCTGGACTTCGACGACGAGAACCAGTTCATCCAGTTCTTCAAGTACCATCAGCACCAGACCCCCACCCGGTTCCGCAACGCCCTGTACAACACCCACCTGAACAACCGCTGAGCGCCCGGCAGGGCGCTTTTTGGGCGGCCCGCGTGGGTGTTCACCAGCTCTTGCTCGGGGCAGAGCCACTGCCAGAAGACCTGCTTCATCGTCGGGCAGACCGGGAAGATCATCCTGACCGGCAAATGAGGCCCGACCATCCAAGTTCCGCAACGACACCCACCTGGACAACCGCCGCGCCTTACCGGGGCTTGTGCGCAACCATGCAGAGGGTGTCGCTCTGGTCGGTGTAGGCGCTGCCGCGCACATCGCCGTAGACGCCCTCCACGGTGAAGCCCCAGGGCGTCAGCTCGTCGGTCAGGCTCTCGGGGGAGAATACCGTGTCCCAGAGCAGGTAGTCGGTGACGCCGTCGGAGGTGAGCACCACATACTGATCGACGCTGACGGCGCGCTGGCAGTAGAGATGGGTGGCCTGCAGGCAGATGTGGGGCCGGGCGGACCAGTAACCGCCGTCTGGGTGGGCCGACCAGGTGGCGCGCTCCCGCTTTTTCGCGGCCGCCGCCGGGGTGAACACATCCAGAATGAAACGCCCGCCGGGCTTGAGGGCGCGGTATACCCTGGGCAGCAGCGCCCGGCGCTCGGCCTGGATCAGGGCGCCATAGTCGCAGCTGATCAGGGTGATGGCGTCAAAGGCGGACTCGGCCTCCAGGGTGAGGTAGTTCTGGCAGAGGTAGCGGCTGCGGGGATCGTGGTCCTGGGCGTAGGCGATGGACCGACGGGAGTAGTCCATGCCGGTGACCTGGTAGCCCCGCTGGGCCAGCCGGGCGGTGTACAGCCCGGGGCCGCAGCCCAGGTCGAGCAGGCGGCTGCCCGGCGGCAGCAGGGCGCTGAGCCAGTCCACCGCGCCCTCGATGGTGGCGAGCCGGTAGCTGGACGCGTCGGTGTCGGGGTCGAGATGGGCCTTGAGCATGCCCAGGGAGATGTGCGGATCGTCCCAGAAAGGCGCGCTGCTGCGCTGCTCCAAGGCGGGTTTGGCCAACAGGCCGAGAAGGGTTTGCATCATCGAAATCTCCTCCGTTCTTGTCTGACGACTGGGTTGCCGGGAAAACAAAAAAGCCGCGACTGGAAGCCGCGGCTTTTTGCTGTGTGGGTCAAGCGCGCGTGCGTCCAATCAAGCAAAATCTGTACAGCAAAAAAACCGCGTCCCGGCGCGCGTTTGGCTGTGCACAGTTGCTGATCGGTCGTCTCCGCGCTGTACGGATCCTGCCGAGCGCGCAGGACCCCGTATGCCGGATGGCATACCCCCTTGATACTCTGATTGCCCTATACGATACCCGGCGGCGAGCAGTTTGTCAAGCAAATCAAAAAAAGCGCGCCGGAGAAACTCCGGCGCGCTGGGATGCTCGGCGGCCCTTACGCCCAGGTCAGGGCGCCCTTGTCCTCGAACATCAGGCAGTTCTTCAGGGTCTTGATGGCCTTCTGCAGGCCCTCGTTCTGGCTCATCAGGCTGTCCTCGTGCTCGATGGAGATGGTGCCGTCGTAGCCGACCATGCGCAGGTTGGAGATGATGTCCTTCCAGGTCTGCTCGTCATGGCCGTAGCCCACGGCGCGGAACACCCAGGCGCGGTGAATCTCGTCGCCATAGTGCTTGGTGTCCAGCACGCCGTCCATGCCGGTGTTGATCGCGTCCACCTTGGTGTCCTTGGCGTGGAAGAAGTAGATCGCCTCGCCCAGCTTGCGGATCGCGGCGACGGGGTCCACGCCCTGCCAGAACAGGTGGCTGGGGTCGAGGTTGGCGCCGATGGTCGGGCCGACCGCCGCGCGCAGCTTCAGCAGCGTCTCAGGGTTGTACACGCAGAAGCCCGGGTGCATTTCCAGGGCGATCTTATGGATGCCGTGGGCGTTGGCGAAGGCCACCAGGTCCTTCCAGTAGGGGATCAGCACCTGGTTCCACTGGTAGTCCAGAATCGCCAGGTAGTCCTCGGGCCAGGGGCAGGTCACCCAGTTGGGGTACTGGCTGGCGGGGCAGTCGCCCGGGCAGCCCGAGAAGGTCACCACCGTGTCCACGCCCAGCTTCTCCGCCAGCAGGATGGCGTTGCGCAGGTCCTTGTCGTAGCCGGCGGCGATCTCCCGGTTGGGGTGCACCATGTTGCCATGGCTGCTCAGGGCGCTCAGGTGCAGGTTGTGGCGCTTGAGGGTGTCCACAAACTCCTGGAGCTTGGCCTCGTCGTGCAGCAGCACCTCGGGGTCGCAGTGGGCCTTGCCGGGGTAGCCGCCGCAGCCGATCTCCACGGCCTGTAAGCCGCTCTTCTCAAAATAGGCGCAGGCCTCCTCCAGAGGGGTGGAGGCCATCAGGTTGGTCAAAACACCCAGTTTCATCGCGGGTTTCCTCCTTTTTGTCCGTGGGAGAGACTCCCAGTTGGATTCTGACAGTAGATTCGACGGGCGCGGGGGTTTCCCTGCCGGTCGGGGGCGTTTTTGCGGCCTAGAGCGTCCGCTCGCCCAGGCAGGTCCGCAGGAACGCGCCGATCTCGGCCAGGGCCTGCTTGGCCTCGGGGAAGGGGTAGATTTGGAAGACGTGGGGCATGCCCTCCCACAGGCGCAGGGTGGACCGCCCGCCGTCGCGCTCGATGGCGGCGTGGACCGCCTCGGCGTCGCTCTTGAGGATCTCCACGGTGCTCACGTGGATCAGCGTGGGCGGAAAGCCGGTATAGTCTGCGAAGGCCGGGGAGATCAGGGGGTCCGCGGGGTCGTGCCCGCCCACGTAGAGCCGCGCCGCCTCCAGCAGCGAGGGGGTGTTCAAGGTGGGGTCCACCGCCGCGTTCTCGGCGTAGGAGGGGCCGCTGGCGGTCAGGTCGGTCCAGGGGGAGATGCACATGATCCCTCCGGGCAGGGGCAGGCCCGCCTCCCGGGCGGCCAGGGCGCAGGTCAGGCAGAGGTTGCCCCCCGCCGACTCGCCGCAAAAGGCGATGTGCTCGGGCTTATAGCCCTCCTCCAGCAGGTAGCGATAGCAGGCCAGGGCGTCCTGGAGGGCGGCGGGGAAGGGGTGCTCCGGCGCGAGCCGGTAGTCGAAGGCGAACACCGGCAGGCAGGCCGCCGCGGCGATCTTGGAGCCGGCGACCTTGGCGTACTGCAGGGTGCCGGCCATGTAGGCCCCGCCGTGGCAGAAGAGCACCGCGCGGCCCTCGCTGGCGGGGCGGGAGGCGGCGGGCAGCACCCAGCTGCCTGGCACCTCGCCCACCGCGGCGGAGAAGAATCGGGTGCCCCGGGCGGGCTTGAGGAGCTTGGTCAGGGTGTTCTGGGCGTCGCGCTGGGCGAAGATATCCATCTGGTGCACCACGGGCTGGACCGCCCGCATGGCCGCCAGGATGGCGTTGCTCAACCGGGAGGGCATGGGCACTCCCCCTTTCCCTCCCATCATACCCGGCCCGCCCGGCCCGGTCAAGCGCTTCTCCCGGGCGGGCAAACGTGCTATAATCGGGGTATACAGGAGGCTGCCTATGGAAAAACACACGCCCCGCCGGGTTTGGTACAAGTTGGATAACGCCGCGAAGATCTACCCCGCCATCCGCAAGGATAACTGGTCCAGCGTGTTCCGGGTGGACGCGGTGCTGGACGCGCCCATCGCGGCCGAGCGGCTGCAGCGCGCCCTGGACGGGGTGCTGCCGCGCCTGCCGGTGCTGGCCTGCCGGATGCGGCGGGGCCTGTTTTGGTATTACCTGGAGGAGAACCCCGCCCCGGCGCGCATCTTTCCCGACGTGGCCAACCCCTGCCGGCCCATCCTGGGGCAGGAGACCAACGGGCACCTGTTCCGGGTGCTCTACTACCAAAACCGCGTGGCCCTGGAGGTGTTCCACTCCCTGTGCGACGGCAGCGGCGCGCTGACCTTTCTGAAGACCCTGGTGGGGGAGTATCTGCGCCTGGGTGGCGAGCCGATCGCCTATGGCGACGGGGTGCTGGACGTGTTCGAGCCGCCGCGCCCCGAGGAGGCGGAGGACGCCTTCGCCCGCTTCGCCGGGGGCAAGGGCTCCGAGAGTATGCGCGCCAGCCGGGCTTACCGGGTCCCGGGCGTCAAGGAGCCCCCGGAGATTCTCCACGTCACCACCGGCCTGATGAGCGTGCGCCAGGTGCTGGCCAAGACCAAGGAGCTGCGCGTCAGCCTGACCGAGTACCTGGCCGCGGCGCTGGCCTACGTCTTCTACCAGATGCAGCGCCAGGGCCGCAACACCGACCCGATCCGCATCCTGGTGCCGGTCAACCTGCGCGGGTACATGCCCTCCCAGAGCGTGCGCAACTTCGC
Source organism: Christensenellales bacterium (assembly GCA_050945875.1). GTDB lineage: Bacteria > Bacillota > Clostridia > Christensenellales > JBMNTT01 > JBMNTT01. Next base: position 38,879 of record JBMNTT010000020.1, read on the forward strand.
CCACCTGATCCGCCCGGGCTTCGATCCCAAGCTGGGGGAGTATACCTTCGAGGAGATCCTCCAGCTGATGCACCACCAGATGCGCCTGGAACTGACCGGTAAGAGCATGCGCGCGAAGATCAATACCAACGTGCGCTTCGAGCGCAACCCCCTGGCCCGGGTGGCGCCGCTGTTCGTGAAAAACCTGGGCATGGGCATGGCCTACAAGATCATGGGCGACACCCGGGCCTCGGCCACCCTGACCAACCTGGGCAACGTGCGCCTGCCCCCGGGGGTGGCCGAGCACGTCCAGCGGGTGCAGGTGATGCTCGGCCCGGCCCATATCAACCCGGTCAACTGCGCCATCGCCTCCTGCGGGGACGCGCTGGACGTGTGCATGACCAGCACCCTGGCCGACCGGGAGACCGAGCGACGGTTTTTCACCTTTCTGGTGCGCCAGGGCCTGCACGTGACGATCGAGAGCAACGAGGTGGAAGGATGAGCTACTGTGTCAACTGCGGGGTGGAGCTGGACAAGAGCCTCAAGCGCTGCCCCCTGTGCCAGACCCCGGTGATCAACCCGGCCCGACCCCTGGAGCCTGTGGGCGCCGCGCCGCCCTACCCGGCGCGCATGGCCATCACCGTGCCGAAGAACACCGCCCGGGTGGTGGCCGCGGGCGTCAGCCTGCTGCTGTTGCTGCCGGTGTTGATCTGCCTGGTGGTGGACTACGCCATCGCCGGCAACCCGACCTGGAGCTGGTATGTGGCCGGGGGCATCGGCCTGTTCTGGGTGGTGGCGGTGCTGCCCTTTTTGTGGAAGCATGGCCACCCGGTGTTCACCATCGCCCTGGACGCGGCCAGCCTGTGGCTGTTTCTGGCGCTGGTGGAGTGGGCCAGCGGGACCGGGGGCTGGTTCTGGCCGATCGCCTTCCCGGTGACGCTGGTGGTGGCGCTGCTGGCGGGGGTCATCTACGCGCTGCTGCGGCGGGGTCGGATTCAAGGGCTGGACGCGGCCGCGGCGGTGCTGCTGGCGCTGGGGCTGTTGTGCATGGCGCTGGAGGTGCTGCTAAACGCCTACTTCGCCCGGCCGATGTGGCCCCGCTGGTCCCTGATCCCCCTGGCCGCCCTGGGCTCGCTGGCGGTCGTCTGCCTGGTGCTCTCGCGCAACGATCGGCTGCGCAGCGAGCTGTCCAGAAGGCTGCATTTTTGACGAGGAGGTCGTTTGAGATGGATCTGTTTCAAGCCGTTACAGAGCGCTACAGCTACCGGGGCATGTATTTGCCCGACCCGGTGCCTCGGGAGGACCTGACGCGCATCCTCGAGGCTGGGCTGGCCGCCCCCTCGGGCTGCAACCAGCAGACCACCAGCCTGATCGCCCTGGACGACCCGGCGGTGATCGGCCCGGTGGGCGCGCTGCTGAACAAGCCCCACTTCGCCTCGGCCCCGGCGGCGGTCTGCGTGCTGACGCAGCGGATCATCGCCTACGGCGACAGCTGCTTTAGCGCCCAGGACTACGGCGCGGCCATCGAGAACATGCTGCTGGCCATCACCGCCCTGGGCTACGCCAGCTGCTGGGTGGAGGGCCATGTCACCGCCGAGCGGGACATGAACCGGCGCATGCGCGAGCTGCTGGCCGTGCCCGAGGGGTATGAGCTGGTGGCCTACCTGCCCGTGGGCAAGCCCGTGGCCCAGGGGCCTCGGGTGCGCAAAAAGCCCTTTGACCAGCGCGCCTGGTTCAACCGCTTCGGCGGGCAGTGAGCGAACAAAACCCGCCTCTGCCCGTTTATGTAGGGGGAGAGGAGGCGGTCTGCGTGAGTAGACGCATTCGCGCGGCCCTGGCGGCCCTGCTGGCGGCGGGCATGCTGGCCGGCTGCGGCCCGGGCGCGCAGGATTGGCGCTGCCCGGTAACCGGCGACTATGAGCTCTGGCGGATCAACAGCCGGCAGATCGTGCTGGGCGTGCGCCAGCCCGACGGCAGCCTGGCGTCGGTCGTGACGGATTACGTCGCCGGCTACTGCGCCGACGGGCGCTACATCGGCCTGCGCCTGGCCGACGGCCCCGGCGGCGAGCATCCCCGCTACGCCCTGGTGGACACGGCTACCCAAGAGTGGCAGCCCTGCCCGAACCAGACGGATTTCGCCCAGGCCTGCGACCGGGCGGGAGCCCAGCTGGGCGACTGGATCGACACGGTGCCCGCGCCGCCGGGCGCGTGTTACGACTGACGGGCGCGCGCTGCGACTGACCGGGCGCGCTGCGACTGACCGGGCGCGCTGCGACTGACCGGGCGCGCTGCGACTGACCGGGCGCGCGCTGCGACTGACCGGGCGCCCCGCCCCTTGAACCGCAAAAGGACCGGCCCGATCGGGCCGGTCCTTTGCTGTGCCAGGGGTCAGAAATCCACCTTGCCGCCATCGTAGATGCAGGCAAAGAGCCGCTCCATCTGCCCCTGATCGATGGGTCGGGGGTTGGAGCCGGTGCAGGGGTCGGCGAGGGCCCGCTGGGCGATCACCGGCAGGACCCGCCGGAAGGTTTCCTCGTCCACGCCGTGGGCCTTCAGGGTGGCGGGGATGCCAAAGGCGCGGTTCAGCTGCTGCACCCAGGCGATGTAGCTCTCGGTCAGCTCCTGGTCGCTTGCGCCCTGAAGGCCGATGTAGCGGGCAATGTCCGCGTAGCGGTCCGCGGCGGTTTTGGCGTTGAAGGCGATGACGTAGGGCATGAAGATGGCGTTGGCCAGGCCGTGGGGGATGCCGAACACCGCGCCGGTCTTGTGGGCCATGGAATGGTTGATGCCCAGCAGGGCGTTGGAGAAGGCCATGCCCGCCAGGCACTGGGCGTAGTGGATGTCCTCCCGGGCCTTGGGGTCGCCGTTGTAGCTGTCCACCAGATGCTGGCGGATCATCTTGATGGCGTGCAGGGCCAGCGGGTCGGTGAAGGGGGTGTGCAGCGAGGCCACATAGGCCTCGGTGGCGTGGGTCAGCGCGTCCATGCCGGTGTTGGCGGTCAGGCTCTGGGGCATGGTCTCGGCCAGCTCGGGGTCAACGATGGCGATGTCCGGCGTGATGTTGAAATCCGCCAGGGGGTACTTGATGTCCGTGGCGTAGTCGGTGATGACCGCGAAGGCCGTCACCTCGCTGGCCGTGCCCGAGGTGGAGGGGATGGCCACAAAGCGCGCCTTGGCGCGCAGGGTGGGCAGGGTGAAGGGGTCTTTGATGTCGTCGAAGGTCTTCTCCGGGTGCTCGTAGAACACCCACATGGCCTTGGCCGCGTCGATGGGCGAGCCGCCGCCCATGGCCACGATCAGGTCGGGCTGGCGCTCGGCCATGAAGGCCGCGCCCTTCTGGACGGTCTCGATGGAGGGGTCGGGCTCGACCCCCTCGAACACGTGCACCGCGATGCCCGCCTGGCTCAGGTAATCCTCGGCCTTTTGCAAAAAACCAAATTTTTGCATGCTGTGCCCGCCCACGACGATGACCGCGCACCGGCCCTTGAGGGTCTTGAGGGTGTCCAGGCACCCCCTGCCGTAGTAGATATCCCGGGGAATGGTAAAGCGCATGATACGACCTCCTTTTCTCGCTTGCCGATAGTGTGGCTGCCTGCCCGGGAAAATATGCCATGGCCCGCCCAAAAGGCTGCGAACCGGGCATTGTAAATACGGGATGCATTCGGCAGCCGGATTTGGCACAAAATAGTGGTTGAGGTTGGCGGCGTTTGCGCCTATAATGGGGATGCGGGTTGATAAAAAATTAACAAGGCGCCCGCGGCGTTTGCGCGCGCGATACGGGAAAGCGCCGGGTCGCCCGGTCGGTTACCGATGGGATCGGGACGCGGCCGTTGCACGATGGGACCGAGACGCGGCCGTTGCGCGATGGGACCGAGACGCGGCCGTTGCGCGATGGGACCGAGGCGCGGCCGTTACGCGATGGGACCGAGGCGCGGCCGTTGCGCGATGGGATCGAGACGGGGCGCGCCGCGCACGGGCAGGGGCCCGCCGAGCCGACGGAAAATCCGAGGTTTTGCCCCCGGATGGGGTGCAAAGCGGCCGCGGATATGGTTTAATAAACAGGGGGCCTGTGGCCCCGGACCGAGGAGAATCCTGAAAGGTGGACAAACGGATGGTTATGAAGGTATGTATCGGCAGCGCCTGTCATCTCAAGGGCAGCTACGAGGTGCTGGACCGTCTGCAACAATTGGTCAAAGAATATCGCCTGGCGGACCGCGTGACGGTCAAGGCCAGCTTTTGCCTGGGGCATTGTTCCGAGCAGGGGGTGTCGGTGGAGCTGGACGGGCAGGTGCACGGCGTGCCGGTGGACGGCGTGGAGGCCTTCTTCCGCGAGCAGGTGCTCGGCGGGGCCGAGCCGGGGCGCTTCCAGATTCTGCTGCGCCAGCCCCTCAACGACGAGGTCACCCGCATGGACATCTACGCCCCGCTGATCGCCAGGAAGGCCAAGGCCGGGCAGTTCATCATCCTGCGCACCGACGCGGCGGGCGAGCGCATCCCCCTGACCATCGCCGACCACGACGCGGCGGCCGGCACGGTGACGGTGATCTTTCAGAAGGTCGGGGCCACCACCCTGGCCCTGGACGAGATGCGCGAGGGCGACTGCCTGGCGGATTTCGTCGGCCCCTTGGGCAAGCCCACGGAGCTTGCGGGCATCCGGCGCGCGGCGGTGGTGGGCGGCGGCCTGGGCTGCGCCATCGCCTACCCCATCGCCAAGGCCCTGCACGAGATGGGCGCCCAGGTGGACATGATCGCGGGCTTTCGCACCGAGGGGCTGATCATCCTCAAGGACGAGATGAAGGCGGCCAGCAGCGAGCTCTATCTGTGCACCGACGACGGCTCTTACGGCCGCAAGGGCTTCGTAACCGACCAGCTGCGCGAGCTGATCGAAAGCGGCGTGAAGTACGACTGCGTCTTTGCCATCGGCCCGCTGCCGATGATGAAATTTGTCTCCCGGCTGACGGCGGAGTTCGGCGTGAAAACCATCGTCAGCATGAACTCGATCATGGTCGACGGCACGGGCATGTGCGGCGGCTGCCGGGTCACCGTGGGCGGGAAGATCAAGTTCGCCTGCGTGGACGGGCCGGATTTTGACGGACACGAGGTGGATTTCGACGAGGCCATCCAGCGCAACGCCGCCTACAAGAGCTTTGAGGCCGGCAAGGTGCGCGAACACAACTGCAGATTGGGGTTGAATCAATAATGCCAAATATGGATCCGAAAAAGACGCCCATGGCCGAGCAGGCCCCGGACGTGCGCAACCATAATTTTGAGGAGGTGGCCCTGGGCTATACCCTGGAGCAGGCCCAGCAGGAGGCCGAGCGCTGCCTGAACTGCAAGCACCGCCCCTGCGTGTCGGGCTGCCCGGTGGGGGTGCCCATCCCCGAGTTCATCGCCGAGGTTCGCAAGGGCGACCTGCCCGCGGCCTACGCGATCCTCTCGGCGGCCAACGCCCTGCCCGCGGTGTGCGGCCGGGTGTGCCCCCAGGAGAGTCAGTGCGAGGCCAAGTGCGTGCGGGGCGTCAAGGGCGAGCCCGTGGCCATCGGCCGACTGGAGCGCTTCGTGGCCGACTGGGCCCGGCAGAACCACATCGGCGGGGCCCAGGCCCCCCAGCCCAACGGCCACAAGGTGGCGGTGGTGGGCAGCGGCCCGGCGGGGCTGACCTGCGCGGGCGAGCTGGCCAAGATGGGCTATAAGGTCACGATCTTTGAGGCCTTCCACACCGCCGGCGGCGTGCTCTCCTACGGCATCCCCGAGTTCCGCCTGCCCAAGGCCATCGTCCAGGCCGAGGTGGATAACCTCAAGGCCCTGGGCGTGTCGGTGGAGCTGGACATGGTCATCGGCCGGGTGCTGGACATCGACGAGTTGTTTGAGCAGGGCTATGAGGCGGTGTTCGTGGGCACCGGCGCGGGCCTGCCCACCTTCATGAAGATCCCCGGCGAGGGGCTGACCGGCGTGTACTCGGCCAACGAGTACCTGACCCGCATCAATTTGATGAAGGCCTACCAGCCCGGCAGCGCCACCCCGGTCATGCCCGCCAAGCGGGTGGTGGTGGTGGGCGGCGGCAACGTCGCCATGGACGCGGCGCGCTGCGCCAAGCGTATGGGCGCCGAGCAGGTCACCATCGCCTACCGCCGCGGCGAGCAGGAGCTGCCCGCCCGCCAGGAGGAGGTCCACCACGCCAAGCAGGAGGGCATCGCCTTCGAGCTGCTGACCGCGCCGGTGGAGCTGGTCGGCGACGAGCAGGGCCGGGTGCGTCAGATGCGCTGCGTCCGCATGGCCCTGGGCGAGCCCGACGCCTCGGGCCGCCGCCGCCCGGTGCCCGTTGAGGGCAGCGAGTTTGACATCGACTGCGACCTGGTCATCGTGGCCATCGGCACCACGCCCAACCCCCTGATCCGCATGACCACCCCGGGGCTCGAGGTCAACCGGTGGGGCTGCATCCAGGTCAACGATAAGGCCGCCACCTCCCGGGAGGGCATCTATGCCGGCGGGGACATCGCCACCGGCGCGGCCACGGTCATCCTGGCCATGGGCGCGGGCAAGGAGGCGGCCGCCTCCATCGATCGGTACATCCAGGGCAAGACCGCCTAAAGGCGGCGGGCCCTCGCGCGGGGCCGCCCATCGGGCGGTCCCGCATCTAAACAAACGGGAGGTATGGGACATGGTCGAGGTCCAAATCTGTGTGGGCAGCTCCTGCCACATCAAGGGTTCCCCCTTTATCATCAAGACCCTGCAGGAACTCATCGCCAAGAACCACCTGGAGGACCGGGTGGAGCTCAAGGCCAGCTTCTGCGTGGGCGATTGCCCCAACGGCGTCTGTCTGACCATCGACGGGGAGAAGGTCCACAACGTCACCCCAGCCAACGTCAACAGCGTGTTTGAAAAAGAGATCGAGGGGCGGTTAAAATGAGCATCATCCAGCTGATGGAAGCCAACTGCAGAAACTGCTACAAGTGCATCCGGGAGTGCCCGGTCAAGTCCATCTCCTTCAACGGCGAGCAGGCCCAGATCGTCGGGGACGAGTGCGTGCTGTGCGGCCACTGCCTGCAGGTCTGCCCCCAGCACGCCAAGCAGATCCGCAGCCAGGTCGACAAGGTGCAGGAGCTGATCGACCGGGGCAACAAGGTCTACGTCTCCCTGGCCCCGTCCTACCCCTCCTACTTCAAGGGGGTGTCCCTCGCCCAGATGAGCGCCGCGCTCAAGGCCCTGGGCGTCACCCAGGTGGAGGAGACCGCCGTGGGCGCGGCCCGGGTCAGCGAGGAGTATGAGCGGCTCATGCGCCAGCACGAGATGAAGAACATCATCACCACCGCCTGCCCGACGGTGGTGCTGCTGGTGGAGAAGTACTACCCCGAGCTGGTGCCCTACCTGGCCCCGGTGGCCTCGCCCCTGCTGGCCCACGCCAAGACCATGAAGCAGGTCTACGGGCCGCGCATCAAGGTGGTCTTTGTCGGCCCCTGCATCTCCAAAAAGCACGACGTGGAGGACCCCGCCAACGAGGGCTTGGTGTCCGTGGCGCTCTCCTTCGAGGAGCTGGAGCAGTGGATGGCCCTAAAGGGCGTGCGCTTCGGGGCGGAGAACCCCGACCAGCGCGGCCTGCGCAAGCCGGTCGCCCGGTTCTACCCCGAGCCCGGCGGCATCCTCAAGACCATCGACGCGGATGTGCGCGCCACCTACAAATCCGTCGCCGCCGACGGCATGGACCGCTGCATGCGGGCGCTGGAGGCCATGCGCAGCGGGGAGATGGAGGGCTTCTTCCTGGAGCTTAACGCCTGCGAGGGCGCGTGCATCGGCGGGCCCAGCCTGTCCGCGGCCAATTTCTTCACCTCCAAGGAGCTCCTGGGGGCCAGCATCGCCGCCACCGACCAGGCGGGCTGCTACCTGTCCGATGAGACCCAGGCCGACATCCGCAAGCGCTACCACGACCTGAGCCCGGTCAAGCGCATGCCCACCGAGGCGCAGATCAAAGAGATTCTGGCCTCCATCGGCAAGACCCGGCCCGAGGACGAGCTCAACTGCGGCGGCTGCGGCTATCCCTCCTGCCGGGAGAAGGCCGTCGCGGTCTTCCAGGGCAAGGCCGACGCCCAGATGTGCCTGCCCTACATGCGGCAGAAGGCCGAATCCATGAGCAACATCGTGCTGCAGAACACCCCCTCGTACATCTTTATCCTCGACGAGGCGCTGATCATCCAGGAGGCCAACCCCGCGGCCACGGCCATGCTCAAGATGAGCCGGGAGGAGCTGATCG